>NZ_JBFUME010000003.1:0-613591 GCF_054049535.1 Aeromicrobium sp. P5_D10
AGTTTGCGGATCTCGTAAAGCTCTTTCTCCTTGCAGTTCGCGATATCGACACCCTCGATGAAGACATGGCCCTCATTGGGCTTCAGCAACCCGATCAACGTCTTCAAGAACACCGACTTACCCGTGCCCGACGGACCCAACATCACCGAGATCTCACCAGCCGGAAGCGTCAGCGACACGTCCTTCCAGATCAACGAACTACCGAACTTCTTGGTCAGCCCCTCAACTACCACTTCAACACCCACGGATGGCCCCTCCTTGCTTACCGCGGACTGCCCGCAACTGCTGGCAGAACTTGCTTGTCGTTGGTCGACGTGACCGCAGACACAGGAACTAACGACTTCCGTCAACCGAGGTTACGTGAATTTCCAAGATTGTGACTCGTGAGTAACAAGTCAGGACCTAGGACTCCCAAGCGCGTAACTTCGGGTGACACTGTGACGGCTGACACGCTACCCGAGATGGCACTCCTGTGCAGGACCAAGGTCCTGATTCTTCGCGGCGCGTCCGGATGGGTCGGTCTGGGCATGCAAAAGGGCGCCCCCTCCGAAGAGGGAGCGCCCTGGCGCTTGGAGCTAGGAAATCACTTGACGGTGACGCTGGCGCCGGCGGCCTCGAGGGCCTCCTTCGCCTTGTCAGCGGCTTCCTTGGTGGCCTTCTCGAGGACGGGCTTCGGAGCACCCTCGACGAGGTCCTTGGCCTCCTTGAGTCCGAGACCGGTGATGGTACGAACTTCCTTGATGACCTGGATCTTCTTCTCGCCGGCACCCTCGAGGATGACGTCGAACTCGTCCTGGTCAGCAGCGGCGTCCGCGCCACCGGCAGCAGCCGGGGCGGCAGCAGCAACGGCAACCGGAGCAGCGGCGGTCACGTCGAACGTGTCCTCGAACTCCTTGACGAACTCGGAGAGCTCGATGAGGGTCATTTCCTTGAATGCGTCCAGCAGATCGCTAGAGCTGAGCTTCGCCATGGTGGCGTCCTTCCGTTGTGAGACCCCGAGGGGGTCCCGATTGAATTAATCGGGCTTTCAGCCCTCGGAGCCGGCGTCGGCGGATGCCTCGACCGGAACTTCTTCTGCAACCGGCTCGGCCGCGGGGGCCTCGTCGGCAGCTTCGGCGACAGGCTCGGGGCCTGCAGCCAGGATCGACGGGTCGGCTGCGGCCTTCGCCTGCAGGGCACCCAGAACTCGGGCAGCCTGCGACAGCGGGGCGTTGAACAGCGACGCGGCGTTCGAGAGGCTGGCCTTCATGCCACCTGCGAGCTTTGCGAGGAGGACCTCACGCGACTCGAGGTCGGCCAGCTTCGTGATCTCTTCAGCAGTGAGGATCTTCCCGTCAAGGAAGCCTCCCTTGATGACGAGTGGTGAGTTCGCCTTCGCGAAGTCGCGCAGACTCTTGGCAGCCAGCACCGGATCGCCCTTGATGAAGGCGATTGCGGTCGGACCGGTGAGGAGATCGGTATCGAGCTCCACGCCTGCGTCCTTGGCGGCGATCTTGGTCAGCGTGTTCTTGGCGACGGCATAGTTCACGTCCTCACCGAGCGAGCGGCGCAAATCCTGCAGCTGCTTCACGGTGAGACCGCGGTACTCGGTGAGAACTGCGCCGTTCGACTCACGGAAACTATCCGCAAGCTCGGCAACGGCAGCAATCTTTTCCGCGTTTACCATGGATCTCCTTCCAGCCCAATACCAAATGGCACGGTGGTCATACCTAGACTTTCGACCCCCGTGCGTTACAGGGCCCGACACGAAAAAACGTCCCGGGCGCAAGGCCACGGGACGCTGAGTTGCTGCATCTGAATCGTGAACCTGCGCGGGCCGCCCCTTCGGGCGCTTCGGGCAACTCCGGGGAGCTGCTGCCAGCGGTCTTCGGCTTGTCCAGACTAGTGCACGATGGCGGGCTGACCAAATCCGCGAGGCCCGAGCGCGCTCAGTTGGGGTCCGGTCGAGCGGGTTGAGGTGCCGACGAGCGCAGCAACGAGCCGGGTTTCGAGGCTATGGCCGGGTTTCGAGGCTACGGCCGCGAGCGGCCTACGCACCTCAACCACCGAAGCGGCCTACGCACCTCAACCGCCGATTCTCGGGGAAGATCAGGCCCCGCCGGCGGCCTTGTCGGAGATCTCGCTCGCGGGCGGAGCCTTGATGTCCACCGGCTCACCCCACTTGCTGTAGTCGAGCGCGAACGACATCGCGACGACCTTGGCCGTGATCCTGCGCGGCAGGTCATCGGGGCCGAGGAACATCGTGTAGGTCAAAGTCGCCGGCACCTTGGTGCCGGACTTCTTGGCGGCAGCCGCCATTCCGTCGATCTTGGAGGTGTCGAGGACGATCTCGTACGGCAGTGCCTTGACCCCGTCGATTGTCTTGGCCCGGCCCGTCTGCTTGAACGACGTCAGGGCCGCATCGAACTGCTCGAGCTGCGCGGTCGGGTTGACCTGGTCGATCAACTCGCTGAGCTGATCGGCTGCGGCATCACCTGAACCGTCAAGCGCGAGCTTCATGAACTTGTCTCCGGTCATCTCGCCGAAGTTCATGTAGATTGCGCCGTTCACGAGGCGCAGGTCCAATGTGCCGAGACCTGAGGACTTGCCGTCGATCCGCAGCGCGACAGCCGAGTCCTTGACGCTCTCGCCGGCCTTGAACTGGCCGGTTGCAAGATTCTTCTGGCCCCCGGCGTCGATCTCCATCCGGACCTGACTGGTCCCGGCCTTGATCTGCGCCGCAGTGAGTCGCTCGACGAAATTGTCCTTCGTCAGCTCTCCGGACATGGACGCCGTCTTCGAGGCCGGCTTCTCAGGGGCCGCGTCCTTGTCTGGGTTGTCACTGCCGCCGCACGCCGTCAGGGCGAACGTCATTGCGACGGCGGTGGCGATGCTGGCGATTCTCGTTCGGCGTACGGACATAGCAGAAGGCTAAGGGTGCCCGGGGTCACAAAACACAAGTTTGGTAACCCTCGTTGACAATGTGGGATGACCAACCCACGTGACATGCGAAACGGCCCGGTGCCGATGTCTCGCGACATCGGCACACCAGGACCGTTGGTCGTGGAAACCGTGATCTTCTTGACGTAGCGACCCTTCGAGCTGGCCGGCTTGATACGCAGAACCTCGTCGAGCGCGGCACCGTAGTTCTCGGCGAGCTGCTCGGCGGTGAACGATGCCTTGCCGATGACGAAGTGCAAGTTGGCGTGGCGATCGACGCGGAACTCGATCTTGCCGCCCTTGATGTCGCCGACGGCCTTGGCGACGTCGGGGGTGACGGTACCGGTCTTCGGGTTGGGCATCAGGTTGCGGGGGCCGAGCACGCGACCCAGGCGACCGACCTTGCCCATCATGTCGGGCGTCGCGACGACGGCGTCGAAGTCGAGCCAACCGCCGTTGACCTTGTCGACCAGCTCATCGGCACCGACGAAGTCGGCGCCGGCCTCACGAGCCGCATCGGCGTTGGCGCCGGTGGCGAAGACCAGGACCCGTGCGGTCTTGCCCGTGCCGTGAGGGAGGTTGACGGTGCCGCGCACCATCTGGTCGGCCTTGCGGGGATCGACACCGAGGCGGACGGAGACGTCCACCGTCGAGTCGTACTTCTTGCTACCCGACTCTTTGGCAAGCGTCGTGGCCTGCAACGGAGTGTGGAGCTTGTCTTTTTCGATCTTTTCGGCGACCGCGCGGTACGCCTTGCTGTGCTGTGCCATCTCTGGTCTTCTTTCGTATCTTGGTGAACCAGTCGTGGTCGGTACGGGCCCAGCTGGCCCTGCCACTAGTGGTACGGGAGGAAAAACTTCAGTCTGTCGTGACGCCCATCGAGCGCGCAGTGCCCTCGACGATCTTCATGGCAGCGTCGATGTCAGTCGCATTGAGGTCAGGCATCTTGGTCGTGGCGATCTCGCGGATCTGATCCTTGGTGATCTTGCCGACCTTGTCCGTGTGCGGGACGGCCGAACCCTTCTGCAGGCCGGCGGCCTTCTTGATCAGCTCAGCCGCGGGCGGCGTCTTGGTGATGAAGCTGAAGGTGCGATCTTCGTAGATCGTGATCTCGACCGGGACGACGTTTCCACGCATGGCCTCTGTTGCAGCGTTGTACGCCTTGCAGAATTCCATGATGTTGACGCCGTGGGGGCCCAGCGCGGTACCGACTGGCGGTGCCGGGTTGGCCTGACCGGCCTGCAGCTGCACCTTGACGATGGCTGCGACTTTCTTCTTGGGAGGCATTTCTCGGGTCCTTTTGATGGTTGTTCTTAGTGTTGCCGGAGCTCAGTGGTTTCGAGACGCCGTTGGTTCCCCACGGCTCCTCAACCTGCGATCGCTACGCGATCACACCTTCTGGATCTGGGTGAAGCTGAGCTCGACCGGCGTTTCGCGACCGAAGATCTCCACGAGGGCCTTGACCCTTTGTGCGTCGATGTTGATCTCGGTGATGGTCGCATGCAGCGTGGCGAACGGTCCGTCGACGACCATGACGGAGTCTCCGACCTCGAAGTCGGAGAACTCGACCTTGGCGGCCTTCGTCTGCTGCTTGTCGGGGGCATCCGCCGCAGTTGCGACTTCGGCCTCCACTGCCGGGGCGAGCATGCTCTCGACCTCGGCAAGACTGAGGGGGACGGGCTGGTGGGCATTGCCCACGAATCCCGTAACGGACGGCGTGTGGCGGACGACGCCCCACGACTCGTCGGTGAGGTCCATGCGGACCAGGACGTAGCCGGGCAGCACCGTGCGCTTGACGAGCTTGCGCTGGCCGTTCTTGATCTCGGCGACCTCTTCGGTCGGGACGACAACCTCGAAGATGTAGTCCTCGGCGTTGAGCGAGGTGACCCGGTTCTCCAGGTTCGACTTCACCCGCTTCTCCATACCGGAGTAGGTGTGGACGACGTACCAATCGCCGATCTGGCTGTACAGCCGATCCTTGAATTCCTGCATCACGTCGACGACGGGCTCTTCGCCGTCTTCGGCTTCGCCGGTCTCGGCAGCTTCGCCGTCTTCGGCTTCGCCGGTCTCGTCGTCGGAAGCCGCTTCGTCCTCGAGGACCTCGACCTCATCGGTCTCCGGAGCTTCCGGGGGCGCCGATTCGTCCTCGACGACCTCGTCGGTCTCCGCGGGAATCTGCGGGTCGATACCTTGAGTCACTGTGATCCTTTTGCCATACAGAATTTATGGGCGAGTGCTAAGCGAAGATGGCGAATGCTGCGCGACCGAACCCGTAGTCGAGTCCGGCGACGATCGCCATCATGACGAGCACGAACACGAGAACAACCCAGAAATAGTTGATGACCTGGGGTCGGGTCGGCCAAACCACCTTGCGGAGTTCGGCAATTACCTGACGGTAGAACGTGACTAGCGACGTGCGCTTGCCGGACGTGCCAGCCAACTCGTGACGATCGCTCACGATGCTCCTTAGTTCTTCGTGGTCATGTCTTGCAGGGCACGAGGGACTTGAACCCCCAACCTTCGGTTTTGGAGACCGATGCTCTGCCAGTTGAGCTAGTGCCCTTTGATCAAAATCGCTCAGGATGCGAAAAGCCCGTGAGGGCATGACGATTCAGAGTGAATTTTCACCGGTGGGTCCAGTGTACGTGCTCGACGGTGTCGCCGTCGAACCGAGTCCGTCGACACGGCTTCGCCACGAGCGGCCATGATGGTTGCATGAGGGCAGTCACGGCACTACCGAAGGCACACCTGCACCTGCACTTCACCGGTTCGATGCGCCACGGCACGCTGCTGGAGCTCGCCGAACGCGACGGTATCGGGCTGCCACCGTCTCTGACCGACGAGTGGCCACCGCAGCTCAGCCTCGAGGACGAGAAGGGCTGGTTCCGCTTCCAGCGACTGTACGACGTGGCGCGTTCGGTGCTCCGGACCGAGGACGATGTACGTCGCCTGGTGCTCGAAGCCGCTTTGGACGATGCGGCCGACGGCTCTGTGTGGACCGAGATCCAGGTCGACCCGTCGGGTTTCGGCGCCCGCTTCGGCGGTATCACCGCGTTCACGGATCTGGTCATCGACGCGGTCCGCGATGCAGCCGACCGGGCCGGCATCGGCATGGGCCTGGTGATCGCGGCCAACCGGACCAGGCATCCCCTCGACGCGCGGACGCTCGCACGGCTGGCGGCGCAGTACGCCGGTCGTGGGGTCATCGGCTTCGGACTGTCGAATGACGAGCGCCGCGGCGACACCGCCGACTTCGGTCCCGCATTTGCGATCGCGAAGCGGGCCGGGCTGGCGCTGGTGCCGCACGGCGGCGAGCTGCGCGGCCCGTCCCACGTCATGCAATGCCTCGACCATCTGCATCCCGACCGGCTCGGGCACGGCGTCCGAGCCAGCGAAAGTGAAGCGGTACTCGGACGGCTCGCCGAATCAGGCGTCGCCTTGGAAGTGTGTCCCACCTCCAATGTCTCGCTCGGGGTCTACAGCACGCTCGAAGAGGTTCCGATCCGGGTGCTGACCCAGGCCGGGATCGACGTCGCGCTGGGATCGGACGATCCGCTGCTATTCGGCTCGCGCCTGGCCGGTCAGTACGCCGTCCTACGCGCCGCCCAGGACTTCAGCGACACCGAGCTCGCCGACCTGGCTCGGATGTCGATCCGGCGCTCGTACGCGCCGTCGGATCGCGTCGCGGCCGGCCTGGCGGCGATCGACACCTGGTTGAGCGTCCCGTGATCCTCCACCCGCCGCCCCGCCCACATGCGCCCGGCGCCACCGTGTCTTTGGTGCTCGGGCTCTTCAGCGTCATCGGCATCTTCGCCGTGCTGCCGGTCGTTCTCGGGCCCCTTGCCTGGTATCACGGGGTCAACGCGCAACGCGAGATCGAGCGCGAACCGGCGCGCTGGAGCGGGGCCGGGGAGGCTCGTGCCGGGGTCATCCTCGGAGTCATCGGCACATGCCTGCTCGCCCTGGTCCTGCTCGTCATGACCGTACTCGTCGCCGGGGCGATCTTCGCCCACCACTACGACGCGGGCTACGGGACGTGAACCCATGAGCGGCACCTGTGGAAAGCTGTCGCCATGACCGAAGAGGAACCGAGGCCGCCGCACGACCCGTACGCAGGCACCCAGCACCAGCCCAACTGGGGCAGCGCCTATCCGCCTCCAGGTCAACAGCCCGGATATCCCCCGCAAGGCGGCTACTACCCGCCGCCCGGATATGCCTACCCGCAGTACTTTCAGGCCCCCAAGCACGGCTCCGCGACGACCGCACTGGTCCTCGGGCTGGTCGGCACCGCCGGAGCCGCGATGTGCTGGCTGCCGATCTTCGCCGCACCGTTCGCCTGGTTCACCGGCGCCAAGGCGATACGCGAGATCGACGCCAGCAGCGGAGCCCTGAGCGGCCGCAGCGAGGCGAAGGCAGGCATGATCCTCGGCATCATCGGCACGGTCATACTCACGATCATCATCGCGTTCGTGATCTTGATCATCATCCTCGGGATAACGATCGACGGCTTCTGGGACGACGACTACGACTACGACTCGTACGATTCGACATTCCTGCGCGGAGCGTTCAGCAGCCTGTTGCGCTGACCGCCCTCAGAGAACGCAGCCGACCAGCACCGGCTCGTTGACGAGCGTGATGCGATAGGCCCGCTGGACCCCGTCGCGGATCTCGCGGGCCAGTTCCAACAGTTGGGCCGTCGTACCGCTGCCGCGATTGGTCAACGCCAGGGTGTGCTTGGTCGACAACGAGACGGCCGCGTTGCCGTATCCCTTGGCGAATCCGGCGTGGTCGATGAGCCAGGCCGCGCTCGTCTTGACCGTGCCGTCGGGCTGCTCGAACCGCGGCGCGTCGGGCGGCAGCGCCGCGGCCTGCTCGGTCGTCAGCAACGGATTGGTGAAGAAGGACCCCGCGCTCCATGTGTCGTGATCCGCTTCGTCGAGCACCATGCCCTTGCCACCTCGCAGCGCCAGGACAGCGTCCCTGACGGCGGCAGACGGCGCCCGTGCGCCCACGTCGACTCCGAGGACCCTGGCCAGCTCCGCGTACGCGACAGGGGCGCTCAGATCGCCGAGAGCGAGCTGGAAGGTGACGGACAAGACGACGTGGCGTGAAGGCTCGGCCTTGAACCGGCTGTGCCGATAGCCGAAACCACAGTCACTCGCGGCGTAGGTGCGGATCGTCTGATCACGACGGTCGTAGGTACGTACCGACGCGATCGTCTGCGAGACCTCCTGGCCGTACGCTCCGACATTCTGGATCGGGGTGGCACCGGTGGAGCCGGGGATGCCCGACAGCGCCTCGATACCGACCCACTGCTCCTCGACCGCACGGGCGACGAACGCATCCCAGGGCTCACCGGCCGCCACCGTGACCATGGCCCCGCTGCACGCGTCGGAATCGATCGTGACACCGCGGGTCAGCACCCGGATGACAGACGCGTCGACGTCACCGTCGGTCACGACCAGATTGCTGCCACCGGCCACGAGCAGAACCTCATCGCCGGCTTCGTCGGCGACCCGCACCGCCTCGATCAGCTGCTGCTCGGTCGTGGCGTCGATGACGACACGTGCCGTTCCGCCGAGTCGCAGGGTCGTGAGTTCAGCCAGGTCCATGGCCGCGACGCTAGCAGCGACTTCGCAGGAGGAACGACGAAGGCTCCCACCTGCCGGAGCAGCGGGAGCCGTCGTACCGAGAACTGGGGTCAGCGCGTCTCGCGGTGCGTCTGGTGCGTCTTGCAACGCGGGCAGAACTTCTTGAGGTCGAGACGATCGGGATCGTTACGACGGTTCTTCTTGGTGATGTAGTTGCGTTCCTTGCACTCGGTGCAGGCCAAAGTGATCTTGGGGCGAACGTCTGAGCTCTTGCTGGCCACGAGGGTGCCTCTTCTTGATCGGTGGTGCTGGGGTCTTACCGTGTCATCGTGCGGTAGCTGGGGCGGGACTCGAACCCGCGACAACACGATTATGAGTCGTGTGCTCTAACCACCTGAGCTACCCAGCCGCAAGGGATCCGAGTGACCTCGGATCCCAGAGCCCCTTTACGGAATCGAACCGTAGACCTTTTCCTTACCATGGAAACGCTCTGCCGACTGAGCTAAAGGGGCAAGCCGACAAGCAAAGATACCGGGTGCGGTGGCGCTTTGTGAAATCGGGGTCCGGCTGCGCCCCGAACCGCTCAAATCGCAGCGGCCGCGAGGCGCGACGGCCAGGTGGGGCCTTCGTAGATCAAACCCGTGTAGCCCTGCACGAGGTCGGCTCCGGCGGCCAATCTGGCCCGGACGTCGTCGGGGGTCGTGACACCGCCGACCGCGATGATCGCGAGCCGGTCCCCCACGCGCGCCCGCAGCCTCACCAGGACCTCCGTGGCCCGTTCAGCGAGGATCGGTCCCGACAGCCCCCCCGCGCCGGCAGCGTCGATCGTGGCGCGGTCGGTGAGCAGCGAATCCGGACGGGCGATCGTGGTGTTGGTCGCGCTGATCCCGTCGAGACCCAGCTCGCACGCGAGATCCGCCACGGCGTCGACATCGGCGTCGGCGAGATCGGGAGCGATCTTGACCAACAGCGGCACTCGCCCGGACGGATTGCGGTCGGCGACCTCTTTGACCGCCGCCAGGAGCGGCCGCAGTTCGTCGACCGCCTGCAGGTCACGCAATCCGGGCGTGTTGGGCGAAGAGACGTTGACCACGAGATAGCTCGCGTACGGGGCAAGGAGGCGCGCGCTCTCGACATAGTCGGCCACAGCGTCTTGGGGGTCGACGACCTTGGTCTTGCCGATATTGACGCCGATCACCGCGGAGCGGCCCGCCTTCGTACGGCGCAGCCGATGCAACCGGGACGCGACCTCGGCCGCGCCGTCGTTGTTGAAGCCCATCCGGTTGATGATCGCGCGGTCCTCGACCAGACGGAACAGTCGCTTCTTGGGATTTCCAGCCTGCGGACGGGCCGTGACGGTGCCGATCTCCACGTGGCCGAAACCGAGGGCGAGCAGCCCCGGCACACCGCAGGCGTTCTTGTCGAAGCCCGCCGCCAGACCGAAGGAGTTCGGGAACTCGATCCCCATGACGGTGCGCGGAGCACGGGTCTGCTTGAAGATCACCCGGCTGGCGAAACGACCGGCGCGAATCGCGACAAAGCCGCGTTCGTGGGCCTTTTCGGGATCCATGGAAGTGAAAACGGCGTCGAAGAAGGCGCGATAGACCACGCTCCAGCCTATCCCGGTTCAGACGGCATGGACGTCGCGGGAGGACCCGCGACGTTCAGCCGCTCTCAGGATGTTCCTGACCGCCGGTCACATCGGCGGATCGATGAGATCGCGGCCCACGACCTGCTTGCCTGAGTAGAAGTCCAGGACGTCGACGTCTCCGTGGCCGCCCAGGCCGCTGTCCCCGAAGAAGCTCTGTGCCGACTCCTCCGACATGTCGAGCAGGCTCGTGCCGTTGATCTTGACCTCTCCCGCCTCGAGTCGTCCGCCCACGTCGATCGCATGCTCCACGTCCTGGCCGAAGACGTACCCCGCCAGACCGTGCGGTCCGGTGTTGGCCCGCGAGATCGCCGACTCCAGGGCGGAGTACGGCTCGAGGGCGATCATGGGGCCGAAGACCTCACCCGGCAGCTCCACCGACGACCCCGAGACCACGGTAGGCGCGAAGAACCAGCCCTCGTGCGGTGTCACAGCGTCGAAGTCCGCTCGCGCGCCTCCCGCGACGATTGCTTCGCGCTGAGCTCGCAGATCGTGCTGACGCTGCTGAAATGCCATGGGCCCCACCTCGGTGTCGTCTTCGAAGCTGGAGCCCACCCGCGTTCGTCCCAGACGGGCGGAGAGCTCATGCCGGAGCTCGGAGTAGAGCGACTCGTGCACGAAGACCCGACGCGGCGCCTCGCACCACTGACCGTTCAGCTTGGTCATACCGGCCGCGAGATCCTCCACAGTCTGGTGGACGTCGGCGTCTCCGAGGACCACTGCGGGATTGTTGGATCCGAGCTCCAGCCGCAGGCGCGTCAGATTCGGGGCGCTGGCCTGCGCGATGAGTCGGCCCGTCGCGGTCGATCCGGTCATCGAGATCGCCTTGACCCGCGGATCGCTACAAAGCTGATGACCCACGTCGCCGCCGCCGAGGACGAGGGAGAACACTCCCGGCGGCAGGCCCGCCTCCGCGACTGCCGCCGCGATGAGCTGCGCACTCCATGGCGACGCCGGCGAGGGCTTGAGGATCACCGGCGCTCCGGAGATCAGCGCGTACGCCATCTTCTTGACCGCCACGGCCGCCGGCGCGTTCCACGGGGCGATGAGCGCCGTAGGCCCCCAAGCGATCCGCCGGAGCCTGACCGGACCCTGCGAGGCCTTGAGCGCAGTGGACTCTCCGCGCTCCTGCGCGATCTGCACGGCTGAGCGGATCGTGCCGCCGAGGCTCGACGCGAACAGCCTCGCCTCCCGCATCGTCACGCCGCTGTTGACCGAGTCCAGCTCGGCGATCGCACCCTGCTGCTCGTCCACCAGGTCAGCGAGCCGCAGCAGGCCGACCGCACGTCCGTCGAGCCCGAGGTCCTGCCATGCCCGCGACTCGTGGGCCGCCCACGCCGCCGCGAGCGCACGATCGGTTTGCTCGGGCGAGGAAGCACGGTTCGACTGGAGTCGTTCGCCGGTGTTGGGATCGTGGAGGAAGCCGTCGAGCTCGACGCCAGACGGCTCGGCCACATCGCCGATCCAGGTCGCGAGGTCCGGAATGTCGGTGTTCATGTCAGATCCTGTCGAAGTATCGGTCGAGGTCCCAGCTGTTGACGGCGCCCAGGAACGAGCGCCATTCGTGCTCGAGCAGGATCCGGAAGTGGTCGACGACCTCGTCGCCCAGCTCCTGCCGCGCGAACGACGAACCTGCGAGTGCCTTCGCGGCATCTCCCAGGTGCAGCGGCACCTGTTCGTCGATCGTCGAGTCATATCCATTGCCATCGGTCATGGCAGGGGGCTTGATGCCCAGTTCGATGCCCTGACGCGCGGAGGCCAGCAGCGCAGCGAGCGTGAGGTACGGATTGGTGTCGGCGCCGGGCAGCCGGAACTCGAACCTGATGTCCTCCGGCTTGCGGCCGACAACACGGACCGACGTCGTGCGGTTGTCGAGCCCCCAGGTGCGACCCCAGCCCGCGACGTCAGCGCTGTTGGCCCGGCGGTAGGAGTTGACGGTCGGTGCGTACCACGCCATGAACCCCGGGACCTCCTGCAGCACACCGCCGATCGCGTGCAGCATCCGCTCACCCAGGTGCGCGTCGGCTGCGTCGTCCCAGAACGCTGAGGCACCGTTCTCGTCGATGACCGAGAAGTGCACGTGGCACGACGAACCGGGCTGACCGCCGTTGAGCGGCTTGGCCATGAACGTCGCGCTCATTCCCGCGGCTGCGGCAGAGTCACGGACCGCCAGCTTGTAGATCGCATGGCGGTCCGCCATCTCCAGCGGATCGCCGTAGCGGAACGTCATCTCCCACTGACCGGTCCCCCACTCGGACTGGGCGGCCTCCATCTCGATCCCGGAAGCCGTCAGATCCGACCGGAGCTTGCGAAAGAAGGGCTCGTACGTGTTGCCCTCGTGGATCATGAAGTCGGCCGGCACGATCGTCGTCGGCTCGAGATCCCGGAACCCCGACTTGCGCAGCTCGCGGGGCTCGTTGCGGAACAGGTAGAACTCCAGCTCGGTGCCCACTTTCGCCCGCAGGCCCAGTCCGGCGAACCGCTCGATCTGCGTGCGAAGGATGACGCGCGGCGAGAGCGGCAGGAACTCCTGCTTCCTCGGGTCCCACGGATCAGCCATGCAGATCGCGATGCCGTCGAGCCAGGCGGCCGGCCGCAACGTCGTCAGGTCAGGCTTGAACGTGACATCCGGGACGCCGTTGTGCATCCCGCACAGCGGGAACACATTGGCGTCCACGAGCCCGAGGTCCTGGGTCAGGTCCCACGCGTAGACACACGTGCAGACCTCGACCCCGTCGGCGATGATCCGGTCGAACGACTCAGCCGGAACCCTCCGACCGACCAGGCGACCCTGCAGATCGGGCGAGGCCACGACGACGGTGTGGAAGCCGAGATCGACCAGGTTGGCCGGATCCAGCACGTACTCGCTCATCGCGTCAGCCATCCACCGTCGACGGGCAGTTGGATCCCGTCGATGAACGAGGCCTCGTCGGACAGCAGGAACGAGACGGCTGCCGCGATGTCGGCAGGAAGACCGACCCGGGGCACGAGCAGACGCTGCTTCATGAAGTCGAGTCCAGCCTCGGACGTGACCATCTCGAGGTCGAAGAAGTCCGTGGCGATCGGGCCCGGTGCCACGCAATTGACCCTGATGTTGTCCTGCGCGAGCTCGATGGCCAGCGCCTTGGTGAGCATCGGCACACCGCCTTTGCTCGCGTTGTAGTGCGGCTGGGTCGTCGAGCCGGACGTCACGACGGCGATCGCCTCGACGGTCGACAGGTTCACGATGGCCCCGCCGCCCGACGCGGCGATGAGCGGTGCGGCGATCTGCGCGACGAGGAACTGCCCCTTCAGATTGACGTCGAGGACCAGGTCCCAGGCGTCGTCCGTCAGATCACGGAAGGAGTGAGGAGTCACGAGGCCGGCGTTGTTGACCAACAGGTGAAGCGCTCCCCACGCCCCTTCAGTGGCATCGACCGCAGCCGTGACGGCTTCCCTGTCGCGGACGTCGACTGCGGAGGCCAAGGCCGTCCCGCCCTCGTCGGCGATGGCGCTCACCGTGGACTGCGCCAGGGCCAGGTCGATGTCGGTGACCATGACCCGCGCCCCGTCGCGGGACAACCGAAGTGCGGTCTCGCGGCCGATGCCGGAGCCGGCCCCGGTGATGAAGGCGATCTTGTCGGCGTGAACTGCGGTCATGCTGCACTCTCCTGAAGGAAGTGGTCGGCGCTTGCGTCGACCAGCCAGTTGAAAATCGGATCTGTTGCGAAGCACTCGGGGTGCCATTGAACGCCCACGATGGGTCGGTCGACGACCTCGAAAGCCTCGACCACGCCGTCGGGAGCACGGCCTGTGACGACGACGTCACGACCGGGTCTGTCGACGGCCTGGTGGTGGAACGAGTTGACCTGCGACTCGGCACCGTAGATCCGGCCGACGGCCGACTGGGGCTCGAACGTCACAGTGTGGGTCCGATGAGCGCGCGGATAGGCGTACGAGCCGTGCGACTCCCCCACGCCCGTCGGGAGGTCGGCCACGAGCGTCCCGCCGAGAGCGACGTTGATGAGTTGCGCACCCCGACAGATGCCGAGCATCGGCGTTCCGGCTCGCAGCGCGCAGGCCACGACATCCAGCTCGAACTGGTCCCTCATGGGCTCCAGCCCGCCCGACCGTGGGTTGGGCACCTGCCCGTAGCGGCGCGGATCGACGTCGGCCCCGCCCACGAAGATCACGCCGTCGACCAGATCCACGACGTCCTGCGGCTCCATGTCGAGGGGAAGGTGCACGGGCACCCCTCCGGCCGCCACGACTGACGTCGCATACTCGCTCATGTACACGTCGAGCGGGGCGTCGTGAAAGCCCGCCGGAACGCCGATCACCTGCGCTGTCATCCGTCGTCCTGTCAGCCCGATGAGGGGCTTGCGGCGTGTTGCTCTCACGGTGCTCCTTTGTCGTGGCGCCAACGGTCAGCACGCCGTCAGCGGATCTTGGCATAGATGCTAGACCAATAGACCAGTCCTGAACACCCCTCCGGCAAAAATTCTATGAACGGATCGACATTCGCTGACACAACAGGAAAAATTCGGTCCATTTTCTCTGCGGAAAGACGGTGACAGATTGGATTGGCCTATGTTACGGTCCAAGCGACCAATGCATGGGGGCCGACAAAGGAGCTAGGCATGAGCAAGTCCAGAAGTGACTCGTTGAAGGTCGGGAGCATCTCGCCATGGGGCATCGTCTTCATGGTCCTGGCGACCGCGGCACCCCTCACGGCGATGGCCACCGCGCTGCCGCTCGTCGTCGGATTCGGCAGCGGAGTCGGCGCACCCGGAACGTTCCTGCTCGTCGCGGTGGTCCTCGCGCTGTTCGCGGTCGGCTACTCGGCCATGAGCGCGCACATCGTCAACGCGGGAGCGTTCTACGCCTACATCAGTGCGGGCCTCGGCCGCCGCCTCGGCATGGCCTCGGGACTCGTCGCAGTCGTGGCCTACAACGTGCTGACGATCTACGTCGTCGGATTGATCGGCTACTTCGCCAAGCAGACCTTCGACACCGAGCTGGGTCTCGACCTGCCGTGGTGGCTGTACTCGGCCGTCGCTCTCGGCATGGCAGTGACCTTGGGAATTCGCGGACTCGAGGTCAACGTCCGCACGCTCGGCATCATCTTGATCGTCGAGACCGGGCTGCTGGTCGTATTCGACGTCGTCGCTCTGCTCCGCAACGGATTCGGCAGTCTTCCGGTGGAATCCTTCAAGCCCAGCGAGGTGTTCTCGGGATCGCCCGGACTCGCCCTCCTGTTCGCCGTCACGTGCTTCATCGGATTCGAGGCCACCGCGATCTTCGGGGAAGAGGCACGCGATCCCCACACCACGGTCCCGCGCGCGACCTACATGGCCATCGGCTTGATCGGAACGCTCTACGTCTTCACCGCCTGGGTCCTCGTCGGCACCAATGGCGGAACCAACGCGGGCGAGATCGCCGCCGCCGATCCTGGCACGTTCACCTTCGACGCGATGTCGTCAGTTCTTGGCAGCGGTTCGACCCGTGTCGCCAACTGGCTCCTGCTCTCCAGCCTCCTGGCCGTGTTGATGGCCCTGCACAACATGTCGTCGCGCTACCTGATGGCCTTCGGCCGCGAGCAGATTCTCCCGCGCTGGCTGGCCCACACCCACCCCGTGCACCAGACCCCCCGCAACGCCGGCATCACGCAGGCCGTGATCGTCGCCGTCGTCGCCGGCACGTACGCCATTGTCGGGGCCGATCCGTATGTCGATCTCGGATCCCAGACCGCAGGCTTCGGATCGCTGTCGATCATCCTGCTCATGGCGATGTGTTCGTTCTCGGTGCCGTTCTACTTCCGCGGCCGCGGTCCGCTCCGGCCGTGGCATCACATCGTGGCACCCATCGCGGCTGGACTCGCGCTGAGCTACTTCGCGTACCTGATCGTCGACAACTACGCAGTGGTGACCGGCAGCACGTCCGACATCGTGAATCGGCTGCCGTTCCTGATCCTGGTCATCGCGGCGATCGGCTTCGTGATCGGTGCCCGCCAGCAGAAGCCGGCCATCCTGGACGCCGTCGCTGCAGACACGACGTCCGACGTGTCGTGACAGCCTGCGACGACGCGCGCCGAACGCAGGTGGGCCCCAGCCCTGACACCGTAGAATCACAGTGCCATGACTGAAGCTTCCACGAAGGTCACTTCCAACGACCTGCGCCCCGCTCACACGTTGTCCGGATACGCCGACGTCGTGGACTTCATCCGTCGCGAGATCTCCCTGGGACGTCTGATGCCAGGCGAGAAGCTACCCGCCGAGCGGAAGCTCGCCGAGAAGCTGGGGGTGGCCCGCGAAACCCTCAGGCAGGCATTCCGTGTGCTTGAGGGCAGCGGGCAGATCGTGATCGTTCGGGGAACCGCCGGCGGCGCCATCATCCAGGACAATCACGTCGCGCCCGAAGTCGCACTGCACGAGCTGCGGCAGCGGCGCGACACACTGCTCAGCCTCGTCGAGTTCCGCCGAGAGCTTGAGTCGATCGCGGCACGGTTGTCAGCGGGACGTCGCAGCGACGAGGACCTCGCCGAGATGCACCTGGCCCAGGATGCGCTGCGCAAGGCGCACAACAAGGACGAGTCGCGACGGGCCGACACCGCATTCCACCTGGCAGTGGCACGTGCGGCCGGCAACTTTCACCTCGTCACGGCGATCGAGGACTCGCGGGCGAGCATGTTCCACCCCGTCGACCTCGCGGACTACGAGTTCGTCAAGGAGTCCAGCCACTCCCAGCACCAGCTTGTGCTCGATCAGATCGCGGAGGGTGACGGAGAGGCCGCGGCCGAGGCGATGCGCCGACATATCGACGCCTCACGCGCGGAGATGCTCAAGCTCATCGACGAGTAGACCCGCTCTCATTGGGCAGCCGGCGTCGACCTGCCGAAGCCGGAGCCCCGCGTCAACCGGTCGAGCAGCGGCTGGGTGCGAAATGGCAGCGGTGTCGACACGATCATGGTTGTCACGGTGTGCCGCACCCCGGGGATCTCGATGATCTGACGCGCGACCTCCTGCAGCTCGCCGTTGGTCGGTGCGGCGACCCGAACGAGCAGATCCTCGCGACCTGCTTGGGTGTTGATCTCCAGGACGTGGGGAATGTCGATCAGCGCCTCGACGACTGTCTCGATCTTGCGCTGATCGAGTTCCAGCGCGATGAACGCCTGAACCGGAACCCCCACTGCCTCCAGATCGATCGCCGGCCTGAAACCCGTCAGGACGCCGATCTCCTCCAGTCTGCGGATCCGCGAGTGCACCGTGTTGCGAGCGACTCCCAGCGCTCCTGCCAGTTCGGCGATTCCGGCCCGAGCATTGCCGGCCAGCCTGGCGATGATCTCCGAGTCGAGCCGGTCGATGCTGATCACTTCTGCCACCTTATCCTCGCCGTAACAGCTCCTACTGATCACTGAGCCATGTTGTATCGGCAAGTATTGACCAGAAGTTATCACTAGGTCAATCTGAGCGAATCAGAACGCTCAATTGCGTGCCTGCTGGCTCGCTATGACGAGGACGTGCACATGGACCAGGATCTCCTCACCTACCTGACGCCCGATGGCGTCCTCGCCGAGTCGGATCTCGCGACGCGGGCCGATCTGCCCCAGATGTTCCGCGACATGGTCATGAGCCGGCGCATAGACACCGAAGCCATAGCACTCCAGCGCCAGGGCGAGCTCGGACTGTGGCCGTCCATGCTGGGCCAGGAAGCCGCGCAGGTCGGCGCGGGACATGCCTTGCGGCCGCGCGATATCGCCTTCCCGACGTACCGCGAGCACGGCGTCGCCTGGTGCCGGGGCGTCGACCCGGTCAGCCTGCTCGGCCTGTTCCGCGGGACGACATTGGGCGGTTGGGACCCGACCGAGAACAACTTCAATCTCTACACCCTGGTCATCGGCGCGCAGACACTCCACGCTGTCGGCTACGCGATGGCCATCGTCCGCGACGGTGACGTCGGCACAGGCGATCCTGAGCGCGACCGGGCCGTACTGGTGTTCCTCGGAGACGGGGCCCTGAGCGAGGGCGAGACCAATGAGGCATTCGTCTGGGCCGCTGCGCAGAATCTGCCGATCGTATTCTTCTGCCAGAACAATCAGTGGGCCATCTCAGCGCCGTACTCCGTACAGAGCCGGGTTCCGGTCGCACAGCGGGCCGAAGGATTCGGATTCCGAGGCGTCCGCGTCGACGGCAATGACGTCGTCGCGAGCCACGCAGCGACGTCGGAGGCCATGGAGCACGCGCGAGCCGGGAACGGTCCGACGCTGATCGAGGCCTTCACGTATCGCCGCAATCCGCACACCACCTCCGATGACGACGGTCGCTATCGCGAAGGAGTCGTGACCGATGAGTGGACGCGACTCGACCCGATCGCCCGGTTGCGAACATATCTCGACGGTGCCGATACCCCTGATGACTTCTTCGCCTCAGTGACCGAAGAGGAAGCGCAGTTGAGCGAACGGTTGCGGGCCGGCTGCCGCGCACTGCCCGATCCGTCACCCGCGTCCTCGTTCCAGAACACCTTCGTCGAGATGCCCGCCGATCTGGAGCGTCAGATGAATCACCACCTCGACTACATCGCGGCCGGCGTTGGGAGCCAGGCATGAGCACCGCAATCGCCCACGCGCTGAACGCAGGTCTTCGTGCCTCGATGGAAGGCAACGACAAGGTTCTGCTGATCGGCGAGGACATCGGCCGACTCGGCGGCGTCTTCCGCGTCACCGACGGCTTGCAGAAGGACTTCGGCGATCAACGCGTCGTCGACTCGCCGCTCGGCGAGGCCGGCATCGTCGGCAGCGCGATCGGTCTGGCCATGGCCGGATACCGGCCCGTGTGCGAGATCCAGTTCGACGGCTTCGTCTTCCCCGCCATGAACCAGATCATCACCCAGCTCGCGAAGTACCGCCATCGTTCCGAAGGAACCGTGACTCTGCCGGTCGTCATCCGCATCCCATTCGGCGGCGGTATCGGCGCGATCGAGCACCACTCCGAATCGCCTGAGGCCTATTTCGCCCACACCGCCGGTCTGCGAGTCGTCAGTCCCTCGTCAGCGCAGGAGGCCTTCGACCTGATCCAGTTGGCGATCGACTGCGATGACCCGGTCATCTTCTTGGAACCCAAGCACAACTACTGGCTCAAGGGCGAGCTCGATCGCACCACGGTGCCAGCACCGCTGTCCGCCGCCAAGATCGTGCGGCCCGGCGACGACCTGACCCTCGTCACGTACGGGGCCCTGGTGCCGACGGCTCTCAAGGTCGCCACGGTCGCCGCCGACGAAGGACGTTCGGTCGAAGTCATCGACCTGCGCTCCCTGTCGCCCATCGACGATGCCACGATCTTCGCCTCGGTCGAGCGGACCGGTCGTCTCGTCGTGGCCCATGAGGCGTCACAGACCGCCGGCCTCGGCGCCGAGATCGTGTCTCGCGTACAAGATGAGAAGTTCCATTTCCTCGAAGCGCCGGCCATCCGGGTCACCGGATACGACACGCCGTACCCGCCGAGCCGGAACGAAGGCGACTGGCTGCCCGGGCTCGACCGGATCCTTGACGCCATCGACCGCAGCTTCACCTACTGAGACCAGGGATCCACATGACGCAGATCCAGCACTTCGCACTGCCTGACGTCGGCGAAGGCCTGACCGAGGCCGAGATCGTCAGCTGGCTGGTCAAGCCGGGTGACACCGTCGAGGTCAACCAGATCCTGGTGGAGATAGAGACGGCCAAGTCCGTCGTCGAGCTGCCATCGCCGTTCGCGGGAGCCATCGCCGAGTTGCACGCCGAGCCAGGGGCGACGGTCGACGTCGGTGCCACCATCGTCAGCATCACGACCTCGACCGAGGAGGAGCCCAAGCTCCTGGTCGGATACGGCGCCAAGGACGCGCCGAATCGCCGTCGCCGCCGGACCCCGGCAACTGAGGAGGCGGTTGCCCCGCCTGCCGCGCCGGTTGCCACGCCGGGCCCTTCAGGCGTCGTCAAGTCAAAGCCCCCCGTGCGCAAGCTCGCCAAGACCCTCGACGTCGACCTGGCATCGATCACCCCGACAGGACCCGGCGGGGTCGTGACCCGTGCCGACGTCCTGAACGCCGCGGAACGCGCGACGTCCGATGCCCCCGCCGCGGTTATGCCTGATGTCTCCGTCACGGCAGATCCTGCTGCCGAGATTCGGATTCCGATCAAGGGGGTCCGCAAGCACACCGCCGCAGCGATGGTCTCATCGGCGTTCACGGCACCACACGTCTCGGAGTTCATCACGCTCGACGTCACCGCGACGATGGAACTGCGATCGCGGGTCAGCGCCCGTCGTGAGCTGGCCGGGGTCAAGCTCAGTCCGTTGACATTCATCGCCAAGGCCTTCTTGCGGGCGATCGAGCGGACACCTGCCGCCAATTCCCGCTGGGACGAGGCTGCTCAGGAGATCGTGCAACTGCGCGAGGTCAATCTGGGTATCGCGGCCGCGACTCCGCGAGGTCTCGTCGTGCCCAATATCCGCAGTGCCCAACGTCTCTCGCTGGTCGAGCTCGCGAATTCCATCTCCGAGCTCGCGGACACTGCGCGCGCCGGGAAGACCACGCCCGAGGCGATGTCGCACGGCACCGTGACGATCAGCAACTTCGGCGTGTTCGGCGTCGACACCGGCACGCCGATCCTGAACCCCGGCGAGACCGCGATCCTCGGCGTCGGCACGATCTCGCGTCAGCCCTGGGTCGTCGGCGAAGGGCCGACCGAGCGCATCGAGCCGCGCTGGGTCACGACGCTGGCCCTGTCATTCGATCACCGGGTCTTGGACGGGCAGCAAGGCTCCGAGTTGCTGGCCGATACCGCGATGTTCCTACGCGATCCGGCCCTCGCCGTGCTGTGATCGCGTCATCCCGCGGATTCGACGGCGACGTATTCGGCCAGGTGCTGGCCGGTCAGAGTCGAGGCATCGGCGATCAGGTCCGCGGGGGTGCCCTGGAACACGATCCGGCCACCCTCGTGACCGGCTCCCGGGCCCAGATCGATGATCCAGTCGGCGTGGGCCATGACCGCCTGATGGTGCTCGATCACGACAACCGACTTGCCGGCATCGACAAGGCGGTCGAGCAGGCCGAGCAACTGTTCGACATCGGCCAGATGTAGCCCTGTCGTGGGCTCGTCGAGGATGTAGACACTGCCGCCGTCGGCCATGCGAGTGGCCAACTTGAGCCGCTGCCGTTCGCCGCCGGACAGCGTCGTGAGCGGCTGGCCGAGACTGACGTAGCCGAGTCCGACATCGTCGAGCCGGGTCAGGATCTTGTGGGCGGCGGGAATCTTGGCGTCGCCGTCGCCGAAGAACTCGACCGCCTCGGCCACGGGCATCGCGAGCACTTGGCTGATGTCCTTGCCGCCGAACGTGTACTCGAGCACCTCTGCACCGAAGCGCTTGCCCTCGCATTCCACGCATACCGTCTCGACGCCGGCCATGATCGCCAGGTCGGTGTAGATGACGCCTGCTCCCTTGCAGGCCGGGCACGCGCCGTCGGAGTTGGCGCTGAACAGTCCCGGTTTGACTCCGTTGGCCTTCGCGAATGCCTTGCGGATGGGTTCGAGCAGTCCGGTGTAGGTCGCCGGGTTACTGCGACGTGAGCCTTTGATCGCGGTCTGGTCGACCACGACGACGCCTTCCCGTCCGGCGACCGAGCCGTGGATCAGCGAACTCTTGCCGGATCCGGCGACGCCCGTCACCACGACCAGGGCACCGAGCGGGATGTCGACGTCGACATTTTGAAGATTGTGGGTGTCGGCGCCGCGCACCTCCAGTGTTCCTGTCGGGGTGCGGACCTCGGCCTTGACGGCCGCTCGGTCGTCCAGATGCCGTCCGGTGAGGGTGTCGCTCGCCCGCAGGCCTTCCAGCGTCCCCTCGAACACGATCTCACCGCCCGCTGTGCCGGCGCGTGGCCCCAGATCGACGACCCGATCGGCGATCGCGATCGTCTCGGGCTTGTGCTCGACGACCAGGACCGTGTTGCCTTTGTCGCGCAGTTGCAACAGCAGTTCGTTCATCCGCGCGATGTCATGCGGATGCAGCCCGATCGACGGCTCGTCGAAGACATAGGTCACATCGGTCAACGCGGAGCCGAGGTGACGGATCATCTTGGTGCGCTGCGCCTCGCCGCCCGACAACGTTCCGGCGGGCCGGTCGAGACCGAGATAACCCAACCCGATGTCGACGAATGAGTCGAGTGTCTCCCCCAGTGATTTCAACAACGGCGCCACCGAAGGTTCGTCGAGCTTCTTGATCCAGTCGGCGAGGTCGCTGATCTGCATCGCGCACAGATCCGCGATGCTCATGCCGCGGATCTTGGACGACCGGGCCAGCGCGCTGAGCCGGGTGCCATCACAGTCTGGGCAGGTCGTGAACGTGATGGCCCGTTCGACGAATGCTCGGATGTGCGGCTGCATCGCCTCGACGTCCTTGGCCAGGAAGGACTTCTGGATCTGCGGGATCAGACCTTGGTAGGTCAGGTTGATGCCTTCGATCTTGAGCTTGACCGGCTCCTTGTACAGGAGATCGGCCAGCTCTTTCTTGCTGAATGCGGCGATCGGCTTGTCGGGATCGAAGAATCCGCAGCCGCGCAGGATGCGGCCCTGCCACCCCTCCATGCTGTAGCCGGGCACCGTGATCGCGCCTTCGTTGAGGGTCTTGGTGTCGTCGAACAACGCCGTCAGATCGAAGTCGTTGACCGACCCCCGCCCCTCACAACGGCTGCACATGCCGCCCGTCACGCTGAAGCTTCGCCGCTCCTTAGTCGTGTTGCCGGCCTTCTCGATCGTGACCGCGCCCGCACCCGAGATCGACGCGACGTTGAAGCTGAACGCCTGCGACGATCCGATGTGCGGCTCACCCAGGCGACTGAACAGGATCCGCAGCATCGCATTGGCATCGGTCGCGGTGCCGACTGTCGAACGCGGATCGGAGCCCATGCGCTCTTGACCCACGATGATCGCGGTCGTCAGGCCGTCGAGCACATCGACGTCGGGGCGCGACAGCGTCGGCATGAAGCCCTGGACGAACGAGCTGTACGTCTCGTTGATCATGCGCTGCGACTCGGCCGCGATCGTGCCGAACACCAACGAGCTCTTGCCCGATCCCGACACGCCCGTGAAAACCGTCAGACGACGTTTGGGGATCTCGATGCTGACATCTTTGAGGTTGTTGACCCGGGCACCGTGCACGCGGATCAGATCGTGGCCGTCGGCGGGATGGAGCTGAGGGGAAATCTCGTCAGTCGTCATGATGTCAACGATTCTGCTGTGCCACGTCGCCTCTCTGCAACGTCTCCCGCCGTGACGTACCGTGTCGCCATGGCTGGCGACTCGTTGCTCTGGGACGTGGCCCGGTCGCTGTACGCGGCTGCACCACCCGACTTCGTCGACGCCCGCAACCAGCAGGTGCGCGAACTGAAGAAGAGCGGCGACGACGATGCCGCCCGACAGGTCGCTGCCTTCAAGAAGCCGACCGCAGCCGCTGCTCTCGTCAATCGTGTCGTGCGCAACGTGCCCGATCTGACCGACGAGGTCGTCGATCTCGGCACGCGGCTGCGGACCGCGCAGACCGATGCCGCCACACTTCGTGATCTGGGCCGAGAACGCCGCGAACTCGTCGCCCGCTGGGTCACCGCGGCAGGCGAGGAGGCGGTCCGATCTGGCAAGGCAGCCACCGCCGCGACCCTGCGCGACGTCGAACAGACCGTCTGGGCCGCGATCATCGACCCTCGAGCCGCGGCGATCGTGCAGGCGGGGGTTCTGGTGAGGGCGCTGTCGGCCGGCGGGTTCAGCGAGGTCGACGTGGCCGGCGCATCAGCACTGGACGTGCAGGTGCCGACGCAGACCGCGCCCCCGGCCCACCGGGCAGCGCAGCGCCCGACCGGGCCAACCGCGGCGCAGGTCGAGGCGCTGCGCAGGGCCGAAGTCGAGCTGGAAGAGGCACAGGACTCGGCGCGCACGATCCAGCGTGAGCTCGAGCAAGCAGTCAAGGACTCTGAAACCGCCCAGGCCGCTCATGCCGAGCTGAAGGAACAACGCGAACGATTGCGCGAAGAGCTGGCCGATGTCGAGCGGCGGCTGGCCATCGCGCTACGTGACGACGCCGACCGTAGAGCCGGCCTGAAGACGGCCGAGAGACGGCGGCGCTCCGCGGCCGCCGCGGTCGATCGGGCGCTTCGCCGAGTCGACGAGGCGACACCCTAGGTCCGGTCAGCCACTCCCTCAGGCTGATACCGGACCGTCGAAGGGGTGCAACGGGGCGACGGAGAACTCGGCAGCATCGTCGGAACTTCCCTCGACGGCCGCTTCCCGATCCGCAGCGATCATCGCATCCATACCCGTGGCGAACGGCCCCTGATAGGAGACGACTCCAGTCCCCGGCACGCGGCAGATCACGACATGCGGACGATCCACCTCGGCACACTCCTGCTGCAGGATCCGCTCCATCAGCAAGAACTCTGCCGCGGGCATACCCTCGCCCATGACCGACTCCCCGTCGTCCATCACCATTGCGCCCCTCACAGTTCGGATCGGATCGTGACCGACCTTCCGATACAGAGACGTCTCAAGGTCGCGCCTCTTACGCCAAACGTCGTGAAATACCCGCGATTGTGATCAGAAGCTCATCGGCCGCTGTCGGCCAGGAGCCGGGCAGCCGTCTCACGCAGTTCGACCTTGCGCACCTTCCCGGTGACCGTCATCGGGAACTCGTCGACAACCTCGACGTAGCGAGGGATCTTGTAGTGCGCGAGGCGTCCGCGGCAGAACTCTCTGAGCCGTTGCGCGTCGAGCGGGACCGTGTCTGCCTTCATCCGCACCCAGGCCATGACCTCCTCACCGTACTTGGAGTCAGGGACGCCGACGACCTGGACGTCAAGCACATCGGGATGGGTCATGACGAACTCCTCTATCTCCCGCGGATAGATGTTCTCGCCCCCGCGGATCACCAGGTCCTTGATCCGGCCCGTGATGCCGACGTAGCCGTCGGCGTCCATGACTGCGAGGTCGCCGGTGTGCATCCAGCCCTCGGTGTCGATCGCCTCGGCAGTCTTGTCGGGCTGCTCCCAATAGCCGAGCATCACCGAATAGCCGCGCGTGCACAGCTCGCCGGCTTCGCCACGCGGGACGACGGCGCCGGTCAGCGGGTCGACGATCTTGATCTCGAGGTGCGGCCCGACCCGCCCCACCGTCGAGACTCGTCGCTCGAGGCTGTCATCCGTACGGGTCTGAGTCGACACCGGCGAAGTCTCGGTCATCCCGTAACAGATCGAGATGTCCTCGGCGCCCATCCGCTCGATGACCTGTTTCATGGTCTCCACCGGGCACGGAGAACCCGCCATGATGCCGGTTCGTAAGGAGCCGAGATCGTAGGAGTCGAAGTCGGGAAGATCCAGCATCGCGATGAACATCGTCGGGACGCCGTACAGCGAAGTGCACCTCTCGTCCGCGGTCGCTCGAAGCGTCGCCGACGGGTCGAACGCCGGCGCGGGGATCACCATCGCGGCACCGTGCGTCGTGGCTCCCAGATTGCCCATGACCATCCCGAAGCAGTGGTAGAACGGCACGGGGATGCAGACCCTGTCCTGCTCGGTGTAATTGATCAGCTCACCGACGAACCAGCCGTTGTTGAGGATATTGCGGTGCGACAGCGTCGCGCCCTTCGGGAAACCAGTCGTCCCCGACGTGTACTGGATATTGATCGGATCATCCGCCGACAGGCCTGCTGCGATCTCGTCGAGGTCTGCGACGTCACCTGCCCGCCCCGCCGCGACCAGTGCGTCCCACGACGGTTCGCCGATCAGGACAACATCGGTCAAGGCCGGATTGGCCGCCCTGGACTCCTCGATCATGTCGGCGAAGCTCGCCCCCTTGAACTCCGGCACCGCGACGATCGCGCGGAGACCCGACTGCCCCATGACGAACGACAGTTCATGCGTGCGATAGGCCGGATTGATGTTGACCAACACTGCGCCGATCCGTGCTGTCGCGTACTGGGTCAGAACCCATTCCGCGCAGTTCGGAGCCCACATGCCGACCCGGTCACCTGCCACGACGCCGAGATCGAGCAGACCGAGGGCGACCTCGTCGACAGCCGCCGCGAGCTCGGAATATGTCCACCGACGGCTCGTGGCGCATTCGACGAGCGCCTCACGCTCGCCGTGGGCCTCGACGGTCTTCGCGAGGTTCTGCCCGATAGTCGTGTCGATCAGCTGCAGATCGGTGGGTCCTGCGTCCTGGCTGGCCATCACTGCCACGGTGTCTCCTCATGTGCTGGATAGAATGTGACTCCCGACACAGCCTGCCCCGTTAATCATCGGCTCCGCTAGGTCCGAAAGGAGGTACAACCCATCGATCCGTCCTTTCGACCAGACGATGATGTGTATCTCGCCCAAGCGGTCCGAGCGACCCGTCAGCGCTCAGGCCTGCCGATCGTCTTCGGCGGACTTCTGCAAGGCGACACGATCATGTTGCGCCATGGTGCAGGCAATCTCGACAAGATGCTGAGCAGAGTCCGGATCCGTCCGTCGCTGGGTCTCGGCGGCCTGGCGTGGCAACGAAAGTCGAGCGTAGAGACGATCGACTACTTCGCCTACGACCAGATCAGCCATCAGTACGACGACGCGGTACGCAGCGAACGGCTGACCTCGGTCGTGGTGTCGCCGCTCGTGGTGCGCGAGCAGGTGCGCGGATTGATCTACGGGGGAACCCGCGGTGAGGGGACGATCGGCCAGGCGATGATCAGTCGTCTCCATCAGGCCGCCGCCAAGATCGCACGGGAGATCGACATCCGCGACGAGGTCGAGCGGCGAGTCACTGCGCTCGGGGCCGGTTCGACACCCGCTCCACTCGACGGACCTCGCGAAGACGTCCGCGAACTGTACGCCGAGCTACGCGAGATCAGTCGCGACGCCGAGAAGTCCGTCTTGCGCGACGACCTCGAACGCGTTTTGTCGCGGTTCACCTCGCCGAGGCCACACGGACCTGAGCTCACGGCCCGCCAGACAGATGTGCTCGCCCTCGTCGCCCTCGGCTGCAGCAATGCCGAAACCGCGCTCCGGCTCGGCCTGTCGACCGATACCGTCAAAAGCTATCTCCAGTCAGCCATGCGTCGTCTGGACGCAGGAAATCGGCATCAGGCCGTTGCCCATGCCCGCAAGTTCGGGCTGTTGCCGTGACTCACTGAGAGATATCGGCCGGCAGTGTGGCGATGAACTCGTGATCGTGGTCGATGACTCCCAGCTTCGAAGCGCCACCCGGAGATCCGAGCGCGTCGAAGAAGTGCACATTCGCAGCGTAGTAGTCGTCCTTCCACACTTTGGGGGTGTCGTCCTCGTAGAAGATCGCCTCGACCGGACACACCGGCTCACAGGCGCCGCAGTCGACACACTCGTCGGGGTGCACGTACAGCATCCGCTTCCCCTCGTAGATGCAGTCCACGGGACACTCGTCGACGCAGGCCCGGTCCTTGAGGTCCACACATGGCTCAGCGATCACGTACGTCATCCGGCAACTCCTCGATCAAGAAATGACAACACTGCGGGTCGACCCAGACCGCGGAACGTCCCGTCCTGGTAGGTCAACGGCTCGGCAACCGGACCGACAAAGATCGCTCGAACGCCCAGCACCACCAAGGATGAAGCCCCTGCGGGCAGGACATGCTGCGGCTTCCCCGTCAGCGTAGCCAGCGAGTCGGGAAGATAGAGCTGACCTTCGTCGTCGAGCTTCCAGCCCTGATCGGGCGTGAAGCGCGGACCGCCGCGACGAGCGAAGGCTTCGGCCAGATCGGTCCTGCCAACCGGCAACAGGTGGATCCCCACACTGGCGGCCTCGGCGATCCTCTCGGCGCTGCTGCCGTTCTTCGGCATCGAGAACGACAGCATCGGCGGATCGGCCGATACCGACGCGACACTCGACGCGGTCAGTCCGAACCATCGGTCCCCGGCCTTCGCGGTCACGAGGGAGACCCCCGCTGAGTAGCGACGGAACGCCGCCTTGAACAGCTGGGTCTTTTCCGAGGTCTCGGCGGCGGGGAATACACCGTCGGCGGTCATGGATTTCCTTTCGAATGTGGAGCACCCGGGTCCAGATCGAGCCGGACCGGTCCGGGTCCTCGATTGCTGAGGTCATCGTCCGGATTGAGCAGGCCGCACGCCTTCATGGACAGACAGCCGCACCCGATGCAGCCGATGAGCTCACGTTCCAGGCTCTCGATCATGTGGCGCTGGCTTTCGAGCCTTCGACGCCAACCGCGTGAGACCTGGGTCCATTGGTCTTGTGTGGGTGCCTGCTCATCAGGCAGCGCCGCGAAGATCTCAGCGACTTCGGTCAGTGGGACCCCGATCCGCTTGGCCACCAGGATCAAGGAGATCCGGCGCAGCATGTGTCGCCGGTACAAACGGTGATTGCCCGGGCCCCGCTCGGCGTCGATGAGTCCTTGGCGCTCGTAGAAGTGCAGTGCCGAGATCGGCACTCCGGTGCGCGCCACGACTTCGCCGATGCCGAGCAGATCCTCGGGGCCCGGGTGCTGACTCATGACGGGTCAGACAGGAACGATCAGGCCTGCTGTGCTGGTCCGCGCCCGGTCGAACCGCGCAGCGACGTCCTGCCAGTTCGCGATCTGCCAGAACGCCTTGACGTAGTCGGCCTTGACGTTGAGGTAGTCGAGGTAGAAGGCGTGCTCCCACATGTCGAGCATCAACAGCGGGACGACTCCGACCGGCACATTGGCCTGCTGGTCGAACAGCTGGAAGATCGTGAGCCGTTGGCCGATCGAATCCCACGCGAGAACCGCCCAACCCGATCCCTGGATGCCTGCCGCGGTCGCACCGAAATGCTTCTGGAAGGCGGCAAAGGTGCCGAACTGTTCGGCGATGGCCGCTGCCAGCTCTCCCTCGGGTTCACCGCCGCCATCCGGTGAGAGGTTCTCCCAGAAGACGATGTGGTTGGTGTGCCCACCGAGGTGGAATGCGAGGTTCTTCTCGAACAGGTTGACTGCCGCGAAGTCATCTCTGTCGCGCGCATCCTCCAACGCCTCGACGGCGGCGTTCGCGCCGGTGACGTAGGCGGCGTGATGTTTGTCGTGGTGCAACTCCATGATCTTGCCGCTGATGTGCGGATCGAGAGCGCTGTAGTCATAGGGAAGATCAGGCAGTGTGTAGATCGCCATGTTGGGCGTCCTTTCGTCGATGCCTCGAAACTACGACCTCAACCATTGTTGAGGTCAAGCCATTCGTGGCCGGATGTGGGGGACGTCACCATCCGGTGGGCCGGATTTGATCTCAACCGTGGTTGAGGACGTACGTTCCGACGCATGACCATCGTGAAATCCCGTCCGCACATCGCCGTCATCGGTGCCGGTCCGGCCGGAATCTACGCAGCTGGAATCGCGGCCGAACTCGACTCGACCATGCGGATCGATATGTTCGAGAAGCTGCCCGCCCCCTACGGATTGGTCAGGTACGGCGTCTCGCCGGACCATCCGAGGATCAAGGCCATCATCGACTCCCTGCACCCCATGCTGGCCGACCCTCGGGTCCGGCTGTTCTGCAATGTGCAGATCGGTCGTGACATCTCGATCGAGGAGCTGCGCGAAGCCTATGACGCCGTCATCGTGGCCACCGGCGCCAATCACGACGTCCCGCTCGACCTGCCCGGTGTGGATCTGCTCGGATCGCATGGCTCGGCTGAGTTCGTGTCCTGGTACGACAGCCACCCCGATGTCCCGACCAGCTGGGATCTGACCGCGACCGACGTGGCGGTGATCGGCGCCGGGAATGTCGCGTTGGACGTCGCGCGAATGCTCGTGCGTCCCCCGAACGAACTCCAGACCACCGATGTCTCGGACAATGTCATGACCGCTTTCAGCCACAATGCCGCGCGTGATGTGCACATCTTCGCCAGACGTGGACCGGCCGATGCCCGGTTCTCAGTCGGCGAGCTGCGCGAGCTCGATGAGATCGCCGGGCTGCGGGTCATCGTCGATCCCGAGGACGTCCACCGGGACGAGTACGTCGAACGGGTCATCGGCCAGTTCACTGCAAATCGACACGTCTTCGAGACTCTCGAGAGCTGGGCACACCGCGATCCCGCCGAGGCCCGCGATGCCGAGCGCCGTATTCACCTGCACTTCTTCGAGGCGCCGATCGAGGTTCTCGGCAGCACCCGGGTGGAAGGGCTCCGAACCATCCGCACCGCGGCCAACCATCTGGGCCACTATGCGAATACGGGCATCACGACCGTGCACCACGTGCAGTCGCTCTATCGTGCGATCGGCTACGCCAGCGAGCCGATCGACGGCCTGCCGTTCGACGCCAGGAGTCGAACCATCCCCCACAACACCGGAGCGGTGCTGGGCCCGGATCGCAGCCCACTGCCCGGCGTCTTCGTCACCGGCTGGATCAAGCGCGGTTGCGTCGGCCTGATCGGCTCGACCAAATCCGATGCCCGGCAGAGCGTGCAGACCATGATGAGCAGCCTCGGATCGCTCCCGCCCCGAGACACCGGCGCGGTCGACCAGGTCCTGGGCAGATTGCACGCTCAGACGTTCGACATCTCCGGTTGGTATCGGATCGACGAAGCCGAACAGGACGCCGGCCGCGCCAGAGGCAGGACCCGGACCAAGATCGTCGACCGCGACGATCTGGTCCGCATCGGCCTACAGGCCTCCGTCGATCAGGAGAAGGCGGCCTGGCCCGTGATCGCCTGACCCACGATCAAGGTGTGCATCTCAACGGTGCCCTCATACGTCAGAACCGATTCGAGATTGTTCATGTGCCGGATCACCGGATACTCCAGAGAGATCCCGTTGGCACCCAGGATCGTGCGCGCCGTCCGGCAGATGTCGAGGGCTTCGCGCACATTGTTCAGCTTGCCCAGGCTGACCTGTTGAGGTCGAATGACCCCGGCGTCCTTGAGCCGGCCGAGCTGCACAGCCAGCAGGCTGCCCTTGGTCAGTTCGAGTGCCATGTCGACCAGCTTCTGCTGGGTCAGCTGGAAGCCGGAGATCGGCTTGCCGAACTGCAGCCGGTTGTTGGCGTAGTCCAAAGCACACTCGTACGAGGATCGAGCCGCTCCGAGCGATCCCCAGACGATGCCGTATCGCGCCTCGTTGAGGCACGACAAGGGTCCGCGAAGGCCGATCACATCGCCGAGAACCGCCGAAGCGGGCAACCGCACATCCTCCAGGATCAGTTCGCTGGTGATCGACGCGCGCAGCGACATCTTGTGCTTGATGACACGGGTCGAGAACCCCGCCGTGTCGGTCGGGACCACGAACCCGCGAATGCCTTGATCGGTCTGCGCCCACACGACCGCGACGTCCGCGACGCTGCCGTTGGTGATCCACATCTTCTGACCGCTGAGCACCCAGTCGTCCCCGTCGCGACGCGCGCGGGTCCGCATATTTCCCGGATCGGATCCGTGGTCGGGCTCAGTCAATCCGAAGCAGCCGATCGCCTCGCCGGTTGCCATCCGTGGAAGCCATTCCTGCTTCTGCTCTTCGGATCCGAAGTGATGGATCGCGAACATCGCCAGCGATCCTTGGACCGAGACGAGTGACCGGATTCCCGAATCGGACGCCTCCAGCTCGAGGCACGCGATTCCGTACTCCGTCGCGCTCATTCCGGCGCAACCGTAGCCTTCGAGATGCATGCCGAGCACGCCGACCTTGCCGAGCTCCTGGGCGAGAGCGCGAATGTCAGGGATCGTGCCCTGTTCGTACCAGTCGGCCACATACGGATCGACAAGATCGGCACACGCACGCCGCACCGAATCGCGGACGGCCAGTTCCTCAGGCGACAGGAATCTGTCGATATCCACGAGGTCAACGGGATTGATGGTCGGTGCGGAATTCATCGGATGCCTCCAGGGGCAGTGAACGGATGAGGCGGTAGCGAGCAGAGGGCGTCAGCGGCGCGCACGATATCGTCCTCGGACAGCAGAACCTGCTCTGCCGAGGGGCCCAAGGGAATGAAGGTGTCACGGCTGGAGACGCGCATCGACACGCCACGATGCCCGTGATCGGAAAGCACGGAGAGCACCCCTTCGGCCACACCCCCGCTCCGCCTGGTTTCGTCGACGACCAGTACGCGGTCGAATCTCGCGGCGTGCAGAGCGATCTCGTCCTCGGGAAGCGGGCACAGCCACCGCAGGTCCATCACGGTGCACCCGATTTCCGACTCTTCCAGTCGCGCGACCGCGCGCCGACTCATACGAACCCCGTTGCCGAACGTGATCAGGAGCAGGTCTTCGCCAGAACCGTGGAGCGTGGTCTTGCCGAACACCTCGACATCAGCATCGGTCGGCTGAGGGGACGCGTACGGCGCGAGCCACTTTTCGTCACCTTCGAACAGATCGCGCGTGTGATAGAGCGCAATGGGCTCCAAGAAGATGCAGACCCGTCCTTCTTCCGCCGCCAGCGCGACACAGGTGCGCAGCAGCGCGGGCACTTCGCGGGCATGGCTCGGCACCGCGACGACGATCCCGGGGATATCGCGCAGGACCGCGATCGAGTTGTCATTGTGGAAGTGCCCGCCGAACCCTTTCTGGTAGGCAAGACCGGCCACGCGGACGACCATTCCGTTGGAGTACTGCGAGTTCGAGAAGAACTTCAGCGTCGCCGCTTCGCCACGGATCTGATCCTCGGCATTGTGCAGATAGGCGAGGTACTGGATCTCCGGAATAGGCAGCGCACCGGCCAATGCCGCACCGAGTGCCGTGCCGAGGATGGTCTGTTCGTCGAGAAGTGTGTCGAACACCCGAGCCGCGCCGAACCTCTTGCGCAGACCTCTCGTGACGCCGTACACGCCGCCCTTCACGGCCACATCCTCGCCGAACACCGTGGCCTGCGGCCAAGCGGCCAGGATGTCGGTCAGAGTCGCATTGATCGACGACGACAGATTCAGCGCCGCTTCGTTCTCGGGAAGTTTTCCACCGAAGGACTCCGGACGCGAGTCGGATGCGACCGCCGCCGCACGACGGACCTCACCGGGGCGACGCTGAGTCAACGGCTGCATGACCGCCTCGGCCGTCGACAAGCGATCATCACCCACGACCCGAGCCGCCGCTTCCATGACGCGAACGCGCATCGCCTCGTATCGCGCAAGGACCTCGGCCGCGTCCATGAGGCCCGTCTCGATCAGGCTCGCCGCGGTGCAGATCAGCGGGTCCTTGCTGTAGTCCTTCAAGATGTCGGTCCGGGACCGGTAGCCGAGCTCAGCGTCGGAGCCGGCATGTCCCATGAATCGCACGGTCCGCAGATGCAGGATCGCCGGACGACGCGATCCTCGAACCCACTGCGCGGCCTCGGCGGCCTTCATGATCGCCTCGGCCGGTCGAGTCCCGTCAGCAGCGAAATACTCGATCGTGGGATAGCGCGACAGCGAACTTTCTATCCATCCGGCGGGGGTCCGCGTGCTGATGCCGATGCCATTGTCTTCACATACCAAGAGCACCGGCACCTCGACACCCTGATGCGCGCAGTACGCGACCGCGTTGAGCGCACCGACCGTGGTCGAGTGATTCGCCGAGGCATCACCGAAGCTCGTCACGACGATCGCATCGTCGGGCCAGGGCGTGGCGATCCTCGACGCGGCCGCACGTCCCAGCGAGAAGCCCAAGCCGAATGCCCGGGGAAGATGTGAACCGATCGTCGACGTCTGCGGGATGATGGACAGCGCCCGATTGCCGAACACCTTGTGCCGTCCACCCGAGATCGGGTCATGGGTGGACGTCGAGAAGCTCCGCAGAACGTCCTCGATCGGCGTCGACGCCGGGACCTGTTGGGCCCGTGCCGCGTAGAAACCCCCCGATCGGTAGTGCAACAGAGCCGGATCATCGACTCGCAGCGCCATCGCGACCGCCGCATTGCTCTCGTGCCCCGCCGATCCGATCGTGTAGAAGCCCTCGCCTCGCGATTGCAGCCATCGAGCCGCGAGATCCAGGTGCCTGCTCTGGATCTGGGCATCGAAGTACGCGATCAGCCGCTGCGGTTCGATCGCCTCCGCCGCCGGATCGGCGTACTCCCCACTGCCCGGCCCACCGCTCGACCACTCGGCGATCCTGCGGATGAAGTGCTCATCGATGGTCTCGATCATCAACGCACTCCGATCGGATCGATACCACGGCGTCGATCCGGATCGGTGTCGGACAGTTCGTCAGCCATCTCGACTCAGACGAATTCGACGCCCTGCGCGAGTGGCAGTTCTGTCGAGTAGTTGATCGTGTTGGTCGTGCGACGCATGTAGGCCTTCCAGGCGTCGGAGCCCGATTCGCGCCCTCCGCCGGTCTCCTTCTCGCCGCCGAACGCCCCGCCGATCTCCGCTCCTGAGGGACCGATATTGACGTTGGCGATGCCGCAGTCGGATCCGGTCGCCGACATGAACAGCTCGGCTTCACGCACGTTGAGGGTGAAGATCGCCGACGACAGCCCCTGGGCGACCTCGTTGTGCAACTCGATGGCTTCGTCGAGCTCGTCGTATCCCAGGACGTACAGCAGCGGCGCGAATGTCTCGGTCTTGACGATCTCGGTCTGCTTGGGCATGTCGATGATCGCCGGACGGACGTAGTAGCCGTCGCCTGCGACCTCGGCCCGATCGCCGCCCGTCACGACGGCGCCGCCGTCGGCCTTGGCCGAATCGATCGCGCGGCTGAATCCGTCGAAGGCACCCTCGTCGATCAGCGGCCCGACCAGTGTCTTGGCATCCAAGGGCGATCCGATGGGCAAGGTCTCATAGGCGGCACGGAGGCGCTCGACGAGTTCGTCCTTGATCGAGTGGTGGGCGATGACCCGGCGCAGCGAGGTGCAGCGCTGACCAGCGGTGCCGACAGCCGAGAACACGATGCCGCGGACGGCCAGATCGATGTCGGCGCTGGGCGCGACGATCGCGGCGTTATTGCCGCCGAGTTCCAGCAGGGTGCGGCCCAGGCGTCCGGCGACACGCGGGGCGACTTCCTTACCCATACGGGTCGAACCGGTCGCCGAAACCAGCGCGACCCGTGGATCGTCGACCATGACCTCACCGACGGCGCGGTCGCCGATCAGCAGGCTCGCGATATCGGCAGGAGCACCTGCGCGCTTGGCGGCCTCGTTCATCAACGCCTGGCAGGCGATACCGGTCAGCAGCGTCTTCTCCGACGGCTTCCAGACGACCGCATCACCGCACACCAGAGCCAGAGCGGTGTTCCACGACCACACCGCGACCGGGAAGTTGAAGGCCGTGATGACGCCGACGACGCCCAGCGGGTGCCACTGCTCCATCATCCGGTGGCCCGGGCGCTCCGTAGCGATCGTGAGACCGAACAGCTGCCGCGAGAGCCCGACACCGAGATCGCAGATGTCGATCATCTCCTGGACCTCGCCGAGGCCCTCGGACACGATCTTGCCGGCCTCGATCGAGACCAGGGCGCCGAGATCTTCCTTGTGCTCGCGCAGCAACTCACCGAGTTCACGAACCAGCTGACCGCGGATCGGGCCGGGAACCGAGCGCCACGACTCATATGCGGTCTGGGCCTGGCCGATGATCTGAGCGGCGTCGGAGGCGGTGTGCGCCTTGAGGCGACCGATCTCGCTGCCGTCGATCGGCGATCGGGCGATCAGCTCTCCGCTGTCGCTGAACGGGTCTCCGGCGCCGAGACGCTGGAGAATCTCACGAGTTCGGGTTGCGATGTCTGTCATGCTCGCCATCATTCTTGACTTACGACATATTTGCAAGTGACGTAAGTTGATCTTATGGTGACAGAATGACCGTCGTGCCCGAGCGAAGCCTTCCAGACGTCTCTCGTCTGCGGCTGCTCCGCGAAGTATCCCGTCACGGATCGATCGCCGCCGCAGCCCGATTCATGGGGATCACCTCGTCGGCGGTCTCACAGCAGATCGGGATCCTGGAGCGCGAGACCGGCGTACCACTGCTCGACAGAGGTCATCGGGGGGTGGCACTGACAGGTGCCGGCGAGACCCTCGTGGAGCACGCGCAAGCGGTCTTGCAGCTCCTCGAAGAGACCCGGACCGCGATGGACCAACTGAGCAATGAGTTGTCCGGACGAGTCAGGGTCGGGTCGATCACGTCGGCGGCATCGTCGATCGTGCTGCCTGCCGCCGAACGACTCCGGCACGGCTCACCCAATATCCAGTTGAGCGTCACCTCACTCGAGCCCGCAGCCAGCATCGACCGGGTCATCAACGGAACTCTCGATCTTGCCGTCATCGACATCTACGATCACGTCCCCATCCCGTTTCCCGACTACCTCCAGGTCGACGAGATCCTGAGCGAGCCGCTGGTTCTCGTGACGGCGCCCGGCTTCGAGGCACCGCCCGGGCTCACCCTGGCGGACCTGAGCGCTGAAGCCTGGGTCATGCCGCCCTCCGACGCCGCATGCGGCGCGGCTGTGCGGCACGCCTGCAAGGCCGAGGGCTTCGAACCCACCGTCCACTGGGAGACCGACGATCTGCTGCTCCTGGTCGAGTCGATCTCCCAAGGTCAGGGCATCGCCCTCCTGCCGCGACTCGCCGTGGCGGCAGATGCGGCTGCGGTGTCGATCCATACCTTGTCCGGCACGAAGCTGAACAGACGGGTTCTCACGGTGAGCCGTACGGGTTCGGCCAACCGACCGATCGTCCGAGCCGTCCTGGATGAACTGCAGCGGTGGAGTCCCGCAATCACCAGTTCGGCGCGTCCGACTTCCCGCTGACTGCGCAGCTACTCACTCCTGCGGCTGCGACACGCGTATCCGGCGCTACCGATCCAGGCGAGCGGACATTTCCGGTTTGCCATGACAGGTGACCGGGTATCAACGCGCGACCGCACACCATTCGCAGATCGACGGAGAAACCATGACTGACAAGCAATCTGTCGGACCGTCCGGCGTCGACCCCTCGATTCCGGGCAAGCCGGGCACCGGCACCCCTTCGCTGGCTGAGCCGACCGAGCCCCAAGAACCGTTGCGACCGAAGTCGTCGCAACAAGGGCCGGTCCCCCACTCACCGACCGGGGCACGCTCACGCGACAGCCACAAGACCGCAGCCCAGCAGGGCGCATTCTTGACGACTGCGACGGGGGTTCCGCTGCGCGAGACAGACCACTCCCTGAAGGCGGGAGCGCGCGGTCCCGTGCTCCTGCAAGACCACCATCTGCGCGAAAAGATCATGCACTTCGATCACGAACGCATCCCAGAGCGGGTGGTCCACGCCCGCGGTGCCGCCGCCCACGGCGTGTTCAGCTCGAACGGGGCAGCCTCGCAACTCACGCGTGCCGCGTTCCTCGCCGAAGGCGCGAACACCCCCGTGTTCACCCGGTTCTCAACCGTGCTGGGCTCTCGGGGATCGGCCGACACGGTGCGGGACACCCGCGGATTCGCGGTCAAGTTCTATACCGCCGAAGGCAATTACGACCTCGTGGGCAACAACATCCCGGTGTTCTTCATCCAGGACGCCATCAAGTTTCCCGACATCATCCATGCCGGCAAGCCGCATCCTGACGTCGAGATCCCGCAGGCGCAAAGCGCCCATGACACGTTCTGGGACTTCGTTTCACTGCACACCGAAGCACAACATCATGCGATCTGGAACATGTCGGACCGAGGTATCCCCAGGTCGTACCGGATGATGGAGGGTTTCGGGGTCCACACCTTCCGCCTGATCAATCACTCCGACGAGACCTCTTTGGTCAAATTCCATTGGAAGCCGCGCCTCGGTGTGCACTCCCTGATGTGGGAGGAGGCCCAGATCGCGGCGGGCGTCGACCCCGACTTCCATCGCCGTGATCTGGCCGATGCGATCGAATCCGGTGCCTTCCCGGAGTGGGATCTCGGGGTGCAGGTGTTCCCCGATACCGCGGATCAGATGTTCGAAGGCATCGACCTGCTCGATCCGACCAAGATCGTGCCGGAAGAACTCGCGCCGGTGCAGATCGTGGGCACCATGACGCTCAATGCCAATCCGACCAACTACTTCGCCGAAACCGAGCAGGTGGCGTTTCATGCGGGCCATTTCGTCCCCGGCATCGACGCGACCGACGACCCTCTCCTGCAGGGCCGGCTGTTCTCCTATCTCGACACCCAGCTGACGCGTCTCGGCGGACCCAATTTCGACCAGATCCCGATCAACCGTCCGCATGCCCCGGTCAATGACATGCTCCGCGACGGATTCCATCAGGACGCGGTCCACTCCGGCGTCGCCCCCTACAGGCCGAATTCACTCGACGGCGGCTGCCCATTCCTCGCGGGCGACGACGTCAATGCATTCATCGATGTCCCACAGGCTGTGGAGGCCGCCAGCAAGGTTCGCGATGCGCCTGCCACGTATGACGATCACTTCAGTCAGGCACGCCTGTTCTATCTGAGCCTGACGCCGATCGAGCAAGCGCATGTGGCCCAGGCCTACACCTTCGAACTGGGCAAGTGCTACGAACCGGTCATCAGGGAACGACAGCTCCAGCAGATCGCGAACATCGATCAGGATCTGTGTGCCGTGGTGGCTGCCGGGCTCGGTCTCCAACCACCCGAAGCCGAAATACCGCTGACCGACGAGGTTCCCAGTCCCGCACTGTCACAGCTGGGTGAGTCCTGGCCGGTCGACGGCCGCATCATCGGCATCGTCGCACCCGACGGACTCCAAGACCTGAGTGCGGTCCGCGAGGCCCGGCAGACCGTCCTTGCCGCCGGGATGACTCCCTTTGTCATCGCCTCGGCAGGCGGGACACTCACCGACAGGACAGCCGATCCGGTTCCGGTGCAACGGACATTTCTGACCGTCCGTTCGATCGAACTCGACGCCGTCGTGTTGGCCGGAGCTCCCGCAGACGGAGAAGTCGATCCGCACCTCGCCGTCTTGTTGTCCGAGGCGTACCGGCATGGCAAGGCCATGGGCGGATGGGGGGAGGCGACGTCGGTGTTCGAGGCGGCCGGGCTCCCGTCCGAGCCGGTCGGCGTCCATGTCGGAGACCAGCCGGAAGATGTGCTTTCAACTGTCATCGAACTGCTGGGACAACATCGCGTATGGGATCGGTTCCCCGTCTGAGTACCTAGGATGCGGGCGCCCCTCGATCATCGGGGGCCGATCATCGGGGGCACCCGCATCTATTAGACTCGGCCCGACGTCAGACAGTGCGCGTCTCCACGTCGAATGCAAAGGGACTCCCATGTCCCCCTCCTTCCACGCCACGCTCGCCGACATGGCCGCTGAGCTGACAGCCGCCGACACCGTCGAGCAGACCGTCGAGCAGATCGCCGCCTTCGCGGCGCATGCCTTCGGGACCGCCCACGCGGGAGTCACCCTCATTCCGAACACCGGATCCCGGTTCCGCACGGCCGGGTCGACAGACTCCCTCGTGCGCTCCGCCGATGAACTGCAGAACGAACTGAGTGAGGGCCCGTGCGTCGACGCGGCCACGACCAGCCGATCCGTCGTGTCGAACAACATCAGATTCGACCCGCGATGGCCATCGTGGGGACCGAAAGTCGCGGCCCTCGGTCTCGGGAGCATCCTGTCGTCGGAGCTGCATGCGGGAGGACGACGCCTCGGCGCACTCAACGTCTACGGGCCTGCCGACCACGAGTTCACCCGCGAAGACATCGAACTCGGCCAAGTGCTGGCCCAGCAGGCCGCCGTCGCCCTCCGCTTCAGCACGAAGATCGAAGGACTCACCGTCGCTCTCGACACCCGCACCGTCATCGGACAAGCTCAAGGCGTACTGATCGAGCGCTACAAGGTCGACCCCGAGCGGGCGTTCGCGATTCTCAAACGATTCTCGCAAGAACAGAATGTCCGGCTTGTGGAGATAGCTCGGCGAGTCGTCACAGACGTGCCGCTCATGTCGCAGAGCACGTTGCGACGAGAACCTGGCTGAGGCTCCGCCGCCCTCGTCATGCGGCAGTCGGCACCGACATGATCTGCCTGACCTTGGCCAACACCGATTTGAGTCTGCGGGAGACCTGCATCTGACTGCAGCCGACAGCCTTGGCGATGCTCTCTTGAGTCAGATCGTCGAAGAACCTCAATTTGAGCAATTCCTTCTCGTCCTCGTCGAGCGCATTCCAGGCCGGACGAAAGTCCACCCACCCCTCGACGAGCTGCAGGTCGAGCCCCTCGGACACCATGCTGTCGCCCAGAGTCCTGCCGCCATGCGCCGTCGGCGCGTCGAGCGAGGCGGCTGCGAAACAGCCCCGCGCCGCAGCCGCATCTATCACTGCCTTGCGATCCACCTCGAGTTCTGCGGCCAATCCATCGGCGTCGAACGCCGCACCATTTTGTTGCGCCTTGCCCAAAGCGGCCTGGATGAGTTGAACCGATCGCGGCGGACGCACCATCCAGCCGGCGTCGCGGAAGTACTTCTTGATCTCCCCCGAGATGGTCACTGCGGCGAACGCTATGAACTGGCCGCGCTCGGGATTGAACCGACGAACTGCCTTGACGAGAGCCATATTGGCTACCTGTTGGAGGTCGTCCAGCTCTATTCCCCGTCGGCTGTATCGTCCGGCGATTCGTGCGGCCAGCGCCAGATGCGCGGTGATGACCTGCTCTTCCAGCAGGCTGCGCTCAATCGGGGATGCCGCGGCGGCAGCAGCTAGCAATGCGTTGGTTTCTTCGGGCGACAACCCGATGGTGTCGAACTGGTCCACTGGTTCGTCCTTCGCAGGCAGGGTCTGGGACCCGGCTGCGGTTTAACCGGTGGTGGAAACTCCAAGGTGACACCGATCGTCCGGTACGTCAACCGCTGGAAAGCCAGGCATGACAACAAAATCGGCCCACCCCGCGGATACCGATTGCGTGCGGCCAGTTCGGGTACAACACATATTTGACCCGACGAGTTTTGACGAGGATTGATCTCATGGACGTCGCCCGGATGCTCGCCGACATGGCCCTTGAGCTGCAGCAGGACCAAGCACCACCGGCCATGTTGAACCGCGTGGCGCAGTACGCACGGCTCGCCCTCAACGCCGATGACGCCGGCATCATGCGCATCCACACACGTTCGAACATCCAGACGCCTGCAGCGACCACTCCCCGAGTCGACCGTGCACACCAACTGCAGGTCGAATACGACGAAGGGCCGTGCCTCGACGCGATCAACGGACGCGCCACATATCGCACTGACGATGTCGGTTCCGATCTGCGCTGGCCGCGATGGGGCCCGGCCGCCGCCGGGATCGGGATCCATTCCGCCGTCGGCGTCCGCTTGGCCACCCGGACCCGAGGCTACGGTTCGCTCAATATCTATGCCGACCGGCCGAGCGCCTTCACCGCGACGGACGAACAGGTCGCCGAAATGCTTGCGGCCCACGCGACCTCGGCGCTGGTGGCCGGCGAGCGCGCCGAAGGCCTGACCGCGGCGCTCGAGTCACGGACCACGATCGGACAGGCCCAGGGGATCTTGATGGAGAAGTTCGACATCAAGGCCGATGCCGCATTCGAGTTCCTCAAACGGATCTCCCAGCACGAGAACAAGCGCCTCCACACCGTGGCCGAAGCCATCGTGGTGCAACGGGAGGCGAACGCTCGCCCGTCGACAACCGACCTGGCACAGGACGAAGAGCCCTGATCGGGGTTCCCGCGAATGATTTGATCACCCGCCAGGTGGGTAACCCATCGTGCAAGGGTAGATGCTGCGCCTAGGGCGGCTGCTGTCCCAGGTGCCGCCGGTTCAACCAAGTGCTGGCGGCGCCGCACCCCCGTCAGACGAAGGCGCCCTGGCAGACAAGGCCCGCAGCCGGCGGGTGGCCGGCCCCTCGATCACCGTGCCATCAGGCGAAAAGCGGGAGCCGTGCAAAGGGCAATCCCAGCTGCGGTCGTTGTCGTTCCAGGTCAGCACACCACCTGCGTGCGTGCAGATCGCGAGGACCGCGCAGGTCCGGCCGTCCACCGTGGAAACCCCCGTCGGCACCATCTTGCGCCGCCCCACGGCCCCCGCGCCTTCGACCGGCCGGGTCGGCTCGGCCGCGGATTCGGCCGCCACGAGCGACCCCACCGCCGCGACACCGACCTTCGCATTGATCAGGACGCCATGCGCGAGTCCTGACGGGCGGGTGACCCTTCGGCCGAGCGTGGCCTGCCACTCGGGTCGTGAACCCAAAATCGCGCCGGAGATGCTGCGAGCCGCCATGACGGCTGTGGCCATCCCCCACTTGTCGAATCCCGTCGCGACGTGGAATCGGCCGCGTCCGCGAGGCAGCGCGCCGATATACGGATGTGAATCGTGCGAACGATAGTCCTGTGCGGACCAGGCGTGGGATTCGACCGCGCCGGGAAAGAACTCGGCCACCCAGTCACGGAGCTCGTCGACATGCCCGGCCTCGGACGAGACACGACCGACGCCGTGTTCGCTTCCGCCGACGAGTAACAACGTTCGTCCGTCGCCACGTGGGGCGTCACGGATCGACCGCGACGGGGAACCGGCCGACAGGTACATAGCCTGCGGCGTGGATTCGGCAGCCTCGAAGGCCAGGGCATACGAGCGCAGCGGCTCCAGCTTGGCGAAATAGAGACCCCGGTCGAGGATCGGCGACCCCGTCGCCACGACGATGTGATCGGCGTGCACCCGGGAGCCGTCCTCGAGACTCACCGAGGGACGTCCGGTGCGGGAAGCCGAGACCACCCGGCGCCCTTGATGCAACGATCCGCCGTGGCTTCTCAGCTGAGCGGCCATCTCGGCCAGGACGTCCATGGGATCGAGTTGAGCCTGCTCAGGAAGCACGACTCCGCCGTAGTTCGGGAAAGGGACATCGAGATCGTCGACGCGATGGGCAGCAAGGCCCACGGCCTTCGCTGCGGCGAGCTCGCCGTCGAGCGCGCCGACCTGTTCAGGCGTCGCGGCATATGTCACGGCATCGCGGCTCTGGTACGGGATCTGGTGATCGGCGCAGAATCGGAGCAACCACTGCTGGCCCTCCAGGTTGCCCTCGACGTACGCAGCCACAACCTCGCGCGACTGGTAGCCGAGCATCCGGGACAGCTTGGTGCCCTGGAGCAAGGACACCTTCGCGGTGGTGTTGCCCGTCGTCAGGGCACCGACTGTTCGAGCTTCGAGCACCGCGACCCGCCGTCCTGCACGAGCCAACAACAAAGCTGTCGTCAGGCCAGTCAGACCGGCGCCGATCACGATGTCGTCGAAGTCTGCGCCGTCCGGGAGCGGGTCGTCGGGGATCGTTTCGGGCCGGTCGAGCCACAGCGACGTCATGGTTGAAACAACACCTTGATCGCGCCATCTGCCTTGTCGCGGAACATCTCGTACGCTGCCGGTGCATCCGACAGCGGTAGGCGGTGCGTCGCGAAAGTCTCCAGCCCCAGGGGGTCGTCGTCGGCCAAGGCGAGGGGAAGCAGATCGTCGATCCATCGTTTGACATTCGCCTGACCCATCTTCAGCTGCACTTGTTTGTCGAACATCATCTGCATCGACATCGGGTCGGAGGTTCCGGCGTACACGCCGCTGATGGACACATTTCCGCCCCGGCGCACAGCCGACAGGGCGAAGTTGAGCGCCGCGAGCCGGTCGACACTCGCATTCGTCATCAGGGGGCGCGCCAGAGCCTTGGGCAGTAGACCGACGCCCTTTTGCATCGTCTCGGCGATCGGTGAGCCGTGCGCCTCCATGCCGACCGCATCGAGGACGGCATCGGCGCCCCGGCCTCCCGTGAGTTCGAGCAGGTCCGACTGCGTCAGGTCGATCGTCTCCACTCCCAGCGCGGCCGACCGCACCAGCCGGTCGGGCACCAGGTCGACCCCGATGACCCGGATTCCGCGGAGCAGCGCGATGCGGCAGGCCATCTCACCGATGGGTCCGAGGCCGACGACAACCAGGGTCTCGCCCGGCCCGACGTCCGCGTACTCGACGCCCTGCCAAGCCGTCGGAGCCACGTCGGACAGGTAGACGAATCGATCGTCGCTGGGGCCTTCGGGCACCTTGATCGGCCCATAGTCCCCGTGCGGAACACGGAGGAACTCCGCTTGTCCGCCGGGCACCGCGCCGTAGAGATCGGTGTAGCCGAACAGCGCAGCCCCCATACCGTGTTCTCGCACCTGTGTCGTCTCGCATTGGGTCTGCAATCCCCGATCGCACATGAAACACGAACCACACGCGATCTGGAACGGAATCACGACCCGGTCGCCGATCTCGAGGCCGGCGACGGCCGAGCCCTTCTCGACAACACGTCCCATCGGCTCATGACCCAAGATGTCTCCCGGGTGCAGGAATGGTCCGAACGGGTCATAGAGATGAAGATCGGATCCGCACAATCCCGTTGTGGAGACCTCGATGATGATGTCGTTGTCCTCCACGATCGTGGGATCGGGAACTGTCTCCACGCTGACGTCCCTCTTGCCCTGCCAGGTCACTGCTCTCATGGTTGTCTGCCCCCCGTGTTCTCCGCCTATTCGGTCACTGGGGCGTACCCGGTAGCCAATCGGGCCAAACTCGTCGAGACCTTGACCCGGTTGAGACCGTCGCCAACGGGGTACAAGTCGGCGCGTATACGTCTCGTCCAGCAGCAGGCGGGCACCGAACCGGACTGACCGAGGCAGAATTTCATGAATGCATCAGTAGATCGGAACACGGCGTGCTGACCCCGAAGGGACGGGGCGCCCTCAGCGAGGCGCTGTTCGAGGGCTTCCGCACCTCCCCGAAGGCGTGGGACGCCGTCTGCAGTATGGATCCCGACAACGACAACGATGCCCAGATCGCGTTGTGGGGGCTGTACGAACTGCACTACCGCGGCTTCGAGGACACCGACGACGCTCTCGAATGGCAGCCCGAACTGATCGGCCTTCGCGCCCGGCTCGAACGCGATTTCGAGCGCGAGCTGCGCCGGCGCACACCGGGGCCGAGTATCGAGGGTCCGTTCGCCGAGGGGATCTTCGAGTGGATCAGTCAGCACGAAGGGCCGTCTTTGGCTGCCTTCGTCCATCGTGAGGCCGATGTCGAACAGACCCTCGAGATTTTGAGGATGCGCTCGATCTACCACCTCAAGGAGTCCGATCCGACCGCGTGGGTCGTCCCACGTCTTCCGACGGTTCCGAAAGCGGCATTGATGGAGCTCCAGTACGACGAGTACGGGTGCGGTGATCCATCGCGCCTGCACTCCGAGATGTTCGCTCGCGGACTCGAAGCCTGCGGGCTGCGCTCCGAGTACGGGGCGTACATCGACGATGTCCCGATCGAAGTCCTGGAACAGAACAATGCGATGTCGCTGTTCGGGCTCAATCGCCGCCTGCGTGGTGCCGCCCTGGGACACCTGGCCGCTTTCGAGGCCACCAGCTCGCTGCCTTCGCGACGGATCGCACAAGGTCTGTCACGCCTGGGTCTTCCCCAGCAGATGATCGACTACTACGAGGAACATGTCGAAGCCGATGCGGTTCACGAGCAACTGGCCGTTCGGACGATCTGCGGCTCCCTCATCGCCGATGAACCCGCGCTCTTGCCAGACGTGCTGTTCGGCGCCCATGTATGCCTTGACCTCGAAGATCGATTCGCCGATTCGGTACTGGAGGCGATGAATCCATGAACCAGCACCCGGACGTCATCCTGTGCCCGGGCGGGCCCATGTTGCTGCGCGGCGATCATCTCGTCGAGGACGCTGACGGTGTCGAGCATCGGACGACCCGGCCTGTCAGCGCGGTGTGCCGATGCGGCAAATCGTCGCGTCAACCGTGGTGCGACGGAACGCACAAAGTCATCCCCAAGGCAGATCGGCCCTAACGGGTCAACCGCACGATCACACCACCGTCATAGCTCCTGCTCTCTACGACGCGTAGCTGTCGGGGGATGACTTCCGTCAGTCTCGCGACTTGATCCGCGGAGCCCAACTGCAGGAGGGCATCACCGCCTGGTTGCAGGTGGCTGCCGATCACGTCGCAGCACACCAGTGCCAAGCCCAATCCGTCGTCACCGCCGTCGATCGCGATCAACGGATCCTGCGGAAACCTGCCGGTCTCGGCTGTCGGCACCCACGGCGGATCGGCGATGATCAACGAAAAGTGCTCCGGCTCGTCGAGTGCCTCTTCCATACGACCCTCACGCACCTCTGCCCGCGACCCCATCTGGGCACGTCGCGCATTGGTGCGGGCGAATTCGCACGCAACAGGATTGACGTCGACCATGACGAGATGCCGGTCATTGGCGACGGTCGCCACGAGACCGATGTGACCGACGCCCGCGCAGAGTTCGAGCACCGGGCCAGCTGGTGCCGACTCCAACAATTCGGCTGCCCAGCACGCCTGCGCCAAGGTCCACTGCCGTGGGCGCAGGACACGGTCGTCGAACTGGATCGTCAAACCGCCGTAGTCGATCTCTTCAGCAACGCTCTGGGGCACTCCAGGGGATTACCCCCGAGGAGCTTTTCGAATCCCGTGACAATATGCGTGAGGCCGGCGCCCCGATGCGGGGTACCGGCCTCACCGGGTTGAGCAGTCCGACTAGCCGAGTCGTCGGCCCGATGCTGTGTCGAACAGGTGCACGCCGTCAGGATCGATCGGTGCCAGATGCAAGACCTCGCCTCGGGCCGGCGGATTGCGCCAATCCGCACGGGCCACGATGATCTGCTCGGTGCCGGAAACGTCCGCGCGTCCGTACACATACGCGTCGGCGCCGAGTTCCTCGATGACATCCACCTCGAAACGCAGACCCGTCTCCGCGACACCGAGATTCTCCGGCCGGATGCCGAGCGTCACGGTCGCCGAGTCCGCTTCCGCGATCGAGCTGCGCGACACTGGGGTGACCGTATCGCCGAAGGCCACGCCGCCGTCGGTGACGGGAAGTTCCATCAGATTCATGCTCGGCGATCCGAGGAATCCGGCGACGAACAGATTGGCCGGCCGGTCGTACATCTCACGGGGCGCATCGCACTGCTGCAGAACGCCGTCCTTGAGCACCGCCACCCGGTCGCCCATCGTCATGGCCTCGACCTGATCGTGCGTGACGTAGACCGTCGTCGTGCCGAGTCGACGTTGCAGCTGGGCGATCTGTGTGCGGGTCTGCACCCGCAGCTTGGCGTCGAGGTTCGACAACGGCTCGTCCATCAAGAACACTCGGGGCGAGCGGACGATCGCGCGGCCCATCGCCACGCGCTGCCGCTGACCGCCTGACAGCGCCTTCGGCTTGCGATCGAGATAGTCCGTGATGTCGAGCATCTTGGCCGCCTCGGTCACCCGCTTGGTGACCTCCGACTTGTTGGCGCCGGCGATCTTCAAGGCGAAGCCCATGTTCTCGGCAACCGTCATATGCGGGTACAGCGCATAGTTCTGGAACACCATCGCGATATCCCGCGACTTCGGCGGCAGATCGGTGACGTCCTGATCGCCGATCAGGAGGCGTCCGCCGTCGACCTCTTCGAGGCCCGCGAGCATCCGCAATGAGGTGGACTTGCCGCAACCTGATGGCCCGACCAAGACGAGGAATTCGCCGTCCTCGACCTGGAGTTCGAGTTGATCCACAGCGGGCTGGTCGTGTCCCGCGAAGATACGGGTGACCTTGTCAAATGTTACTGAAGACATGCTGATTCTTCCCTTCACCGGCAGGTACGTGCCGGACGATCCGAGTGATGGGTGTGTGTTCTGTTGTGGTGAAGCGCGTTCAGCCTACCTTGAAGCCGGTGTCGTGGGTCACACCCACCTCAGTCCTGGTCCCACTCCCTGGCGGGCAGCTGCAGGAGAATCAGCGGAACGGCAGCCAGGGTGAAGTTGCGGATCGCGGCGTCCAAGCCGTTCCAATCACTCGACTGCCACATCGAGAAGTACTCGCCGCCGACGGTGATGAAACCGAAGCCGAACAGGAACAGGATCATCAGCAGGCCGACACTCGCCAGCCGCTTCGCGGGGCGCCAGTGACCGGTTCCGAACGCCTTGACCATCCTCACGACGGCCCAGATGATGACGACCGCGGCAAGTGTTTCCCAGATGATGACGCCGACGTAGCCGATGTTCTGCAAAGTGTTGCTCTCGATCGCGCGCCACATGACATCGGGATCGTCGAACGTCGTGTCCATCTCGAGAACGTGGTGCACGAATGCCTGATTGCTGTCGAAGTCGGTGATGTTCCCGATCGCCACGAGGGCGATGTAGGCGCCGACGATGGCGGTCAGAACCGTCGCGATACCCGGCAGCGATCCCAACCGGTCGATGAATCGGTCGAACTTGTTCTCTTCGCGTTGAATGGTCATGTCACATGCCTCTCGGTCAGAGCTACTTGCTGATCATCTCCACATTCGTTGGTCAACGCACGCATCAACCGCCCGTGTCGGATCCCGGCCCGATAACTCCAAATAGGTCGATCACTATTCGGGTTTAATATGGTTAACTCGGAATAGAAGTCTTCTTATTCCGAGTTACGGAGGAGTCATGGCCCATCCCGGTGTCGCCCTGGCCAGTCCGGACTGGCCCGCTCATCAACGTGAGACGCGTCCTTGGTCACAGGCCTTCCGGCAAGGCCCTCGAGAAGACCGCATGTTCAGCTCCGTCGATGTGTGGTTGCCACCCATGATCGCCGACCGCGAACCGATCCTGACTTCTGCCCTGGTGTCATCGATGGACGCCGCCGCCCGAGAGATCACGGTTCTCGACCAGAGCGTCCATGCCGCCAATCTCCAGGCGGTATCGAGCATGCTCCTACGGAGCGAGTCCGTTGCTTCGTCGAAAATCGAACATGTCGAGGCTTCGATCACCGACTACGCCCGAGCTATGTACGGCTCCAAGGCCAACTCATCGGCCCGGTCCATGGTCGCCGCAACCGCCGCGCTTCAGACGATGATCGAGACCGTCAGCACAACGGGAGTCATAAGCCTCGAATCGCTGACCACGGCGCACCATGCCTTGATGGCAGACGATTCCGCCGAATCAAAGTACGCCGGCCGACTACGCGACATGCAGAACTGGATCGGCGGTAGCGACTTCTCTCCACGCGGCGCGCAATACATCCCTCCGCCGCCAGAAACTGTCGCCGACTACATGGACGATCTGATCCGGTTCGCGAACCGAGACGACATCCCAGCTCTCGCGCAGGCTGCGATTGCACATGCCCAGTTCGAGTCCATCCATCCATTCACCGACGGCAACGGCAGAATCGGGCGGGCCCTGGTCAACGCCATCTTGCGCCGTCGCGGAACCACGACGAAAGTCGTCATCCCCATCGCCTCGGCGCTGGTGGCCAGAACGGATCACTACTTCGGCCTTTTGGACCGATACCGCACCGGGAACGCGGCCGCGATGGTCCACGCACTGGCCGGCGCAAGCAGTATCGCGGCACGGGAATCACAGGTCACCGCTGTCAACCTCCGGCAGATTCCAGACGAGTGGCGTGGCCGCCTGGGGCGTGTCCGCGCCAACAGCGCAACCTTCTGGCTGCTCGACACCATCGCGGCCAACCCGGTGGTCACTGCCGAAGGAGCGGCCCGCTCCTTCCGGGCGCCGACCTCAAGCATCTACAGTTCGATCCAAAGACTTGTCGATGCTGACATTCTCATACCCCTGACCGACCGCAAACGCGATCAGGTCTGGGGAGCCAACGACATCCTCGACGAACTCGAAGACCTCGGCACACGCATCGAGATCGCAGCGCGCCTGGCAACGTCGTCCTGACTGCGACAGGCCACGCGTCCTTGTGTCTCCGACGGGGATTCAGCCTGAATCCGAGCCCGTGCCAGCACATCGAGCCGACGGATGGACCGCTCCCAAAATGGCGTCGAGTCCGAACTCGAAGCGCTCATCGAAGCTGATGTCGACCAGACCTCGCCCCAGACGCCTCAGCGTCGGGAAGTCACCAGCTGCGACAGCTTCTTCCAGGGCCTTGGGACCATCTTCAGGGCCGGCCTGCTCATCCTGGGTCAGTCCGAGCATGAAGTAGAACAGCCCCCAGGTCGCGCGAACGCTCTCGCTGTCTGACACCCCGGACTCCACGAGCGCGGTCGTGATCGCCTCGGCCATGCGCAGTGTGCTGTCCTCCATCGGAGCCGTCCCCGCCACCAGGCGTGCTCCGTCCCGGTGCGTCAGAAGAGCCCGCCGACAGCGACGCAGGACCTCCTTGGTCCGCTCGATCCCGTCATCGGGGAGCGCCTCCAACGACATCCCGGCCAGAACCGTCGAGGCCATCAGCTCCAGGAGGGCCGCCTTGGTGCCGACCTGAAAGGAGACGGTGTTGACGTTGACCCGCATCCGCCGAGCCACCTCTCGCACCGACACAGCCTCGACACCCTTGTCGTCGAGCACGCCGAGCGCGGACCGGATCACCTCGTCACGGGTGTGACGTCGTGCTGGCATCGCCTACTCCTTCGGCTCGACGGATCCTGTGGAACCGCCTCGCGATCGACCGATCACGAGGCGCGATGTTCCATCCTATCGGGTTAGGGTAGCCTGATCAATATTAGTTAGGGCGTCCTAATCAAGTTGTGATTTCTCTCGGCGCCCGGACACCGACGAATGGACAACACCATGACTGAAACCCTCGCGAAAGTGAAAACTCCCGCCATCACGCTGACCGCAGGAATGCTCATCGCGATCCTGCTCGTGGCCGCAAACCTGCGAGCCACACTGACCGGCGTCGGTACGCTGCTCCCCTACATCGAGAGGGACACGGGGCTCGCCGCGAGCTGGGGCGGAGCGCTGGGCGCGCTCCCGCTCGTCACCTTCGCTGTCACATCGCTGTTCGTCGGCCGCGTCTCCCATCGCTTCGGCTCCGCTCGCGTTCTGGTGGGTGCACTCACAGTGCTCGCCATCGGAACTGTGGTCCGCTCACTTCCCGGGATGCCCTTCCTGTTCGGCGGCACCGTGGTCCTCTCGGCGGCGATCGCCTTCGGAAACGTCCTACTCCCCTCCCTCATCCGCCACCATGTTCCGCCGGCACGTATCCATCTCGTGACCTCCCTGTACGTCACGATCCTGGGTTTGACCGCAGCACTTTCCTCAGGCATTTCAGTACCGCTTGCCCAGGTGTTGCCGGGATCATGGCGCTCCTCGCTCGCTTGGGGCAGCGTGCTCGCAGTCATCGCACTGCTTGTGTGGCTGCCCCGCATGCGGGGCGATCGGCCCGCCGCCGAGGCGGGACGGTCACACAGTCCGACTCCCTGGAGGTCGGGCCTGGCGTGGCAGGTCAGCTTCTTCATGGGCCTGCAGTCACTGGGCTTCTACACAGCCATCGCCTGGCTGCCGAGCATGCTCGCGCATCAGGGCATGAGTACGTCATCCGCTGGATGGATGCTCTTCTACTACCAGATCGTCGCCCTCGCGGCGAGCATTCTGCTCCCACTGATCACCAGGGGCCGCCACGACCAACGGTTCATCGCATCTGCTGCGTCCGTCATCGTCGCTGCGGGCTTCGGCGTGTTGTTGATCCTGCCGGGTCTCGCGATCCTCGCGTGCACGCTGCTCGGAGTCGGCGGTGGAGTGTGCCTCGTCCTCGCCCTGAGCTTCCAGTCGCAGCGCGCGGCCGGGGCCGGCGAGTCCGCGGCGCTGGCCGGGATGGCACAGTCGCTGGGATATCTGGTCGCGGCAGCCGGTCCGGTCCTGCTCGGGATCGTCCACGAGGCAACCCATGACTGGACCGCGCCACTCATCCTTCTCATCGTGATCAGCCTTGTCATGACCGCCTTCGGCTACGGCGCAGGACGCGACCGCCACGTGGAGGTTGCGGCTCGCACGTGACGCATGTGCAGGACGAGCCGTTGTGCCACGGCACAATCGCGTGACCTCGAAGATGGCGCACAACGACATTGGACGGGTGCGAGACCGACCCTACGGTTGATTCATGAACACCGAAGCCAGACGCCGTCCTCGACTCCGGGAACTTCGGGCCTTCATCCCCGCGAGACGCGGATTGCCCACCAGACGATCCGCGCTTCAAGAAGCGGCCACCGTCGGTGACCTCCGAGCACTGGCTGAGAAGCGTGCCCCACGTCTGGTATTCGACTACGTCGACGGGGCAGCCGAGGACGAGCGATCCCTCAGAGCCTCCGTGGAGGCGTTCGATCGGCTGGTGTTCCATCCCCGCATTCTGCGCGATGTCGGCACCGTGACAACGAGGACACGGATTCTAGGGCGCGAGACGGCGATGCCGCTCGTGCTCGGTCCGACCGGTTTCACGCGGATGATGCATCGCGACGGGGAGATCGGCGTCGCCACCGCAGCCGCATCGGCAGGTGTGCCGTACACACTGTCCACCATGGGAACCACCCCTGCGGCCGACCTGACCACAGCGGCCGGCGAGGGGTGGAACTGGTTTCAGCTGTACGTCATGCGGGACCGCAACCAGAACCTCGAGAGACTCGCGACGGCACGCGAGGCAGGTATGGACGTCTTGGTCCTGACCGTCGACGTCCCCGTCGCCGGAGCGCGACTTCGCGACGTGCGCCATGGCATGACGATCCCGCCGACGCTGCGGTGGAAGACCGCAGGGCAAGCCATGAGGCGACCGGCCTGGACGTGGGACTTCCTGACCAGCGAGCCCCTGAGCTTCGCCACCGCAGGCGGCTCGCCCGGCGATCTCGCCGGCATGATCAACACGATGTTCGACCCCACCACGACCCTGGCGGATCTGGAGTGGATCCGCAGCGTCTGGGAGGGCAAGATCCTGGTGAAGGGCGTCCAGGACGTGAATGACGCCGTCGACCTGGCCTCAATCGGGGTCGACGGAATCGTGGTCTCCAATCACGGCGGCCGGCAGCTCGATCGCGCGCCCGTCCCCCTCAACCTTCTCCCGGGTATCCGAGATGCCGTCGGTCCAGACCTCGACCTCTTCCTGGACGGAGGCGTCCGCAGCGGCGCCGACATCGCCGCTGCGGTGGCTCTCGGCGCCACCGCAGCCTTCGTGGGTCGCGCGTACCTCTTCGGACTCATGGCCGGCGGTCACGACGGCGTGGCGAGGATGCTCCAGATCCTGCAGACCGAACTGACTCGGACCATGCAACTGCTCGGCGCCACCAGCACCCACGAGCTCGATCACCGTCTCATCACCCTTCCGGAAGGAACACCATGAACGATCTCTCCACTTGCACGCTGCCCGATGGACGAACCCTGGCCTGGGCGGAGTTCGGGGACCCCGACGGCATCCCGGTGGTGCAACTGCATGGCACACCGGGCGGACGCCTCGCCGGAGCGGCGGAGCACGAGGTTTTCATCCGCCAAGGCCTTCGCGTCATCACGCCCGAGCGGCCCGGATACGGATCCAGCGATCCACGGCCCGGTCGGACCGTGGTCGACGTTGCCGATGACGTCGTCGAGGTGATGAATATGTGCCAGATCGACCGCGCGATCGTCATCGGTGGCTCCGGAGGGGGTCCACATGCCCTGGCCGTCGGTGCAGTAGCACCCGAGCGCGTCCTCGCAGTCGGGGTGCTCGTCGGAGCGACGGCGTCTCTTCTCCCCGAGGAAATCGAGCTGCTCATCGGGCACAACCGGCACGTCCATGAGCACCGCGCCGACGCTGCCACGCTCCGGCAACTGCTGGAGCCCGCGCGCGAAGCGATCTTGCGCGACGGTCTGGCTTCGGTGGTACTGGACGCCGCGGAAGTGGACCGCGAGAAGATCCTTGCGCGCGCCGAACAGGCTGACCGCACAGTAAGAAGCGCACTGGAGCCGGGCGTCGAGGGCATGGTCGATGACTACGTGGCTTTGTGGAGCACGCCCTGGGGCTTCGACCTCTCGAACGTCGCGGTTCCGGTCGTGTGGGCCCATGGGCTCCTCGACTATTTCGTGCCGCACTCCGCCGCGTCCCGCACTGCCGCAGGCCTTCCGGACTGCCGGTTCATCACGTGGAACGACGTCGGGCACGTCGCAACGCCGGAGCTCATCGGTGACTTCCGTGCCGCCGTCCTCGGCGCGGCCCTCGCTCGCCTGGCACAACCGGTCGTATGAGGACGCCGACAGTTCCTGGGCTACGACAACAGACGTATCTGGAGCTCGGCCAGTAACCGTTCGTCGGCACTGTCCAGGCTGAAGTGCGCGATGGACTGCGCCTTGTTGATGCGGTAGCGCACCGTGTTGACGTGAAGCCCCAACTGCTTCGCCACGGCTCTCATGTCCCCGACTGACTCGAAGTACGCGCGCAGCGTCGTGACGAACTCGGTTCCCTCGGTGCGATCGTGCTCGCCCAGACGGATGATGGGGCCACTCAGCAGCGACGGGTGCGCGAGAGCCACCTCCCGGAACTGCTCCAGACGCCAGCTTGCCTCGACGTCGTCACTGTCGGTCAGCGCAGTCCATCCTCGGCGCTCAGACAACACCAGGAGCTCGTCGACCGTCTGCTTCATGGCGGCCGTCTCGGCAAGCGATGGGTAGGACGAGCTCACCATCGCGCGATGCGGAGCCGACTTCTGCAGCCGCGTGTGCATGTCCGTGACCACCTGCACGGCACGCCGTCGCTGTTCAACGTCGGGCGCCTCGAACAGGACGTACACCGCATCCGGCCCGGCGGCTACTTGGGAGTTGACGCGGTAGGCGTCGCAGTGCGTACGCACCATGCTGGCGAGCCGGCGCAGCGTGCCTGCACGTTCGTTTTCCTCGGTGGCCGTGGGCCGCAGCCCGGCGAGCACGAATCCCCGCTCGAGGTCCACACCGAGTCGATCGGCCACGAGCCGCTCGGTCCGCGCTCCCGAGAGCAGGGCATGGAACGCAGCGGCACCGGAGGCGCCCTCGAGACGGTCGCCGGCGGAGTGCCTGAGCAGGGTGAGGGCCGCCAGGTCGGCGCCCTGCCGCAGACCTTGGCGGACCTCAGCGTCGGAAACCTCCCCGTCGGGCTGCCACCAGATGGTCGCCAGCATCTCGGTTCCGGCTCTGGCGGCAACCGCGTAACGCTGCCCCAATCCGGTCACCTCTTCGTCCGCCAGCCGGACGATCTCCCCGCGAGTCAGCGCCTCCATGGCGCCGGTTCGGCGAAGACCCTCCAGGGCATCGGCCGGAGCCCTGCGCGCCAGGATCGTCTGGCTGCGGACCTCGTCGTGCGGTTGTCCTCCCGAGTACGCGATGAGCCGCCACGCCGGATCGAGCAGCACCACAGGCCCGCCGCACAACGAAGCAATCGCATCTGCCAGTCCGAAGAGTGACTCTTCACCGTCCGGGAGCGGACCGATCGCCGTCGCCGCGGTGCGCAGGAGCGCTACCACCAACGACCAGTCCACGGCCGGTTCAACGATCAGAACGGGGACGGACGACTGCTCGGGCGGCGGAAGAGATCGGCCCTTCAGCACCACGGCGGCGACGTTGGCCGCAGCTGCCGTTGCCAGCAGCTCCTCGCACGGTGCGCTCCCCCATTCGAACCCGGGTGCCACGACCAAGGCATTCTCGCGGGGAGTCAGCGGAAACGCAGGATCTGTCACCAGGATGTCGTGCACTTCTGCACCCAGCAGGCCGCTGGTACCCACCACGATGGTCGGTCCGATCCGATCGACGATCTCTGCCACGGTCGGATTCGCCATCGGCCGCCTTCCTGGTCCCTGATGCGCCTCGGCGCTATCGCGCCGCTGAGGGCGGCGCAGACAGACACGATACGCGGACCCCAGCTCGGCATCCCCTTGCGACCTTCTGGAGCTGACGAGCGACCCGGCGCCGCGTCCGCGGGACGTTGTCGCGCAGAACAATGACCGCTCGCTGAATTTGGTGTGACATCCACCACCGCGAGCGCCGCCGGTGCGACAGCCTTCACGTGTACATCCACTGCCCACCACAGGAGTCCCCATGCGCAGATCTCGTTCCTCCAGGACGGTCGTCGGTTGCGCCCTGTCCGTCGTCCTCGGATCAGCCGTGCTGGCCGGGTGCAGCTCTTCCGACGACGGTGGCTCCGACTCCAACGCGGGATTGACCGGCGATCCCCTCACGATCGGATACGTCAACACCGAGGGCAAGGGCGCGCTGTCGTTCCCGACCTACACCGAGGGAGTCGATCGCGCCGTCGAGCGGGTCAACAAGGACGGTGGCATCGACGGCCGCCCCGTGGTGGTGGAGAAGTGCCTCACCGACGGCAGCCCGACGTCGTCGATCGCCTGCGCCAACGGCTTCGTCGAGTCCGGCGTCGTCATGGTCCTGAACGGGCTCGACGCCGGATTCGACGGCGCGGTTCCGGTCCTCACGGGATCCGGGATTCCGGCGTTCGCAGCGGCCTTCCCGGGGCCGGCGGCCGCGGCCGAACCCACCTTCTTCCAGAAGACCTCGCCTCTCGCCGCACTCGCGGTGCCTTTCAGCGCGTTGAGCGAGCTCGGGGTCAAGGATGTCGGCTTCGTCGCGCTCGACACGCCGGCCGTCAAGCAGGCCTACAACAACGTGATCGGTCCGCTCGCGGGGTCGGTGGACATGGAGACCAGTTTGGTCACCTACGACCCGGCCGCCGTCGACTTCACGTCGGTCGTATCGACCCTGAAGGCGAACGGGAGCACGGCGGCAATCTTCAGCGGTTCCGAGGAGCAGTGCACCGCCTTCGCCCGCTCGGCCACGTCGCTCGGCTACGAAGGGACCATGGTGATGGGTACGTGCACCGAGTTCATCGACGAGCTCGGCAACGATGCTGCCGGCCTCCTCACGCTCGGTTTCCTGTATCCACCGGAGGCTGCCGACGATGCCCCGAAGGCCATCCAGGAGGATCTGGAGCAGTACCACGAAGATGTCACCGGGGACGAGTCCGACGTGTTCTCGCTCTACGGGTACGCGTCGGTCATCGATACGGCCAGGGTCCTCGCCACGATCGAGGGTGAGATCACCTCGGACACCGTGGGGGCCGCCTTCGCCGGATTGACCGACTTCGCGTCGTTCGCGGGCAACACCCTCACCTGCCTCGACCGGCCGGCCGCGCAGGGATCAGCCTGTGACACTTCGCTGCTCGTCCTCGAGGTGACTGAGGACGGGAAGCTCGAAACGGTGGGCGACGGATTCACCGCGCCTCCGAGCGCATGACCGCCTCGTCTCGCCTGGTAGCGAGCGTCTCATGACCGAGCTGACGCTCTTCGCGCTCTTGGGGCTCGCGGTCGGATCGCTCTACGCCGGTCTCGGCATGGGCATCGTGGTGACCTTCCGCACGACCGGAGTCGTGAACATCGCTCAGGTAGGTCTGGGCATGTGGGGAGCCTTCACCGCCGACGAGCTGGCCTCCACCGGCCGACTCGTGCTGCCCTGGGTCGGCCCCGCCTCGGTTGTCGAGTTCGCGGGTCCGTGGTCGGTGTGGGGTGCTGTGGTGGCCGGCGTGATCAGCGCAGCCGTCCTCGGCGCGATCGCGCACCTTCTGATCTTCCGTCCTCTCCGTAGCGCGCCCCAGCTGGCCAAGATCGTCGCGACGGTAGGTCTGTTGCTGACGTTGCAGGCCCTGATCGGATTGCAGTTCGGCACCGGCGCCCGCCGACCCGAAGCGCTGCTTCCGGCGGGTCTGTGGAGCGTGCAGGGACTCGATGTCCCGGCAGACCGGTTCGTCCTGGCCAGTCTGACTTTGGCGATCGCGGCGACTCTCGTCATGGTGCAAAGATGGACGCTCGTCGGTCTTGCACTCCGTGCCACGGCGGAGGACGAAACGTCCGTGGCACTGGCGGGTTGGTCGCCGAACGCACTTGCCGCCCTTGGGTGGGGCATCGGCGGCGCGGTATCTGCCGTCTTGGCGATTCTGGCCGCTCCCAGTCTGGGACTCTCACCCACGACATTCCCCGCCCTGTTGGTGCCCGGCCTGGCGTGCGCGCTGGTCGGACGGCTGTCGTCGATCGGTGTCGCCGCCGTCGCGGGGCTGACTCTGGGAGCACTCCAGTCCATCGTCGTCTTCCTCACTTCTCAACCCAGCTGGCCGGACTGGGCTCGCACCGGACTCGGGGACGCGTTCCCGTTCCTGGTTGTCGTCCTCGTCCTCATGGTGATGGGCCGCTCGCTCCCCGAGCGCGGTGCGATCGTCACCGACCGGCTCCCGCCCGCGCCACGAGGACCCTTGTCGTGGCCCATGGTGACGTTGGCGATCACCGGTGCCGGGGCACTCCTGCTGCTCACCTCAGGCACGATGCGCTTCGGTGTCATCACCTCGATGATCTTCGTGTTGTTCACGCTGTCCATCGTCGTGGTCACCGGTCTGGTCGGGCAGGTGTCGTTGGCGCAGGCCGCCGTGGCAGGGGTTGCCGCCTTCACGATGGCGAGAGTGACACCGGACATGCCGTTCCCGCTGAACCTGGTGGTGGGCGTCCTCGTCGGCACGGCAGTCGGAACAGTCATCGGCGTGCCGGCTCTCCGCATCCGTCACGGACAGCTCGCTGTGGTCACCCTCGCCGCCGCCGTCGCGGTCGATGCGTTCGTGTTCCGCAACTCAGCACTGAACGCGGTCGGCCAGGGCGCGCTGCCTGCCCCCCAGCTGTGGGGCATGGACTTCTCGGTGCGGCGAGGTGGCGACCTTGCACGTTGGCCCTTCGGCCTCCTCGTGCTGACCGTCGTGATCGTGGCATGCATCGGAGTCGCCGTCCTGAGTCGCGGAGCCCTCGGTCGGCGGTTCCTCGCGGTTCGCGGTGACGAGCGAGCGGCAGCCGCGTCCGGCATCGGCGTGGCACGGACAAAGCTCTCAGCCTTCGCACTCTCGTCGGCTCTCGCAAGCTTCGGCGGCGTGTTCATGGCGTACAGCTATGGGCAGGTCTCGGCCGAACCGTTCGGCGTCATGGTGGGCATCACCTTCATCCTGTTCGCCTACATCGGAGGGATCACCTCCGTCACCGGCGCGGTGATCGCCGCTTCCTTTGCACCGGGCGGGCTGGCCTTCCTGCTCCTGGACGGCGTCGTGGACCTCGGCGAATGGTTCTCGTTCATCTCGGGCGTGGCCCTGCTGGTCGTCATCGTGGCGTACCCGCAGGGGAACGCGGGGGCGATGGCGAAGGCTTCCGCCCGACTCAACAAGCGACGCGGAATCGGCCCGGTATCTGTCGGGCCACCGCCAGCTGCACATGGTGATGCTGACGATGTCGTGAGCGGGCCAGGCGAGCTTCTGCTCAGCGTCGACAATCTGACGGTGCGCTACGGAGGTGTCCTGGCAGTCGACTCGGTCTCCTTCCAGATCCGATCCGGTGAGATTCTCGGGCTCATCGGCGCCAACGGAGCGGGCAAGAGCAGCGTCGTCGACGCACTGACTGGCTTCACCCGCAGCACCGGCACCATACGATTGCGCGATCGCGACATCAGCGGCCAGGGTCCGCGAGACCGATACCGCGCCGGACTGGCGCGCACGTGGCAGTCGACAGCGCTGTTCCTCGACCTGTCGGTTCGGGAGAACATCGGCGCGGCAACGGTCAAACCGTCACGACGTACCCGCACGGATGCGGTGCAATTCGTTCGGGATTCCGTTGACCGAGCGCTCGTCGAGTCCGGGTCCTGGCCGTTGCAGCATCACATGCCCGAGGAACTGTCGACCGGACAGCAGCGCATCGTCGGACTCGGGCGGGCACTCGCCAGTCGGCCGAGTGCCCTGTTGGCCGACGAGCCGGCCGCAGGTCTGGAGCCGACCGAGCGCACCGCTCTCAGCGAAAGCCTGCGGTCCATCGCCGCTCGCGGAATCGGAATCGTCCTGATCGAGCACGACCTGGAGCTGGTCATGCGCACGTGTGATCGGGTCATCGTGATGGACCTCGGCCGGGTCATCGCCGAGGGCAGCCCGGAGGAGGTCCGCTCGGACCCTGCGGTGATCGCGGCCTACCTCGGGGCGCCCACGACAGAGGCCCTCTTCGAAGGAGCTGCACGATGACGGCCATCGAGCTGCGAGACCTTCGTGCCGGGTGGCACGGAGTGGAGGCGGTACACGGCATCGACCTGGACGTCGAGGAGGGCGAGATCACCCTCCTGCTGGGTCCGAACGGTTCCGGCAAGACCACGACCCTCCTGACCATCGCGGGCGTCCTCTCGGCCATGGGAGGATCCGCGAAAATCTTCGGACGACCAGTCCGTGGCGGATCGCCCCGCCGCCAGATCTCCCGGGGTCTGGCCATGGTGCCGGAGCACCGTGGCCTGTTCAGCCAGATGACCGGACGCGAGAACCTTCGCCTGCGTGCCAGGGGTGACCGGGCGGCGATGGCCGAGGCGCTGGCCACGTTTCCGGCTCTCGAGGCCGTACTCGACCGTCGGGCCGGTCTGCTTTCCGGCGGGGAGCAGCAGATGCTCGCTCTGGCCTGCGCCTTGACACAACGCCCGAAAGTCCTGGTCATCGACGAGCTGACCCTCGGGTTGGCACCTATCGTGGTCAACGACATCCTCCCCGTACTTCGACACGTCGCCGGCACCGGAGTCGCCGTCCTGCTCGTGGAGCAGCACGTCCACGCGGCCCTCGCCGTCGCGGATCGGTGTGTGATCCTCCAGCAGGGGCGCGTCGCATACGCGGGGTCTGCGGCCGACGTCAGGGACGATCCTGACACCGTCGCGAGCAGCTACTTCGGCACCCAGAGCGCACCGTCACAGAACACGGTCACCCCGTGAACACCACACCTCCAGGAGGCACCATGCTCACCGTCCCCGACCGACGAACCACGACCCTCAGCGATGGACGCGAACTGTCCTACATCGAGGCGGGAGACCCAGACGGGGTGCCCCTCCTGTTCACGATCGGGTCGCCCTCGACCGCAACCGGTGGCCTCGCGTTCGCCGATGCCGCTGCCGAGAATGGGGTGAAGCTCATCTCGATCGACAAGCCGGGATACGGCCGATCCACGCGCGATCGCCACCGTTCGCTGGTGGGATACGGCAATGACGTGACCGAGCTGGCAAATGCGTTGGGACTGAAGCAGGTCGCGCTGGCCGGTCAGTCGGGCGGGGGCCCCCACGCGCTTGCTGCCGCCCACGTTCTCGGCCCGAGAGTTTCGACGTTGACGCTGATCTCCGGTTTCGGGCCGGCCGCGGAGCCGTGGGTTCGGCGCGATCTCAACCCGATCATGCGATCGACGCTGTGGCTGGCGCGCGATGCACCATGGCTGTTGGGCGCGACCGTAGGTCCGATGAAAGCCCTTTTGGGCAATGCGGCCCGCGCGGAACGCCTGATGCAGCGCGCCGCCGCGAAGACGACCCCTGAGGACCGTGAGGCCATGAACGATCCGCACTCCAGATTCCTCTTGGAGGGGATGGAGGAGGCTTTTGGCAGCTGGTCAGCGGTCTGCGACGAGTTCCGCACCATCGGGCGTCCCTGGGGCTTCGCGCTGGAGAGCATCCAGGCCCCGACAGACCTGTGGCACGGCACCAACGATCAGAACTGTTCGATCAGCGCGGCACGCACAGTGGCAGACCTCCTGCCGCACGCGACTCTCCACGAGCTGCCCGGAAAAGGGCACTCGTTCTTCGGCCAGGACCTCTCCGACGCCATGGCGAACGTACGCGCCAAGGCGTCGCGCAGCTGATCGAAGTGATCCAGCAATCGACCATCCCCCTGTCCACGGGAGCAACTCCCCACAGCAAAGGTGCGTGACCATGACTGATGACATCCAGAAGCAGAGAGCCGAGTTCGTGAACGACGCCGCTCAGGACGGAGCGGCCGCATGACGGGCCTGGAGCCGATCGAGGCGAGCTTGAAGAGCGTGCTGCCCAGCACCCGGTACTACGAAGTGGAATCGCAGGCCGTGGGCGCCCGGTTCGCGGTGTGGGTGACCCTGCCCAACCTGTACGCGACACAGCCGGAACGTCGGTACCCGGTCGTGTACCAGCCGGATGGCAACAAGAGCGCTCCCACCACCGTCAATGCCCTTCTCAGCGACGACCCCATCAATCCCATCGAACCCCTCATCCAAGTGCAGGTCGGATACACCGGCCAGGACGCCGCGCGCATGCTCGCCGTGCGGGCGCGCGACCTCGTGCCCCCAGGCGAGCCACTGGACCCCGCCAACGCGAGCGAGGAAGCCATGGCGAGCCTCGTGGCCGCGAATCTGCTGACGGAGCCGGATGCGGAGTACTACCTGCAGAATCTGCGCAATCCGGCAGGCGACCGATTCCTGTCCTTCCTCACCACGGAGCTGCACCCCCTGATCGCCGCCGAGTTCCGCGTCGACGAGACCCGTCTGGGACTGCACGGGTATTCCTATGGCGGTCTTTTCGCCGCCTGGGCCGCCGTGCAGCGGACGATCTTCACGCGCATCGGCGCAGGCAGCCCCGGCATGTTGCCGGACATGTCCCAGGTGCTGCGCTGCTACGACGAAGAGTTCGACAGCAATGCCGACCACACTGGTCGCGAGCTGCACGTCACGGTCTGCGAGTCTGAGTTGACAGTGTCGCCCTACTATCAGCGACTCGTCGGCGCCGGCACCCTGCAGTTGCTCGGGCGACTCGCGCAACGACCTTTGAATGGGTTGCGGTCGTCCAGTCATGTCATGGCCCACGAGTCCCACGCCACGGGCTCCGTGCCCTCCTACTACAGCTATCTGAGGGCATGCTGGCCGTCCGTCAATCCCCCTCGCACCCTTGACGTCGCTCGACCGAATGAGACTGTGACCGCATGACCACGACATTGTTCCGCGACGCCCAGATCTTCGACGGTGTGAATCGCGGTCGCCGACCCGGAGACGTCCTGGTCGAGGACGGAGTGATCCGTGAGGTCTCGGACGCGCGGATCGAGCTGCCGGTCGACACCGTCGTCCCGGTGGGCGGGCGCACGCTGATGCCTGGCCTCATCGACCTGCACGTGCATATCTGGGCGGCGGACCTCGATGTCGCCCGGCTGGCGCAACAACCCACCGAGTACTACGCGATGTTCGCGGCGCGATTCCTGCAGACCAGCCTGGACCACGGGTTCACGACGCTGCGCGATGCCGGAGGGACCGATGCGGGCTTCGCTCGCGCGATCGAGCAGGACTGGATCGCCTCCCCGCGCTTCTACCATTCGGGCCGCTACATCTCGCAGACCGGCGGGCACGGTGATTTCCGGGCCGGTTCGCAGCAGGACCTTTCGGGCTGCGAGTGCTGTCCGCCTCGTCACGAGCGGTTCACTGCCATCGCCGACGGGCCGGACGCCGTGCGACGTGCCGTGCGTGAGGAGTTTCGCCGGGGTGCTCGCGCGATCAAGATCATGGCGTCCGGTGGCGTGGCGTCGCCGAGTGATCCGATCGACGCGCTGCAGTTCACCGACGCCGAGATCCTTGCGGCAGTGGAGGAGGCCGACATGCGCGGCAGCTATATCTTCGCGCACTGCCATCCGGACGCGGCCATCCGTAGGGCTTCGGACCTCGGGGTGCGCTGCATCGAGCACGGCACGTTCGTGAGCCCGGAGACCGCTGCGGTGCTGGCCGACAACCGAACGTACGTCGTGCCGACGCTGGCGGTCGTGAAGGCGCTGCAAGACGACGGCGCGGCGTTAGGGCTGCCGGAGGTGAGTCGGCGCAAGCTCGAGGGCACCCTCGACGCGATGCTCAACGGGCTGGGCCGGCTCAAGGAAGCGGGTGTGAAGGTCGGGTTCGGCACCGATCTGCTCGGCGCGAGTCACGAGCGCCAGGGTGACGAGTTCGCGTTACGTGCCCAGGTGCTGAGCGGCTACGAGATCCTCGTCTCCGCCACCAGCATGGCCGCGGAGATCCTGCAGGAGGAGGGTCGCCTCGGCGTCATCGCTCCGGGCGCGCACGCCGACCTGCTCGTCGTGGACGGCGACCCGTTGACCGACATCACCGTGCTGGGCCGCCGCGGCACAACGCTCCCCGTGATCATGAAGGCCGGTCGATTCCACAAGGACGAGCTGTCAGGGGCGTCATGAGCCGCCCGGGACTCACCGCCCAGGCGTTCCAGACCCCGACGCCAAGGTGCGGATCTTCAGCGCGAGGTGCAACATGAGCCGGTCTGACCCGGACCCGAGGTCGCAGCCCGTCACCTCCTCGATGCGCCGGAGACGTTGGTAGAAGGTGGCACGGTGCACGAATGCGACGCTGGCCGCGCGGCGCACGTCGCCGGCGTGGTCGAGATAGCACTCGAGGGACTCCAGCAGGATGCCGTGATTGTCGGCAGCCTCGAGTGCTTTGAGCGCCGGGACGGACGACACCGCGGCGATGTCGCTGCTGTTCATCCGCAGGAGCAACTGGTAGGGGCCGAGGTCGGCCCATTTGGCGAACGGCGAGAAGGACGGCACGAGGTCGGCGGCGCGGGCCGCCATCAAGGCCTGACGATAGGAAAGGTGCAGATCGTCGAGCTCAGTGACAACTCCACCCAGCCCGAAGGTCACGTCAGGCTCGCTCGACGTCCCGCTGGTCAGCCGTTCGGAGATCTGGCCGCGCAGCGACTCGACGCGTAGATCGGACCACGGCTCCGCCCCGGCGAGCACGAGCCAGGCCCGGGCCGGGCCCGCGACCGCCATGACCGTTCCGGACGGCAGCCGTCCCGCGGCCTCCTGAACCGCCAGTTGCAGCTCGGGGTCGCCGGTTGTCGTGCTGGCCAGGGTCGTCGTCCGTACCGCGAGCACCTGATACGGCTGAGCATGTTCGGGAAAGACCTGCTCGGCCCGCAGGTCCTCGACCGCCTGCGCCCGCGCAGCTTCGTCCGAGGAGACCAGCTCGCGCAGAACCGCCTCGTGACGGTTTCTCAACCGCTCACGTGAGAGCCGGCCACGATAGAGCAGGACACCGGCCTGGGCAGCCGCGACGACGGCGCGTTCGACGTCCTCGGTAGCGATGCGGTGATCCGACCACTCGATGAGCCACATGTACCCCAGCAGCAGACCGTGATACCGGATCGGCACGCACAACCTGCGGGTCACGCCCAGCTCGGCGTCTTCAACCCAGCCGGGTTCGGTCCAGTCCGCGATTCCCAAGCCGAGGATGCGCTCGACCACCGGGCCGGGGACTTCGCGATTGAGGATCGAACTGGACCGCAGCTCGTCCTCCTCACCGAAGTGCCGGCTCGAGGCCATGAGCCGGATGGCCGTGTCGTCGACGGCGACCGACCGCTGAAGGCGGTTGGCCAGGTCATCCACGATGGCCTGCAGGGTGTCGAAGTCCATGGTCGTCAATACCGCCGACCCGTAACGTCGATCGGGTCCGGCGAGGTCCTCTCCGGTGCGATATCCCACGGTACCGCTGGCCTGCTCGGGTCTACGCCGCGCCGTCATACGTCAGATCAGTCCTTTCTATAAGGCATGCACCTGGCGGCCGGTCGGTCGTCGGTCGAGTCGATTCACGTTATGTGCCACGGACGTGGCCTGTGATCTACCAATTGTCGTGTCAATGGGCCGGAACTCGCGACGGATGTATCTGGTTGCCGATCGTCGAGCTGGGCGACGATTCGGGGAACGTTCGACCAGCCCCGATTCACGGCAGGCAGGTCTCACGTCTCATGTCGCGCGCCGCCGGCCCGCGATCCCACGGACGAAGAGGTGTACTCATGCGTATAACCGAGAACCGGGCGATGGACGGCCAGGTAGCCCGCCGACGCCGGCGCGGCCGAGTCGCCGTGACCGCCGCCTTGCTCCTCACCGCCACCGGCCTCGCTGCTTGTGGCGGCTCGAGCGATTCGGCCAGGAGCGGTGACTACGTGGACGGAGGGACGTTCACGATGGCCACCATGAGTGATCCGGGCAACCTCGACCCCCAGGCCTCGTTCCTCGCGGCCGAGTTCGCCCCCTTCGCCTACGACACCCTCGTGGCGACCGACGACAAGGGAGAGGTCAAGCCGCAGCTCGCCTCGTCGTGGAAGGTCACCGAGAAGGCCGTCACCTTCGAGATCCGTGACGACGTCACCTGCTCGGACGGCTCGACGTTCGACGCCCAGACCGTCGTCGACAACATCGCGCACGTCGCCGACATCAAGAACGCCAGCCCGTTCCGCGGCGTGTACGTGCCGGCCGACGCGACCGCCAGCGCCTCCGGGTCGACGGTCACCGTCACGCTCCCCACGCCGGCACCGTTCGTCGTCGCGGGCTTCGGACGCCTGCCGATGGTGTGCCAAGCGGGGATGAAGGACAGGGACCTGCTCAAGACCGGCAGCGCCGGGACCGGCCCGTTCACCGTGACCGAATCGGTGCCGGGCGATCACTACACCCTCGCCGTGCGCAAGGGTTACAACTGGGGACCGGGCGGTGCCGCGACGTCCGAGCCGGGCACGCCCGCGAAGGTCGTGCTCAAGATCGTCGCCAACGAGACCACGGGCGCCAACCTGATCCTCGGCGGTCAGGCCAACGCGGCTTCGTTCTTCGGCCCCGATGGCGACCGGCTCGCGAAGGCGGGCATCGACGCGGTCAAGACCCAGAGCGCCTACGCGCACCAGTGGTACAACCAGGCCCCCGGCCGCCTCGGCAGCGACCCCGTCGTCCGCAAGGCGCTCACCCAGGCGCTCGACCTGAACGAGCTGCGCACCGTGATCGCCCCGGGTCGGGGCTCGGCCCCCACCGCCGTGGCCGTCTACGACCCCGGCGTGTGCGGCTACAACTCGGTCAAGGGCAACCTGCCGGCCGCCGATCCGGCGGCCGCCGCGAAGGCTCTGGCCGAGGACGGCTGGGTCAAGGACGGCGACGGCATCCTCGCCAAGGACGGCAAGAAGCTGGCCATCAAGTTCATCTACAGCAGCCAGGGCCCCGGCCAGACCGCGGCCGCCGAACTGACGGTCGCGTCGTGGAAGAAGCTCGGCGTGAAGGTCGACGCCACGCCCCTCGACATCACCGAGCAGACGGCGGCCCTGTTCCAGACCGGTGACTGGGACGTCACCTGGTCGTCGCCGAAGACACCGACCCCGTTGGTGCTCGTGCCCTTCTTCTCCGGGCCCTCGCCGGCCAAGGGCGGCAACAACCTCGCGTCGATCGACAACGCCGAATACGACGCCGGCGTGAAGTCGGCGATGACCAAGATCGGCAGCGACAGCTGCCCCGACTGGAAGGCTGCCGAGACGGCGCTCCTGCGCGACAACGACATCGTCCCGTTCGCCAACATCACCATCCTGACGTTCCACAAGAACGCGGAGCTCAAGCGTACCGGCGTCCTCACGGTGCCGACGAGCATCAGAATGCTGGGCTGATCTACCGGTGGAGGTTCAGCAAGTGGTTTCCCCTGTGGAGGTCCAGCAAGCGGTGAATCGGTCACGCGGACGTTGGTGGACGTTCGCCGGGCGGCGGGTGAGGCGACTGCTCATTTCGCTGTGGGTGCTGGTGACGGCGTCTTTCCTGATGATCCAGCTCGTGCCGGGCGATCCGGTGCGTGCCGCGCTCGGCACCAACGCTCCCCCTGAGCTCGTCGCAAGCAGACGCGCACAGCTGGGCCTCGACGATCCACTGCTGAGCCAATACCTGCGCTATCTGAAGAACCTGTTCACGGGAGATCTGGGCGAGTCCATCCTCACCCAGCTCCCCGTGGCGGACACGATCGTGCAACGACTGCTCGGGACGCTGTCGCTGGCGCTGCCGGCGTTCCTTCTCACGTTCGCGATCGCGATCCCCGTCGGCGTGGCCATGGCCGTGGCCACCCGGCGGGGTCGGCGGCGGCGGGCTGAGCTCACCTTCGTGAGCACCAGCATCGTGCTCAGCTCGATCCCGGAGTTCGTTGTCTCCGTCGCGCTGGTCGCGGTGGTCGCGGTGAACCTGGGAGTCCTCCCGACGGCCGGCCGGGACGGTATCGATTCCTTCGTGCTACCGGTGCTGGCGCTGTCCATCGGACCGGCCGCCGTGATGTCACGCATCGTCCGCGTCGAGATGCTGTCTGTCTTGGACGCCGACTACGTCCGCACCGCCCGGTCCAAGAGACTGAGTTCTCTGCGGATCAACCTGCGCCATGCCCTGCCCAACGCCGTGACGGCCACCCTCACGCTGAGCGGCATCATGTTCGCGGCCATGGTCGCGGGCACGGTGCTGGTGGAGAACGTCTTCGCCTGGCCGGGGTTGGGGAGCACCATCGTCTCCTCGATCCGGAGCAGGGACTACCCGCTGGTGCAGGGCGCCGTCCTCGTCTACGGCGCGATCGCGCTCCTCGCCAACACCCTCGTCGACGTGGCTGTAGCGGCCCTCGATCCGCGCTCGACGATAGGAGATTCATGATGCGACGCAACTGGCCCCAGGTGCTGCGCACCCCCGTCGGCATCGTCGGGGTCGCCCTGCTGACGATTCTCGTGGTGCTCGCCCTGCTCGCGCCCATCCTGTGGGGCGACCGCGCGACAGTGACCAACACACGTGACATCCTCTCGGGGCCGTCGTCGCAGCACTGGGCAGGAACCGACGAGCTCGGACGCGACATCTTCTTCCGGACCCTCGTCGCGACCCGTCTCTCGATCGTCCTGACGTTGCTGGCCACCGCACTCGGCGTCGGGCTCGGGCTGCTGCTGGGCCTGACTCCACTCCTCCTCCCACGGCGGCTGGGCCGGCTCATGGTGGCGTTCTTCAACGTGCTGTTGGGCTTCCCGAGCCTGCTGATGGTGCTGTTCCTGGCGGTCATCCTCGGGGTCAGCACGTCAAGCGCCGTGCTGGCCATCGGGGTCGCGATCGCGCCGCCCTTCGCGCGGCTCGTCCACACCCTGGGTGCCGGCATCGCCGAGCGGGACTACGTCGCGGCGGCACGCATCTCCGGCGTCCACCCTGTGCGCATCATCGTGCGCCATGTCCTGCCCAACGTCGCCGAGCCGCTGGTGGTCAACGCCACGGTCACCGCGAGCAGCGTCCTCCTGGCCTTTGGTGGCCTGTCTTTCCTCGGCATCGGTGTACAACCACCGCAGTACGACTGGGGCCGCCTCATGCAGGACGGCCTGTCGAGCATCTACACCAATCCGCTCGCCGCGCTCCTTCCCGGGATCGCTTTCGTCCTCACAGGGCTCGCATTCAATCTGACGGGCGAGGCCGCCGCCGGCACCTTCGGCGCGAAGTCCCGCATCAGGGCGAAGTGGTCCTCGGCGAGCACGGCACGGGCCACGGTGCGACCGGTAGGACATGCTGATGAGGGGAACGCCCGCGACGCCGACGTGCTCGACGTCCGCGACCTGCACGTCTCCTTCCCGGGACCAAGCGCTCCGATCTCACCTGTGCGCGGGGTCTCGATCACTCTGCGGACCGGCGAGGCTGTCGGGATCGTCGGGGAGTCCGGCTCGGGCAAGTCGATGACAGCGCTGGCCATCGCGCAGCTGCTCGAGGAGCCCGGACGAGTCACCGCCGAACGGCTCACCTTCTGCGAGACCGATCTGCAGTCCGGCTCGCGCTCCAGCCACGACGCCCTCCTCGGGACGTCACTCGCCGTCGTGTTCCAGGACCCGATGACTTCACTCAACCCCGTCATGCGGGTCGGGAGCCAGCTTGCCGAGGGCGCACGCCGTCACCAGGGTCTTACCCGGCAGGAGGCGTCCGCCCGTGCGGTCGACCGGCTCCGTGCCGTGCACCTGGACGATCCGGAGCGTCGCGCCCGCCAGCATCCGCACGAGTTCTCCGGCGGCATGCGGCAGCGCACCATGATCGGGATGGGACTCATGGGCACCCCCCGACTGATCGTCGCCGACGAGCCGACCACCGCGCTCGACATGACGGTCCAGCGACAGGTGCTCGACCTGCTGCAGGAGACCCGCCGCGATCACGGCACCGCCGTCTTGCTCATCAGCCACGATGTCTCGGTCGTCTCGAGCGTCTGCGACCGCGTGCTCGTCATGTACGCCGGACGCATCGTGGAGGACCTGCCGTCCGCGGATCTGCGCACCAAGGCGCGCCATCCGTACACCCGGGCCCTGATCGGCGCGGTTCCGGACATGACAACCGATCTCGATGCCCCGCTCGCCACGATTCCGGGACAACCCGTGGATCCCCGGCACGTGCCGGACGGCTGCGCGTACGCCGCTCGCTGCCCCTTGGCGACAGAACGCTGCCGGGACGAGGACCCCGCGCTGGAGACCGACGCAACCGGCTCTGTGGCGTGCTGGCACGCCGGTCAACCTCTGCACGCCGGGACGAAGGAGATGGTCAGATGAGCAGACTGGAGTTCGAGGACGTCACGGTCCGCTACGGACACCACACCGTCTTGGACGGTGTCAACCTGACCGTGCCCGAGGGGCAGATCATGGGCTTGGTGGGCGAGTCGGGATCGGGAAAGTCCACCCTCGCCAGAGCCGCTGTCGGGCTCGCGCCGCTAGGTGGCGGACGGATCCTGCTGGACGGGCAGCCGGTCCGACACCGAGGACGTCGACGGCCGCTCCAGATGGTCTTCCAGGACCCGTTCTCTTCGCTCGACCCGCGGATGAGCATCGGCAAGAGCATCGCCGAGGCCCTTCCCGAGCGGCTTCGGGGAGCCTCGCGAACCGCCGAGATCGCCCGGCTCCTCCAGCTCGTCCACCTGGATCCAGACCGGGCGAACGACGCGCCGAGCCGGCTCTCCGGCGGGCAGCGACAGCGGGTTGCCATCGCCAGGGCTCTGGCCGGACGACCTTCGGTGATCCTGGCCGACGAGATCACGTCGGCTCTGGACGTCTCCGTCCAGGGCGCGATCTTGAACCTCGTCAGGGAGATGCAGCGAGAGACCGGGCTCACGGTGCTCTTCATCTCTCACAACCTCGCCGTGGTGCGCTACGTGGCGACCCACGTCGCGGTCATGGCGGGCGGGCGCATCGTCGAGCAGGGACCGACTGCTGAGGTCTTCGAGAGTCCTGCCCACGCCTACACACGCGAACTTCTCGCCTCCATCCCCAGTCCGACCGGCTGAGATCCGGCATGCTGATCCCGACAGTTGTCGAGAAATCCCGACCGAAGTCGTGACATGCCTCCATTGCTGGCCGCCATCTCGAGGAAACAGGATGTACGAAAGCAGTGGATGAGAGAACGGATTCGTGGTGGTGGCCACCACTCACCTGCGGATGGCCACCCAACCCATAACTAGACGAAGGGGACGACGATGCTCCGAAGAGTGATCTCAGCGAACGACGAGAACGGCAATCCGGTCTTTACCGATGACTCCACGATCCAAGCTCGATCGGCCGAGGCGCTGCCCGGTGTGGCGATGCATCACATCTGGGGCGCTGACGAACGAGTTCTGCCGCGGGACGGCTCACAGCCCTCCTGGCACAGTCACTTCCCGCCGACCGACGGCTGGCGTTTCGTGCTCCTCACCCTGCAGCCTGGACAGGCAGCTGCCCCTATCGACGATCCGACGGAGAGTCAGCTCGAGGAGCTGGAGGAGGCGTTCCCCGGTCTCCTGACCACCGTCGAGCCCGGCACCGATGGCATGCACACCTCGGAGACGATCGATCTGGTCGTGGTCGTGGACGGCCCCATCACTCTAGAACTCAGCGACTCGCAGGCCAAGGAGCTCCAGACCGGTGACGTGATCGTCCAGGTCGGCAATGTTCACCGGTGGGTCAACCGGGGCACCAAGCCCTGTGTTGTCGCAGCAGTGGTGGTGGGCACAAGGTACGAGGGCAGCGCCGCCGCCGGTTCCTGACCGGCGACCTCCTGTAGCGGTCCGGGACGCCGGCCAAGGTTCGGGTCCCGGCTGGTGTTGCGGCCTACAATCTCACCGTCATCGCCACGGGCTCCCATCTGGCCTTCCCGGTCTTTGTCGCATCGATGACGATACTGGCGCTCTCTGTGGTGTTGGTGTGGTACCGCGAGCCAGAGGCTGATCTGGCATCAACCGAAGTTGGAAGGCAGTGACGATGACGCAGATCATCTTGGAGAACGCACGAATCTTTGACGGTGTCTCAGAAGAGTGCCCAGAGGGCATGACAGTGCTCATCGAGGACGGAACCATCCGCGAGGTCTCCGATCGTCCGATCCGGTCGGGTGAGGCTCGCAGGATCGACCTCGCCGGCAAGACCCTGATGCCAGGTCTGATCGACATGCACGTGCACTCCTACTTCTCCGATCTCGATCCACGAGTTCTCAACGATCGTGATGCGCCCTATCGGACCGCCTACGCGATCAAGAAGCTCGGACATGCGCTCGACAGTGGCTTCACCACGGTGCGCGATATCGGCGGCGGCGACTATCCGCTGGCGTCCGCGATCGCGGACGGGTTGATCAGGGCCCCGCGTTTCTTCTATGCCGGCAAGATCTTGTCGATGACCGGCGGCCACGTCGACTACCGCACGCCGAATGAGAAGCACCACACGCACGGGTACTGCTCGTGCGATGCGATGAACTGGGCCGGCGTGATCGCCGACGGTGTCGACGAGTGCATCAAGGCAACGCGTGAAGAGCTGCGCCGCGGTGCCCACTGCATCAAGATCGTGGCCTCCGGTGGCGTGATGTCACCGAGTGATCCGATCTGGATGAACCAGTTCCGCGAGGACGAGATCCGCGCGATCGTCCAGGAGTGTGTCGAGCGGCGCACCTATGTGGCCGCACACTGTCTGTCGAGCGAGTCGACCCGCAGGGCGGTCGACTTCGGAGTGCGCTGCATCGAGCATGCGGCTCAGATCGACGCCGAAACGGCGGCATTCGTCGCAGAGCGTGGCGCGTACGTCGTGCCCACGATGGTCTGCCTCTTCTCTCTGGTCGAGCAGGGCTTGGAGATGGGACTGCCCGGCGACCGCATGGACAATCTGCGCGCTGTCTACGACGACTCGATGGCCGGACTCGACGTGATGCGCAGCGCCGGCGTCAAGCTCGCTTTCGGCACGGACCTGCTCGCCGGCTTCTACCCGCAGCAGACCCGGGAGTTCGAACTACGGCGCGAGATCTTCTCGTCGGTCGAGCTCTTGCGCCAGGCGACTTCAGTCGGCGCGGAGATCCTGATGCAGGAGGGCAAGCTGGGCTGCGTCCAGCCCGAGGCGCACGCCGATCTGATCGTCGTCGACGGCGATCCACTCAAGGACATCGGTCTCCTCGCGGCGGACGGCCAGAATCTGGACCTCATCATGCGCGGCGGCGAGATCGTCAAGAACCGGCTGAACTAGGGCGGACGACCCACGCCCCCAGCAACAACCCAGGAGGAACGCATGACCGAGGAAGTCAAGAACGGCGATCAGCACGAGAGCACGAACATCGCCACCATGCCCGTCGACCAGGTGTTCGGATCGACGCAGTACTTCGAGATGGACTCGACGTCGGTGGGCGCCCGTTTCGCGATCTGGGTGACCACATCGCCGACCTATGCCCAGGACGAGCAGGTGACCTACCCGGTCCTGTACGTGACCGACGGCAATTTCAGTCTCGGTCAGACGGCGCCGCTGGCCGTGATGCAGAGCGATCTTCTGCTCCCGATCACTCCGTACCTCCAGGTGACGATCGGCTACGCCGGCGCCGATGCCCAGGACTGGGGACGGGTGCGCAACCGTGATCTCGTGCCGCCGGGCGAGCCGATCCCGCCCGCGATGCGGGGCTCGTTGGAGGCGGCGGTGGAGAACCAGCTGATGACCCAGGCGGAGGCAGACGCCTATCTCGACGAGCTCTCGAACACGCGGGCCGACGCATTCTTGTCCTTCATCACCGATGAGCTCCACCAGGAGATCAGCCGTCGTTACCGGGTCGCGCCGGAGGGTCACGGTTTGTTCGGCTACTCCTACGGTGGCCTGTTCACCCTGTACGCCCTGCTCACCGGATGTTCCCTGTTCGCCGCATACGGCGCGGGGAGCCCAGGCATCGGATCCTCGGAGAGCCTCGCGCTCACGCTTGCCGAGAAGCCTCTCGACCTCAGCGGCAAACGGCTCCACCTCACGATCAACGGGCCGGAGATGACCGGCGAGATGCCCATCTACCGCCAGCTCGGACGTGGATTCACCCTCTTCGTCGAGTCGCTGCGCTCCGGCGACTCGGGGCTCGCGCTGACGACGCAGGTGCTGGGCGAAACCCACGTCACGGGTCTCCAGCCTTCGTTCCTCAGCTTCATGCGCACCTGCTGGACGAGTCCTGCGTGATGCTGATCGAACGCCTGCAAGAGCGGATTCCCGCTGATCGCATTCAGCTCGATCCCGCCGTGACGGCGAGCTACGCCAACGACGAGGCCGAATGGGCGCCCTACGGGACACCACTCGTCCTGGTCAGGCCGCGCACCGCCGAGGAGGTCCAGGAGGTCGTGCGCGCGTGCATCGAGTTCGGCGTGCCCGTCGTTGCCCGCGGGGCAGGCACGGGCCTGTCCGGCGGGGCGAACGCCATCGACGGGTGTGTCATCCTGTCGACCGAGGCGATGACGGCCATCACCGAGATCGACCCGGTGGAACGGCTGGCCGTAGTGCAGCCAGGCGTCGTCAACGACCACCTTCGCAACACAGTCGCCGAGCACGGTCTCTGGTACCCGCCGGATCCCGCCTCAGCACCGTGGTCGACGATCGGCGGCAACGTCGCGACGAACGCAGGCGGACTCTGCTGCGTGAAGTACGGGGTCACGGCCGACTACGTGCTCGAACTGCAGATCGTCACCGGAACCGGTGAGCTGGTCCGGCTCGGCCGACGTACCGCGAAGGGCGTCGCAGGATACGACCTCGCCGGGCTGCTCGTCGGCTCCGAGGGGACGCTGGGCGTCATCACCGAGGTCACAGTCAGATTGCGCCCTCAACGGGCGCCCGAGCGCACCGTCGCCGGCTACTTCTCGTCGATCGTGGATGCCGGGCGTGCAGTCACGGCCGTGGGCGCGGCGGGCATCGTTCCGTCCGCACTGGAGCTCATCGACCGGCACTGCCTCGAGGCGGTCGACCAGTGGAAGAAGATGGGCCTCGCGGTTGAGGCCGATGTCGTCCTGCTGGCGCGGTGCGACGTCCCGGGCGCGGCCGGCGACGACGAGGCAGAGGCGATCCGCGAATGCTTCGAGCAGGCGGGCGCCACGTGGGCGGCTCGTTCGACCGATCAGTCGGAGGCCGATGCCCTGTTCGAAGCGCGGCGGCTGGCATATCCGGCCCTCGAACGTCTGGGGCCGGTGCTGACCGAGGACGTCTGCGTGCCCAAGGCGGCGGTTCCGGAGATGCTCGCCCGGATCGAGGCCATCGGAAAGAAGCACGACACCCTGATCGCCAACATCGCGCACGCAGGCGACGGCAATCTGCACCCTCTCCTGGTCACGCCGCGCGACGATGACGCGGCCCGGGAACGGGCGCAGCGGGCCTTCGAGGACATCATCGAAGAAGCGCTCGCGCTGGGCGGCACGGTGACCGGCGAGCACGGTGTCGGCCTGCTCAAAATGGACGGACTCGCCGCCGAGCTGCCCCCAGCGGTCATGGATCTGCACTACGCGGTCAAAGCCGCGCTCGACCCGCACGGCATCCTCAACCCCGGCAAGGTCATCCCCACTTCCGGATAGAGCCGTCGAGCCATGCGGCGGCAAAGCAATGGCCCCGACCCACGCGAATGCGGGGTCGGGGCCATTTCGGTGATCTACTACCCCATCACGGTTCCGCTGGACTCGGCGTTGACCGGGCGTCGGCGCGAGTACGACCCGAGGTCGACCGTGAGTCCGGTCCGTTCGCCGCGGTACTGAACAGGATCTGCGTCGTGATCGTGCCCGTCCTCGACGGCCAGGATGATGTCGCGCATGAACTGACCGGCGACCGGTGCGTTCTTGAACTGGTTGCCGCTCGTGCCGATCGCGACGTAGAAGCCGTCGAGGGAGGTCCGGTCGTAAATGGGCGTCCAGTCCGTGGTGACGTCGTAGACGCCGGCGATGCCCCGCGGGCGAGGCGGCACGCCCAGTTCGCCGAAGCGGCGCGCTGCGCGTGTCACCTGCGCCTCGTACGCCGTGCGAGTCGGGTTGAGGTCGGCCGCGTCCGGATCGTCGATCCACGGCAGAGGATCGCACTCGGGTTCGGTGCCGCCCACGTAGAACCCGTCGCCGGGCGCGCCGCGCATGTACGTCCCGAGGTCGAGGTCCGCGATGACCGGACCGATCCGGTCTCCGTCGTTGAAGCCCGGAGGTGCCGTCACATGGTGCACTTCCTGTCGCATCGGCCGGGTCGTGATCGTGAAGTCGTCGCCCACCCCCGCCATCAGGTTGAACGCCGACGACCAGGGACCGGCGACGTTGACGACGACAGGCGCCGACACCTGGCTGCCGTCGGCCAGATCGACGCCCGCGACGCCGCTATCGGACCGTCGCACCGCCGTGACCTGACTCCGGAAGAGGAACTGCGCGCCGGCCTCGCGAGCCGCGGTGGCGAGATTGGCCGCTGCCAGCATCGGATCGTCCACATAGCCGCCGTCGGGCGTCCACAGTGCACCGAGCCGGCCCGTCGGGTCGGCCCAGAAGGCTTCGTCGTCGAGTCGTTTGGGGGGCCAGAAGCGGCCCGGATCGAGGCCGGGCACGCGCGCAGCGAGGGTCGATGCGTCCCACAGCTCGTACGGCACGCCGGCTCGGTCGAACAGCGGCATGACCTTCTCGGTCGGGGCCGCCTCGACGTCCAGGAAGACCATGCCGGTGCGGCGGAAGCCGGCCATCCCCGCGGGATCGACCAAGCCGAGGTGGCCGGCCCAGTCCTCCCAGCAGTGTTTGGACTCCCACGCCGCCGCGACGCTGGGAAAGATCGAATAATTGAACCGGACCACGGCGCTGGAGGCGCTCGTCGACCCCTGGCCGGGGCCGTGGAGACGGTCGACGACGACGACCCGGAGGCCGGCGCGAGCGAGTTCGAGGGCAGTCGAGGAGCCGATAACACCGGCACCGACAACGATGGCGTCCGCACTGAGATTCACCCCACCATGGTCAGCCGCGCTGAAGCTCCGACGTAATAGTCACGTGTCGCGGATGTACCCGGCCGACCGCGACAGACGAAGCGCAGCGTCCTTGCCGGCCCGGGGTTGCTCGGCGTTCAGGAGTCCAAGACCGCTGGAGTCGAACGCCCCCAGCCGGCATCCTCGGTGAGCTTGTGCAGGAGCGGTTGCACCCGAAACGGCACGGGAGCCGAGACCGAGAACGTGGACGTCGTCTTGCGGACACCTTCGATTCCGACGATCGAGGCCGTCAGCTCCTGGAGTGCCTCGAGGGAGGCGATCGCGACCTGGACCAGGATGTCTTCTCGTCCGGCCTGGATCCGCACCTCGATGACTTCCGGGAGTGCGGCCAGACCCCGGATGATGTCGGAAAGCAGACGCTGGTCGAGCTCGACGCTGATGAGGGCCTGCAGCGGCGTCCCGATGGCGGCGAAGTTGATGACCGGACGAAAGCCCTCGAGGACCCCGGTGTCGAACAGCCGGTTCATACGCAACTGGACCGTGTTGCGGCTGACGCTCAGAGTCTCTGCCATCTCGGCGACACCGGCTCGGGCGTCGAAGGTCAGGAGCCGGATGATCTCCGCATCGAGCCGGTCGATCATTGCCATGTGACAACCTCCGAGAGCCAAAAAATTCTGTAGCTGAGCTTTATGCCTAGTTGAGGGCGAGCCTGTTGACGCTCCGGTCCTGACTATTCACTATTGATCAACGAAATGTCCAGTGTGATCCACAGGACAATCAACCCGTGACCCGACGAGCCACAAGCCCGAACGGTCACTCGAAGAAAGTTGCGCTGCCATGAGCACGAGCGTCCTTGACCACCCTTCCGCCCCCTTCGCCGTCTTCGAGCGCGCCGACGAGTTGCGCGACGCCGCCCACGAGCAGATCGTCTTCTGCCGCGACGAGCAGACGGGCCTGCGGGCGATCATCGCGATCCACGACACGACTCTCGGCCCGGGGCTCGGCGGTACGCGGTTCTATCCGTACGCGCACGAGTCGCTGGCTCTGACCGATGCACTTCGGTTGTCCGAGGGAATGACATACAAGGCCGCAGCCGCGGGCATGCCCCTCGGTGGCGCGAAGGCCGTGATCATCGGCGATCCGGCGACCCAGCGGACCGAGGGTCTGCTCGAGGCCTATGGCAGGTTCGTCGAGTCCCTGGGCGGCCGGTACTACACCGCCGCCGATGTCGGAACCACATCCGATGACCTCGACGTCATCGGGCGGACTAGCACCCACGTCGTGGGACGCACCACGGCTGCCGGCGGCTCCGGCGACAGTGGCTACGCGACGGCCCTCGGCGTCTTCTCGGCGATGCAGGCCGCCGCGGCTGCGTCATGGGGTGGCAACGGACTCGCCGACAAGGTCGTCGGCGTGGAGGGTGTCGGCAAGGTCGGGCGGCACCTCGTGAACTTCCTCCTGGCCGTCGGAGCCCGCGTCGTGGTCTCCGACCCCCGGCCCTCCGCTCTGACCGATTTGGGCGAGTCCGCCTCACAGGTACGAACCTCGGAGTCAGTGCTGACCGAGGATCTGGACGTCTACGCACCCTGCGCGCTCGGTGCGAGCTTGACGCCCTCCACGGTCGGCCGATTGACCGCCAGCGTCGTCTGCGGTGGCGCGAACAATCAGCTCGTCGACGGCAGCGTCGCCCAGACGCTCAAGGACAAGTCGATTCTCTGGGTTCCGGACTACATGGCCAACGCCGGTGGGCTCATCCAGGTCGGCGGCGAGCTCACGAACCAGCGCCGCGAGGACGTCCTTGCGCAGGTGAGGCGCATCGAGCACACGGTCGGAGAGGTGCTCCGCACCGCGCTCGACCATGACGTCACCACCTCGGAGGCTGCCCGCAGCATCGTGGACCAGCGGCTCGCAGCTGGCCGGACGGCTTGAGATGACGCTCACCGCCGATCCCACGACCAGCACCACCGAAGGGAATCCACCTGTGACCACGACCTCGGCTCTCGGGACGCTCCTCGCGGCCCGTCAAAGCGATCCGACCTCGACTGCACCGTTCCAGCTCGTCGACGAGAACGGCGAACTCACCCCTGCCGGTCTGGACCTCGGCGTCGACATCGAGCTGGCGAAGGACCTCCACACGGACATGGTGCTGGCCCGCCGCCTGGACCATGAGGCCCTGGCACTCCAGCGACAAGGCGAACTGCACCTGTGGCTCATGAGCTGGGGACAGGAGGCCGCGCAGGTCGGGTCGGTTCGTGCTCTCCAAGACTCCGACCGAGTGTTCCCGAGCTACCGCGAGCATGCTGTCGCATTGTGCCGCGGCATCTCGCCGGCAGACATCATGCGGCAGTGGCGCGGCGCGGCCCACTCGGGCTGGGACCCGGCGGACTCGAACGTGCACATCTACTCGCTCGTCCTCGGCACCCAGACCCTGCACGCCACGGGCTACGCCGCAGGCGTCCGGCTCGACCGTTCCGACGAGATCGTCATGACCTACTTCGGTGACGGCGCGGCCAGCCAGGGCGACGTCAACGAGGCGCTGAACTGGGCAGCGGCGGGGTCCCTCCCGGTCGTGTTCTTCTGCCAAAACAACCAATGGGCGATCTCCACCCCGACGAGCACACAGATGCGGACGCCGCTGCACGTTCGCGCCGCCGGATTCGGAGTGGCGGGCTACCACGTCGACGGCAATGACGCCCTCGCCGTGCACGCCGTGACCCAGCACGCGGCCGGGCGGGTCCGCGCCGGCGAGGGTCCGGCACTGATCGAGGCCCAGACCTACCGACTGGCCGGACACTCGAGCTCTGACGACCCGAAGCGCTACCGCACCGACGAGGAGCTGGCCGGCTGGCAGGCGAAGGACCCCATCACCCGGCTCGAACGGCTCCTGCGCAACTCCGGCGTCGCCGACAGTCACTTCAGCGAGTTGCAGGCCCGCGAGGACGCCTTCGCAGTCGAGGTTCGCGAGCAGTGCAAGGCCCTGCACGGTGACGACCTTGCGGTCGTCTTCGAACAGACCTACGCCGAGCCCCATCCGGTCATGCAGTCCGAACTCGCGCAGTACCTCGCGCGCCACAACAGAACGGTGGCCTGACATGAGCACCCGATACTCCCTCGGTGCCGCGATCAACGCGGGCCTGCGCGCCGCGATGGCCCGTGACGACAAAGTCCTCGTGATGGGTGAGGACATTGCCACCCTGGGTGGCGTCTTCCGGGTCACCGATGGGCTGGCCGAAGAGTTCGGCACCGAGCGCGTCGTCGACACTCCCCTGGCGGAATCCGGCATCGTCGGCACTGCGATCGGTCTGGCGCTACGCGGATACCGACCGGTCTGCGAGATCCAGTTCGACGGATTCGTGTACCCCGCGTTCGACCAGATCGTCAGCCAGCTCGCCAAGATGCGCGCCCGCTCACAGGGACGCCTGTCTTTGCCGATCGTCATCCGGATCCCCGTCGGCGGCGGTATCGGCGCTGTCGAGCACCACTCGGAGTCCAATGAGGCCTACTTCGCCCACACCGCGGGCCTGCGGGTCGTGTCCTGCTCCAACCCCGATGACGCGTTCCACATGATCCAGCAGGCCATCGAGTCCGACGATCCCGTCATCTTCTATGAGCCCAAAAGACGCTACTGGGACAAGGGAGATGTCCTCGACGACCCCACCCGGTCCCTGCACGAGGCGGCAGTCCTCCGTGAAGGCACGGATTGCACCCTCGTCGCACACGGTCCCACCGTGGCCACGGCGTTGGCTGCGGCGGAGGCCGCCGGGGAAGACGGGTTCTCGGTCGGCGTGGTCGATCTGCGCACGATCTCGCCGCTCGACGTCCCGGCGCTGCGCAAGGTCGCCGCTGAGTCGCACCGCGTCGTCGTGGTCCATGAAGCATCGACGTTCCTCGGGATCGGCGCGGAGATCGCCGCGACCATCGCCCAGGAGTGCTTCTACGACCTGGAGGCGCCCGTCCTGCGGGTCGGCGCATACAACCTCCCATACCCGCCCGCCCACATGGAGGACCGTTTCCTCCCCGACGTCGACCGGATCCTCGAGGCCGTCGACGCCAGCCTGAACTTCTAGGAGATCCACGTGTTCGAGTTCAAGCTCCCCGACGTCGGCGAGGGCCTCACCGAGGCCGAGATCCTCGACTGGCAGGTCGCCGCAGGCGATGCGGTCGAAGTGAATCAGACCATCCTGGAGATCGAGACGGCCAAGTCCGTCGTCGAGCTCCCGTCCCCCGTGGCCGGAACCGTCTCGGTCCTGCACGTCGAGCCCGGGCAGACCGTCCCGGTCGGCACCGTCATCATCACGATCGACGACGGTAGCGCTTCGTCGGCTGCGGCCGGCGACCTCGACGTCGCCCCGGAGGATCAGCCGGAACCAGAAGATGCGAACGAGGAGAAGCCGCTGGTGCTCGTCGGGACGGGCCCCACGGCCGCAGTTCCCCGGACCCGCCGGCTGACGCGCAGGGCCGACTCCGAAACGCCGGGGGCCGTGGCAACGCTCTCCCCGCCCGAGACGGTCGTGAGCCAGGGGCGGAGCGCAGTCCGCGCCAAGCCGCCCGTCCGTCTCCTGGCCAAGCAGCTCGGCGTGGACCTGACCTCGGTCATCGCGTCGAATGGCGACGTCATTTCCCGCCGGGACGTCGAGGCCGCAGCCGCCACCGCTTCAGCGACCCCACAGGTGTCGCCGACGCTCAACGCGACGTCCGGAGAGCGCGAGACGAGGACGCCTATCAAGGGAGTGCGCAAAGCCATCGCCGCTGCCATGACGAGCTCGGCTTTCACGGCACCGCACGTGACGCTTTTCCTCACCGTCGACGTCACGCGGACGATGGATCTGCTCGCCGAGCTCAAGGCGGACCGCAACTGGTCAGGCGTCCGCCTCACACCCCTGGTCCTCGTGGCACGCGCTCTTCTGATGACGATCCGCCGCTATCCGGGCATCAACGCGCGCTGGGACGAAGCCGCGCAGGAGATCGTCGAGCCGCACTACGTCAACCTCGGGCTGGCGGCAGCGACCCCGCGTGGCCTCATCGTCCCGAACATCAAGGACGCCGACGCCGTCGACCTGCGCGGCCTCGCCGACGCCGTGGCTGAGCTGGTTGCCACGGCCCGCGCCGGCAAGACCTCGCCCGAGGAGATGTCGAGGGGCACCATCACGATCACCAACATCGGTGCTCTCGGCGTCGACGCAGGCACGCCCATTCTGAACCCCGGTGAGGCGGCGATCCTCGCCTTCGGCAACGTCCGGGACACACCCTGGGTCGTCGACGGGGAACTCCAGGTCCGAAGGGTCACCCAGCTCGCGCTGTCGTTCGACCATCGATTGGTCGACGGCGAGCTGGGCTCGAACGTGCTGGCGACGCTGGGCCGGCTGTTGGAGGATCCCAGTCAAGCGTTCGTGCTGTCATGACGGCGGCAGTGGGGCTGATCCGCCGGGACGAGGAGACCTCCGGACTCGTCGTCCTGACGGTCTACGCCCGTGGAGACTCCGCTGTGTGCGGCCGGGTGCTCCAAGGGTTCACCGTCCGGCGCTTCGCGGTTGAGCGGTTCATCGCCGACTTCAGCGGCTTCGACCACCGCACGATCAGAGGACTCGAAGGCATCGGCGGAGACGTGCTGCGGATGACGATCGTCTTGTCGCTGCCGGACCACGACGATCTGGAGCGCATCGGCAAATTCCTCAACCGGATCGTCGACGTCTACAAAGTCGAGCACACCTTCAGGATCTGAACAGATGCCATCACCGAACCGCACCGCCTATCCACACACGAACCCAGCGTGGTTCGCCACCGCGGCCCAGAAGGTTCGAGCAAAGAGCGGGCATCCCCGACACGGTGCCCTCGTGCCGTGGGGCACCGTGCACGGGCGGCGCCKCGGCGCCGCCCGGACAGCTTGCGGAGTCGCCTGCCTGACCTGGCCGATCTTCTTCGACGTCGACATGCACGGCGAGCGCTCGCTGGATATCTGCGCCGAATGCCGTCGACTCACCTTTCTCGACCATCCGCCGCTGCAGTGATGACGGCGACTAGTGCGGAAACAGCGACTCCTGACGGATGCAAGATCCACCGTCCGCCTAGCGATCAACTGGCCTGGAAGACGAGCACGCCGTCCTGCGGGTCCTGCACTCCGCGCCGGCGGCCGTCTCCTGTTCTGGCCGGGACTGTTGCTGGCGGGATGGCTCGTGTGCGCCCTGATCGCGATCAGTCGCGGCGGGAGCTGGGGGTGGACGTCTCCTCGTGTGCTGGTGCTGGCCGTCACGTGTGTCGCTGCGTTCACGGCCTGGGTCCTGGCCGAGTCTGCGGCCCACGCGCCCATGGTCGACCTCGCGATGCTGAAGGTGCGGGGGGTCTGGGTCGCGAACCTGATCGGCGCCTGCGCGGGATTCGGCCTGTTCGCTTCCTTTACCTTCCTTCCGCAGATGGTGCAGTCTCCCGTCAGCTCCGGCTACGGACTCGGGCTGACCGTGACGGAGTCCGGCATCCTGCTGCTGCCCGCAGCGATCAGCAGTTTCTTCGTCGCCCTTGCCTGCACTCGGCTCGTCTCCCGGACGAGTCTTCGGTTCGTCGTCTCCACAGGAACAACCGCAGTGGCCGCGTCCTACGCCTGTGTCGCCGTCTGGCACGAGGAGATATGGCAACTCATGGCAAGCATGGCCCTGCAGGGCGTGGGCACCGGACTCGTCTTCGCCAGTCTGGCGGGTCTCGTCATCGACTCGGTGCCTGCCACCCAGACGGGCGTCGCAACGGGGATGAACGCCAACATCCGATCCATCGGAGGCTGCATAGGGGTCGCGGTCATGGCCGGCTTGATCACCGCCTGGACCGACGACGCCGCCGGCCCCGACGAAGCGGGCTACGTGGCGGGCTTCATCGTGCTGGCCATGGCCATGGTGCCTGCACTGGCGGCCGCTGCCCTCATCCCTAGCCAGCGCCGTCCCACGACGCATGCCTAGGCCGATGAGTTCGAGCGCGAGCCCACCGCCGCTCACGCCGCTGTCGTGGTCGGCTACCAAGCCGTAGTCGCGAACTCACATGGGCCCACAGCCACCCGTTTCCGTCCCAACGCGACCGACATCACCCGGTGGAGACACGAACAAGGCCCTGACCGCGTACTTCCGCTGGTCAGGGCCTTGTTTTCGTTCTGTGGCAGGTGCAGGGTTCGAACCTGCGTAGGCTGAGCCGTCTGATTTACAGTCAGATCCCTTTGGCCACTCGGGCAACCTGCCGGGTTGTTGCCGGGGCAACGAGAAGAAACTCTATCGCAGCCGATTAGGCTGTGTGAAACCAGATCCACCGCAATACTTCAGGAGCACTCAAAATGGCTGATTCCTCGTTCGACATCGTGAGCAAGATCGATCGTCAGGAGGCCGACAACGCGCTCAACCAGGCGGTCAAGGAGATCCAGACCCGCTACGACTTCAAGAACACCGGCGCGGAGATCAAGTGGAGCGGCGAGTGGGGTGTCGAGATCTCGGCGAACGCCGATGAACGCGCGCTGGCGATCCTCGACGTCTTCAAGGACAAGCTGATCAAGCGGGGTATCTCGCTGAAATGCCTCGAAGAGGGCGAACCGCGCCAGTCGGGCAAGGACGTCAAGATTAATTCGACGTTCACCGAGGGCATCAGTCAGGAGCAGGCCAAGAAGGTCTCCAAGCTCATCCGCGACGAGGGACCCAAGGGCGTCAAGGTCCAGATCCAGGGCGACGAGCTTCGCGTGACAAGCAAGAAGCGCGACGACCTGCAAGAGGTCATCGCGCTCCTCAAGGGCGCCGACCTCGACTTCGCGGTCCAGTTCACCAACTACCGCTGACTGCTGGAGTTTCCGCAAGTCACACGGCTTAGGCCCTTCGCCGGTCCGCAGCCAGTCCGCCGGACCGACGGCAGCGCAGTGTTCAGCGGTCACGTCCTGAACCACCCACGGCTCAGGACTCCCGTCGCGCTACGAACGCCCTGATGACGTTCTCAGTCATCTGTGAGACGCCGTTGCGGGTGTCGCGGTGCAGCAACGAGCCCGACCATGCGATCGAGCCGGTCGAGAAGACCTCGCCGCCACCGGGTGTGGCGAAGTAGACGATGTCGGCACGCACCTCAGGATCCTGCTGACCGCCACCGTGATCTGCGAGGTTCATCGCGATCTCCTCAACGACCCGCTGGTAGAAGTTAGAGTGTCGTCCGCTCGACGTCGCCAGCAAGGCGGCGTGGTGGGGAGTCCCGAGGGCCTGGTCCGCCCGGTCGACCTCATCGCCGGCGGCGGCGCCCATGACCGCACCGTAGTCGCCGATCGGGTCTTCATCGATCCCCTCGAAAATCCACGCGTGGGACGGATCGGCTGCAGCCTCGGTCAAGTCGTACGGCTCCGACCGTCCCCATCCCTGCGCGGCGAAGCCGACACCGGCGAGGGCCTGCGGGGCTCGCCCGCGATGACGCCACAGCCCGCCCGACAGACCCGTCGACATCAAGGACACCTCCCCCGGGTAAGACTCCCAGCACCGGACGCCGGACATCCCGCGGCGGATCTCCACGACCAGGGGGTCTTCGCTCAGCACTCCAGTGACCCAGTACCAGCCGTTGCCACCCAAGTAGAGCAGTCCGCCACCGTTGTCGCGATACTCCGTCAGGGCGTCCAACATCTCCTCGGATGTGTACTCCGGATGTGATCCCGAGATCACCGCTGCGTAGTCGGTCAAGTAGTCCGATCCCCTCGTGTGGAGCTCCTGATCGGTGATCACGTCGATGTCGATCCCGCGACGGGCACACCACTCGATGAGATACATATCCGCCGAGAACGCCCGACCGGCGTCCAGCAACCACATCCGGTAGCCGCGCCGCATGTTGACGATGTGACGACGCCCCGCCGACAACATCACACCGCTGCCGTCAGGGTGATGGTCGTACATCGACAGCCCAAATGAGACGTCCCCGACGTGTGCCAGGTCTTCTGCCGAGATCGAGACTTCTTGGTCCGTCATCGCACTGGAGTCCAGGCCGTTGAATAGCGCTTCATTGGCATAGGCCAAGTAGGTAAACGTTGGCAGCACGACGACGACCTTGCGCCGCTCGTCTCCCACGCGAGGGACTACCGTGATCGGCACGGTGTCAGACCCGTCCGGAGTTTCGACGACCACGCCGTAGACGCCGCTCTCAAGGACGTCGGGCAGGACGGCGTCTAGCACTTGCTGCCAGCCTGCATCGACCAGGTCGGTGGAGTGGAAGTGCGTCGCAGCGTACTCGGCGGGAGCGCTGTTGAACTCCAGCGCGCGACCTGAGAAGAGTCGTCCGGTGACGCCGCGGGCGGGACCGTTCGCCAGCCGACCGGGCCCCTGCCCTACCGCAAGCGGCACCGCGATGGTCGGATCGTCACCGTGACGGAAGGCCAGATCCCACCCCGCCACCAGCTCGAGACCGAGATCGGCGACGTCGAGCCGGGCGTCCGCAACGGCCTGAATCTGGTCGGGGTCCAGGCCGGACGAAAGGACGAAGGGGCGTTCGAGCTTACCCGTGAAGTGCTCCACCGCAGTCCCGCGCGTACACCCGCCGTCTGTCTCGACACGGTTGGCGTCCCGCGCGCCGACCGTGACCGGCCCGCTGAGGTCGATCGAGCGCGCGTCGATCGACGTCTGGTCGTGCGATCGAGCTCCGCGCAGGTCCGACAGCGGCACCAGAGTCATCGTTGCCTCGGCACCGTCGATCCTGGCGACCACCAGGTGCCATTCGTGGTCGACGATCCGCCGTCCACCCACCACAAGCGTGTCGCCGTCGACTGTGTCGACGAGTGCCGGTCGGCCGTCATGCAGCTGCAGGGCCAGACGCCCCGACGAGACAAGGGTCTGCATAGGCGCCGCAGCCACGTTTCCGGACCACACGAAGACCCCGAACGACGCACTCTCGGCCGATGTGGGGGCATCCGTTCGAGGGGCGCCGTACAGGAACGATCCGACGCAGGTGGACTGCTGCGTGACGTCGTATGTGCCGCTCGCCTCCCACGCAACATCCTCGTCGAGCGACGTGTTCGTCGAGCTGGAGCTCCGCATGCGCACGAGGCGTACATCCACGGCGGCAGCAGCATCGACGTGCAGACTAAGGCGGTCACCGCGTTCGTACGAGAAGCGATCGGTGTAGGCGCGAACGGGTAGGGATGACATGGATTCTCCTAGTTGCGTCGTGGAGCGATGCTCAGATGGGTCCGGCTGCGAGGTATCCGCCGTCGACCGGCAAGTTGACGCCGTGCACGTAGGCAGCGAGTGGCGAGGACAGGAACAGGACGGCATCTGCAATCTGCTCCGGACTGGCCCACACCTTGGCCGGCACAGCAGCTGCGATGACCGCCTTGGTCTCGGCATCGTAGATATCCGTCAGCTCGGTGTTGGTGAATCCGGGCAGCACCGAGTTGACGTTGATGCCGCGGGCTGCGTTGTCAAGGGCCAGCTGACGGGTCAGGTTGATCCACAGGCCTTTGGATGCGCAGTACGCCGAGAAGCCGGGGTTGCCAACTGCACCGGAGACCGATCCGATGATGACCACCTTGCCTCCCTTGCCGTCAGCCGACATGTGCCGGATCGACTCGCGGACGCAATAGAAGACCCCGTCGACGTTGACCTCCATGTGCCGTCGCCAGTGCGCCTCATCACTGTCCTCGACCGAGGCTCCCTCAATGACGGCCGCGCTGACCACGGTGATGTCCAGCCGGTCTTCTGTGGCCAGCTCGCCGAACACTCGCACGACGTCGTCGTGCGAGGAGATGTCGAGCGCACGGTGCGTGATCCGTGACGACACCTCGGCTGGTCCTTCAAAAGGTGGTGCGTGCTCACGTCGCGACACGGTGACGACCTCGGCACCGGCCTCCGCCAATGCATAGGCCGAGGCACGTCCGATGCCCGTGGCGCCGCCGACGACGAGAGCCCGTTTGCCGCGCAGGTCGATGTTCCTCATGCCGCGTCCTTCCAGCTCGGCCGACCTACATGCCAGTCTCGTAGGCCCGTTCCTTGCGTCGAGCGTAGAAGTGCCGCGGCTGCGTGGCCATCGGTCGGAATGCGTACCTTCGAGCGCCCGAGTCACATGAAACTCACTCAAAGGACTTACGGTCGAAACATTAGTCCTATAGCATTAGTGACGTGGATCACCTTGACCAGAACTATCCCCTCACCATCGCCTCCGAGACACGCGCTGCGGAGCGGTGTCGCCACATAGCCGAGATCATCCTGCTGCGATCACAGGCGGATGCCGTCGGGCTGATGGGCATCTCGCCGATTGACGGCGCACAGTTCCCGATGCTCAACACCAACTATGCGCCTGAGACCTTTCAGCACCACGCGTCGGCACGTTATATCAAAGGGCAGCCAGGGGTACGGCAGATCCTCCGTCGTCCGGGTGTCATCCACTGCTGGGAAGACATCCCCGGGTTCCGCGGAAGCTTCGAGGCGACGACGGTCTATGGTCCCGCCGGATTCAACAACGGGATGTCCGTCGTCCTCGCGACGGCGGCCGGACTGCCTGTTGCGATGCTCCACATCAGCACTCGACTGGAGACCGTGGACCCCGAGACCAAGAACCTCGTGGAGGCGGTGCAGCCCTTGCTGGCGGAGTGGGCCGCCACGATGGGCAGGTTCGAGCTGGCAAAGCTCAGCACTCGCGAGACCGAGGTGCTCACGATGATTCGTGATGGACTCTCCAACGTCGAGATCGCCGCTTCACTGGTGCTCTCGCCCCGGACCGTCACCACACATGTCGAGCACATCCTGCGCAAGCTCGGAGCTAGCAACCGCACCGAGGCGGCCGTGCTGGCCGAACGATTCGGCCTCGAGCGCGTGGACCACCAACACCGCGTCCCGGCCTGAGCCGAGACGCGGTGAAGTAGTCCTGGACCTTGAATCTCAGGAGGTCGGATCAGCAATCTGCAGCAGCTGCTTGCCGAGGTTCTTGCCGTCGAACAGGCGGTTCATCGTGTCGACCGCGTCTTCTACACCGCCCCGCTGGATGTCATCGACCCAGACCACGTCGCCCGACCGGACCCACGCGGCCAGACGCTTGGTCGCCTCGTCGAACCGATCGGCATAGTCGGTGACGATGAATCCCTTCACCTGACAGCTGCGCACAGTGATGGTCGATAAGTTGGTCGGGCCCACCGTAGTCGCTTCGTCCGAGTATCCACTTGAGACACCACCGCACAGGACCACTGTGCCGCGCTGCGCAATATTGGCGATGCCGGCCTGCAGCATGGGACCTGCGACGTTGTCGTAGAAAATGTTCACACCCTCGGGTGCGAGCTCTGCGATCCGCTGTTCCACATCCTCGTTGCGGTAGTCGATCGCATCGTCGAAGCCTGCAATCTCGGTCAACCACCTCGCCTTGTCAGGCCCACCCGCCGTGCCGATGACCCGCGCGCCCGCGAGCTTGGCGAGCTGGCCGGCCACCGAGCCAGTTGCCCCCGCCGCGCCAGAGACGAGCACGACATCGCCCGGTCGCGGCGCACCGAGTTCCAACATGCCGAAGTACGCCGTCAGACCAGTCGTGCCCAGCACGCCCAGCATCGCAGTCGGCGGGACGCCGTCGGGGATCCTGGTGGCGCTCGGCACTCCGACGCTCTCGTCGCCGATATGGGCGAGCTGCACGGCCGGGTTGTGCTCCGCCCGCGCCAGGACATAGTCCTGCCAGCCGAAGTTGCCGGTGACCAATGTGCCGACGGGGAACCCGTCCTCGGCCGACTCGACGACCTCACCGACACCGTGCCCTCGCATGACCTCCCCCACGGGTACCGGCGGCGCGTAGGAGGGTCCGTCGTTCATCCAGCCCCGCATTGCCGGGTCGAAGGCGAGCCACACCACGCGTACGAGGACCTCCCCAGGACCCGGTGCTGGCACCGGCACCTCTTCGAGGGTGAAGTCCTCCTTGGTGGCAGTCCAGGTGGGGCGGCGGGTCAAGTGCATACGTCGGTTCGTGTAGTCAGACATGGACTCATACTAGCCTAAGGACTATTGATTGAGCCTTTGTTTTCTCGGCGGACTGTGTCACGATAAATGGACTAGAAAACGAACCCTATCGAGTCATCACTCGATTCACGAGAGGATCCGTCGTTAACATCTCAGCTCACCTCTCCACGCCCCCCGTGCAGGATCCCCATCCCCGAGAGACCCGCGAGCAGGCCCTCTCACCCCTCATCGAATCTGCCGCGCTGGCCGGTCGGACCGTCGCTTCGGCCGGGCAGGTCACGACCAGGATCGCTCAGCTGACCTGCGTCGACACCGGCCTGTTCGGGATCGCGCTCACGACAACTGATGGAGTCGAGGTGGTCGCAGGCGATGCCGGTGTGCCCTTCTCACTGCAGAGCATCGCCAAGCTCTTCGCGCTCTGCGCGCTGCTTCGACTTGATCCGCTCGCCTGGGAGCACGTGGGCTGGGACATCAGCGACCTGGGCTACGACTCCCTGACCGATCTGGAGCGCCACGACGGGCGACCGCGCAACCCGTTTGTCAATGCCGGCGCCCTGATCGTCTCCGACCGACTCCTGAGCCTGACGGGATCGGCCGACCAAGCAGTGGGTGACCTCATCACGGAGGTCGCCGGGACCAAGGTGGTGGTCGACACCGCGGTTTCTGACTCGGAGTCGTTGACAGATCACCGCAATCGCGCGATCGCTCACCTGCTCGCTGGCCACGGACGCCTGCAGAATCCCGTCGAGGACGTCCTGGCGACCTACCACCGGCAGTGCGCGATCGCAGCCTCGTCGCTGACGGTGGCCCGAGCATCACGTCTGCTGGTAGACCGCCGCTGCGAGGTCGGCATCGACCGGGACAACGTGCGACGGATCAATGCCGTCCTCATGACCGCGGGCATGTACTCCGCAGCGGGCGACATGGCACACCGCATCGGGCTGCCCGCCAAGAGCGGCATCGGCGGCGGCGTCGTCGCCGTACTGCCGAACGTCGGCACGATCTGCGCCTGGAGCCCACCTCTCGACGAGCTCGGCAACTCGATCGGGGCCGTCGCGGCCATCGAGGCGCTGGCACGGTCGACCCACTGGTCCTTGTTCTAGAGACGCGGGGCCGGTGCCGCCTCGCGCACGCCACACGCAGAGACGAACCCGTCGAGGAGCGCGGCCGAACTCGGCTCGTTCGGCCACAGGACCTCGGGGTGCCACTGCACCGCCACCAACCGTTGTTCGCGTGACTCCGCAGCTTCCACTAGACCGTCCGCAGAGTGGGCGACCGGCCTGAGGCCGGGCGCCAGCACGTTGATTCCTTGGTGATGCTGGCTGTTGACCGGGACTATCCCGTCCGTCCCGATCCACTGGGACAGGAGCGTCCCTGCCCGTACGTCGACATCGTGGAGGGGGCGGGCCAGCGCATCGTCAGACGCCTCGTGTGTGACACTGCCCGGCCGGTCTCGCGCGAGGTCGGCGTACAGGGTGCCACCCAGGGCGACGTTGACGAACTGCATGCCGCGACAGATCGCGAGGATCGGCGTCTTCCGCTCCAGAGCGACATTGAGTGCACGCCTCTCGTTCGCGTCGCGCGCCGAGTTGACCCCTCGGATGACCGGGTCACCGCGATCGCCGCCGTAGAGTGCGGGGTCGACATCACCCCCGCCGCTGATCACGATCCCGTCGAGGGGGCCGACCAGTGCCTCGATGGCCTGTTGCTCGTACGTGCAGTCGATCGTCACCAGTGTTGCTCCAGCGGCCACGAAGGCGTGGAAGATATGCCTCCACAGCGCGAACTGCTCCAGCTCACGGATGGAGTAGGTGATTCCGATGACGGGACGATCGAGGTATGGGTTCACGGGTCCTCCTGTGCTCAGCGATGAAGGCAGACCCGGGCGAACGGATCCCCCGGGCCTGCCGTGAAGTTGCGATGGACGCCCGCCGTCAGTCCTCGAGGATGCGCGCGTACGTGCCGGGCGAGGTCGTCTTGGCGACCGCCGCGATGACCGCACCCACAGCGAAGGCGAGGAGCAGGCCGATGCATACCCAGTTGGCGGCGGTGCGCCCCCCAACGAGCAGGTCTAGATTGTCGAGCATCATGTAGACCACGAACGCGAGCCCCAGGAACGACAGGATCGGGGCCACCACCGAGTTCCATGCCGGGTCGTCGCCACTGCCGCGCTGGTGGAACGCGACGACCGCGGCGCTGGTCAGCAGCATCAACACCATGAGGCCGAGCGTCGCCGCACCCGACAGCCAGGTGTAAATCTCCAGGACAGGCTCCAGCCCCGCGATCGTAAGAGCGCCCAGGATCAGGACGGAACCAACCGTGACGACCACGGACGATCGCGACGGAGCACGATGCGTGCGGTGGGTCTCGGCCAGGAACGCCGGCAGGACCCGCCCTCTGGCCAGGTTGTACTGGTAGCGGGTGATGACGTTGTGGAACGAGAGGCAGCACGCAAACAAGCTCGTCACGAGCAGGAGGATGACGGCGTCCTCGACCAGCGTGCCGGCGTATCGGTTGGCCAGACCCTGCATTGTGTTGGACGGGTCGGCACCGGTCAGCTCAGCCGCCTGCCCGACGCCCAGGCCGTTGGCGATCGCGAAGGACGTGAGTGCGTACAGACTGCCGATGACGGCGATCGCAATGTACGTGGCCTTTGGTATCGTGCGCGCCGGATCCTTCGCCTCGCTGCGGAAGACAGCAGTCGCCTCGAAGCCGACGAAAGCGAAGAAGGCGAACATGAGCCCGAGCCCGGGGGCCCCGTCGAAGACCTTCGTGACATTCAGCGGCTCGGCCGAGAGACCCGAGTCGCCACCCTGGAAGATAATGGCGAAGTCAACGACGAGGACGACCAGGCCCTCCAGCACAAGCGCCACGCCTAGCACCTTCGCGCTGACCTCGATGTCGCGGTAGCCCAGGAGCGCAATGACGACGAGAAATGCGAACGCCGACACCCACCAGCTCACGTCGAGGCCGAGGTACTGGTCGAGCGCGGCGGAAGCCGACACTCCTAGCAGTGCATACAGAGCGATCAACAGGATCGCGTAGGAGCCCAACGCGAGCGACGCGGTGCCCGCGCCCGGCACCTTGCCGAGGCCTGCCTGCACGTAGGAGTAGAACGCCCCGGCGTTCTGCACGTGACGGCTCATCAAAGTGAACCCGACTGCGAAGACTGAAAGGACGATCGCTGCGCCGATGAAGTACAACGGTGCGACAGCATTGCCACCTAGGGCGAACACGAGCGGGACAACCGCGCACGCAGCACCCAGCGGCGCTACCGCGGCGACGACCATGAAGACAATCGATCCAACTCCAAGACCTCGGTGCAACGCATCCGAGCCGTCGGCGCCAGCACCTACCTGTGGATCTCTCGTTGTGGACATGGAATCTCCTTGCTCCTGCTCCTGGACGGAGCCGATCGACCGCGAGTCGCTCGCCTACGTTTGATTGGCTTGATCTTCCGACCTTTAGTCCATTGTGTCAATACTCACCGAGTTTCGTCCTTGTAAAGACTTGGACGAGCATGGACAGGTCGCTTGACAGCGTGATGTGCACAACTTACCGTTTAGGACTAGATACTGGACCAAAACGGTTCGTCGAACCTCAGGAGCACCCATGACACTCACGCCTACGTCACTCGGTGGCATGCCCATGGCACCGGTGGCTGGCCACGGGGCCTTCGGCCCGATGTCGCTCGAGCAGCTCCGGGCCGAGGCCGCCGCCGGGACCGTCGACGCGGTCATGCTCATCACCCCCGACAACCACGGGCGGTGCTTGTCGGAGCGAGTACCGACGGACCGTTTCCTCCGCGACTACGAGAAGCTCGGGGCGTTCAAGGTGCCCCTGATGCTGTGGGGGCTCGATATCGAGCAGAACTACCGAGGCGACCTAGAGCACGTCGGCGGCATGAGCTCGGGTGCAGCCGATGTTCCGCTGGTGCCCGACATGACGACCATCCGGCGCCTGCCATGGCTCCCAAACACCCCGACAGTCATCTGTGATCCGACACTCACCGACGGGTCTCCGCTCGCGTTCGCGCCGCGGCAGATCCTCAAGACTCAGCTCGAGCGCTTGGAGTCCCTCGGGGTGACGATCCAGGCAGCCACCGAGCTGGAGTTCTACTTGTTCGACGAGTCGTACGAGGCGGCGTGGGACGCCGGCCACCGCGGTCTGACCGCCTCGACGCGCCACCACGCTGCGTACGACGCGATCGCCGCGATCAAAGCCGAGCCCTTCATCAACGAGGTCATCCGACAGATGGATATGGCCGGGGTGTTGACCGAGGGCTATTCACAGGAGTACGGCTTCGGCCAGCAGGAGATCAACTTGGCTCACACCGGTGCCTTGGAGATGGCAGACCGTCACTTCCTCTACAAGTTCGGTGTCAAGAGCATCGCGGCACACTCAGGCGTCTCGGCCACGTTCATGGCCAAGTGGGCGATCGACGGCGACGGCAGCTCGTGCCACATCCACACCAGCCTGTGGGATCTCACCGGCACGACCGCGATCGGAGACCAGGACCAGTTCGGCGGCTATGTCGCGGGACTCGCCCAAGGCATGGCAGACTCCACGCTTCTCTACGCGCCGACCGTGAACTCCTACCGACGATTTATGCCCCACTCGTTTGCTCCTACAGTTATTGCTGTCGGCGACGAGAACAGGACCTGTTCTCTGCGTCTCGTCGGCTCCGGAAAGACCCGGCGAGTGGAGAATCGAGTCCCCGGCGCCGACGTCAACCCGTACGTGGCACTCGGCGCCATGGCGGCATGCGGCGCGAACGGCATCGAGTCGGGCCTGTCGATGCCACGCCTGGAGACCGGCGACATGTACTCCAGCACTGAGGCACCCCGCCTGGCGACGTCCCTGCAGACGGCGATCGAGCGGTTCGACCAGAGCGTCGCGCTCCGCGGCGGACTCGGCGCCGAGGTACACGCGCATCTTCTGGCCCTGGGTCGCGCCGAGCAGGAAGCGTTCCTCACCGAGACCGTGACCGATTGGGAAAAGCGCCGCTTCTTCGAACGAGCGTGAGCATGGCTCAGGAGCCCACCCGCTTTCACCAGGCGCTCGGTCATGACGTCCGGTCCGACCCCTGGGTCGAGCAGGGCCGGTCGTCGTACGACCTGGCCGTCGAGGCTCTCGGAGCAGGTCGCGCGGAGCATGCCATCGCCTTGGCCCGCATGACGGTCCAGGAGGCCCAAGAGGCCTTCGATCTCTACGCGCTCTGGTTAGTCCAGCTGCCGAATCTGTTGGCCGAGCACGGTGTACCGGACGTCGTGCTCGCGCCGGCCCGTCGACATGCAGCCAGGACCAAAGATCAGCTCGAAGCCGGCTGGGCCGCCTACCTCGTCGGCGTCGACCTGTTCGCAACAGTCGCGAGGTCGTCCAGCGTCGTCTCGGCTGCCGAGATCCTCGAATCGATGCGGACCAGCTGGCTGACCGTGCACGACCCGGCAACCGATGAGCTGGCCTCGCTGCTGGCGATCGCTGCGACCCACCTCGGTGAGACAAGCATCGGCGGTCTCTGGGACGCACTACTTTGTCACTACTACGATGGCATCGCCGACAAGTACGATCCCGCCAAGCAACCATGGCCCGCATCGGTGGACCGGCTCGGCATGGACATCTTCGAAGCCGTGCGCGGTCACCTGAGCGGTCCTGGTCGCGACGGGAGCTTCGACGTCCGCGAGGAGGAGGACCGGTGGGTCCTGCAGTTCGCTCCGTGCGGTTCAGGCGGGCGGACGTATCCCGGCGTCGAGGTACCTGACCGCGACCCGGACCAATTCACGTCGAGCGAGCATGACTGGGCCTGGCGCACCAAGGGGGTATGCCTCTACTGCGTCCACTGCTGCCAGCTGCAGCAACGGGCACCGATCGAACGGATCGGGATCCCGCTGCGGGTCATCGAACCCCCCGTCCGAGCCACGGCCGACCGTCCCGGACGAAACGTCTGCACCTGGTCGATCTACAAGGACCCGACAAAGATCCCCGCGCACGCCTGGACCGATGTGGGAGCGGCGCCACCGGATGGAGCGTCATGAGCCCGGTTCAGATCAGTCCTCGGGCGTCACGTAAGCCGCAGTGATTCCGCCGTCGACCTTCAGGTCCGTGCCGGTGATGTTTGACGACGCGTCGCTCAGGAGGAACACGGCCGCCTGTGCGATCTCGCTGGCCAGGGAGAACCGTCCCGTTGGCACGTGGACCATCCGCCGCGCAATCTCTTCGCCGGAGAAGAGGGTGTCAAGCATCGGTGACTGAACCGGACCTGGACTCAGAGAGTTGACGCGCACCCCCGTGCGGGCGAGTTCGACGGCAAGCTCACGCGACATGGCGAGCACAGCGCCCTTGGAGGCCGTGTAGCCGATCTGTGACACCGCCGAGCCCATCGACGCGACGAGCGAGGAGGTGTTGACGACGCTGCCGCCCCCGCCCGCCAGCAGGTGGGGAACCCCGTACTTGCAGCACAACAGCACGCTCTCAACGTTGATAGTCAGAGTCCGGCTGAACACTGCACGATTCACCTCGAGGAACGAGCCGTCATCGGAGAGCGCGACGCCCGCATTGTTGAAGAGGCCGTCGATCCGGCCGAACCTGGCCGCCACGTCCTGGTACAGACGCTCGACCTGCGACTCGTCCGTGAGGTCGCAGGTCGCGAACAGGTCGACAGAGAGGTCGTCCGGCGCCACGAGGTCCACGCCGACCACGCGCGCACCCTCACGGTTCAGCACCTCGACTGTCGCACCGCCGATCGCACCAGCCGCGCCAGTGACCACGACGACCTTGCCGTCCATCGTCCCCATCGTCAGTCGACCTTCACGCCGAAGCGACGCGCGAACTTCACGCCGAGCAGGTAGGCGGTCGGGCTGAAGGCCCACTGGCTGATGATCTTGCCGCTGTCAGCGTGGAAGTAGCTCGGCACTTCGGTCCACACCGTCTTGGCCAAGCGAGCCTGAAGACGCCGGTTGTAGAGGTCGTGCACCGACCGTCGAACGCTGACCCGGCGCGCCTGCCCCCTGACAAGCTTCTTGGCTAGCTTCGCCGCGAACTTCGCCTGCGCTTCGTAGTACGTCACGAGCGGAAGACCGCTGGTGTTGGGGCCAAACATCATGAAGAAGTTCGGGAAGTTCGGGGTCATCAGCCCGTAGAGCGCCTCGGCGCCGTCTGTCCACTGGTCGCGTAGGTCAGCGCCACGCTCTCCGCGAACTGTGTACGTGCTGATGAAGTTCGCAGCATCGAAGCCTGTCGCGAGGACGATCATGTCGAGATCATGCTTCACCCCCTGTGCGTCGACAACTCCGGTCGGCGTCACATCGGCCACAGCGTGGGGCACCAACTCGACCTTCGGACTCAAGATGCTGGGGTAATAGGTATCACTCACGACGGTGCGTCGTGCCTCAACCGAGAACTTCGGGGTCAGCAGCGCCTTCAGATCTGGCCGCGAGATAACCGACTGCTCCAGGAACGCCTCGACGCGCTTTTGGCGCTTGCGGTTGACGTAACCGCCTACTCTGGCGTGACTTGCCCTCCATTGCCGCACGTCATAGTTGACATAAAGGCGGTAGCGCCTGAAGAAGTACACAGGCTTCAGCTTGTTCCACCGACGCTCGGCCGGTGTGAAGTCACGAGCCTCCTTCGGCAGGATCCAGTTCGGCTCGATCTGGAAGACCTTGACCGACTTTCCTTGGCGCTCGGCCTCCGTGACAACCTGAACGGCCGAGGAACCGGTACCGAGAACACCGATGTTCTTGCCCTCCAGCGTCAGTCCGTCGCGCCACGTGGATGTGTGGCAGATGTCGCCTTCGAAGGGCGTTTCACCGCGAGCGAACGGCGGGATGAGCGGGGTGTTGAGGAATCCCACTGCGGAGATGACGGCCTTGAAGGGCCCCCACACCTCGCCGTCGCCCGTGACGATCGTGTACGTCTGCGTCTCGTCCGACCACGTGACCGATTCGACCTTCGTGCTCAGACGAGTGCGCTCGTAGAGATCCCACTTCTTGGCCACACCCTGGAGATAGGCCAGCAACTCGCGCCAATCGGCGTGAGTGCGAGTCCAGTCGTGAGGCTCGAACGAGAAGGAATAGATGTGTGACTCGAGGTCGACCTCTGCGCCGGGGTAGCGGTTCACCATCCAGGTACCGCCGATGTCCTCAGAACGCTCGAAGATGACGAAGTCGTTGATGCCCTGCCTGACGAGTTCGGTCGCGGCCGCGATGCCACTGAATCCGGCACCAATGACAGCGACGTCGTGCGGGCCTGCCGCGACGGGGGTACTCGATGACTTCATTGATCTTCCATCCGTTGTGGTTATTAGGTCCAGTCTTTCGACCTTTAAGGCGTCTGTCAAGAGATCCATGAGGTTCGCATCAGATCCGGTCGTAGTAGCGCTGTCGTTCCCAGTCCGTCACCGTCTCGGAATCGAAGCTGCGCAGCTCGTTGGCATAGAATCCGCGGAGGTGCTCGTGCACTTCGGGCCCGAATGCGTCCAGGGCGATCTTGCTATCGGCGAAATGGGCCAGCGACTCGTGCAGGCTCGACGGCATCAACGGCAACGAGCCGTCGCGGTAGGCATTGCCCGTGTAGATCCGCGGTTCGCCGACACCGGCGGTGATGCCCGCCAGCCCCGCGGCGATGGTGCCCGCGTACGCCAGATAGGGGTTGGTGTCGGCGCCGGGGATCCGGTTCTCTAACCGATAGGAGTCCCCCTCGCCAACCAACCTGAACGCACAGGTGCGGTTGTCGTGTCCTACGACGAGCGCCGTGCCGGCAAACTGGTCGGGCACGTATCTCTTGTACGAGTTGATCGTCGGTGCATACATGAGCCCGACATCGAGCGTGTGCGCCAGTTGACCAGAGACGTACGATCCGAAGACGTCCGACATGCCGCCATCCGACCAGTCCAGCGGGGTGCTCCCGTCTGCGGACCACAAGCTGGTGTGCAGGTGACAGGAGGAACCGGCATCGTCCATCGACGGCTTGGCCATGAAGGTCGCCGTCAAGGAGTTCCTCTGCGCCAGCTCCTTGATCCCGTGCTTGAACAGCACGTGGCGATCGGCCATCTGGAGGGCATCGCAGTAGTCGAGAGTGATCTCCTGCTGGCCGAGACCCCACTCGACCTTGGACGACTCGATCGGGATGCCGAACTGCGGCATCAGCGTGCGGATCTGGTGGATGAACCACTCGTCGCGGCTGCTCTGCAGGATCTGGTAGTCGCCGCGGTACTGGGAGGACATCGGCAGGTCCCGATAGCCCGAAGCATGAGCCGCGGCCGGTTCGACGGTGGCGAGGTAGAACTCGAGCTCCGACGCGAACTTGAACGCCAGGTCCAGCTCGCGGGCACGCGCTAGCTGTCTGCGCAGAATCGAACGAGGAGCAACCTCCATGAGGGCGCCGGTCTGGACCGATCGTGCGTCACACAGCACCAAGGCCGCGTTCGACTCCCACGGCACCCGCCGGAACGTCGCCAGGTCAGGAACCAAGTGAAAGTCCGGCCATCCGTTGTCCTCGTTGGCGATCGGCAGGTTCATCGGCGTCATGTCGATGTCCGAGGTGAACAGATAGCTGCTGGCAGCGATGCCCTCCCCCGATAGGCCCAGACTCGAAAACCCCGCGGTCGTCAAACGCTTCCCCATCAGGCGACCGTGCATGTCGGGCGTCGCGCAGATGACCGTGTCGATCTGCCCCTCGGCGACGAGTTGCTCGTACTCGTCCCGGGTCAGGAGACCGGCATCCGAGCTCACGACGACTCCCCCGTCGTGAAGGCCTCAAGCGCCAGCTCGAAGCACTCACGCGGCGCCCGGATGATGCCGGCGCCGATCTGTCCGCCATCTCGACCGGCCAGCCCCACGTCCATGACGGGCAGGACACCGGTTTCCAGGACCTTGCGGACATCGACCGCAGTAGGCGTGCCCCGGAAGTCGAAGAGCGGAATCCGATACGTCGTGCTGTCGCCGTGCGTGATCTGGTACATCTGGCGGTTGCGCTCGATCATGATGTCTGCAGAGCCGCCCTGGTAGTCCTGCAGCGACAAGGCGCACGCTTGCGCGAACCCACCGAGTCCGACCGTCTCGGTGATGGGAGACTCCCCACCCATCCAGGTGATCTCGTCCTCGGTGTGCCCCGCGAACAGCTTGCCCTCGTGGATCGGAGGCGGACCCTCGAACCACTGATCGCCGAGGCCCGCCACCTTGATCGCGAACCCGCGACAGCTGAAGGCCATCGCCGACACGAGGGTCGACCCCGGCACGACCATCGCATCAGCCGAGGCCTTCGCCGCAGCCATCGAGAGTCGCAGGAAGAAATAGTCGTTCTCCGAGAGGTGCACCATCGCGTCCGCGACGCCCGGATGCCCTTCCTGCACCATCGCGAGGACCGCCGGAAGGATCTCCCGGTTGAACAACAGCGAGGCTGCCGCATTGCGGCTGTGGACCTCGTCGCCCATGCGAAGGGCTCGCGCGATGAGAGGCTTGAGGGCGATGCCGCCGGAACGTCGAATGGCTTCGCCGACGACCGGCGCCAGCACCGTGTTGACGTGCAACAGTCGGTCGTGGACGCCCTGGTCGTAGCATCCGTAGTTGAGGCGTCGGGGCTCCTTGCCCTCGTAGAAGTTGCAGAAGCCGACGTTGCCGTGCTCGCGGTTCTCGACCACGAAGACCGGCATCGACGCGGTGTAGATGCCCGCCAACGATCCCACGGCGCCGTAGTCGTGGCAGGCGCCGATCCGGATCGCGCCACTCTCGAAGCCGGCGATCGCCTCCTCGCGGGTCACGGCCAGCCCCTCGAACAGCGCTCCGCCGATGAGCGCCTCGCGCTGTCCGCCGACATAGTCCGGCCAATCCATCGGAGCACCTGACGTCAGGACGAGGTTGTCCTCGTACCCGGGGATGACCTCACGCGCCGTACGCACGTCCACGACCCATGGGTCTGCCGCATTGAGTCGCGCGAACGACTCCTCGTTGGCTGCGGAGACCCGGTCGTCGGGCCGCACCTCGGTGGAGGTCACCATGCGACGACACCGCCGTCGACGAGGAGCGTCTGGCCTGTGACGAAGGACGATCGGCCGGAGATGAAGAACTCGACCACCTCGGCAACCTCATCCGGCTCGCCGATGCGCTTGAGCATGGCGTACTGGGCCGAGATCTCTTCGCCGCCGGACACCCGTGCCATCGACGGACCCATCGGAGCACGGATCACGCCCGGTGCGACGTTGTTGACGCGTATGCCCCGAGGCGCGAGCTCCGAAGCGAGATAGCGGGTATACGCCGCGATGCCGGCCTTGGTCGCCCCGTAGACCGATGCGCCGGTAAATCTGCCGAAGTGCCCGGTCAACGAGCCGATGTTGACGATCGACCCGTTGTCTACGATATGCGGCGCCGCCGCGTCGACCATGCGGGCCATTCCAGCGATATTGACCTGGAACATGATCTCGAGCTTCGCCTCGTCGAGCTCGCCCAGGAATGAATCTCTCAGAACCCCCGCGCAGTTGACGAGTCCAGCAAGAGAGCCACTGCCGACGATCCCCTCGACGACGGTCCTCACCGACGAAGCATCGCTGACGTCCAACGGGACGAACTCGTGCTTGAGCGGCTCACCTGCTTCCGCCGCTCCGCGCAAATCCGCCGCGACGGGCTCGTAGCCGCTGGCCGCGAGTCGGTCGCAAATCGCTCGTCCAATAACCCCGACGCCGCCGGTCACGATGACTTTTCCGCTCACTTTTTCCACCTTTGATGGTTGTTTAAAGATTGATTGACTGGTTCTAAGGACCAATGTGCGGAGCGCGACAGCTCCCAGAGGACCGGCCTCCGGTCAGTTCACCTGCCGTTGACCCGCACCCCAGTACGACTCGCGGAGCTTGAACTTTTGGAGCTTCCCGGTCGCCGTTCTGGCAAGCGAATCGCGGAACTCGATCCGCTTGGGGCACTTGTATCCCGCGAGGCGCCCGCGACAGTGCTCGATCAACTCCTGCTCCGAGACATCACCGTCCTTCACAACGAGCGCGATGACCAGTTCGCCCCACTTCTCATCGGGAACGCCAATGACGGCGGCCTCCTTCACCGCGGCATGACTCGACAGCGCGTCCTCGACCTCGATGGAGGACACGTTCTCGCCACCACTCACAATGACGTCCTTCTTGCGGTCAAGAATCGTCAGATAGCCGTCGCGAATCAGGCCACCGTCACCGGTATGGAACCGGTCGCCGGCCTGCGCACGCGCGGTCTCCTCTTCGTTCCTCCAATAGCCCTTGAGGTTGTGGTTGCTGGCGACCACAACCTCCCCCGTCTTGTCGGTCTCGATCCGAACGCCGATCGCCGGTGCCCCGGCCTGAGCCAGGAGTCCGGCCTGCTCCTCTGATGACAGATCACGCCATTCGCGACGCATCCGCGACATCGTGAGAAACGGGGACGTCTCGGTAAGTCCGTAGATCTGAATGAACTCCCATCCCAGCTCCGAACGAATGCGTTCGATCATCCGAGTGGGCGGAGGCGCCCCAGCAACGACGACGCGAACGCGATCTCGACCGGGAATCTGTCCCACCCAGTTCGGCGCGGCCTCCAACACTGCCGCCAAGACGGCTGGCGCGGCGCACATGAACGTGACCCCATGTTCGTTGACTCGGCGAAGAATTTCCGCTCCGTCAACCTGCCGAAGCACTACATGCTTCCCACCCATGCCGGTGATCGCGTAGGGCATGCCCCATCCGTTCGCATGGAACATCGGCAGGGTGTGCAGGTAGACATCGTCTTCGTTGACCTGAGCGTGCCAGCCGAACACAGTGGCGTTGAGCCACAGGTTCCGGTGCGTCAGTTGGACTCCCTTGGGACGAGCAGTGGTGCCCGACGTGTAATTGATGGTCGCCGTTGCGTCCTCGTCGCCAGTCCACTCGACCGGTGTATTCGGGTTCGACCACATCCGTCCGTCGTCCTCACCGATGACGAACGCATGGGGGACATCGATCGTGTCGAGCACACCACGGACCGACGGATCGACAAGGAGCACCTCGGCCCCGCTGTGCTCGACGATGTACTTGATCTCGTCGGCAGTCAGCCGAAAGTTGATGGGCACCAACACCCGCCCGTATCCGCTGACGCCGTAGAAGGATGCGAGCAACCGAGCCGAGTTCTGTGACACCACCGCTACACGCCCACCTACCGGGACATTCAACTCGTCAAGCGTCGCCGCCTGGGAGCGGGCCAGACGTCCAAGCTCTGCGTACGAAACAGGCTTCCAGGGCTCGGCCGGCTGATCGGGCTCGTCAACAATCCCCGTGCGCTCCGCAAATACCTCCTCGGCCCGGTACAAGTAGTCCTTGATCGTAAGCGGGTATCTCATGGCTTCTCCGTGTGACGTGGCGTCATCGTGCTCGTCCGACGAGCCTAAACGCGATAAGGTCTAAAAACAAGACCTGTAGTCCTTATTGGCTCACGGCGCACCGGAGCGGCACCACACCCACAATCGGTACATTGCAGTAGCCTTTACGGCATTAAGGAGACAACCGTGCCGAAATCCGCAGGACTCGAGCCGATCAAGCAGATCGCCGCGCATGAGCTCGTCCTCGACCAGATCCGTCGCTCGCTTGATCACGGTCAGTTTCGGCCGGGAGATCGCTTGCCACCCGAGCGAGACCTGGCTGAGATGCTCGATGTCTCGCGCACCACTGTGCGTGCGGCTGTTGCGATCCTCGAACATGAGGGACGCCTGTCGGTCCGTCGTGGGCGAGGCGGTGGATTTCTCGTGCTGGAACCGAAATACGACCCCGTCGAGGCGCGCCGCCAACTTCGCAAGGATCGCGTGGCGGTTCGTCACGCCTTTGACTTCCGCATGATCGTGGAGTCGGGTGCGGCGAAGCTCGCGGCGGAGCGTCGGCGCGCCGCGGACCTACCGAAGCTGTCCGAATTGGTCAGCCGAATGACTGAGACGATCGAGACCGCGCGTGCCGAGCCATCAACCGAACTCATCACAGAGTTCAGACTGCTCGACTCAGCCTTCCACCTGGGCATCGCGCAAGCTTCTGGCAATGAGGAGCTTGCGCGAGCGGTCGATGACGGGCGTCGCAAGATGTGGTTGCCAGTAGGGGCGATCTTCGGCCACATCGAGGAGAACGCCAACGACCATCACGGCGAGATCCTCGCGGCCATCAGAGACAAGGACGGCGACCGCGCTGCCGACACCATGACCGCCCACATCAGCTCGACCCGGCAGACGATCGAGTCTTGGCTCAGGCGCTGATCCCGAAGGTTCAGTCAGCCCATATTGGTCAACCAGCCGCCGTCTATGACTAGGTCGATGCCTGTCACGAACGACGCCTCGTCGGACAGCAGGTAGGTTGCTGCTGCAGCGATGTCGCCGGGAGATCCGATGCGCTTGAGCGGCACGCGGCTCGCCATGGATGTCGCTCGCTCGGGATCACGCTCGTAGATCCCTGCGATCATGGGTGTCAGGACCGCGCCCGGGCATACGGTGTTCGATCGGATACCGGAGGGGCCGTGCTGCGCGGCGATCGCGCGAGACAGGCTGATCAGTCCGGCTTTTGACACCTGATAGGCGTCGAGCGCGCCGTCGGCCGTCCGGAGGCCGGCGATGCTCGCGATGTGGACCATCGACCCTCGACCGTGTCGCTTCATCACCGGAAGAGTCGCGCGGGCCATGAGCATCGGGCCGGTGAGGTTGATGTCCAACACACGGCGCCACGCTGCGGGATCGATCTCCACGATCGAGCCGTCGAGCATGGGAGGGGTGGCGAGTCCATCCTCGGCGAACCACGCTACCCCGGCCGCATTGACGAGCATGTCGATGTTGCCGTCGACGGACTGGTCGACGGCGTGGTCGACCACTGCCGCAACGACGCCCTCATCAGTCACGTCACCGGACACGTAGTCCTGAGCCTCCAGGCCATCTGGCCGCTGCAGGCGGATGTCAGTCGCGATTACTCGGGCGCCCTGGTGCATGAGGTCGTTGGCAATTCGCAGACCGATTCCTCCCCCGGCCCCGGTTACGATCGCCGTCCGTCCACCGAAATGGCTCATTTCGCTGACCCTAGGTGCTTGGCGACGAAGCTGCTGATCTCGGAGATCGCGACTCCAGCGTCTTCGAAGAGCGTCGGGAATTGCGCGAAACCATGGATCATTCCGTCGAACGGCCGCAACGTCGAATTGACGCGGGCTGCGATAAGAGCTTCGTGATAGAGCTCCCCCTGACGGTGCAAAGGGTCATATTCGGCCGTGATCACCAGTGCCGGGGGCAGGTTGTGCAAGGTTGCACCCAGCGGTGAGGCCAGGGGGGACTCTGCGTCGGCGGGATCGTCGAAGTAGGCACCGCGGTGCCACTCAATCTCATCGCGCATCAGCACCACGCCCTCGAACTCCGTGTCGAAACCAAGGTCGAGGTCGAAGGTCGTCGCGGGATAGATCAAGATCTGGCAGGCGATCTTCGGGCCCTCTCCATCGCGAGAGAGGAGCGTGACCGCGGCGGCGAGGTTGCCTCCGGCGCTGTCACCGGCCAATGCGATGCGCTCCGGGTCCATGCCCAGCCGACTGGCGTTCTCGGCCACCCAGAGCAGGGCCGCGAAGCAGTCCATCGGCGCAGCGGGGAACGGACTCTCGGGCGGCCTGCGATACCCGATGCTGACGACTGCCGCTCCGGTCGAGTTGGCCAGAGCGCGACAGATCCCCTCATGCGAGTCGATACTGCCCATCTGCCATCCGCCCCCGTGGATGTAAACCACGACCGGGAGCACGCCTGCATCACTCGGGCGATAGACCCGAAGGGGGACTCCGATGTCAGATGCCTCAGCCACGAGGTCGAACACCTTGTGGACCTCTTCGACGGGCAGCGCCGCGAAGTTGGTCTCGAAGTTCGCTCGGGCAACGTCGAGAGGCAGAAGATGACAGTTCGGCTGATCGCTTGCTACAGCATCGTCCATCAGCTGTTGGGCCACAGGGTGCATAGGCATGAGGCGCTCCTCTACGTTCTTGTTCACAGCCAAGATCTTTTGGCTGAGTCTTTAGACCAATATATAGGAGTTGGCTGCCCATGGCCAGACAGAGAACTCCTTCATGTGGGTGTGGCGAAGTGGGATTCAGGACCGACGACGGGAGGCGACCGCGATCGCTTCCAGCGCGGCGGCAAGCACGAGGACCGCGCCGGTGACCATTCCGGCCACCTCGGGTCCGTAGTTGAGGAGGGTCAGCCCGTTCTTCAAGATGGCGATCAGCCAGACCCCCACGAGAACACGCCAGATATTGCCGCGCCCTCCGGTGAACGGGACCCCGCCGAGGAGGACCGCAGTCAGCACCGTGACCTCGAATCCGACCCCGAGGGTGCCCGATGGGGCACTGTCGAGCCGGGCGATCTGAAGCAGCGCAGCCACTCCCACAGCAGCACCGACGACGGCGTACAACGCGAGCACAGCACCCTTGACCCGGATGCCGACCAGGAACGCAGCTCGAGGGTTGACCCCGATCGCCTGGATATGTCGACCGATCGGCAGCAGCGCCATCACCAGGACCGTCACGAAGCAGATGACGATCGCGATCCAGGCGATCCAGGTAAGCCCGAGGAACTTGCCGATTGCGAAATCGCCGACAGCAGCCGGGAAGCCGAAGACCGAATCCGGCGCGAGGTACTGCGCGAGCGCCCGCCATGCGGCCAATCCACCGAGGGTCACCACGATCGGTGACATCTCGAAGACACCGATCAGCACCCCGTTGACCAGGCCGACCACGACACCGACCAGAAGTCCGACGACGATGCCGGCAATGACACCGCGATGGGTGAACGCGAGTCCCGCCGAGACTCCGGCGAGAGCGAGCATCGAGCCGACGGACAGGTCGGCATATCCGGCCATCAACAGCATCCCCGCAGCGGCCGCGACGATGAAGACGGCCGCGTTCTGAGTCAGCACCGCAGCCAGATTGTCGAACGTCAAGAAGTTGGAGGTGACCAGCGAGAAGTAGCCCATCAGCAAGACCGTCGCGGCGGGCATGACCCATTCGAGGATGCCCCCGGTCCGGGAGCGACCGCGTCGCTGTCTCGACGGGGCGGGAGTCAGGAGTTCAGGGGTTTCGACGCTCATGTCAAGCGCTCCTCTCAGTCGTGCGGGGCTGGGCATGTGCGACGAGCTCTGCCTCGTCCAGATCGGCGGGGCCGAGGTACGTGACCCGTCCCTCGACCAGGACCACGACACGGTCTGCGAGGGCGAGCACTTCCTCGGGATCGCTGGTCGCGAAAAGCACGGCCGCCCCGGCGCGAGCGGCCCACGAGCGAATCAACGCATAAAGGTCGTGACGGGCACCGATATCGACTCCTTGCGTCGGCTCGTCCAACAGCAGAAATGTGGTGTCACCGAGCCCGCAGGTCCAACGGGCCACCGCGATCTTCTGCGCGTTCCCACCCGAGAATCCGTCGGCCGGCTGGCCAGGCAGGGCCGGCACCAGGCCGACGCTCTCGGCCATCGTGCTGAAGACCTCGGTCTCGCGACGCCGGTCACGCGCACCACCGCGATCTGTCCGGGCGAGCCGGCTCAGATGCGGCATCAGCATGTTCTCCAGAGCGGTCATGGTGCCGAAGAGCGACTGGGCCTTGCGGTCCGAGGCGGCCAGAGCGATGCCGGATCGTTGCGCCGCCCGGGGTGACCCGGGGTGTACCTGCGCGTCTCGGATGCGAACCGAACCGTCCTGCAGGGTCCGGACGCCGGCCAGCGCCTCGAGCAGGTCGGTCCGTCCCGAGCCGAGAAGACCGAACAACCCGACCACTTCACCTGCCTCGATGCTCAGGTCCAGCGGACCGGTGAACCCCGTGGCCACGGAGTCGAGAACCGCCGCGACGGTCCCGGAGGCCTCCCGCTGGCTCCTGCGTCGGCCGGTGACCGCGTCCGGCGAGATCGCCTGGACCAGGTCGGGCACCGTCAGTTCGGGCCGTGGCCTGGTCCAGAGCACCCGACCGTCGCGAAGCACGGTCGCCTTGTCCGCGATTTGAAGCACCTCGGCCAACAGATGAGTGACGTAGACGACCGCGATCCCGCGCGCTGCCAACCGTCGCACGAGGACGAGGAGGGCCTCGACCTCGTAGGCCCCCAGCGCAGCCGTCGGTTCATCGAGGATCAGCACACGCGTGTCGAGCCGAACCGCTCGGGCGATCTCGACCATCTGCTGGGCCCCGACGCTCAAGGTCTCGACGGTCGTCCGAGGGTCCAGGGCGAGTCCGAGCTCGGCGAGCACGGCTCCTGCTTCAGCTTCCTGCCGGGAACGGTCGACCCGTCCGCCGGCGGACCGCAGCTCACGGCCGAGAAAGATGTTGTCGGCCACCGTGAGCGGACCGATCAGCTGGAAGTGCTGGTAGATGATCGCGATCCCGGCCTCGAATGCCTTCCTCGGCGTGAAGCCGTGATACGACTGCCCGCCCAGGCGGATGTCGACCCGATCGGGGTGGACCGCACCGCTGAGGCAGCCGAGCAGAGTCGACTTGCCCGCACCGTTAGCACCCAGGAGCGCGTGCACCTCCCCGAAGGCGAACGTCACGTCGATGCCTTTGAGTACGTGATTGGCATCGAAGGACTTGTGCAGTCCCGCGATCGCCAGCCCGTCGGCACCGTCCACCGCGGTCACGTCAGCCGCCGTTGATCTGTGCGAGCAGCTTGTCGATCGTCGCATCGTCGCCGGTCTTGGCCAGCACCGCCGGAGTCAACGTGCTGGTCTCACCTTCGCCGGTGATCGCGGCCAGTGACACGTTGACGACGTCCTGGGACAAGGACTGCACTTCGAGCGCAGCGGTGGTCCGGAAAGCGCCCTTGCCAGGGCTCTTGACGTTCTCGAGCGCCTCGGGCGCGCCGTCTGAACCTGAGATGTAGACATCTTCGGCGCTCAGCCCGGCATTCTCGAAGGCTTTCTGGGCACCGAGTGCCGCGTCGTCGTTGAGGCCGATGAAAATCCGCAGATCCTGATTCTCCCGAAGCGCGTCTTCGGCTATCTGCAGACCACAGGTCTGGTCGGCGCAGTCCTGGGTGGAGACGACCGGGACACCGAGCTCCTTCAGCACGGCCTGGGGCTTCTCCCATCGACCCGTGATCGTGGTCAGCGCCTTAAACGTCGTGACCGCCGCGGAGACATCACCATCCGGATACCGCTTGGCGACCCAGGCCGACATATCGTCGGCGATCAAGGTGCCGGCCTGTTCGCTGTCGAAGCCGACACCGCCGTCCTCGCCACCCATGGGCGACGCGTAGGTGAGCCACTTGATGCCTTGGTCCTGTGCCTGCGACTGAAGGTTCGTAAATGCTGCGGGATCGACCGGGAAGAGCAAGATTGCGTCGACCTTCTGGGTGATCCAGCCCTCGACCGTGGCCCGCTGACTCTCCAGATTGCTCGCAGTGGTGTTGTCGAGGAGGAAGGTGATGCAGCCCTTCTCCTTGGCATAGTCGGCGGCCATCCGCTTGATCGCCTTGGGCGCGGCTGCTTCGCCCACCGGGTGGCTGAAACCGATCGTGTAGTTCTCCTCGCAGCCTGCGGAGGCCGTATCGTCCTGGCTGCAGGCAGCGAGCAGGCCACTGGAAGCGGCCAAGCCGGCCACCACCACGCTTCGGAACAGAGCTTTGCTACGCATCGTGTCTCCTCGGGGTTCGTCGGTCTCCGGCGAGGGAAGCCGGTCCGTCTCAGACGCTAGACAGCACCCCGGAACACCGGTATCGGTAGAACGACGTAACTCTGATCGGCCGACTATGCACTCGATGACACACCCGGCACTGCGCCGGCTTGTAAGAGACCTTCCGCTGGGCTAAGGCAGGTTCGTGAGGACCAGCTCGGGCCAAACGCTGAACGCGATGAGCGCGGCCGTGCCGAGCAGCACCGTCGTCTTGGCGATCCTGACCGAGACCGGCGGAGAAGGACTGAAATACGGCTCGCCGTCAGGGCGGTCGCACAAGACGACGATGAACTTCACGTAGTACGCCAGGCCCAACATGATGTTGACGCCCATGACGACCGCGAGCCAGGTGTAACCGGCGTCAATGACCGGGCGGATCACGACGTACTTGGTCACCAGACCGATCACCGCCGGAGGGAAACCGGCCAACGTCAATGTCGCGAAAGCCAGTGGGATGCCCATCCACGGATCTGTGCGGACCATGCCCTTGAGTTCATCGAACCGAGTGCTGCCGCGCAGCCGTAGCATGACCGACAGCGCCGCGAATGCGACCAGATTGGCCACGGCGTACACCGCGAGATACTGCACCGGAGCCGTCAGACCTTCGAGCGTCAGCAGCGCGGTCGCCGGTGCCAGGAGGAATCCGGCCTGGGCGACGGACGACCAGGCCAGCATGCCGATCGCGTCGGCTTGCCGCAGTGCCCCCAGATTGCCGATCGTCATCGTCACCGCAGCCACCACCGCGAACATCGGTTGCCACGTCTCGTGGGCGAAGGGGAATGCGACGGCCACCAGTATCAACATCGCCCCGAGCGCCGCGGCCTTGGAGATCGTCGACAAGAATGCGGCCACCATGACCGAGGCGCCCGTGTAGGCGTCGGGGATCCACACGTGGAAGGGCACCGCGCCGAGTTTGAACAGCAGTCCGATCAAGGTCAGCAGCACCGCGACGGAAACCACGCTCTGCGGTACTTCGGGACGAGCCAGGGCATCGCGAATCTCGGCATAGTCCATCGAGCCGGTCACGCCGTACAACAGCGAGATGCCCATCAGGGTGATCGCGGTCGAGACGACCGACGCGAGGAAGAAGGTCCAGGCCGACCGGATCGCGCGTTTGTCGCCCTGCCGCAGGCCGACCAGCGCGATCGACGGCAGGCTCAGCAACTCCAGCGCGACCACCAGCGTCGCCAGATCGCGGGCGACGACCATCATGAGAGCTCCGGCAGCAGCACTCATGACCAGGAAGTGATACTCCCCCGGCGGCATGGCGGTCTCGAAGTTCATCACGATCGACGCGACCAGGACGAACGATGTCCCGACGATCACGATCGCCGTGAGAGCGAACGAGAAACGACCGAGATCGTCTCGATAGTGCAGCGCGACTGCCCCGGCGGCCGCGAGCGCGGCACAGGACGGGATCGCCGAACCGTTCCACGTACGCCGTGGGTAGAACGCGTCGACCAGAAGTCCGATCAGCGCGCCGGCGAGCACGATGACCGCAGGCGCGACGGTGCTCCAGTCGATGGGGATGTTCATCGCGCGATCTCCACGAACTCGGAGGGCAGGTAGAGGTCGAGCAGCAGACCCGGAACGAGGCCCAGGACCAGCACGCCGATCGCCAACGCAGCCAGCACCAGCACCTCACGCCGTCCGAGATCGCGATCCACTTCCTGGGGCGCCGGCTCCCCCTGCGCGATCAACCGGATCGCCCGGATGCAGTACGCCGTCGTCAACGCGATGCCGACCACGGCCAGACCGAGGGCGGTCCACGCGACCGGTTTGGTCAACACATCGCCGATCTCGTAGGCAGCGCGCAGCGACAGCACCTCACCCCAGAAGCCCGCAAGCCCCGGCAGTCCGAGACTCGCGACGGCGGCGAACACGAAGGTCACGGCCAGCCACGGAGTACGTCCGTAGAGTCCCCGCCCGATATGCGCCATCGACGCCGTGCCGAACCGATCCTTGAGCGAACCCGCGACGAAGAACAACATCCCGGTCACGAGTCCGTGGGCGATCGAACCGAACACCGCGGCCGCGATGCCGACCGGTGACTGGGTCGAGATCGCGATCGCGACAAATCCCATGTGGCCGATGCTGGAGTACGCGATGAGTCGTTTGAGATCGTCTTGCGCATAGCAGGCGAAGCCCGACCAGATGATGCCGATGCCGCCCGCGATCGCCAGGTACGGTGCGACGTCGTCAAATCGGCCTAGCAGCGGGGCGAAGTAGATCAGGCCGTATGTGCCCAGCTTGAGGAAAACCGCCGCGAGCAGCACCGAACCCACGGTCGGCGCCTTGCTGTGGGCGTCGGGTAGCCAGGTGTGCAGCGGGACGAGCGGGGTCTTGACCGCGAAACCGAGGCACACCAGCACCGCGGCGGCGAGCGAACCGGTGGTTGCGTCGGCGACCTGCAACGAACCGCCGTCGAGCCCGATGATCACGATGCCTACCAGCAACAATGCCGAACCACCGACCGTGAACAGCAAGAACGTCGTGGCCGCCCGTCTGGCCTCGGCTCCCGACGCAATGACGAACCACATCGGGATCAGCGCGAGCTCGAAGAACAGGAAGAACACCAGCAGGTCGAGTGAACTGAACACGCCGAGCGACGCTGCGCTGATGACCAGCACCAGACCGACCAGGGTCGGCGTCGTGTCATCGGCGACGAGCCACAAACAGCACAGCAGCCCGACCACGGCGGTCATCAGCAGGAACGGCCACGAGATCGCCGTGACGCCGAGGTGCAGGCGGGCGCCGATCGGTTCTATCCAGGTGGTGTCGACCTCGCCGGAGATGCCTTCACCGGTGGATCCAGCGCGTCCCTCCCACACCAACGCATACAACCCCAACGAGACAGTCATCGCTGCTGCGCCGATCCAGGCAGCGCTTCGCCCGGGGATCTTGGTCCGCAACGCCATCAACAAGACGCCGACCACGAAGGGAACTGTGAGAGCCGCGACGATCATGACCAGATCACCCCGGCACCGACGAGCACGATGACGCCGACCGCGATGATCGTGGCGTACCGCTGCACATTGCGCGACTGGACGAGTTCGAGGGCCTGCGAGCCGAGCCCGGCCGCAGCACCTGACGAACGCGGGTAGACCGCTACGGCATCTCGATCGAGCTCGACGACGAGCCGCGCGATAGCCCCGGCCGACCGCGGCATCCAATTGCTGAACGGGCGGTCGAGTTCGAGTTCGGCCGCCAACGGACGCGTGGACCAGTCAAGCTGCGATCCCTTGCGCCAGGCGGCCACGACGAGACCGGCACCGGCCAGCGCGATCGCGGTGCTGAGCAGACCGATTCCGAGGTGGAAGGGCTGGCCGATCGACAGCGCGAACGTCGCCGCGGCCAGCAGCACGACCGGGCCGATCATGGCGCGCGGCGCCTCGTGTCCTGCAGCCGCCTCAGGAGTTTGGCCGAAGAATGCCTTCAGCCACAATCGGGTCGCATATGCCGCCGTGACGAAGGAGGTCACGAGCGCGATGAGCAGCAACGCCCAGGCTGTTCCGGCCGCAAGCACACTCTCGCCGTCCGTCGCGGCATGGATGCCGTGGAGTACCGAATCCTTCGTGAAGAAGCCGACGGTCGGAACCACTCCGGCCAACGCCGCGAAGCCGATCGTCATGCTCCAGAACGTTGCCGGCATCGAACTGCGCAGCCCGCCCATCGCCGACAAGGCGCTCGAGCCGACCGCATGCATCAGACAGCCACAGCCCAGGAACAGCAACGCCTTGAAGACGCCGTGCGAGATCAGGTGGTCGAGGCCCGATCCTGGATCGCTGGCCGCGATCGCGGCGAACATCAACGCCAGCTGGCTGACCGTCGACCAGGCCAGTGCCCGTTTCAGGTCGGTCTGCACGAGCGCGAACAGCGCACCCAGCAACATCGTGATCGCGGCGATGACCGCCATCGCGGTCATCACGACTGCCGAGTCGGCGTAGAACTGGAACAGTCGTGCGGCCAGGTAGACGCCTGCTGCAACCATCGTGGCAGCGTGGATCAGCGCCGTGATCGGGGTCGGCCCGGGCATCGCGTCAGGCAGCCAGGTGTGCAGCGGGAACTGCGCGGACTTGCCCACCACCGCGACCAGGATCAGCAGACCGATGACGGTCGAGCTCTGAGGATCGTCCAGCATCGCGAGCTGGGCGCCCACGATGTCGTACGTGCCGTAGGTCTGGCCGATGACCAGAATCGCGAGCAGCAGCCCGAGATCGGCGATACGGGTGATCAGGAACGCCTTCGCGGCCCCGGCTCGTGCTTCGCCGGTCTCCCACTCGTGGCCGATCAGGAGGTACGAGCACAGGCCCATGACCTCCCAGCCGACCAGGAGAACCCACAGATTGGTCGTGCCGACGACCGCGATCATCGCGACCAGGAACACGATGATGATCAGCGCGTACGAGCGATAGCGCGGATGGTGGCCGAGGTAGGCCGTCGAGTAGATCTGCACCAGAAGACCGACGCCGACCGCGAGCAGGACGATCTGGGCCGAGAACGGCAGCAGCGAGAGATCTGGTGACAGCGACGGGAACGGCGGAGCAGCATCGGGCTGCCCGATACTCACATAGGAACCGGAGTAGCCGTCACCTTCGAATGCAGTTGGAATCGCCCAGATCGCCGCGGCCAGGGCCAGCGCGGCAGTCAACGCGACGTATATCCAGCGCTTGGTCATTCGGCGCCCACCTCGTCGACGTCGACGGTCCGGAAGGCCCGGAACAACGCCAGGATGATCGCCAATCCGAGGCCGATCTCGGCAGCGGCCAACGCGATCGTGAACAGCGTCAGCACCTGCCCCGAATGCAGTTCATCGGCGAACCACGCATCGAAGGCGACCAGGTTGAGGTTGACCGCGTTCAGCATCAATTCGACGCCCAGCAGCATCAGCACGGCATTACGTCGAGCCAGCACTCCATAGAGGCCGATGCCGAACAGGGCAGCGGCGAGCAACAGCGGGTAGAGCAGTGGCATCAGCGGTCGGATCCTGACCGGGAGATGACGATCGCGCCGACCAGAGCCGCAAGCAGCACGCCGCTGAGGATCTCGAACGGCAGCACCCAGTCGTTGAACAGTGCTTCGCCGATCGATCCGGCGGTGCCGAACCGATGGCCTTCGATACGCTCGCCGCGGAATCCGGCGATCATCGTGGCGCCCAGACCGATCGCTGCGACGAGGCCCAACCCCGCAGCGAGCCAGCGATTGCCAGTCACCTCGGCCGACCTACCGCTCGACGGCTGTCGGGTCAGCATCAGCGCGAAGATCACGAGCACGACGATCGAACCGACATAGACCAGCACCTGAACCCAGGCGACGAACTCGGCGGTCATCAGCACGAAGCAGCCCGCGACAGCGCCCAGCGTCACGACGAGCCACAGCGCGGAATGCACGAGCTGGCCTGCCGTCATCGACAGCAATGCCGAACCGGCCGCGATCACGGCGAAGACGAGAAACACGAATTCAGTGAGGCTCATGTGCCGTCCTCCAGCTGCTGGGCCTGCCGGAAGGCATCCAGCTCCTTGCCCTGATCAGCTCCCGGATCCAGAGCCTGCGGCGGCGGCACAGTGTCCATCCACTCGCGCAACCGGTTCATATCGTGCGTGAGGTCTTTGAGGTCTCCTTCGGCGTATGCGAACTCCGGCGACCAGTGCAGCGCATCGAACGGGCACACCTCGATGCAGATCGAGCAGTACATGCAGATCGAGTAGTCGATATCGAATCGATCGAGGACGTTCTGACTGCGGTCGCGGCCGCCCTCTGTCGTCGCGGGGATGATCTCCTTGTGCGAATCGATCGTGATACACCATGAGGGGCACTCCCGCGCGCACAGCATGCACGAGGTGCAGTTCTCCTCCTGCAAGGCGATGACTCCCCGGCTGCGCGGCGGCAGCACCGGTTCGACGTCGGGATAGTGCGCCGTCACGGTGCGGCGCGTCAGGTTCTTCCACGTGACGCGAAGACCTTGGAGGAGGCCGGATCCGAATATGTTCATGCCACAACCACACATGTCGTCAGGACGAGTTGGGCGAGACCGATCGGCACGAGCACTTTCCAGGCCAGTGCGTTGACTTGGTCTTCACGCAGTCGCGGGTAGGCGACCCGCGCCCAGATGACCAGGAACGAGATTCCCACGATCTTGAGCAGCGTCCAGGCCCAACCGAACTGATCCGACCATGGGCCGGACCAGCCGCCGAGGAAGAGCACCGCGGTCAGCGCCGCGAGCACGACGATCCCGGCGTACTCGGCCAACAGGAACATCGCGAACCGCATCCCGCCGTACTCGGTCAACGGCCCCATCACCAGCTCGGCATCGGCCAGCGGCGCATCGAATGGCGGACGTTGCAGCTCCGCCAGTCCAGCGACGAAGAACACGATGAGTCCCGGAAGCTGCACGAGCAGCCACCACGGTTCCCAGGCATCGGCGATGCCGACCAAAGACAAGGTGCCGGCCGCCATCGCGACACTGGCGGCGGCGAGCACCATGGGCAGTTCATATGACATGAGCTGCGCGGCGACTCGCATACCGCCGAGATAGGAGTACTTGTTGCCGCTTCCGAGACCGCCCATCAGAGTGCCCAGCACCCCGACGCTCATCGCAGCGAGGACGAAGAACAGACCGAGGTCGAGGTCTTGGCCGATCAGATTGCCCTGACCGAAGAAGGGCCCGAGCGGGATCGCGAGCATCGCCACGAGATAGGGCACCAGCGCGACAGCCGGCGCGAGCTCGAAGACGCGACGATCGGCAGCGACCGGCGTGATGCTCTCCTTCTGCATGAACTTGACCCCGTCGGCGACGAGCTGGGCCCAGCCGTGGAAGCCACCGGCGGCCATGGGCCCGACCCGTCCCTGCATGTGGGCCATGGTCTTGTGCTCCATCTGCCCGACCAGCAAGGGCAGGGTCAAGAACGCGACGAGCACGACCAGGCAGCGCAGTAGCGCGTCCACGAACTCACTCATCCTGCACCTCCGGTGATTGAGGTGCGGAGCGAAGCGCAGCCTGGAAACCACCCTGGGAATCCGCTGGTTTCGAGACGCTCGTACCTCGCTCCTCAACCGGCGGAGGGCGCGGCTGCAACCAGTCGTCGGGTACCCCGGGCGGCTTGATCCGACGACGGCTCGGCGAATGCGTCGAATCGGCATCGCTCTCGCCCGGTTCCTTACCGCCCGGCCATGGCTTGGCGACCCGCGACGCGAGGACGAACTCCTTGCGCAGCGGGTGCCCTTCGAATCCGTCCGGCAGCAACAGGGGTTCCAGCTCGATCGCAGTCGAGTCCGCCGTGAAGCTGATTCCGAACATCTCGTGCGTCTCGCGCTCGTGCCAGGCGGCACCGGCGAAGATGTCGGCGATCGAGGCGACATTCGCCGCCTGTCGGTCGACATACGTCACCAACAGCAAGTGATCCAGCGGTGCCAGCCGAGCCACATGCAGCACTAGCCGGAATCCTTCAGGGTGTTCGTCGACGGCCGAGAGCCAATCGAAGTACGTGTATCCGTCGGCCTTCAGCCCTACAACGGCATCGTGCCAGTCGGCAGCATCGACAACCCGATGCGGCGGACCGAACGGGTTCTGCTCGATGCTCACTCGTCGACCGCCGGAGGCGGGATGCGCGGCGACAGCAGCGAGGTCGTCGAACGGTTGTAGCGCTCGGCCAGGTTCTCACCGGCGATCTTGTCCTGCAGCGTCACGATGCCGTTGAGCAGAGCCTCTGGACGCGGTGGGCAGCCCGGCACGTAGACATCGACCGGAATGATCTGATCGACGCCCTTCGTGACCGAGTACGAATCCCAGTAGGGACCGCCGGAGTTGGCGCACGAGCCGAAACTGATGACGTATTTGGGCTCGGGCATCTGGTCGTACAGCCGCTTGATGGCCGGAGCCATCTTGTCGGTCACAGTGCCCGAAACGACCATCAGATCCGCCTGCCGCGGACCCGGAGCAAACGGGATGACGCCCAGGCGGATGAAGTCATGGCGTGACATCGAGGTCGCGATGAACTCGATCGCGCAGCAGGCGAGCCCGAAGTTGAAGACCCACAGCGAGTATTTGCGACCCCAGTTGAGCAGATAGCGAGCCGGTTTCGGCGCAATCTGCGAGGCCACGCCCAGTTCCGGCGGCGCGAAGGCCGGCATCGGCAGATTGACCGGTCCGGTACCTACGACGTCCATGACAGCACCCCTTTGCGCCAGGCGTAGGCGAGCCCGACGACCAGCACACCGACGAAGATGCCCATCTCGACCGCCGCGGCCCGGCCGATCTCCTCAAGCACCACGGCCCACGGGAACAGGAACACCGCGTCGACCGCGAAGATGACGTACAAGAACGCGTACACGTAATAGCGCACATGCGACTGCGACCAACCTTCACCGACGGGATCGACGCCGGACTCGTAGGTCAACCCCTTCTCGCGCGACGGGACCCGGGGGCGCAGCAGCCGGTTGACGCCCAGCATCGCGAACGCGAGAAGTCCGCCGACGAGGATGATGACGCCGACAGCGGCGTAGTCATCCAGGTAGGGGCGCATGGACCCACTCTAGGGCGCTGAATGGCTTCGCGGATGAACCGGCTTCCGGCACACAGTCTGTGTTGTCCACAGATCGCGGATCGATCTCGAACTGGGGCTTGTTTGTCCCTATCGTCAAAGCATGATCCTTGCCATCGCGCTTGCCTCGCCGCTCTTGGTGTTCGCGGGCGCGTATCTCGGCCACCGACGTGCGAGGCAGTCAGATGACCGGCTTGATCGCTGGCGTCGACGCGAGGAGACGATGCGAATGATGCGTGGGGGCAGTCGACCATTCTCATTCCCGAGACAGCCCCAAACGAGAGACCGGACTGGTCGTGCTCGAAGCACTTTTGGTGTCAGAGATCCTGCAGCGAGAAGACCGGTCATTCGTCAGGCAAATTGCTCGCAGCGTCTCTCACCTAGAGCTACGATGACGAACAGCCAAGAACACGAGGTGACCGAATGGCAGAACGTAAATACCTGTTGTCACTCGACGAGCGCATTAGGTTTGCGCGACTCTCGGTCAAGGCAGCACGCCTTGCCGAGGAGGATGCCGACGAAGACATGCTGGAACTCGCGGCAATGGCGCTGCCGTGGGAAGACGAAGTACCCGCTCAGTACGCGCGCTGAACCCAACGTCTACGGCACGCGCAGGAACGACACCGCGAAGTCGGCGTCCTCGCTCCACGGCTCCAGGTCCCAGGTCGCGAAGCGCTGTTCCAGCACCAGCCCGGCCCCGGCGACGTCGGCATCGAACGCCTCCAGCGCATACTCGCGATCCGTTGCGAATCCCGTGACAATCCGGCCACCGGGCTTGACGACCCGTCGCAGCGAGCCGAGTACGTCCTGCTCCGTGCCGGGCGCGACGAACAGCAACACGTTGCCGGCCATGACCGCAAGGTCGAAGGGCTCCTCGCCGATGGCGTCGAGGTCCAGCGCAGTCAGGTCACTCACGACCCACCGCGGTCCGGGATGATCCGCCTCGGCGGCCTCAATCAGCACCGGGTCGACGTCGACGCCGACAACGGTGTGGCCACGATGGTGCAGGACCGCACCGATCCGGCCCGGACCGCATCCGGCGTCGAGGATGCGCGAGGCGGGAGACGCGATCGCATCGATCAGTCGGGCCTCACCGGCCAGGTCGGCGCCCTCGGCAGCGAGGGTGCGGAAACGTTCGACGTACCAGTTCGAGTGGTCGTCCTTGGTGTCGGTGAACCAGCGTGGGCGATCGGGCATACGCCCATCGTCCCCCATGGCCCCTCACGCTGACGTACGCTCGGCGAATGGACAACTCCAGGCGAGGCGTTGCCTATGGCATCGGCGCGTATCTGTGCTGGGGCTTCTTCCCGTTGTACTGGCCGCTGCTCGACCCGGCGGGGCCGTTGGAGATCTTGGCCCACCGGGTCGTGTGGTCGATGATCCTGGTCCTGGTCCTGGTCACCGTGGCAGGCAAGTGGGGCGCCATGGCTGCGATAGCGGTCGATCGCCGGCTCATGCTGATCCTGTCCGCAGCGTCAGTTGTGATGGCGCTCAACTGGGGTGGATTCATCTACGGGGTGACGACCGGGCATGTCATCGAGACCTCGCTGGGCTACTTCATCAATCCGCTTGTCACAGTCCTGCTCGCGGTGTTCGTGCTCAAGGAGAAGCTCCGACCGGCCCAGTGGAGCGCGGTCGTGATCGGCACGGTCGCCGTCGTCGTCCTGACCGTCGACTACGGCCGGCTGCCCTGGATCGCACTGCTTGTGGCATTCAGCTTCGCGGCCTATGGATTCCTCAAGAAGACCGCGGACCTGGGCGCCTTCGAGGGCTTGGGAATGGAGACCGCGATCCTGTTCCCCCTCGCGGTGGCGTTCCTGATATTCCTGCAGGTACACGACGATTTGGTGTTCGGTCATCACGGACCGGCCAATGCCACCTTGCTGATCGGCACCGGCATCGTCACCGCGATTCCGCTACTGCTGTTCAGCGCCGCGGCGACGAGGCTTTCGCTCACCTCGATCGGCGTGCTGCAGTATCTCGGCCCGGTGATCCAGTTCATCACAGGTCTGACGATCTTCGACGAGTCCATGACATCGGCCCGATGGGTCGGCTTCGTCCTGGTCTGGACAGCCCTCGTGATCTTCACCGTCGACGCCCTCCGCAACCACCGCCGCAACGCGGCACTGGAACCCGCACCAATCTAAAGGTGACCATGGGCCGAGCGAAGCGAGGCAGGCGCCCGGGCGAAGCCCGGCAGCGGTGAGGTACGAGCCGCTGGAGCGGCGACGAAGGAGCCGTGCGCCCTTAGCCGAGGCGGGTGGCGACGGTATCGCAGAGCATCTGCAGCGCTTCGCGTGCCGGCGAGTCCGGCAGCTTGGCCAGCAGGACGCTCGCGGCGTCGGCCTCGGCCTGAACATACGACCGGGCTTCATCGAGAGCGGGATGCACGCGTAGAAGCGCCATGGCTTCGGCATGTTCGGCGTCGTCGGTCAGCGGGCGCGACAACAGATCACGCAATCGCTCGTCCTCGGGACGGGTCGAGCGTAAAGCGATCAGAGTCGGCAGCGTCGGTACGCCTTCACGCAGATCAGTTCCGGGTGTCTTGCCCGAATCTCCGGTCTCGCTGGCGATGTCGATGATGTCGTCAGCCAGCTGGAAGGCGGCACCGATCCGTTCGCCGAACTCGGTCAACGTCGCCTGGATCTCGGCCGTGGCACCAGCCATCTTGGCTCCGAACAACGCGGCGGTCGCGATCAGCGAGCCGGTCTTGTCGGCGACAACCGCCAGGTAGTGCGCCAGCGCGTCTTCATCGCCGGCCGGACCGATCGTCTCGCGAATCTGCCCCTGCACGAGCCGCGAGAACGTGCGTGCCTGGATGCGTACCGCGTCGGTACCGAGGTCGGCGACCAGGTCGGACGCCTGCGCGAACAGGTAGTCGCCGACCAGGATCGCGACTGAATTGCCCCAGCGCGAGTTGGCGCTCGGAGCCCCGCGTCGTACATCGGCCTCGTCCATGACGTCATCGTGATACAGCGTCGCCAGGTGAGTCAGCTCGACGACGACCGCCGAGCGCGCGACATCGGGGCTCGTCGCGTCACCGAACTCGGCACACAACATCGTCAGCAGGGGGCGGAACCGCTTGCCGCCCGCGTTCAACAGGTGCGCCGCGGCCTCCGCGACGAGCTGATCGGGGCTGTCGACAGCGGCCGCTAGCTGACGCTCCACCTCTTCGACGCCGTCTTGCACGCGCTGTTCGAGCGCAGCGTCGTTGAACGGGACACCCAGAGTGGACACGCAAAGCTCCTAGAACAGTCCAACAAGACGATCAGCGCACGAAGGCACCCGCATGTTGCGCGAGCTCAAGCACCGGTCCCGGAATGATACCGAGTCCGATCGTGGCAACCGCAGCGACGACTATCACCACGGTAGTCAGGACGCTCGGGACCGCAACAGTCGGCCCATCCCCCACCGGTTCGGTGAAGAACATCAGCACGATGACACGCACGTAGAAGTACGCCGCCAAGGCGCTGATCAGGACGCCGATGACCACAAGCCACCAGAAACCGCCTGAATACGCCGCGCTGAAGACCGCCCATTTGCCGACGAATCCACCTGTCAGCGGGATACCGGCGAACGACAGCATGAACAGCGCGAACGCGCCTGCGAGCCACGGCGACTTCTTGCCGAGTCCGGCCCACTTCGACAGGTGCGTCGTCTCGCCGCCGGAGTCGCGCACCAGCGTCACGATCGCGAATGCACCGATCGACGAGAGCCCGTAGACCGTCAGGTAGAACAAGATGCCCGACAACGAGGTGACCCGGTCGGACGAGGCGACACCGATGTAGACGCCGGTGAAGCCGACCAGCAGGAAGCCCGCGTGCGCGATCGAGGAGTAGGCCAACATGCGCTTGACGTCGGTCTGCGAGATCGAGACGACCGCGCCCAGGAACATCGTGATGATCGCGATCGCGACGATGGTCGGGCGCCAATCCCATTGCGAACCGCCAAAGCCGACATAGAAGACGCGCAACAGAGCCAAGAAGGCCGCTGCCTTGGTGCCTGCGGCCATGAATGCCGTGACAGGCGTCGGGGCACCTTGATAGACGTCCGGCGTCCAGGTGTGGAACGGCGCGGCACCGATCTTGAACAGCAGACCCACGGCCATCAGTGCAGTCGCCGCGAGCAACATGTTCTCGCTGCCGGCGCGGTTCGTGACGGCCAGATCGATTGCCGACAGTTCAAAGCTGCCCGCATAGCCGTACGCCAGAGCGACGCCGTACAGGAAGAACACCGAGGAGAATGCGCCGAGCAGGAAGTACTTGAGTGAGGCTTCCTGGCTCAGGAGCCGACGTCGACGGGCCAATCCGCACAGGATGTACAGCGGCAGCGACAGGACTTCCAGGGCGACGAACATCGTCAGCAGATCATTCGACGTCGCGAACAGCATCATGCCGACCAGCGCGAACAGCGCCAGCGGGAAGACCTCGCTGTGCTCCAAACGAGCCTTGACCGCTTCGGCTTCGGCCGGCGATCCCGGCGCATCTGCAGCTCGGCCGGTGAACTGGCTCAGCCCGCCTTCGAGTTTGCGTTCGGCGAACAGCAACATGCTGAGCAGCGCGAAGATCAGCAGGATTCCCCAGGTGAAGACGCCCGGTCCGTCGAGTGACAGCGCTCCCTCACCCGCGACCTTGCCGCGGGCGACCAGATCGGCGTCGACCCGGTCGAGATCGTTGTAGACCCACACCGTGTCGGCGAAGGCCGCGACGATACCCACGACCGCGAGGACGACCTGGGCTCGGAACCGGCTGGCTCGCGGCCAGAACGCTTCGATGATGACGCCGACGATCGCGACTCCCGAGATGATCAGCATCGGGGCGATCAGCGAGAACTCGATATCCGGCGCCGGGATGGGCGGCAGATCAGCCTTGGTGAACAAGCTCATCAGTGCCCCCCTTCTTCGGTGTGTGCGGACTCATCGGCCGGTGCTTGGATATTGGTCGGTGTCTTCGGCTCCGGGTCTCCCTTGCCGACATGACTCATGACGGTGTCGATCGCCGGGTTGATCGCATTGAGCATCGGCTGCGGGAAGAAGCCGAGCGCGACGATCAGGATCAACGCCGGCGTCAGCGCCGCAATCTCTCGGGGCTCGAGGTCGGTGACTCCCTCATTGCCTTCCTTGAGCGGTCCGGTCATGGTGCGTTGGTACATGATCAGGATGTAGAGCGCCGCCAGGACGATGCCGAGCGTGGCCACAGCGGCGGCGGGGATCGAGCGGGTGAACGTTCCGGCCAGTACAAGGAATTCGGAGATGAATGGTGCCAATCCGGGCAGCGACAGGCTCGACAGACCTGCAATCAGCAGCACACCCGAAAGGATCGGGGCGATCTTCTGCACACCGCCGAAGTCGGAGATCTTGGCCGAACCACGGCGCGAGATCATGATGCCGGTGACGATGAACAGCGCCGCGGTCGACAGGCCGTGGTTGAACATGTACAGCGTCGAGCCGGCCATCGAGGTCGTCGTGAACGCGAAGATGCCCAAAATGATGAAGCCGAAGTGCGAGACCGACGTGAACGCGATGAGCCTGCGGATGTCGTCCTGGCCGATTGCGAGCAAGGCGCCGTAGACGATGCTGATGACCGCCAGGGTGATGATGACGGGGCTGGCCCAATCGGCTGCCTCGGGAAACAGCCCGACACACCAGATGATCATGCCGAAGGTGCCGATCTTGTCGACCACACTGACCATCAGCACCGACGTACCGGGAGTCGCCTGACCCGCCGCATCGGGCAGCCAGGTGTGCAGCGGCCACAGCGGTGCCTTGATCGCGAACGCCGCCATGAATCCCAGGAACAGCAACCGCTCGGTGTTCTGACTGAAGTCGAGGTTCTGCAGATCGCTCAACAGGTACGACGCATCACCCTGGCGGGAGCTCACGACGTACAGACCCACAATCGAGGCGAGCATCAGCAGGCCGCCGACCAGGTTGTAGATCAAGAACTTGACCGCGGCGTACGAGCGGTTGGCCCCGCCGAACGTCCCGATCAGGAAGTACAACGGGATCAGCGTCGCTTCGAACAGGACGTAGAAGAGGAAGGCGTCGGTAGCTGCGAAAGCACCGATTGCGAGACCTTCGACCGCGAGCATCCAGGCGAAGTACGCATTCGTGCCCTGCGGATCCGGCAGCCGGTCCTCGAAGGACGCCAGGATCACGATCGGCGTCAGGATCGTGGTCAACAGGATCAGCACGATGCCGATGCCATTGACGCCGACCGCATAATGCGCGCCGAAGGCGGCGATCCACTCGTGGGTCTTGGTGAGCTGGTAGCCGCCGCTCGAGGTGTCGAACTTGGCCAAAGCCACGAGCGACAGCGCGAGCGTGATGAGCGCGACGGCGAGAGCAACGACCTTGGCCGGCAGATGTCCGGACTTCTGGCGCGGCATCAGCGCGAGGATCAGCGCACCTGCGATCGGAGTCGCAGTGAGGATCGTCAGGATCATGCGAGGGTCACCGCCAGGAGGCACAGGACGACGATGGCGACGCCACCGAACATCGTGAGGGCATAGGAACGGACGAATCCGGTCTGCGGTTTGCGCAGGAACTGTGAGGTGTCACCGAGTCGATCGGCCAGTCCGGTCACGAAGCCGTCGATGCCCTTGACGTCGAGCCAGACCAGGAACCGGGTCAGGTGACGGGTGGGCCGTACGACGACCGTGTCGTTGAGCTCATTGCCGTACAGCTCGTGGCGTCCGGCGCGGGCGAAGAACGACACCGAACTGTCGGCCGGAGTCTCTGCGGCGATCGGCTCGCGACGGTAGAACCACACCGCTCCAGCGACACCTAGTGCGACGACTGCCGTGATGATCAGCGTGAGCACGATGGCCGGGACTGCGAGTTCATGGTGCTCGGTGTGGCCGACGACAGGTTCGAGCCATTCGTTGATCCAGTCGCCGATCAACAGCGCACCGCCGACGGCCGAGAGCGCAGCCAGGGCGATCAACGGCCAGGTCATGACCTTGGGCGATTCGTGTGGATGCACCTCTTCGCGCCATCTCTTCTCCGACACAAACGTCATGATCATCAACCGGGTCATGTAGAACGCCGTGACACCCGCACCGAGCAGCGCGGCCAGGCCGACCCACAGGTTCTGGCCGAACGCCGCCTCGATGATCTTGTCCTTGGACCAGAAGCCTGCGAACGGCGGGACGCCGATGATGGCCAGATAACCCAGCCCGAAGGTCGCGAACGTGACCGGCATGAGCTTGGACAGGCCGCCGTAGTGGCGCATGTTGACGTCATCGCCCATACCGTGCATGACGGATCCGGCGCCGAGGAACATATTGGCCTTGAAGAAGCCGTGCGTGATGAGGTGGAAAATAGCAAATGCATATCCGGCCGGCCCCAATCCTGCAGCCAGCATCATGTAGCCGATCTGGCTCATCGTCGAACCGGCCAGTGCCTTCTTGATGTCGTCCTTGGCGCAACCGATCCAGGCACCTGCCAGCAGCGTGACCAGACCGACGATGATGACTGCGGTGCGGGCGGCCTCCGAAGCGTCGAAGATCGCATTGGAACGCACCACCAGGTAGACGCCGGCGGTGACCATCGTCGCGGCGTGGATCAGGGCCGAGACAGGAGTCGGGCCCTCCATCGCGTCAAGAAGCCAGCTCTGAAGCGGCACCTGGGCAGACTTGCCGCAGGCACCCAGCAGGAGCAGCAGACCCAGTGCCGTGGTGACGTTGTCGCCCGCGCCGGGAGCTGCAGCGTTGACCGCAGCGATCGCGGTCGTGCCGAACTGCGCGAACATCAGCATGATCGCCAGGGCCATGCCGATGTCGCCGACCCGGTTGACGACGAACGCCTTCTTGGCCGCTGCGGCCGCCGACGGCTTGTGTTGCCAGAAACCGATCAGCAGATAGGACGCGAGGCCCACACCTTCCCAGCCGAGGAACAGCACGAGGTAGTCACCGGCCAGCACCAATGTGAGCATCGCGGCGACGAAGATGTTGAGGTAGGCGAAGAAGCGCCGACGGTTGGCGTCGTGCTCCATGTAGCCGATCGAGTAGATGTGGATCAGCGTGCCGACGCCGGTGATCAGCAGGACGAACAACGCCGACAGCTGGTCGTAGACGAAGTTCATCTCGACGTGGAACGTCCCGGTGTCGATCCAGGTGAACAGACTGACCGCATGCGAGCGGTCACCGCCGTCCTTGCCGAGCAGCGAGGCGAACAGCACAGCACCGAAGATGAAGGAGGCGGCCGATGCCGCGGTCCCGATCAGGTGGCCGAAGCGGTCGGCCTCCTTGCCCCAGATCAGCAGCAGAGCACCGCTTGCCAGTGGGATGGCAATCAGCAGCCATTGAAGATCGAACATCACGCGCCCCCTACGACTTCAGCATGCTCACGTCATCGACCGAAGTCGTCTGACGCGTGCGATAGATGGACACGATGATCGACAAGCCGATGACGACCTCTGCGGCGGCCACGACCATGACGAAGAACGCCGCGATCTGACCGTCGAGATTGCCGTGCTGCCGCGAGAAGCTCACGAAGGCGAGGTTCGTCGCGTTGAGCATCAGCTCGATGCACATGAAGATGATGATCGCGTTGCGGCGGACCACGACGCCGACGGCACCGATCGTGAAGAGGATCAGCGACAAGGTGATGTACTCGTTCACTTGCCCTCCTCTTCCTCGGGCTTGAGTTGTTCGACGACCTTGTCGATATCGGAGTCGAAGCCCGACCTGACCTGGCCGCGTTCGGCAATGCTCGGCGAGAGCGACTCGTCGAGCGGGCTGCCGTCTGGCAGCAGCGCGGGAGTGTCGACGGCATTGTGCCGGGCGAAGACACCGGGTGTCGGCGCATTGCCGGGATGCACTCCACTCTCGGCGTAGTCGCGCATCCGCTGGCGCGACAGATCGGCCTGCGAACGTCGCGGCGTCAGGTTCTCGTGATGGGCCATGACCATGGCTCCCAGCACCGCGGTGATGAGCAATGCCGCGGTGAACTGGACGGCCAAGGTGTAAGGGCCGAACATCAGGGCCGCCAGGCCCTCGACGTTCCCGCCGGCATTGGCCTTGTCGAGCCCGACGACCGGTGATGCGACGGTCTGACCGATCAAAGTCACCGCCACGATGCCGAACAGCAGTCCGACGAGCGTGGCCGCGAGCCGCTGACCGCTGATGGTCTCGCGCAGCGACTCCTTGTTGTCCACGCCGACCAACATCAGCACGAACAAGAACAGCATCATGATCGCGCCGGTGTAGACGATGATCTGCACCGCGAACAGGAATGGTGCGCCCTGTGCGGCGTACAGCACCGCGAGGCTGATCATGACGACCGCGAGCGACAGCGCCGCGTGCACGGCCTTCCTCGCGAACAGCAGACCGAGCGCGGCAATCACCATGATCGGCGCGAGGATCCAGAACGTCGTCATGCCTGAACCTCCCGCTGCCACGGTGATTGAGGTGCGAAGCGCAGCGCAGCCTCGAAATCTCCGTGGTTTCGAGGCTCGCAAGCTCGCGCCTCAACCACCGAATACTCGCTCACTGCTCGCCTCCCGTCACATTCACGATGGGCAGTTGCTTGCCGCGGTAGTAGTCCTGGTGGTCGTCGCTGATCATCATCTCGTGCGGCGGTTCGACCATGCCAGGCAGCAACGGCGCGAGCAGATCGTTCTTCTCGTAGATCAGCGCCTCGCGGTTGTTGTCGGCCAGCTCGTACTCATTGGTCATGGTCAACGCCCGCGTGGGGCACGCCTCGATGCACAGACCGCACAGAATGCAGCGCAGGTAGTTGATCTGGTAGACGCGTCCGTAACGCTCACCCGGGCTGTGCCGGTCGCCGTCGACGTTCGAAGCACCCTCGACGTAGATAGCGTCAGCCGGGCACGCCCAGGCACACAGCTCGCAACCGATGCACTTCTCCAGGCCGTCGGGCCAGCGGTTGAGCTGATGACGTCCGTGGAAACGCGGCGCCGTCGGCACCTTCGTGAACGGGTACTGCTCTGTGACGGGCTTCTTGAACATCGTCCGGAACGTCACGCCGAAGCCGGCGATCGGGTCCCACAGAGTTTCGCGGATGGGCGAGCTCATGACTTCGTCCTCTCACTCGCAGGTGTATCGGTCGTCTGCTGTCCGGGCATGGGCGGCACCGGGTATCCGCCCGCGAAGGCGTCGAACTCTTCGGGCTCCGGCTCGGGCTCGGGTTCCTTCTTCTCAGGGATCAAGAAGGTCAGGAGCGCCAGGACGCCAACCACGATCGCCACCGGCAAGATGACGCCCTGGTCGAGCATGTCCTCGTTCTTGAGCTTGCGGATGAAGGCGACCGCGATGATCCAGACCAGAGAGATCGGGATCAGGATCCTCCAGCCGAAGTTCATGAACTGGTCGTAGCGCATGCGCGGCAGCGTTCCGCGCAGCCAGACGAAGATGAAGATGAAGAACAGCGTCTTGCCAAAGAACCACAGCACCGGCCAGTAACCGGTGTTGAAGTAGCCGTCGTTGATCTGTCCGATGCCGAACGGCGCACGCCATCCGCCGAGGAACAGCGTCGTAGCCAACGCCGACACCGTGACCATGTTGATGTATTCGGCCAGGAAGAACAGCGCGAACTTCAGCGAGGAGTACTCAGTGTGGAATCCACCGACGAGTTCGCCCTCGGCCTCCGGCAGGTCGAACGGTGCTCGGTTGGTCTCGCCGACCATCGCGATGCAGTAGATGATGAACGACGGGAACAGCGGCAGGAAGAACCACAGATCGCTCTGCGCTTCGACGATCTCCGAGGTCGACATCGACCCGGCGTACATGAAGACCGACACGAATGACAGGCCCATCGCCACTTCGTACGAGATGACCTGGGCGCTGGAACGCAGACCGCCGAGCAGGGCGTAGATCGAGCCGGAGGCCCAACCCGCCAGCACGATGCCGTACACGCCGATCGAGGTCACTGCGAGGACGTACAGCACTGCGACCGGCATGTCGGTCAGCTGCAGCGGGGTGACCTGGTCGGTGAACGGAATCCGCACCTCGGGACCGAAGGGGATGACCGCCCAAGCCAGGAAGGCCGGGATCGTGGCCAGGATCGGCGCCAGGATGTAGACGAACTTGTCGGCTGCCTTGACGACGATGTCCTCTTTGAGCGCGAGCTTGACGCCATCGGCCAGGCTCTGCAACAGGCCGAACGGTCCGTGGACGTTCGGACCGATGCGGTGCTGCATCTTGGCGACGACGCGGCGCTCGAACCAGATGTTGAACAGCGTGTAGACCACGAGGAAGACGAAGATCAGCAGCGATTTGAGCGCGATGACCCAGAACGGCTCATTGCCGAAGAGATCACTCATGACGCCACCGCCCATCGTTGGTTGAGGAGCCCGACGAAGGAGGGCGTCTCGAAACCAACGTGGTTTCGAGGCTCCGCTGCGCTACGCACCTCAACCACCGAGGGCACCTCAACCACCGAGTTGTTACTCATGCGAGTCCACCCTTCAGCGTGACCCGATCCCCGAAGCCTGCACCGAGAGCATCACGCAGGCTGACACCGGAGTTGCTCGGCGCCCACACGACTCCATCGGGCAGCTCGGCGACTTCGGCCGGGAACGACGCGCTGCCGGTCTCGGTCGAGATCGTGGCGAGCTCGCCCGGCTCGATGCCGAAAGCCTTCAGCGTCGTGCCGCTGGCTCGCAGGACTGCCGGACGGGCCGTGGCCTTGAACTGCGGCTGACCGTCCTGGCCCCGGCCGTCGTCGATCAGCAACCGCCAGGTGTCGAGGACGATCGGCGAATGGCCCGTCGAACTCCCCGCTGTGGGCTTCGAGTCTTCGCCGAACTCCCCCAGCGAGGCCCGGTTGCCGTCCCACGGACCGAGTTCGGTCATGGCCTGGCGCGCACCGGAGACAGTACGGAAGCCCAGCGGCTTACCCAGCTCCTCGGCGATACCGGCCAGAACTCGGATGTCGGTCAGCGAATTGGGCTCGTTCAGGACCGCGTCGAAGGTACGGATCCGGCCCTCCCAGTTGACGAACATGCCGGGTTTCTCGACCGTCGGCGCGACCGGCAGGACGACATCGGCGGACGCCGTGACTTCACTGTGCCGGACTTCGAGGCTCACCACGAAATCTGCTTTGGCCAAAGCAGCCCGGGCGATGGCCGGATCTGGCAGGTCGGCGATCTCGACCCCGCCGATCAGCAACGCTTTGACCACACCGTGTTTGGCGTCGGTGAAGATCGAGGAGGTGTCGCGACCGACTTTGGCCAGAATCGTGCGCAGGCCCCAGGCTGCGGCAAGATCGGCACGTGCCTCGGCGTCGTCGAGCGGACGACCACCGGGCAACAGATTGGGCAGGCAGCCAGTCTCGACGGCTCCCCGTTCGCCGGCCCGACGCGGGATCCAGGCGAGCCGGGCGCCCGACTTCTCGGCCAAGGCTGCTGCGGCGGTGAATCCGCCAGGCACCGAGGCGAGGCGTTCCCCGGCCAGGATGACCGAACCGGCCGGCAGCGCGAGTCCGGCCAGCGCCTGCGGCTCATGACCGGGAATGGTCTGGACGAGTTCGCCGGACATCTTGGCGAGTCCGCGGCTCGCGTGGCTGGCGATCGCGATGACCTTGACCCCATGGTCTTTGGCCCCCTTGCGGAGCCTCAGGAAGACGGCCCCGTTCTCGTCCTCGGGCTCCAGGCCCACCAGGACGACGGTCGACGCACGTTCCAGGTCGGCGAACGACACCGTCAGCTGGGTCGCGGCCACATGCGCGGCCAGGAACGCCGCTTCCTCGGCCGAGTGCGCCCGTGAGCGGAAGTCGATGTCATTGGTGCGCAGTACCGCGCGAGCGAACTTGCTGTAGGCGAAGGCGTCCTCGGCAGTCAGGCGGCCGCCGGGCAGAACCCCGACCTTGCCGTCGGCCGCGGCGAGTCCCTGTGCCGCGGTCGCGAGCGCGGCCGGCCAGGATGCGGGCACCAGCTCGCCGCTTTCACGATCGCGCACGAGCGGAGTCGTGATCCGGTCGCCCTGCGTCGCATAAGTGAACGCGAACCGGTCCTTGTCGGTGATCCACTCCTCGTTGACCTCGGGATCGTCGCCGGCCAGACGGCGCATGACCTTGCCACGGCGGTGGTCGATTCGGATCGCCGAACCGCTTGAGTCGTGTTCTGCGATCGACGGGGTCGAGACAAGATCGAACGGGCGTGACCGAAAACGGTAGTCGGCGCTCGTGAGCGCACCGACGGGGCAGATCTGGATCGTGTTACCCGAGAAGTAGGAGTTGAACGGCTCTTCTTCGTAGATGCCGACCTGCTGGTTCGCACCCCGTTCGACCAGCGCAATGAACGGATCACCGGCGATCTGCTCGGAGAACCGGGTGCAGCGGGCACAGAGCACGCAGCGCTCGCGGTCGAGCAGCACCTGCTCGGAGACCTTGACCGGCTTGGGGAATGTGCGCTTGGTTTCGATGAACCGCGACTCCCCCGCACCGTGCGTCATCGACTGGTTCTGCAGGGGGCACTCGCCGCCCTTGTCGCAGACCGGGCAGTCGAGCGGGTGGTTGATCAGCAGGAACTCCAGGTTCCCGCGCTGCGCCTTCTCGGCGACCGGCGAGGTGACCTGAGTCTTGACGACCATTCCGGCCGCGACCTCGATCGTGCAGGAGGCCTGCGGTTTGGGAAATCCCCGGCCGTTGCCGGCGTCGGTGATGTCGACCAGGCACTGGCGGCACGCGCCCACGGGGTCGAGCAGCGGGTGATCGCAGAAGCGCGGGATCTCGGTGCCGATGAGTTCGGCGGCGCGGATCACGAGCGTGCCCTTGGGCACGCTGACCTCGACGTCGTCGATCGTCAGCGTGACGAGTTCGACGGGGGCCTCGCCGGTTGAGCCTGTCGAAACCTCTTGGACGGTCATGCGCTGACCTCCTGCTTGAACAGCGTTGACGCGGCGGGCGGGAACAGCTCGCTCGACGGGGTGTGCATACCGGCCTCGAATTCGCTGCGGAAATACTGGACCGCCGATGTGATGGGGCTCGTCGCACCATCGCCCAGGGCACAGAAAGACCGTCCGAGGATGTTCTCGCACAGATCGACGAGCAGTTCGATGTCGCCGTCCTTGCCCAGCCCCTCGTCGAGACGCTGGAGGGTCTGCACGAGCCACCAGGTGCCTTCACGGCACGGCGTGCACTTGCCGCATGATTCGTGCTTGTAGAACTCGGTCCACCGCAACACGCACCGCACGACCGAGGTCGTCTGGTCGAAGATCTGCAGTGCCCTGGTGCCGAGCATCGATCCGGCAGCGCCGACCGATTCGTAGTCGAGCGGCATGTCGAGGTGCTCGGCGGTCAACAGCGGTGTCGACGAACCACCGGGCGTCCAGAACTTGAGCTCGCTACCCTCGCGCATGCCTCCGCCGAGATCGATCAGCTCGCGCAGGGTGATACCGAGCGGAGCCTCGTACTGGCCGGGTGTCTTGACGTGCCCGGACAGGGAGTAGATGACGTAACCCTTGGACTTCTCGGTGCCCATCGAGGTGAACCAATCGACGCCGTTCTTGACGATCGACGGCACTGAGGCGATCGACTCGACGTTGTTGACGACGGTCGGGCTCGCATAGAGACCCTCGACGGCCGGGAACGGCGGACGCAGACGCGGTTGCCCACGGCGTCCTTCGAGCGAATCGAGCAGCGCGGTCTCCTCGCCGCAGATATAGGCACCGGCACCGGCATGGATCACCAGGTCGATGTCGAAGCCCGATCCGTGGACGTTCTTGCCGAGGTGGCCGGCTGCATAGGCCTCTCGGACCGCGGCGCGCAGGCGCCGGACGACGTGCAGCACCTCACCGCGGACGTAGATGAATGCCGTGTTGGCCCGGATCGCGTGTGAGGCGATGATGACGCCCTCGATCAGCGTGTGCGGCGTGGCCATCATGAGCGGGATGTCCTTGCAGGTTCCCGGCTCCGACTCATCGGCGTTGACGACGAGGTACTTGGGCTTGGGGTTGTCCTGCGGGATGAAGCTCCACTTCATCCCGGTCGGGAATCCCGCACCGCCGCGACCGCGCAGGCCCGAATCCTTGACCAGCGTGATGACATCGTCGGGCGCCATCGCGAGCGCGCTCTTCAGCGCCGCATAGCCGCCGGTCTTCTCGTATGCCTCGAGCGTCCAGGCACGGTCATTGCCCCAGTCCGCGCTGAGCACGGGGGTCAGAGTGTCAGTCATCGCTACCCTCCTTCGCCGTGTCGGCGGGTGACTCCTCGAGTTTGGTCTCGGACTCCGCACGCGAGGTATCGGCCTGTTCGGCGGCCGCCACCTTGGACTCCGGCTTCGCCTCCTGGTTTCGAGGCTGCGCTTCGCTCCGCACCTCAACCGCCGAGGGTGCCGTCCAGCCCTTGTCGGCCGCTATCTGCAGTCCGACCAACGAGGCACCGGCTGCCGCCGGCCCCTCATCGACGAGTCCGTCCTCGAAACCGGCGAGCACCCGCTCGGCGGCCCGCCACGAGGTGATCGTCGCGCCGCGAGTCGCCTGTACCGGCTCACCTGCGCGCAGCTTGTCGACGACCTCGACCGCCGACTCGGGCGTCTGGTTGTCGAAGAACTCCCAATTGACCATCATGACCGGCGCGAAGTCGCACGCGGCATTGCACTCGATGTGCTCGAGCGTGACTTTGCCATCCTCGGTCGTCTCGTCATTGCCGACGTCGAGGTGGCCCTTGAGCCGTTCGAAGATCAGATCGCCGCCCATGACGGCGCACAGCGTGTTGGTGCAGACACCGACATGGTGCTCGCCCATAGGGCGGCGCTTGTACATCGTGTAGAACGTCGCGACACCCGACACTTCGGCGGCCGAGATGCCGAGGATGTCGGCGCACACCTCGATGCCCTCATTCGTCACATTGCCCTCGGCAGATTGCACGAGGTGCAGCATCGGCAGCAAAGCACTGCGAGCCTGCGGATACCGCGAAGCCAGCTCACGAAGCTCGTCCTTGGTGAGATCTGAAAGCGTCATTAGCGGTCAACCCCTCCCATTACGGGATCAATGCTCGCGACGGCCACGATGACGTCGGAGATCATGCCGCCCTCGCTCATGACCGAGGTGCCTTGCAGATTGACGAACGACGGATCGCGGAAGTGCGCCCGATATGGCCGCGTGCCGCCGTCGGAGACGAGATGGCAGCCGATCTCACCGCGAGGCGCCTCGATTGCTCCGTAGGCCTGGCCGGCCGGGACCCGGAAGCCCTCGGTCACGATCTTGAAGTGGTGGATCAACGCTTCCATCGACTCGCCCATGATGTGCTTGATGTGTTCGGCTGAGTTGCCCTGGCCGTCCGCACCGACACTCAGCTGCGAAGGCCAGGCGATCTTCTTATCGGCCACCATGACGGGCTGCCCGTCCATGCCTTCCAGTCGCTCGATGGCCTGCTCGACGATCTTCAGCGACTCCCACATCTCGTCGAGGCGGACCCGGAACCGCCCGTACGCATCTGGCTCGTCTCGGGTCACGACATCGAAGTCGTAGGTCTCATAACCCCAATAGGGCTGCTTCTTGCGCAGGTCCCAGTCGTAGCCGGTCGAACGCAACACCGGACCGGTCAGACCGAGCGCGAGGCATCCGGCCAGATCGAGGTGACCGACACCCTTGAGACGGCCTTTGAAGATCGGGTTGGCATTGCACAACGCGGCGTACTCAGGGAGCCGCTTCTTGAGCAGCGCGACGGTCGAGCGCAGTTTCTCGAACACGCCTTCAGGCAGATCCTGCGCGACGCCGCCGGGACGGAAGTAGGCGTGGTTCATCCGCAGGCCCGTGATCATCTCGAAGACGTTGAGGATCTCTTCGCGATCGCGGAAGCCGCAGGTCATGACCGTCAGGGCACCGAGCTCCATGCCGCCGGTCGCGATGCAGACCAGGTGGGAGGAGATCCGGTTGAGCTCCAGCAGCAGAACCCGGATCGCCTGTGCCTTCTCGGGCGCTTCGATGCCGAGCAGGCTCTCGACCGCCATGACGTAGGCGGCCTCATTGGAGAACGGGGCGACGTAGTCCATGCGGGTGCAGAACGTCACCCCCTGGGTCCAGGTCCGGTATTCCATATTCTTCTCGATACCGGTGTGCAGATAGCCGATCCCGGCACGCGCATCGCGGACCGTCTCGCCGTCGATCTCCAGGATCAGACGCAGCACGCCGTGCGTCGACGGGTGCTGCGGACCCATGTTGATGACGAGCCGGTCGCCTTTGACAGCCGAGGCGTCGATCGTGTCCCAGTCTTGACCTGTGACGGTGAAGACCGGACCTTCGGTCGATTCGGTCGTGCCGGCGTACGGATCGGTGTGCCCATCATGGTGCGTTTGAGTCATGAGTAGCTCCTGCGCTGATCCGGAGGGGCGATCGTTCCGCCCTTGTATTCGACCGGGATTCCGCCGAGTGGATAGTCTTTTCGCTGCGGGTGACCCGGCCAGTCGTCGGGCATCAGGATGCGGGTCAGCGCGGGGTGACCGTCGAAGATGATGCCGAACATGTCCCAGGCCTCCCGTTCCTGCCAGTCGGCAGTCGGGTAGATCGAGACGACGCTGGGCACGTGCGGATCGTCGTCGGGGGCGGTGACCTCGACCCGGATACGCCGGTTGTGGGTCATCGACAGCAGGTGCAGGACGACGTGCAGTTCGCGGCCCGTCTCGTGCGGGAAGTGCACGCCGCTGACGCTGGAGCAGAATTCGAAGCGCAGCACCGGGTCGTTGCGCAGGTGCGTCACGGCCTCGAGGAGCAACTGTCGGCGGACGTAGAACGTGATCTCGCCGCGGTCGACAACAACCTTCTCGATCGCATTGGCCAACCCGGATCCCGCAGCGAACCGCTCGGCGACCTCGTCGAACCATCCGCCATAGGGTGGCAGGCTCGCGCCGGGCATGATGACCGGCCGGGTCAGGCCGCCGAAACCGCTGGTGTCGCCCGTCCCGTGAGCACCGAAGGCGCCTTCACGGACTTCGACGATCTCGAGCTCGGTCACGCCTGCCTTGACCAGCTCGTCGCGGGTCTCGTGCGAACCGTCCTGGGTCGGGTCGCTCATCGCATGAGCCCCTTCATCGCGGAGGTGGGAGTCGCGAGCAACGCCACCTTCTCCTGCTCCTTGATCTGCTCTAAGCGATTGGCGCCGAGCTTGGCGTGCTGAATCTGATCATGCAGCTTGAGGACAGCGTCGATCAGCATCTCTGGCCGCGGCGGGCACCCTGGCAGATACATGTCGACCGGCACGACGTGGTCGACGCCCTGGACGATCGCGTAGTTGTTGAACATGCCGCCCGAGCTCGCACAGACGCCCATCGCGAGGACGTATTTGGGGCCGGCCATTTGATCGTAGATCTGGCGCAGGACCGGGGCCATCTTGTTGCTGACCCGGCCGGCGACGATCATCAGATCCGCCTGACGTGGCGAGGGGCGGAAGACCTCCATGCCGAAGCGCGAGGAGTCGAAGCGCGGCGCGCCGAACGTCATCATCTCGATCGCACAGCACGCCAGGCCGAATGTCGCCGGCCAGAACGAGGCCTTGCGCATGTACCCGGCCAGGCCTTCGACCGTCGAGAGCAGAACTCCGCTGGGAAGTTTTTCCTCAATACCCATTAAGTCCACTCCATTCCGCCGCGGCGCCATTCATAGGCGTAGGCGATCGTGACGTTGACGAGGAACAGCATCATCGCGAACAGCGCGAACCACGACATCTGATCGAATGCCACCGCGAACGGGTAGAGGAACACGATCTCGATGTCGAAGACGATGAACATCATCGCGGTGAAGAAGTACTTGACCGGGATGCGTCCGCCGCCTTCGGGCAGCGGGCTGGGCTCGATGCCCGACTCGTAGCGGTCGAGCTTGGCGCGGTTGTAGCGCTTGGGCCCGGTCAGCGGGGCGATCGCGATGCTGCCTATCGCAAAGAGGGCAGCAATACCCCCCAGCACAAGAATCGGCGTGTAAGCCGTCACGGCACCTCCCGGGACTCGACCGACAGAGTGGGACCTTCATGATCGTTCCCTTGTGAATTACTTCACAACGTGATCACGGTCTCACGATACGCCCGCCAGGATCCGGTTGTAACTTAGGTCACACTAAGTCGGCGTTGAGTGCGGACGCTTGCCCGCATTCCCATTCTTTGTGACTGGGGTCACACTGGAGGTAGAGCGTGTGGGAAGGAGAACATCATGAAGGATTCATTGCAGCAGAGCATCGCTGCGACGCACGCTGCTCTTGCCGCCTCGATCGAGGCCGCAGCCGGTGCCGTGCACACACATGCCGAACGCCAGGAGATCGTCCGCAAGGTCGATGCCGCCATCATCAGCACATGTCAGCACCAGTCGGCGATCTGCCACGTACTGATCCCTCTCGCACGCCGACATCTCAGCCCCGGCGACACGCGGGTCGGAGAGTACGTCCATCAAGTACGTCGTGTCGAGCAGACGGCAGCGCTGGCGAAGGCGCGTCTCTACGGGGCCGCACAGGCACGAGGCAGGTCCTGGTCCCAGATCTGGGATCGTCTCACTGCCGACATCGATGCGCTCACGCGTCTTGAGACGTCGATCGTGGAGGACCTGACGGCTCACCTCGACCCGACCGAAGGTGAACGGCTCGCAGCACAGCTCGCCCAGGTGGAGCCGGGTTCGCCGACCCGCCCACACCCCCATTCACCCCACACCGGACGATTCGCGCACCTCACGCGAGCGTGGTGGTCTCGCGCCGACCGGGTCTGGGATGCCGCTGAGGGGCGCGCCGCAGGCAAACACGCTTCCTGACGGGTTGCGTCAGGCCTTGAAGGAGTGGTGCAACGCCACGATGCCACCCGACAGGTTGTGCCAATCGACCTTGCCCCAACCGGCCTCGACCATACGGAGGGCCAGCCCCTTCTGGTCCGGCCAATCACGGATCGATTCGGCCAGGTAGACGTACGACTCGGGATTGGACGACACCTTGCGAGCGATCGGCGGCAGCGCCCGCATCAAATAGTTGGAGTAGACCGCCTCGAACGGACCCCAGGTCGGCGTGCTGAACTCGCACACCACAATGCGTCCACCCTGTTTGGTCACCCGAAGCAGTTCTCGGAGGCCCTGGATGGGGTCGACGATATTGCGCAGACCGAACGAGATCGTGACAGCGTCGAACGTCTCGTCGGCGAACGGCAGCTTCATGCCATCGCCCGCTGTGAAGGCGAGGGCCGGCCGTTCGCGCTTGCCGACCTCAAGCATCCCGATCGAGAAGTCGCACGGAACCACGACGGCCCCGGCATCGGCGAACGGCTGACTCGACGTACCGGTACCGGCCGCCAGGTCGAGGATGTATTCGCCGGGCTTCGGCGCGACGAGGTCGACGACCCGTTTGCGCCAGCGACGATCCTGCCCCATCGACAGCACGTCATTGGTCAGGTCGTACTTCTCCGCGACCCCGTCGAACATCTTCGCGACGTCTCGGGGCTCCTTGTCCAGACCGGCTCGGCTCACGATTCAACCATCCCACGAGTAGGCTCAAGGATTGTGAGCAACCCCGTTCCAGCCGATCTGGTCGAACCTCTCCTGGTGCGGTCGGCCCCCATCGACGATCCCGGCGCATTGCTCAGTCTGCTTCCCGAGCGTGACGCGCTCGCCTGGGTTCACGGCGAGGACGGCCTGGTCGGCTGGGGTCGCGCCGCGACGTTCCGCACCGCAGGCAGCGAACGCTTCGCCGACGCCGCCACGTGGTGGCGCGAACTGGCAAGCCATGCCGTCGTGCGCGATGACGTCGACATCCCCGGATCAGGACTGGTCGCATTCGGCTCCTTCACGTTCACCGACGATGCCGAGGGCAGCGCACTGGTCGTTCCGGAGGTCGTCGTCGGGCGCCGCGACGGGACGACGTGGATCACGGTCATCGGTACCGGGATCACCGCACTGCCCGAGGTCGGCCCCTCGAGCACCCCGGCCGATCCGGCAGGGACGAGGTTCGCCGACGGTCCCGTCGACAGCCTCGCTTGGCAGGGCCTGGTCGCCGACGCGGTCAGTCGAATCGCCGGCGGCGCACTCGACAAGGTCGTCCTGGCCCGTGATCTGGTGGCCACGTTGGATGAGCCGCTCGACGTCCGGGCCCCGTTGACCCGTCTCGCCGCCGAGTACCCCAGTTGTTGGACATTCCACGTCGACGGCTTCTTCGGCTCCACGCCCGAGATGCTCGTGCGGCTCGAACGCGGTCTCGTCACCTCACGGGTCCTGGCCGGAACGATCCGGCGCACCGGCGACGACACCCACGACCTGGCACTGGCCGGATCGCTGGCCCGCTCCTCGAAAGACTTGGAGGAGCACGAGTACGCCGTCCGTTCGGTCGCCGACGCCCTGGCGCCACACTGCACCAACATGTTCGTGCCCGAGACCCCGTTCGTGCTGCACCTGCCCAATGTCATGCACTTGGCCACTGATGTCACAGGTGTCATGAAGAACGGCGCAAGTGCCCTGACACTGGCCGCCTCACTGCATCCGTCGGCCGCAGTCGGTGGCACGCCGACCGACGCCGCGGTCCGGCTCATCGCCGAGATCGAGATGCTCGACCGGGCTCGCTACGCCGGTCCAGTGGGTTGGATCGATGCCCGTGGCGACGGTGAATGGGGCATCGGGCTGCGCTCGGCGCAGATCCAGGACGATGGCCGGACGGTCCGACTCTTCGCGGGCTGCGGCATCGTCGCCGACTCGGTTCCGGCCGATGAGCTCGCCGAGTCCAATGCCAAGCTCATCCCGGTGCGGGATGCGCTGACTCCCAGCACCTGAGCGGTGACTACTGCTGAACGTGCCGGTTATAGCCGTTGTCGCCATTCGGATATGCCGATCGCGGTTTCTGGAACTCACGCTTGCGCGGAGGGCGCTCCCCCCACGCCCTGATCGCGAGCTGCGCGAGGCGCAACACGATCATCACGGTAGACAGCCACCAGAACTGGCCGAAGCGCCCAGTCACGAAGAGCACAAGTACTGCAGCGATCGCCATGATCTCCAAGCCCGATAGAACTCGCAGCACTCTCTCGACCATGGGGTGATGGTATCCGCGTCAGAGTCAGATCATGGCGATCGAGGTCAGCGACGGCCACCGCGGGCTGAGGCTGTCGCCTGAGGACTTCCCGGTGACCCGGCGTTTGATCCACGGCGCGACGTAGCTCTTGGCCCAGTCGGCGTTGGCCGAGCGGCGCTCCTTCGACGACAATTCGACCCGTTCACCGAGATCTACCGGTTGGAGATCGTGAACAACACCCAAGGCGTCGAGCACCGCGATCGCCATCCGCTGGTGACCTGCACTCGACATGTGCATGCGATCGATGTCCCAGAGACGGTTATCGCGGTAGTCGCGCAGTCGCCAGAAGTCGACCAGGGTCGCACCGTGCTTCTCGGCGATCTGGCGCACGAGTTCGTTGTAGACCGCGAACCGGCCGCGCAGCGCGCCGAAGACCGGCAGGCCACCTGGATCGAACGCCGTGAACGTCAGCACGTGCGCGCCGGCATCGACGATGCGTCCCATTGCCACGTCGTACTCCGCGATCAGCGCGTCGATATCGATGCGCGGTCGCAGAATGTCGTTGGCACCACCGTAGATGCTGACCAGGTCGGGCTTCAGCTCCAGGGCGGGGCCGACCTGCTCGTCGAGGATTCCCAGCATCTTGCGCCCGCGGATAGCCAGATTCGCATAGGTGAAGTCGTCGGAAGCCATGACCTCGGCGACTCGGTCGGCCCAACCACGGACGCCATTGGGCAGATCGGCGTCGGGATCGCCGACGCCCTCGGTGAAGGAGTCGCCGAGGGCGACGAAGCGTTGAAAAGTCACCTGCCCAGATTACCGGTCAGATCCACCCTCAACCGTCGATCAAGCCCCGACGCCGAGCAATCGCAGCTGCCTCGGTTCGGCTCGATGCGTCGAGTTTGGCCAAGATGTTCGACACGTGCACCGAAACCGTCTTGGTGCTGATGAACAGCCGCGTACCGATCTCGCCATTGGACAAGCCTTCGGCAACATGGCGCAACACCTCATGTTCACGCGGTGTCAGCGCCACGACGGCCGGGGAAGGGGTCAGACGATCGAGTTCGGCCAGGAGGGGCTCGGCCTGGAGTCGCCGTGCGATTGCTCGGGCCTGCTCCACCAGTGTCGCCGCGTCGGCTTCATGCCCCGTCGAGAGCAGCACTTCTGCCCACCGGGCCGCCGACCGGGCGATCTCATACGGCTCCCCCAGCACGCTGAACGCCTCATAGGCCGCCTGCCAGCCTGCCGCCAGCTCGTCGGCCGACCCGACATCCTCACCGCAATGCCATCGCAGCCTTGCGACTTCGGCGTGGTACCGAAGCCGCCAGGCCTCGCCCTCGGGACCGAATGGATCGGTGGCAGTGACGGCGCGTTCCAGCTCGGTCGTCAAGGCGGGCACTTGTTCCAGCAGTTGAGCCTGCTCGACCCGTTCGAGGCGTGCCGCAGCGGCGGCATACTGGCCGACCAGCAGCGCAGCGAGGCGTATGCGGGCCGGGAAGTCGGGGTCGTCCCACATCGCCTGGTGCAGGCCTGCCACGGTGTCGTAGGAGCGCCGGGCCTCGGCCAGGTCGCCGCGCAAGCCGTGCAACTCGATCAGCCCGGCACTGCTGTGAACCGCTGCTGCCTCGTCATGGCTCCACAACGAACGCATCGGCAAGGTCTGCTCGATCTGCTCCGCCTCTCCGCGCGCCGCCGCAACCAGCAGCGCGATCGCGGCCAGCCCGGCGCGCGCATCCATGGGCGCTGTAGGGCCGACTGTGCACAATTCGAGCGTTCGGTCCCAGTCACCGCGGATATACGCGACGAGCGCACCGAAGAACCGCCCGTCGAACCCGTACGGCCCCCATGACCAGCCGGTCTCGTCGGCTCGGCGCATCCCCTCGGCGAAGACCCGCCCCGCGTCGTCGAGCTCCCCGGCATTGATGTGGACGAATCCGAGCTGGTGCAGACCGCGCAGCTCGCCCAGGACATGTCCGGACGCACGCGAGTCGGCGATGACCTCGCGAAAGGCGATTCTGGCTTTTTCCGGGTCGGCACCCGATCGCATCGTGAGTCGGGTCAACGTCGCTTTGGCGTCGGCGATGACATTCTCAGCTCCGATCTGTTCGCCGATGGCCAGCGCGCGCTCGCCCCAACCGACCGCTTCTTCATCGCGTCTGACATTGGCCAAGACCCGAGAACGCAGTGCCGCGGCCTGTCCACGCAGCACAGTCGGCTCATCGGCGACGACCTGCACGGCTTCGCTGCTGGCCGCATCGGCTTCGGAGTCGAGGCTCGCGAAGTACGCGGTGTCGCCGATGGCCACCAGCAAGCGCCCGTGGGACTGCGCGGAGCGTTTGGCATCGAGTTCGCGGTCTCGATCGCGTAAGAGCTCGAGCGCGCGCATCAGACGCCCGGATGCGACCAGCGCGTTGGCTGCCTCGATGACCAGGTCGACCTCATCGGTTCCCTCAGGGGCAACGTCGATCAGTTCGAGTGCGTTCTCATAGTGTCCGGCGGCCTCGTCGTATCCGGCCACTCGGAGCGCATCCTCGGCCGCACGCACCGTGGCCTCGAACGCGACCGCGCGCTCCCCGGCTGCGAAGGCGTGACGCGCGACAGTGGCCGCGGGAGCCGTGCTGTCCAAGGCGCTCAGGAAAGCGGCATGTATGCGGCGCCGCTCCCCCGGCAGCAGGTCATCTCGTACCGCCTCGCCGAGGAGCGCATGGCGGAACACATAGCTGTCGCCGTCGGTCCGGCGAAGCACTTTATGATCGACCGCATCGCCGAGTGCCGCGTCGAGTTCGATATCGGTCAGTCCGGCAGCCGCCGCGAGCGCCGGGAAACCCTCGCGACCGTCGGTGACCGATGCTGCCCTGACGAGTCGGCGGGAGGAATCGTCGAGGTGTTCGAGCCTGACCAGCAACAGATCGCTCAACGTCTCCGGCAAGGCCGCCCGGTGCTCACCCAAGCCGGCGTCGAGCAACTCTTCGACATAGAACGCATTGCCGGCGGCGCGTTGCACCAGTGCACTCACCTCGACGTCTGCCAGTGCCCCGGACACGCGGGACCGCACGAGATCGACGACGTCGTGGTCCCCCAGCGGTTCGAGTTCCATCCGGCGCACGCCGGCCAGCCGAACCCACTCGGCGATCGCCTGGCGCAAGGGATGACGGCGGTGCAGATCATCGGACCGGAAACTGATCACGACGTGGACGGGGCCGCGGAATCCCTGCGCCAGGACATAGCGGATCAGGTGACGTGTGGAGGCATCTGCCCAGTGGACGTCTTCGAGCACCAGCAATACCGGCCGCTCGGTGGCCAGCGAATCCAGCCCGGCTACGACCGAGGCGAACAATTCGGCCCGCTCGACTCCGGCGCCGGGCGCTGGCGAGGGCCACGGCAGCAAGGGGCCGAGGGCCGGAAAACGCTCGGCGATCAGGTCGCGCTCGGCGTCGTCGAGATGGGAGAACGCATCGGCAAACGGCTGATACGGCAATGCACTGTCGCCGAGGTCGAGGCAGTGACCGGCCAAAACCCGATGTCCGGCCTCCCTGGCGCGGACGCCCAACTCACGCAGGAGTCGGGTCTTGCCGATCCCGGCATCGCCGCCGAGCAGCACGATGTCGTGGACACCAGGTTCGGTCACGCCGGCATCGGCCAACAACTGGTCGAGCTCGCGCCGACGGCCGACCAACGGCATCGAGGGCACGCGATCGTTCGCCATGGTCTCCATCATGGCCGATGCCTCGGACATCAGCGGTGTCGCGACGCTCAAGCGTGGACGGCGCGGCCGGTCGCCCAGGCGGCGAGACGCAGACGGATGCTCCGGCGCGGCCGGACCGTGCGGTGCTGCCGCGCCTGCTGCGCCGCCTGGGCGAGGGCCAGATGCCGATCGATTTCCAGGGCGATGAAGGACTGCGGGTCGATGATCATGAGTCCAGCGTCGCCGCCTGAGGTAGCCGCCCACATCAGACAAGATCCCTAACTTCGAACAGCCACTACCTCAGCAACGTCACCATGGGCCGAGGGAGCGCTAGCGACCGAAGGCAGGCGCCCGGGCGAAGCCCGGCTGAGGCGACGAAGGAGCCACAGTGGCTGCGAGGAACGAGCAGCGCGCCCTATTTGAGCGTCTTCTTACCTCCATGCAGCAGCGTGATGAGCTGCAGCGCCTTGCCGTCGGTCTTGGCATCACGCGCGAACGACGTCAGCATCATGACCGGCTTGAACTTCTGCCGGGTGATCGACTTGGCGTACGTGAACTCCTTGAGCCCGTCGGGGCCGTGGATGCGTCCGAAACCGGACTGACCCACGCCGCCGAACGGCAGGCTCGGCACACCAGCGAAAGCGATGACGGCGTTGACCGACGTCATACCCGAACGGATGCGGCGGGCGATGTCGACGCCGTTCTTCTTGGAGAACACTGCACCGGCGAGACCGTACTCGGTCGCATTCGTCAGCGCTACGGCCTCGTCCATGCTCCTGACCGGGTTGATCGCGAGCGTTGGACCGAATGTCTCATCGGTTATCTCGGTGGAGTTCTCTGGCACATGGGTCAAGATCGTCGGCTGGACGAACCGCTCCCCCACGGCATCTGCACCGCCGAGGGCGACATTGGCACCCTTGGCGATCGCATCGTCGATATGGCTCTTGATGACCTTGAGCTGCGACGGCATCGTGATGGGACCGATCTTGCCGCCCTGTTCGGCCTTGAGATCCTTGGCCTGCTCCAGGATCTCGGTCATGAACGAGTCGAAGACCAACTCATGCACGTAGACCCGCTCGGTGCCGACGCACGTCTGCCCGGCGTTCGACATGCCACCCCACAGTGCGGCTTCGGCGGCCTTGGCGATGTCGGCGTCCTGGTCGACGATCAGGGAGTCCTTGCCACCGGCCTCGATCACGACAGGCGTGAGGTTCTCGGCACAGGCTGCCATGACCTTCTTGCCCGTCGCACCCGACCCGGTGAATGCGAGCTTGTCGATATCCGCTGTGCACAGCGCGTTGCCGGTCGGTCCGAATCCCGTGACAACCTGCAGGACGGCGCGACCGTGCACGACCTCGGTGAACGTGTCGACGAGCCAGGTGCCGACTCCCGGCGTGTACTCGCTGGGCTTGAACACGACGGCGTTGCCAGCGGCCAGGGCGTAGGCGAGCGAACCCATCGGCGTGAACACGGGGTAGTTCCAGGGGCCGATGACCCCGACGACACCGAGCGCCTTGTACTCGACGCTCGATGCCTGGTTGGCCATCAGCAGACCTGAGCTGACCTTGCGGGGGCCGAGTACCTTCTTGGCGTTCTTGGCCGCCCAGGCGATGTGGTCGATCGCCAAGATGATCTCGAGCTGGGCATCGCCGTGCGGCTTGCCGGTCTCGCGGTGCGACAGATCGGCGAGCTGGGCGATGCGGCGGGTGATGACGCTGCGCCAGGTCAGCAGGTACTCGGCGCGCTCGGCGAACGTCAGGTCGCCCCACCAGTCAGCCGCTTCGCGCGCACGGGCGACCGCCGCATCGACGTGAGCCTTGCCGTGGACGGGGTGCGTGCCGACGACATCGCCATTGGCGGGATTGAGCGAGTCGAAGGTCTCGGCGGTCTCGGCCGCAGCAGTCGGATCCAGCGTTGCAGTCATCGTGACTCCTTGATGAGGTCGGCGCACTTCTCGCCGATCATGACGGTGGGGGCATTGGTGTTGCCGCGGGGCACGCGCGGCATGACGGACGCATCGGCGACCCGCAGGCCTTCGACGCCGTGGACTTTGAGCTCGGGATCGACGACGCTGCCCTCGACCGTGCCCATCGCGCACGTCGCGACGGGGTGGTAGAGCGTCTGGGCGAGCTTGCCGATTCCTTCGATGATCTCGTCGTCGGTCGGATCGGCGGACGCCGGAATCCACGGCTCGTCGATGAATCTGGCGATCGGCCCCTGACGGAGCACGTCATTGGCCCGGCGGAATCCCGCGATCATGGCATCGAGGTCGGCCCGGTCGTCGAAGTAGCCCGGATCGATCTCGGGCTGCCAGGTCGGATCGGTCGAACGCAGCTTCACATATCCCTTGCTCTGGACGTTGACCAAAGTGACTGCGGTTGTGAGCGCGCGGCGGACCGGTTCGTGCATGCCGTTGTCGTAGAACCCGGTCGGTGCAACGTGCAGTTGGATGTCGGGCAGTTCGAGATCGTCGCGGGAGGCGAAGAACGCGCCGGTCTCGGCGACGTTGGAGCTCAACGGGCCCTTGCCGGTGGCCTTCCACTTGAGCAGATTGCCCACACCCAACATTTCGGCGATATCAGTCGTGTCCTTGGTGTAGCTCAAGATGCCGGAGACCGGATGATCTTGCAGATTCTGACCGACTCCCGGCGATTCGACCGCGACGTCGATGCCGATCTCGCGCAGGTGGGCTCCGGGTCCGATCCCCGACAGCATCAGCAACTGCGGGCTGTTGATCGCGCCGCCGCTCAAGATGATCTCGGCCTCGGCGCGTACGACGTGCGACTGGCCCTCGCGGATGTAGGCGACACCGGTCGCGCGGGTGCCGTCGAGCACGATCTTGGTCACGAACGCCTCGGTGAGCACCGTCAGGTTCGGCCGATCGGCAGCCGGGTGGATGTAGCCGTCGGCGACCGACCAGCGTCGCCCCTTCTTGCACGTGACCTGGTAGCGACCGATGCCTTCCTGCTTGGCACCGTTGAAGTCGTCATTGCGCTTGTGCCCCGCAGCGACCCCGGCCTCGATGAACGCCGTGCTCAGTTCATGGTTGTAGACCCGGTCCTCCACGTGCAGCGGACCGTCCTGGCCGTGGAAGGGATCGCCGAGTCGAGTGTTTCCCTCGGCCTTCTTGAAGTACGGCAGGACGTCGTCGAATCCCCAGCCGGTCGCGCCGTAGGCATCGCGCCATTCGTCGTAGTCGGCGTGATTGCCCCGGATGTAGATCATGGCGTTCATTGACGAGCAGCCGCCGAGCGCCTTCATCCGTGGCCAGTAAGCGCGTCGTCCGGCGAGGTGTTTCTGCGGGGTCGTCTCGTAGTTCCAGTCCCATTTGGTCTTGAACAGCGTCGAGAAACCCAGCGGCATGTGGATCATGTCGTCGTCATCGGCGGGGCCCGCTTCCAGCAGCAGGACGTTGACGAGGGGATCTTCACTCAGGCGTGTCGCGATGACGCCGCCGGCACTGCCTGACCCGATCACGATGTAGTCGAAACGCATCTCTGCCATGACATCCTCTCGACCGATGATCGGAGCCACGCCGCACATGCGTGACCCAGACCACAAACCTACTGGGAGTATGTCGGTGACACAACCGCTGTCACCGTCCGACTTCGCTCCTCGCTGCCGCGCTCAGCCGTGCATCCAGTTGGCGGCGCCCGGTTCGGTCGATCGGAACCTCGATGACCCGGATGCCTTCGACCTCCTGCGCCAACACGTCGGCGAGATCTGCCACCTCGACAAGCCGGTGCGACACCCCGAAGCCGGCGCACAGTTGCCCGATGTCGGCGCCCGTCGGGGTCGCATAGATCCGCTCGAACGAATCGGTGTATTCCGGCGCCCCCTGCTCGAGCGTCGTGAAGATGCTGCCGCCGTCATCGGAGGCGATCACGATCGTGAGGTCAGGGCGCGGCTCGCCGGGGCCGATCAGCAGACCGTTGCTGCCGTGCAGGAACGTCAGGTCGCCGACATAGGCGATCGCCCGGGTCGACTCTCGTGCCAGCGCCGCGCCGATCGCGGACGACAGCGTCCCGTCGATGCCTGCCAGTCCCCGGTTGGCGATGATCAACCGTCTCTCGCCCACGGGGTACGGCCGGGCGACCAGATCAAGGTCACGGATCGGGCTCGACGCGCCGACGAACAGCATCCCGCCGGCCGGGACCGCCGCGCTGACCGCCTTGGCCAGGTCGTACGGTGTCGTGCCGTCGAGTTCGGCGTCGACCGCAGCCGTGACGGCGGCGTCGGCATCGTGCCAGGCCTGCAACCAAGCCGGGTCATCCGGGCCTTCGACATCGACGCCACCCAGTACGACCGGGGATCCTCCGGTCTGCAAGGTCGACATATGTGTCTGGTCGATGAACCGGACGTTCGCGCCCGCCGGAACCGGGAACGTCGCCTGTGTGCCGACGTGGACGATCTCGATGTCGGTGCGAGACAACAGCCGGCTGACGGGACGGGTCAGCGTCGCGTGGCCGAAGCTCACAACCCGCTCGATCTGCTCGGTCAGCGGGGAATGCTCCAGCACCAGGCGGTACGACACCAGCGCCTCACCATTGCGCGATCCCGACGACGGTTCGGCCAACAGCGGCCAGCCTGCGTCGCGGGCCAGGATCCGGGCGGCCTGTCGAGCATCGTCGCCGGCCACGACCACGGTGCGAGGGCCGGGCTCCAGCCTCACCGGAGCCTGCGGGTGCCAGGCCCAGCCCAGGCTTCCGCCGGTCGGGAAGTCCCATTCGACCTGTTCGATCAATGGTTCTTCGAGCTCGAGATTCAGGTGGGCCGGACCCCACGACAGTTGTTTGACCCGTTCGATGAACGGCACCCCCGGGAAGATCTCGCGCTGATCCGTCGTCTGATTGGCGCCGGTGCCCCGAAGCCGTCCCGGCCTGTCTGCCGTGATTGCCAGAACAGGCACCTGCGAGTGCATCGCTTCGAGCATGGCCGGGTGCAGATTGGCCACAGCTGTGCCCGACGTCGTCACGACCGGGACCAGGCGATGCGAAGCCTTTGCGAGGCCGAGCGCCAGGAAGCCGGCCTCCCTCTCGTCGACGCGGACGTGCAGGCGCAAGAGCCCCTGCGCATCAGCTGCGGCGAACGCCAGCGCGATCGGGCCCGAACGGGAGCCCGGCGCGAGCACGACGTCGGTGACATGGGCACCCAGCAAGGCCCCGACCAACCTCCGGGCTACTCCGACTGCTCGTTGCTGAGTCATCCCAGCACCGCCCGCACCGCCGAGAACCGGGCCTGCCAGCGGGCATCGGTCTCACCGTCGGCGGCCACGGCGTCATAGGCGGCGAGGTCGAAGAACTGGCGTCCGACCGGGAGGAAACCGTCGATTGGCACGAGTGGCCTCGCGACGACGTCGCCGTCGAGCAAGGATGTCGTCGCGAGGCCGCACGCATAGGGCAGCTCCGGCAACGCGGCGGCCAGCGCGAGTCCCGCCGCCAGACCGATCGACGTGTCGACGGCACTCGACACCACGACGGGCAGGCCGATCTGTTCCGCGATCCGCAGACACGCATGCACCCCGCCGAGCGGCGCGACCTTGAGCACCGCGATGTCGGCGGCATCGAGCGCGACCACCCGGAACGGATCATCGGCCCGCCGGATCGACTCGTCGGCGGCGATCGGGACGTCGACCCGGCGGCGGACGGTCGCGAGATCCTCGACCGATGCACAGGGCTGCTCGACGTACTCCAGACCGTTCGCGGCGGTATCGAGCGTCCGGATCGCGGCGACTGCCTCGTCGACCGTCCAGCCGCCGTTGGCGTCGACCCGCACCTTGCCCTGGGGGCCGATGGCATCTCGCACCGACGCGACGCGGGCGACGTCGTCGGCGAGCGTCTGCCCCTTCTCGGCGACCTTGACCTTTGCGGTGCTGCAGCCGCTGCTCGCGACGATCTGCGCCGCCTGCTCGGGCCCGACCGCGGGCACGGTGCAGTTGACCGGGATCCGGCTCCGCAATGCCGTCGGCCACTCCACCTCCGCCGAGGCGACCGCCGCAGCCAGCCACGGCGCGCTCTCTCGTGCGTCGTAGTCGAGGAACGGACTGAATTCGGCCCAACCGGCCGGCCCCTCGAAGATCATCCCCTCGCGCCGGGTGATGCCACGGAACTTCGTCGGCATCGGGATGGAGAAGGTACGCGGCTGCACAAGTGGCAACTTACCGGGAGGTCCGTACGTTGGTGTCATGAGCCGTATCGCCATCGTCGGAGGCCATGGCAAGATCGCCCGCCTCCTGGTCCCATTGCTTGTCGCAGACGGGCACATCCCGGTCTGCCTGATCCGAAACCCCGATCAAGCGCCGCGCTTGGAAGCCCTCGGCGCCGACGTCACTCTTCTCGACATCGAGGCATCCGAGGCGCAGGAGTTCGCTGCCGCGTTCGCCGGCGCCGATGCCGTGGTGTTCGCCGCTGGCGGCGGTCCTGACGGGAACGCAGCCCGCAAGAAGACCGTCGACCTGGGCGGATCTCTCAAGTCGATCGCGGGTGCGACTGCCGCAGGTGTCCGGCGGTTCGTGCAGATTTCGGCGATCAGCGTCGACAAGCCCATCGACGAGGGCGCCGATCCCACCTGGATCGCCTATGTCGAGGCCAAGCGCGACGCCGATATCGCCCTGCGCGACAGCGATCTCGACTGGACCATCATCCGTCCCGGCGGACTCACCGACGGTCCCCCGACCGGCCACATCACACTGGCCGAGCAGGTCGAACGGGCGCATATCCCTCGCGCCGACGTCGCCGCGCTCGTCGCGGCCGTGATCCCGAATACCGCGACGCACCGAAAGCAGTGGGAAGTCATCAGCGGGCCGACGCCGATCGCCGACGCCATCACCGCCGCGACCTGATCCCACCTACCCCGCCTGCCCCGTGGGCGGTGCGCCAGCGTCCACGTCCGCCACATTCTTGGACGCCAGTGCACCGCCCCCTCGGACGGAGAAGGGCTGGGTCAGTGGATCAGGGACTGCCGGTCGATCTTCCCGCCGGGCAGCAACGGCAACTCATCGAGCAGCCGGACCTCCCGGGGGGCCCAAGTACGGGGCAGACCGGACTCCTCAACGGCATCGCGGACCTCATCGAGCCGCAGCCCGTCGAGGCAGACCGCGTCGGCCGGAACGAGATAGGCCACGACCCGCGCACCCCACTCCTCATCGTCGACTGCCACCGCCACCGCATCGCGGACGCTGTCGAGCTGCCGCAGCGCGGCCGTCACCGCAGGGAGAGCGATGTTGACCCCACCACTGATCACCACATCGTCGGACCGTCCGGTGATCCGTAGCCGACCGTCGACGATCTCGCCGAGGTCGGCGGTCATGAACCAGCCGTCATGCATCACGGCGGACGTGGCATCGGGATCGGTGTAACCGTCGAACAGCATCGGCCCCGCGATCAGCACCTGACCGTGATCGTCGAGCCGCAACTCGACCCCGTCGAGCGGGAGGCCGTCGTAGACGCATCCGCCGCACGTCTCGCTCATGCCATAGGTACGCACGACGTTGACACCACTGAGTCGATCGAGCAGATCCGGGGGCGTCCCGGCACCGCCGATCAACAACGCGTCGAGCTGCTCGAACACCTCGACGCCATCGCTTTCGAGCACCCGATGGACCTGGGTCGGGACGAGTGAGGCATATCGCCGCTCCCCCGGAATCGCGGCGATCGCATCGGCCAGGCTCAGGTGATCGGCCGCGAAGACAGGTTCGAGACGCGCCAGGGCCGACCGCACCAGCACCTGGAGCCCACCGACCCCCGTGACCGGCATCGCCTGCAACCAACCGCCGGGACCACCCAACCGGTCGAGAGTCGCCCGTGCGGACGCGAGCATCGCCCCGTGCGACAGCACGACCTCCTTGGGCGACCCCGTGCTGCCCGACGTGCGGACGACGAGCGGATCCCCACCGTCACGCACCCAATGCTCGACGAGTGCGAAAACCTCACGTGGTTCGCCGGCCACGGGGCGAAGCGATGTCGTCACGGCGTCCGCCCCGGCTCTCCCGGCTCGGCCGACTGGTCGAGCGGCCGCTTGAAGTACACCCACGGGAACCAGTGCGAACCGATCCGCTCCCAGCCTTGACCTTCGAGCTCCTTGGCCTTGCGACCACCGATCACGGCGCGAGCGTGCTCCCATCTCTGATCGGACTGTTCGACGTCGTGGAACAACGGTCCGAAGCGAACCGAGTGCCAGCCGTGGCGCCCCCAGGCGTTGAGCTGATCCATCTCGTTGAAGGCGGTCAGTCCGACCAGTTGGCGGTGCTCTGCCGTGCCCGGGATCGGCTGCGGACGACGGCCGAAACGTTGCTGGGCAGCCTGCCGTGACATGCCGAGGGCGGATCCGATGGCTTCCCAACTCGATCCCGAGGCGCGGGCGGACGCGACGGCGTCGTGCAGCAACTGATTTGTGACTTCATGCGCCCGGCGCGTCAGCAACACCAGTTCGAGGTGCGCTTCCGGTTCGCGCTCCAGGCGGCGTTCCAGCGTGGGGTCGACGCGAGCGACCGCGCGGGCGATGAGATCTGCGAACTGCGCATCATCGACGGTCATGGTGTCAAGGCTAACTTGACACCCCAAAATGCGTCAACCATTCATTGACAGTGGCCAGGGTGGCAGACTGGACAGCCATGACTGCCTCACTCTCGCCCACCCAGCTCTGGATTGCCGGCGCTCGACCACGCACCCTCCCGGCTGCCGTGGCTCCCGTGGTGGCCGGGACCGGCGCTGCGGCATTCGCCGATTCCGTCGTGTGGTGGAAGGCATTGCTCGCGCTCGGGGTCTCGCTCGCGCTGCAGATCGGCGTCAACTACGCGAATGACTACTCCGACGGCATCAAGGGCACCGACGACGACCGGGTCGGTCCGCTGCGCCTCGTCGGTTCGGGTCTCGTGCCCGCGAAACGGGTCAAAGCCGCGGCAGTGCTGTTCCTGGGTCTCGGCGCTGTCCTCGGCTTCGCCCTCGCCGCGACGTCCAGTTGGTGGCTGTTGCTGGTCGGCGTCGCCGCTCTGGGCGCCGCGTGGACGTACACCGGAGGTCCGTCGCCGTACGGCTACCGCGCGCTCGGCGAGGTCAGCGTTTTCGTGTTCTTCGGCCTCGTCGCCGTCCTCGGTACGGCCTATGTGCAGATCGGGAGCATCACGGCACCGTCAGTCGCAGCCTCGATCGGCATCGGCGCGATCGCGTGCACGATCCTGGTGGCCAACAATCTGCGCGATATCCCGACAGATTCGGTCACCGGCAAGAAGACGCTCGCCGTCGTCCTCGGCGACGCCGGAACCCGTCGGCTGTTCGGCCTGTTGATGCTTCTGGCGATAGCCATGGTCGTGTGGGCGGCGTTCTCCACGCCGTGGGCGCTGCTGGCACTTATTTCTCTGCCTCTGATCGGCCGGGCCGCGAACGCCATCGCCTCGGGGGCCCGAGGCATGGCGCTGATTCCGGTGCTGCGCGACGCGGGCCTGGCTGAACTCGTCTACGCCGTGGGTCTCGCGGTCGGGCTGGCGATCGGGGCCTGACGTGCTGCGCGTCGCGGTTGTCTCCGACACCCACGCCCCGCGTTTCTGGAAGGCCATGCCCCCGGCGGTGGCCTCTCAGCTCGACGGTGTCGATGTGATCCTGCACGCCGGAGATGTCTGCCTGCCCTCGGTCCTCGACGAGCTCGCGGCGTACGCGCCGGTGCACGTCGTCGCCGGCAACAACGACGGTCCCGAGGTCGAGGCATGGGGTGCCCCCGAGACCCTCGAAATCGAGCTGGACGGAGTCCGCGTCGCGATGATCCACGACTCGGGCCAGAAGCAGGGCCGGGCAGCGCGGATGCGGCGACGCTTCCCCGAAGCCGATCTGGTCGTGTTCGGCCACTCGCACATCCCGTGGGACACCGAGGAGAACGGTCAACGTCTGCTGAACCCCGGATCGCCGACCGACAAGCGCCGCCAGCCTCACGGCACCATGGCGCAGGTCGTCATCGATGCCGGGCGGATCGTGTCGGTGCAGATCGTGCGGGTGACCTAGGCCGGCACATCCGGCAGGGCGCCGGTGACGGCGAACTCTTCGAGTGCCGCGGCGTACGGGGCGATGTCGATTCCCTTCTCGGCCAACCAGGCATCGTCGTAGTACGTGTGGGCATAGCGCTCGCCGCCGTCGCACAGCAACGTGACGACGCTGCCCACTTGGCCCGCGGATCGCATATCGCCGATGATGTCGAGCGAGGCCCACACATTCGTGCCGGTCGATCCGCCCACGGGACGGCCGAGGATGCCCGAAACCCAGCGCATCGTCGCGATCGACGCAGCGTCCGGAACCCTGACCATCTCGTCGACCACGCCGCCGACGAACGAGGGCTCGACCCGCATACGTCCGATCCCCTCGATCCTGGACGGCCGGTCCGTCGTGACGTCGGAGCTGTCGGACTCCCAGCCGCCGTAGAATGCCGAATTCTCCGGGTCGGCGACCGCGATCCGAGTGTCGAATCGTCGGTAACGCACGAATCGTCCGATCGTCGCGGACGTGCCCCCAGTGCCTGCGCTGACCACGATCCACGTGGGGCACGGGTGGGGTTCGGCCGACAACTGGTCGAAGATCGACTCCGCGATGTTGTTATTACCCCGCCAGTCGGTGGCCCGTTCGGCGTACGTGAATTGGTCCATGTAGTGACCGCCGCATTTCGACGCGAGCTCGCGGGCCACGTCGTAGACCGTCCCCGGATCGTCGACCAGATGACAGCGGCCGCCGTAGAACTCGATCAAGTCGATCTTCTCCGGGCTGGTCGAGGCCGGCATCACCGCGACGAACGGCAGCCCGATCAGGCGGGCGAAGTAGGCCTCGCTCACAGCGGTCGAACCGCTGGAAGCCTCGATGACCGTCGACTCTGGCCCGATCCAGCCATTGCACAGCGCGTAGAGGAACAACGACCTGGCAAGTCGGTGCTTGAGGCTGCCGGTCGGGTGGACCGATTCGTCCTTCAGGTACAGATCGATTCCGTCGACCGGGATCGGCAGGACGTGCAAGTGCGTGTCAGCGCTGCGATTGGCGTCGGCGTCGACACGCCTGATCGCCTCGGCGATCCAGGCCCGACTCTCAGTCGATGTCTTCGGCACTGCGGGACTCCTCGATCCGCGCGGTCATCCGCTCGGCCCGCTGATGGACGTTGAGTGCGAGCTTGTTGCGCAGTCCCGCCAGCGCGAAGATCGAGATGACAGAGGAGATGACGAGCGAAACAAGCAACACGAAGATGTTGAAGATCTCCGTCCGTTCGAACCAGATCTGCCCGACGAACCACACCACGACAAGACACACCAGCAAAATCGCGAAGCGGGCCAGCGTGTAGGTCCAAAAAGCCTTCATGCAGCCAGCCTAATCGGTGCGCCCCGATGTTCGTGCTGCCGGTTGTGCCAGGCCGGATACGGTGGTGGCATGGGTAAGGCAGTTCTGATCGCACTCGGCGTCGTGATGCTGATCTTTGCGATCTTCGATCTTGTGGGCACGCCGAAATCGCAGGTCAAGCTGCTTCCCAAGCCGGTGTGGCTGCTGATCCTGCTGTTCGTCCCCTTCGCGGGCCCGCTGGCCTGGCTCTTCTGGGGCCACATCAAGGACATTCCGCCCAAGCCCCGCAACACCGGCTGGACGCCGCCGCCCGGACCGCGCGGTCCCGACGACGACCCCGACTACCTCCGGGGCCTGTAAGACCTGTCAGTCGTCCCAGCGGAACATCTTGCTGGCGATGGCCGTCACGACGACGGCGAATCCCAGCAGGATCCCCATCGGCACAAGGGCCGCGACCGGGCCCTCCCCGCGGACCATGGTGTCGAGCATTCCGTCATTCAGGTGTTTGAGCGGCAGGACCTTGCTGATCGCCGTGACGTAGCCCGGTGCCCCGTCGAGCGGGAAGAACGATCCTGACAAGAACGCCATCGGCAGGACGACGAAGTTGGCGATACCGACGGCGGCTTCCTCGCTCTTGGCCACGGCTCCGGCGAGCAGACCGATCGCCATGAACGCCAAGGTGCCGCACACCAACAGCGGGATGATCATGGGCCACGAACCCGTGAGCTTGAGGTCGAACAAGGCCACTCCGACACCCAGGAAGATCGCCGCCTGCACGATCGCGATCGCGATCGAGACCGCGATCCGCGCCACGACCACCGAGCGGGTCGGAATCGGCGCCAACCGCAGCCGCCGCAACAGCCCATTGCGCCGCCACACAACCAGGTTCGTCGCGGCGCCGAATGTCGCCCCCGAAGCGATGGCCCAGCCCATCAGACCCGGTGTGTAGTACTGGATCGCCGACAGCGAATCGTCCTCAACCTGATCGGTTTCCAGGCTGAACCGCGGCGGCTGACCCGTCACCTGGATATTGGCTGACTGGACTATCGCCTGGAACGTCCCCTGGACCGTCGCGGCCTTGACCTGATCGGCCTGCGAGTACCGCACGATCAGCCGATCCCCGTCTTGGGAGATCATCGCGTCCGCGTCACCCTTGCGGACCTTCTCGATGGCAGCCTTCTGGTCCTTCGACTTGGTGATGTCGAGGCTCTTGGCGAGATAGGCGCGCATGTCTTTCGGCGCCTCGTCGAGGATCGAGACAGCACCGACCTGGATGATCTCGGACTTGGACGCCCCCTGGTTCGTGAAGATCCCGCCGAACAGCACCAGGAACATCAGCGGGAAGATCACGGCGAAGAAGAACGCCATCTTGTCGCGGAAGAAGCCCTTGAGCATGGCTCGGGCCAGGCTGATGAACGCTCTCATGCGCGAACCCCGTTCATGCCCGATACTCCCGGCCGGTCAGCTCCAAGAACACGTCTTCGAGCGATGCGCCTTTGACGCTGAGTCCGTCCAGGGCGTTGCGGGTCGCCAGCTCCGTCAGGACGCGAGACGGTTCGCGGGTCGTGATCGTCAGGGCCGATTCTTCGGCTTCGACGACGTCGGCGCCAGCCACCGAGCGCGCATCCTCGACCGACAAGGTGCCTGGCGCGAGGCTGATCCGTACCGGGGCGTCGAGTCCGCGCACGAGTGCTGCCGGAGTGTCGATCTCTAAGATCTTGCCCGAGTCCATGATCGCGACCCGGTCGCACAGCACCTCGGCCTCGTCCATGTAGTGCGTCGTCAGCACGACGGTGCGGCCTGATTCGTTGATCGTGCGCAGGACGTCCCAGAGATTGCGGCGGGCCTGCGGGTCGAGTGCGGCCGTCGGCTCGTCCAAGAACACGACTTCCGGGTCGTGGATCAACGCGCACGCGATCGAGAGCCGTTGTTTCTGGCCACCTGACAGGTCCTCGGTGCGGACGTCGGCCTTGTCGACGAGACCGACCTGTTCGAGCATCTCATCGGTGCGCCCGGACGCGACCCCGTACAGCGCGCCGAATGTGTCGAGCTGTTCACGCGCCGTCAACCGCTCGAAGAATGACGACGACTGCAGTTGGACGCCCATGCGGCGCTGCAGTTCCGGTGCCCGTTTCCAGGGCTCATGCTCGCCGATCCGGACGGTACCGGCCATCGGTTTGCGCAGCCCTTCGATCATCTCCAACGTCGTGGTCTTGCCGGCACCGTTGGGCCCAAGAAGCCCGAAGAACTCCCCCGGCGCAACCGTGAAACTCACCCCGTCGACCGCCCGAACGTCCCCGTACGTCATCACGAGCCCTTCGACCCTGATCGCATCCCCCATGCTCCGACCCTAACCTCCCCTGCCGGTTTCCCATGAGACGTAGGGTCTTTGGCACGCACCTCGTGTCACAGCGCTGGGTACGTGGCGAGGACGCTTGATGCGTGCGGCGTCCACAGGCGACGCGCCCGGCCTGGCGCTCCACGGAATCGCGATGTACGGCGTCAATCTCGGCAAGATCCATGTGACCCGCTCGAGTACTGCCATCTCGGCGAATTCGACGGGAAGGTCAAATACGGTGGAATTCCGAACGAGCCACGCACGCCCCAACAGATCGCGTACGACGAGAAGCGACGCGAGGACGCCATGCGGTCACAACAGTTGGGCATGAGTCGGTGGGGTTGGCTCGATATCGACGGCAAAAAAACGGGGCACACGAACCGCCGCCCGAGTCGGTTCCGACCTCGAGCGGTCGCACCGGCTGCGCACCGAAGTCCTCACCATGGGCCGAGCGAGTGCAACGAGCGAAGGCAGGCGCCCGGGCGCAGCCCGGCACCGGTGAGGTACGAGCCGGTGGTGCTGCGAGGTACGAGCAGCGCGCCTTATTTGGCGTACGCGTGCTGGCTGTTGCCGAAGAGCAGGTTGACGCCGTAGAAGCTGAACACGAACGTGGCGAAGCCGATCAGGCACAAGATCGCGACCCGGCGACCCTTCCAGCCTGCGGTGACCCGGGCGTGCAGATAGCCGGCGTAGACGACCCAGGTGATGAGCGCCCAGACCTCCTTCGGATCCCAGCCCCAGTACCGGCTCCAGGCGTCGTAGGCCCAGATCGGTCCGGCGATCAGTGCACCGAACGTCCAGATCGGGAACGCTACGGCGTTGACCCGGAAGGCCACCCGGTCGAGGATCGCCGATCCGGGCACGCGGGCCAGGAAGGCACCTTCGGTGCCACGTTCCTCGGCGCGCAGCTTCAGCAGGAACAGCACCGAGGCGGCTGCACCGACCAGGAACAGCGAACCGGCGATCATGACCGCCGCCACGTGGATCACGAGCCAGTACGAGTGCAGCGCCGGAACGACCGGCCCGGCCGGCACATAGACGCTGAAACCGATGCCGAGCAGCACCAGCGAGAAGCCCGTGACAAAGACGCCGATCCAGGTCGCGTCCCACACCTTGACCAGCACGAGGAAGACCACAAGCGCGATGAACGATCCGGTCAGCGCGAACTCGTACATATTGCTCCACGGCACCCGCTCCGCTGCGAGGCCGCGGGTCAGGGAACCGATGAACAGCAAGATCGTCGCAAGCGAGACGAGTGAGACCGCGATCGAGGAGAACACCGCACTGAGTTCGGGACGGTCCGATTCCTGCGGCGGAACCGATTCGCCACCACCCGCGCGGACCGCGTTCAACACGGGCTTCTTGGCGAAGCCCCATTCCGCCAGGTGCGCCAAGAACGCGAGAGCGACGACGCCCGTCGCCGAGGCAACCGAGTAGTTGGAGACCTGCGCAAGATCGGCAAGGCTCATGATGTCTCCTTAGGATCGTTCAGCGTGGCGCGCAGCCGCTCGAGGAATTGATCAAGCTCGGCCGGCAGGTCGTCACGCGGGTTGCGATTGAGGGCTGCAACCTCTACTACGGTACGTGAACCGTCTCTGCGGGCTCGCACCCACGTTCGACGGGGATTGATGAACAGCGACAAGATCAGACCGAGGAGTCCCGCACTGATCCCGACCAGGGGCACCCAGATCAGGGGCGAGGAGCTGATCTGGAACCGCGCGAACTGCGATGTCTCCAGATATTCGATCGTGCCGCCGCCGGGGAGGTCGGCTACTTGACCGGGGCTCAAGCTGATCCGGGTGTTCTTGCCGTCGGCGTCCTTGTACTGCTTCATCTTCGACTTGTCGAGGATGAAGACCGACTGCGAACGCCCGTCATCGAGGCCCAGGTCGCCGTGCCAGATATTGAACGACACCACCGGGTTGGCGGCGGCCGGATGCACCGAGATCGAAATCCCGTTCTGCTCGGCTGCGGTCGGCAGGAAGAAACCCTGGAGGCCCAACTGCTCGGGCTGGGCATCGGGCAGTTTGAGCACGCCGTTGGAGGTATAGGTCGAATCAGTTGGCAGGAACGGCACGGCGTCGTTGAGGACGACATTGCCCTTCGCATCGGTGATCTTCAGGACGGGCGCATAGCCCTGGCCGAGCAGGTGCATCGACGCATTGCCGACGCTGAGCGGGTGATTGACCGTGATGTCGTACTTTTTCTCCTCGGCGCCGGGGCCGGTGATGTACGTTCCTCGTGCCCTGAACTCACGCGGCGCACCGGCCTGCTGGCTGCCGAACGGCTGGAACTTGGCCGTCATGTTGTCGAGCGTCATGGCGAATGGCTGCAGCTCGTCGGCCGAGAACATCGCCCCCGACGAGAAATCGTCGTACTGGCTCAACGCATTGGAGAAGCCATCTCCCTCCGTCACGATGACGGAGCCGCGGTAGCCGAACAACGTGCCCACGGCCACACCGATCAGCACCACGACGATGCTGACGTGGAACAGCAGATTGCCGGCTTCGCGCAGATATCCCTTCTCCGCGCTGAGCTCTTGCGCGTCATCGCGGTCGACGACGTCGACACGCGCGAGGGGTAGCGCGCGCCGGGCCGCAGCCATGACCTCCTCGGCCGAGGCCGAGGTTTCGAAGGACGATGATGCCGGCATCCGCAGGAGGTTCTTGGGCGCCTTGGGCGGCCGTGCCCTCAAAGCACGCAGGTACACGAAGGTCCGCGGCAGGATGCAGCCGATCAACGAGATCATCAGCAGCAGATAGACAGCGCTGAACCACGGCGAACTGTAGACCGCGAAGAAGCCGAGCTTGTCGAGGAACGGCGCCCTGTCAGGATGCTCCAGGAAATATGCCTCGACCGCGCGGGCGTCGACGCCACGCTGCGGGACGATCGATCCCGGAACCGCAGCAATCGCCAGCAGCAGGAGCAGGAACAGCGCGGTCCGCATCGAGGTCAGCTGGCGCCAGAACCACCGGGTGAACTCGCGACGTCCTAGCTCGCTGACCGCATTCTGGCTCATCTGACTACCTCACTCATATGGCCACCGACCCGGTGCCGAAAGAACTGCGCAGGCTGTCGACCATCGAGTCGTACAAACCCGTGACGAGCAGGAGTCCTACCGCGACGAGCATCAGCCCGCCGCCTACCGAGATCGCCCGCTGATGTTGTTTGACCCAGGTCATGGCTCGCATGAAACGTCCGAACGCCAGTGCGGCCACGATGAACGGGATACCGAGCCCGAGGCAGTAGACGAACGACAACAACGCACCACGTCCTGCGGTGCCCTCGCTGTTGGCGAGTGTCAGGACCGTGCCCAGCGTCGGGCTGACGCACGGGATCCAGCCGAGACCGAACAACGCGCCGAGCAGCGGGGCCATGCCAAGTCCCACCGCCGGCACGGCATGCACTTTGACCTCACGCTGCATCAATGGGATGAAACCCATGAAGGCCAGACCCATCAGGATCACCAGGATGCCCATGACGATCGAGATCTGACGCTGGTACTGGAACAGCTCCTGACCGATCGAGCCGAACAGCATCCCGCCGGAGACGAACACGACACTGAAGCCCAGCACGAACAGCCCCGACCCCAGCAGCATCCGGCCACGACCCGTCGACTCCAGATCCTGCACGCCGACACCGGTCATGTAGGAGAAGTAGCCCGGCAGGAGCGGGAGCACACAGGGAGAGAAGAACGAGACCAGACCCGCGAGCACCGCGATGGGCGCTGCCAGGATGAGACTGCCGGAGCCGACAGTCTCGGTCATCCAGTCGATCACACTGTTCTCATATTCACGCTGTTCCTGAGATGACGTCGTCGATCAGACCCGCAAGGGTCGACGCCGTCAGATTGTCGACGAAGATGCGAACGGCGACCTTGCCGTCAGAGTCGATGATCCAGGTCGTCGGGATGCCCTGCGCGGGGAGACTGTCCTTGAAGCCCAACAGGCTCTTTTGGCTGTAGTCGTCGAGGCTCGGGAACGTGATGCCGAACTTCTTCTCATAGGCACGCGCGGCCGACGAATTGTCGCGGACGTTGACGCCCAAGAACTGCACATTCTTGTCGGCGTACTGCTCGGCGACCTCCTGCAGGGCAGGGGCTTCCTTGCGGCACGGCGGGCACCAGGAGCCCCACACATTGACGACCAGCACCTTGCCTGCGTACGAGGCCGAGGTCAGATCGTCCCCTTCCAGATCGACACCCTTGATCTCAGGCGCGGCCTTGCGATCGGCCTGGTCGACCTTGGTGATTCCGGAGCCGACTGCCTCGACATAGCCACCGGTCGAACCACCTGTACCGGTACCGCCGCTACAACCGGCCAGCAGAGCCACTGCTGTCGCCGCGACGGCAAGGCGCAGCGTTCGTCCACGCATGGAGAGCAACATGGAAACTCAAGCCCCGCCCACGAACTTCTTCTTCAGCGCATCGGGGATCAGATCCCCCGCAGGCTCGCTATAAGTGAGCCCAGTGAAGACATCGTCTTCGAACGTCAGACTCGTCAGACTCGCGAGCGAGCACTGACGGTTGCGGGGGTCGTGCGCGAATCGCGCCTTCTCGTAGGCTCGCCGCGCGGTCCAGACCGGCAGTTGGTGCGAGACGATGACGGCCTCGTGACCGCGCGCGACCTCGAGCGCATCGCGGATCGCCGATCGCATGCGGGCAGCGATCTCGACATAAGGCTCTCCCCAGGAGGGACGCAAAGGATTGCGCACAAGCCACCAGTTCTTGGGACGCCACAGCGAACCCGCGCCGGTGCCGAACGTGACGCCCTCGAACTTGTTTCCGGCCTCGATGACCCGCTCATCGGTCTGGATATCGAGCTTGAGAATGTCGGAGAGCGGCTGAGCCGTCTGCTGCGCACGTTCAAGCGGTGACGCCACCAAGTGCGTGATGTCATTGTCCTTGAGCGACTCGGCCACCTTGGCGGCCATCTCGTGGCCCAGGTCGGAGAGGTTGTAGCCGGCGATCCGTCCGTAGAGGACGCCCAGCGGGTTGTGGACCTCGCCGTGCCTCATCAGGTGAATGATTGTTCGCGTCATGAAACTTCCTTGGCCTGGGCAGCAGCGAGCGCGGCACCTGGGAGTGCCGCTGCAATTCTAGAGAGTGCTTCCTCATCGTGTGCCGCGGAGACGAACCAGCACTCGAATGCACTCGGCGGCAGGTACACCCCGGCGTCGAGCATCGCGTGGAAGAACGCCGTGTACCGCCATGCCTCCTGCTTCTGCGCAGCGGCGAAGCCGTCGACCGGGCCGGTCGTGCCCCAGAAGACGCTGAACATATTGCCGGCGTTCTGCATCGTGTACGCGAGACCTGCCGCGTCGAGCGCATCACGCACGAGCGATTGCAGCTGCGCAGAAGCCGCGTCGAGCCGCGTGTACGCATCCGCGTCGGCAAGTTGCAACGTCGCAAGACCGGCCGTCGTCGCGATCGGATTGCCCGCCAATGTTCCGGCTTGATAGACCGGGCCCACCGGTGCGAGCTGCTCCATGACCTCGCGGCGTCCGCCGAAGGCCGCCGCCGGGAAGCCGCCGCCCATGACCTTGCCGAATGTCACGAGGTCCGGCGCCCAACCCTCGCGTTGGCCATCGAGCCCCCAGTGACCCGAGCGGGTGACCCGGAAGCCCGTCATGACCTCATCGCTGATGAACAATGCACCATTGCGTCCGCAGATCTGCGACAGGAACTCGTTGAAGCCCGGCAGCGGCGGAACCACGCCCATATTGCCGGCCGCCGCCTCCGTGATCAGGCACGCGATCTGGTCGCCGTATTCGGCGAAGGCGGCCTCCACCGCCGCCCGGTCGTTGAAGGGCAGCACGATCGTGTCGGCCGTGACGTGCGCCGGGACACCAGGCGTCTCGGGCAGGCCGAGCGTCACGACGCCCGAGCCGGCCTGGGCCAACAGAGCATCGACGTGGCCGTGATAGCAGCCGGCGAACTTGATGATCTTGTCGCGACCGGTGAAGCCACGAGCGAGGCGGATCGCCGACATCGTCGCCTCTGTTCCGGACGAGACCATCCGGACGCTCTCGGCCGACGTACGTGCGACGATCTCCTCGGCCAACAACACCTCCGGGGCGCTGGGCGTGCCGAATGACGTCCCCCGGCCCACCGCCTCAGCGACTGCGGCCAGAACCTCGGGATGGGCGTGACCCAACAACATGGGACCCCACGAGCCGACCAGATCGACATAGCGGCGACCGTCAACGTCCGTCAGCCACGCGCCGGCACCTGAGGCCATGAAGATCGGCGTACCGCCGACAGCGCGAAATGCTCGGACCGGAGAGTTGACGCCCCCCGGCGAGACAGCGCGAGCACGATCGAATAGTTCCTGGGATGCGGGGTTTGGCGTCACCGAGCCATTGTCTCCCGCACCGAAAACCTGTCGACCACCGCATCTGCGGCGTAACTTTGCGACCTGAGTGTCGTTAGTCGGTTGATTGGTTGGAGTGGCATCTCGTCCGGGCTGCAGTAACATCGATTTACCCGGCACTGATTCAACACTGTGGCGCGGGATCGCGTCGCCTGGGAGGGTACGACACATGGGAGTTCGCAAGCTCACGCGTTGGCAGAAGGCCAGCGCTCTGATCCCGATGACGCTGTTGGTCGGGGTGTGGGGCGCATTGCTCACCAACTCCGAACTCGCCACCGCATCCGGGGGACCGTCGGATGCCGACGTCCCGACCGTGCCGGCCACGGCCTTCGAACAGCCGGCCAGTGTGCAGAAGACCCCCCAGGGCATCGATCAGCGTGCCGGCGCCGTCGGAACAGTCTCGACTCTGTCGACCAACGGCATCCCATCGTCGGCGCTGTCGGCCTACCGCCGGGCCGAGAGCCTCCTGGGCAAGGCCGATGAGTCGTGCAAGCTGCCTTGGAATCTGGTTGCGGCGATCGGCCGGGTCGAATCCAATCACGGACGCACCGGCGGAAATGCCCTGGACTCCAACGGAGTCGCGAAGCCCGGCATCTACGGCCCGCTGCTCGATGGCCGCGACGGTCGCGCCAAGATCACCGACACCGACAACGGAACGCTCGACAAGAACTCGGTCCTCGACCGCGCCGTCGGTCCGATGCAGTTCATCCCCGGCACATGGGAGACCGTCGGCGTCGATTCGGACAACGACGACAAGAAGAACCCCCAGGACATCGACGATGCCGCCACCTCGGCAGGTATCTACCTGTGCGCCGGGGAAGGCGACCTCTCGACACCGACCGGTGCGGCGACCGCGGTCAAGCGTTACAACCACTCCGACTCCTATGTCGACCTGGTTCTGAAGATCTCGGCGGCCTACGCGCAAGGTGACTTCACCCAGTCGCCCAATGGATTCTCGACGGCGCCGGTCCTGACGGCATCGGCCAATGATCAGACCCTGACGTCGGCCCAGCGCAAGGCCGCGGCGAAGGCCGAGAAGAAGGTCAACAAGCCCAAACCTTCCAAGGGCACCGGCGGCTCGACCGGCGGCGGCTCGACTGGCGGTGGCACCGGCGGAGGCACCGGCGGCGGAGGCACCGGCGGCGGTACGGGCGGCGGAGGCACCGGTGGTGGTACCGGCGGTGGCACCTCGGGCGGCAGCGGCGGTGGCCATGGTTCCAGCGGCGGCCTGTCCGGTCTGGTCGGCGGAGTCGTCACTGACGGAACCGGCACCACGACCGGCGAAGAGGGCGGCTCGACCGGATCGGCGACACTGACCTGGGCCGAGGCCAAGACCAAGTGCCTGCTCAGCGGAATCTCGGCGCTCGACGTGGCCGGCATCCTCAAATGCGTTACGGACCTGCTGTCCTGACCCCAGACCCCCAAGATGTCGGCGGTTTTACGTCGATGGCATCCCGCTATTGACCCAAAACCGCCGACATCTGTTCTGGTTCCGGCATGACTTGAGCTGTTCGGCGGATTGCTATGAGCCGGGCCAGGCGCCGCTTCGCAATGAGCCGACGTCGCTGGGCCGACGGTCCGCGGCTCACTGGGCCAGCCTCCGCACGATGGGCAGCCTGCTTCGGGTGAACATCATGGCCGCCAGCGCCGCGATCAGCGGGACGACCACCACGATCGCTCCGAGCAATAGCCACGGCACCTGAATGATCGGAGCAACCTGCTCGGTCACACCCGAGGCATAGCTCTCGCTGGTCAACGGCCACGTCACCGCGATCCCCGGCGCGAATCCGACGGCGATGCCGAGCAACGTGCCCAGTGTCGCCAGCACGATCGCCTGGGCCCCGGCCACCAGGCGTCTCGTGCGTGGCGCAGCTCCCACCGCGGCGAGCGTCGAGAAGTCTGGTCGGGCATCGCTCAGAGCCAGACCCGTTGCGGTCATCGTCCCGACCAGAACCGCGACTACGCCGAAGCCGAGCAGCGCGAGGAACGGCAGGGCGAATGACTCCTGGAAGCCTCGCTCGACGTACGCGCCACCACCCTGTGGATCAAGGCCAGACACCGCTTGCTCCACCCGGGCCTCGACCGCCTTGCTCTGGCTCGGCGCACCGACTACGGAGATAGCCCGCCGCGACTCCCACGGAACACCGATGGACTTCATGGCTTGAGGCGAGATGAGGACGAGACCGAGTTCCGGCTCGGGGCCGCTGGGGACCTCACCAGTGCCGAGATCACCCAGTACAGCAGGGACGTCGACTCGTCTCGACTTCTCACCCGATTCGATCTCGAGTACGACCTTGCCGCCCTTGATCGACTTCCGGTCGCCGACCACTGCGACGCCCGAGTCCAGCGCAGCCTCGCTGTCGGCATCGAGTCGGACACCCCAATCGCGCGCCGCGGCCGCATTGGCGACCACCACCTCGGTCGTACCTGAATACATCTCCTCGGTCCTGGCATAGACCCACGTCTCTTCACCGGGCAAGGAAGATTCGCGACCGGCCGAACCGAGCGAGGTGAACCTCACTCCACCAGATGCCTGTGTGGCAGCCGCCATGGCGGACTCGAGAACGTCCGGTTGGGCGTTGACCGTCATACGTCCGGGCTGCTGCTGGTACTGATAGTCCCGGCGGCTCTGCTCGAAATCGCTCGACGATCCGATCGCGAGTGTCGTGATGCCCGCCACCGACGCCATCACAGCGGCAATCGCCGGCGCACTTCGAGCGCGCTGACGCGCGGTGTCGCGCAGGGCCAGTCGCAACGACAGCGGCAGCCAGCCGCCCGCTCGGGCCACCGCACCGATGACGAGCGGCGTGAGGAACACCGCGCCGAAAACTATCGCGATGGTCGACGCGGCCACCGCCAGCTCTCCCCCCTGCCGGGTGCCGAGGGTGAAGCACGTGGCCAATCCCACCAACACGAGGGCGATTCCGACGATGGGCCACCCTCGGCTCGACCTGACAGTCCCCCGGCGCCCCGCCAGCACGGCAGCCACTTCCTGTGTGGAGGCTTGACGGGCCGGCACGAAGGCTGCTCCCATCGCGGCCAGCGAACCGAGGATGATCGCGGCAACGACGTACGACCACTGCATTTCGAACGGGCCGAATTCCACCTTGGGGACGACCGACGGCCCGAGCCACACGACCAGCGCGGAGAGCGCGGTGCCGAGCGCCGCGGCGATGAGACACGCCAGCACCCCGAGGACGAGCGCCTGGCCCAGGACGACCCGGCGAATCTGCTTCGGCGATGCCCCTGTGGCGGCCAGCAATGCCAGATCGCGCCGTTGTCGGCGCACACCGACGGCAAATGCGGGCCCAGCCAGCAGCACAACCTCGAGCACGATCGCGGTCACGACGACCGCCAGGACAGCACTCGATGAGTCGTCCCCCGACGAGAACACCTCTTCTGCACCGGGATAGAGGTCGGCCGCGGCAGGCGGGTGGGCGAGCACGTACTTCGAGGTGACACCGAAACCGGCGGCATTGAGCTGCTTGACGTCATCCCACGTCACTGGCGCGGGGCGATCAATCAGGAAGGAGGCACCGTCTGACGAAGGTAGAACTCCCGGCAGCGCGATGACTGACTGTGGGTCACCACCACGGGTCACCGTGCCGATTCGCCCTATGCCCACAACTTTCAGGGCATCGTTCCGGCCGGCCTGGACCGTCGAACCGATGACGGCTCCCTTGTCGGCCAGGCGCTGAGATACGACAACTTCGTCTTCAGCGCGAGGCACGCGCCCCGAAGCCAATCGGAAAAGTCCCTTGGCAGCAGGGCTCGAACCATCGACACCGAGAGACTCGCTGTTGAATCCCTTGCCGTCGATCACGACAGTCGTGCCCCATCCACGCTCGACGACGTCCACACGTCCGTCGACCAATTTCGCCAACGCGTCGGCTTGCTCGTCAGGAGTCTTGAGCTGATCTTGGGGCGAGTCGTCACTCAGCGTCGTGTCCCGGCCGTCAGGCAGCTGTTCGACCGTCCCGCCGAAATAGGCGGCTGAGGCCTCGGCGAAACCGAGGTCATCGCGGAGGCCTTCTGCTGGGCTGACCTCACTGGACGCGACGATCGACGTCAGCATCACGGTGAGCAGCACCGGCGTGCCGACCATCGTCATGACCAGCGCGCTGCGCCCCTTCGACCGCAGGACGTCGCGTCGACCGGCGCGCAGCGCCACACGCCACGAGGCGGAAAACTGGCTCACACATGCCGCCCGGGGGCCAACAGCGCCTCGGCAGACAGCTCGGCTTCGGTCGTGTCGGTGATCCGGCCATCCCGCAGGAAGATGATCCGATCGGCCCAGGCTGCATGCCGCGCGTCATGGGTGACGATCAATCCCGCTGCTCCTCGGTCTATGCGCTTGCGCAACACCTTGAGCACGGACTCTCCAGTCTGCGAATCGAGCGCCCCGGTCGGCTCATCGGCAAGCAGCATGCGACGCGGACCAACCAATGCGCGGGCGATCGCCACGCGCTGCTGCTGGCCACCGGACATCTCATCGGGGAACCGTTCGGCGAGACCGTCCATCTCGACATCCTCAAGCGACTTCGACGCGCTTCGTCGAGCCGCGCGCCGCGACATTCCGTCGAGCTCGAGCGGCAGTGCAACATTTTCCGCAGCCGTGAGGGTAGGGATCAGATTGAGGTCCTGGAAGACGTAGCCCACGCTGCGCCGGCGCATCGCCGCGAGCTGCTTGGCCGTCGCATGAGCCAGGCTCTTGCCCTCGACGACTACCTCACCCTGGGTTGGCCGGTCGAGTCCGCCGGCCAACGTCAAGAGAGTCGACTTGCCCGAGCCGGACGGTCCCATGATCGCTACCAGCTCGCCCTCGACCAATTGCAGATCAACGTCGCGCAACGCATGCACTTCGGCGGCACCTTCGCCGTGGACGCGGCTGACTGCGCGCAGTTCCAGCACGACCTCGCTCATGCGTTGACCTGCGTGGGGTCGGTGTGAGCGGAGCTCGCGGTGCCCGAGTCGGCCGCAGCTCGCGGCAACGCGCGACGCACCCGAGACTCGACATGATCCAGCCAGCGGACCTGCGATTCGGCCGAGAAGATCAGGCGTTCGAGCACCAGTTCCCACGCGAGATCATGCGTGTCGTCGGCTTGACGCTTGAGTCGGGTGTAGTCCTGCAGCTGGCGCAGAGTCGCGGCCCGCTGAGTCTGAATAATCGCCGGGACGTCGACGCCTTCCATCCCGACGCTCAGGGCCAGCTTGATCGAGAGTTCGTCCCTGGGGTCGCCGGACTTGTCGACCGGACTGACGAACCAAGCATCCACATCGAGCTGTCCGGCCGCAGTCAGCTGGTAGGCGATGCGGCCATCGGCATCTGCCTCGCCCACCACATCGACCAGACCATCACGCTGCAGACGTTGCAGGGTCGTGTAGACCTGTCCGACATTGAGCGGCCACGTACCTCCGGTGCGCGCCTCGAACTCCGCGCGAAGTTGGTAGCCATGTCGCGGCCCCTGCTTCAGCAACGCCATCAGACTGTGACGGATCGACATGCCCACACTCCCTATACCCGGTATGCACTGTTCGGATATGACCGTATACCGGGTATGCAGGTCCGTCAACTCCCGCGCCAGATGTCGGCGGTTTTAGGTCGTTGCGGTACCGCTATGGACCCAAAACCGCCGACATCTCGCGCGGGGCAGGGGTCAGCGTGGGAGGCGGGTGGCGAGTTCCTGCGCCCAGTAGGTCAGGACGATGTCGGCGCCGGCGCGGCAGATCGAGATGATGATCTCGTCGATCGCCCGTTCGCGGTCGATCCAACCGTTCGCGGCGGCGGCCTCGACCATCGCGAGTTCACCGGAGATGTTGTAGGCAGCGACGGGCACGTCGACCGCAGCACGCACGTCGGCGATCAGGTCGAGGTAGGACAGCGCCGGCTTGACCATGACGATGTCGGCTCCCTCCTCGATGTCGAGCAGGGTCTCGCGGATCGCCTCGCGGCCATTGGCCGGATCCTGCTGATACGACTTGCGATCGCCCTGCAAGGACGAATCGACCGCCTCGCGGAACGGACCATAGAACGCCGAAGCGTACTTCGCGGCGTAGGCCAGGATCACGGTGTCGTCATGACCGGCGGAGTCGAGGGCCGAACGGATGGCGCCCACCTGACCGTCCATCATCCCGCTCGGAGCCACCACATGGGCGCCGGACTCAGCCTGGACGATGCCCATCTGGGCGTAGATCTCGACCGTTCGGTCGTTGTCGACCCGACCACGGTCATCGAGCACACCGCAGTGGCCATGATCGGTGAACTCGTCGAGGCAAAGGTCGGCCATGATCAGCAGATCGTCGCCAACTTCCGCGCGCGCGTCGGCTAACGCAACGTTGAGGATGCCATCGGGATCGAGCGCGCCCGAACCCAGAGCGTCCTTGCGCTCAGGCAGCCCGAAAAGCATGACACCGCCAAGCCCCAGCTCAGCCGCCTCGGCATAGACCTTGCGGGCGCTGTCGCGGGTGTGCTGCACGACGCCCGGCATGCTCGAGATCGGCCGCGGCTCGGTGCGTCCCTCTGCCACGAACATCGGCAGGATCAGCTGGGACGGTTGCACATGAGTCTCCGCCACCAACCGCCTCATCGCAGGCGATGAACGCAGACGACGAGGACGGTCGGCGGGGAAGCTCATGATTTTCCTTGGGTGACTTATGCCTTGCGGCGTGAGGACGGACGCTTCTGCGACGGCTTGGTCACCGGCTCGCCCGCCTCGACGAAGCCCAGACGACGGGCCGCGCCGAACTCAGCCAGCGCATCGGCGAGCACGTCGACCGACGGCGACTCGGCCATCACGTCGACCCGCAGGCCGTGCTCTTCAGCAGTCTTGGCCGTGGCCGGGCCGATACACGCGATGATCGTCGACGTGTGCGGCTTGCCGGCGATACCCACGAGGTTGCGGACCGTGGACGACGAGGTGAACATCACCGCATCGAACTTGCCGGTCTTGATCGCCTCGCGGGTCGGCGCCGGCGGCGGCGCTGCCCGGACGGTCCGGTAAGCCGTGACGTCGTCGACTTCCCAACCCAGCTCGATCAGGCCTGCGACAAGAGTCTCGGTCGCGATGTCGGCGCGCGGCAAGAAGACCCGGTTGATCGGGTCGAGCAGCTCGTCGTACGGCGGCCAGTCTTCAAGCAGCCCGCGAGCCGACTGCTCACCCGACGGGATGAGATCGGCGCGGATGCCCCACGTCGCAATGGCCTCGGCCGTCTTCTCGCCGACAGCGGCGATCTTCAGGCCGGAGAACGCACGAGCGTCGAGCCCGTACTCCTCGAACTTCTCACGCACAGCCTTGACGGCGTTGACGCTGGTGAAGGCGATCCACTCGTAGCGGCCCTCGACAAGACCGCGCACGGCCTTGTCCATCTGCTGCGGATTGCGCGGCGGCTCAACCGAGATCGTCGGAACTTCCTCGGAGATCGCGCCGAATCCACGCAGGCGCGAGGCCAGACCGGCCGACTGCTCCTTGGTGCGGGGCACCAGGATGCGCCAGCCGTACAGCGGCTTGGTCTCGAACCACGACAACGCCTCGCGCATCGTGACGACCTCACCGACGACCGTGATGGCCGGCGCGGTCATACCGGCGGCCTTCGCGTCGGCAGCGATATCGGCCAGCGTCGAGACAACCGTGGTCTGCTCGGTCGTCGTACCGACACGGGTCATCGCGACAGGCGTCTCGGGCTTGCGTCCGGCTGTCATGAGTCCGCTGGCGACTTCGGCGATTCGGGCGACGGCCGACAGCAGGACGAGGGTGTCCTCGCTGGCGTGCTCTGACCAGTTGATCGAAGCGTCGCCGACACTGACAACCGAGTACTCGCGGTGCGTCTTGTTGGTCAACGGCACACCCGCGTAAGCAGGGACCGCCGTGATCGACGAGATACCGGGCACGATCTCGAAGCCGATTCCGGCCTTGCTGCAGGCAGCGGCTTCTTCAGGACCCGTCGCGTACGTGAACGGGTCACCGGCGATCAGGCGTACGACGTGTGCGCCGGTCTTGGCGTGCTTGACCACGAGTCGGGCTCGCGCGGCGTGGGTCAGCTTCTCGCCGTCCTCACCCGCGCCTCCATCGATGATCTCAGCGCCATTCGTGACGAGCTCGGCCTGCTCGGGCAGCTCCGTGATGACGACGTCGGCCTGTCCAAGGAGCTCAGCGGCGCGCACCGTCAGAAGACTCGCGTCTCCGGGTCCGGTGCCCACGAAGCTCACATGGCCGCGAATGACCTTGCGCACGCCGGGGCCCGGCGTGGTCGGTGCGTCTCGCATCGGGGTGATTGTCACGGTGTTCCTTTTCTCGGTCTGTCAGGGGGTCAGGAGGTGGGATCGATCATCAGATCGGCCGCACCTTCGGCGAGCATCTCGACAGCAAGACGTTCACCGACCGCGGCGGCTTCAGAGGGTTTACCGGTCGCGGACAGTCGGATTGCGGGTGAGCCGGAAACATCTCCGACCACGGCACGAAGCCATAGCTCCAGTCCGTCATCGCCTTCGACGATTTCGGCCAGGGCACCCACTGGTGCACTGCAACCTGCCTCGAGGGTGGCGAGGAGGCTTCGCTCGGCGGTGACGGCAGCACGCGTGTCGCTGTCGTCGATCCGCTCGAGCAGACGAATCGTCGCGTCATCATCGGCGCGACATTCGCAGGCAAGTGCTCCCTGCCCGGGGGCGGGAAGCATCTGCAGGGGGTCAATGATCTCGGTGGCCTCATCAGCGCGTCCGAGTCGCAGCAGTCCAGCGCGGGCCAGTAGGACACCGTCCAGGTCACCGGAGGTCACCTTGCCGATCCGGGTGTCGACATTGCCACGCAGCCCGGTGATCTCGACGCCGAGGCCGAGCGCATTGAGCTGAGCCTGGCGACGCGGCGAACCCGTGCCGATCTTGGCACCCTGCGGCAGTTCGCCGAGGGTGAGTCCGTCGCGGGCGATCAAGACATCCCGCGGATCGACGCGTGGCGGAATCGCGGCGACGACCAGGCCCGAGTGGACTGCCGTCGGCAGATCCTTGAGCGAATGGACTGCGAGGTCGATCTCGCCGCGAATCAGGGCTTCGCGCAGGGCCGCGACGAAAACTCCCGTGCCACCTATCTGGGCCAAGGGCTCGCTGCTGCGGTCGCCCTCGGTCGAGATCTCGATCAGCTCGATCTCGACACCCCACTCGGCGCGCAGCCGGTCGGCGATGATGCCCGACTGAGTCGTGGCCAGAGCGCTGGCACGTGTGCCGAGTCGCAAAGTCTTCTGTTCAACTGCGGTCATACCTGGTCCCCCACTCGAGTCACTGCCTCAACGGCGGACGGATCAAGCGCGAACAGATCTGCCAGCGCATTGGCGTACGTGAGCCCCGCCGGACCGTCGACGAGTTGCTGCACCCGCACCGTGGGGGCGTGGATGAGCTTCTCGGCGACGCGGTGCAGCGCCTTGCGAACGTCATCGCGCTGGTCATCGGTCAGACCCGGCAGCCGCGCCTCGATACGGGCCTGCTCCGCAGCGACAACCTCGGTCGCCATGGTGCGGAGCGCTACGACGGTCGGCGTGATGTGCGAGGCGGCCTTGGCGGCCAGGAACGTGCGGACCTCGCTGTCGACGATCGAACGCACTTCAGCCACGTCTGCGGCGATCTCGGCATTGGCCGACATACCCGACATCACGATGAGATCGATCAGTGTGATGCCATCGAGCTCGCCGACGGCCGGATCGATGTCTCGGGGCAATGCGAGGTCGATCAACGACATCGGACGCCCCGCGCTGGCCTTGCTGACGCGGTCGCGGTCGAACACGACGCCGCTGGCTCCCGTGCAGCTGATCACGACATCGGCTCCGGACAGCTCGACGTCCATGGCCTGCCAGCGCACCGCGCTGACGCCGAAGGTCTCGACGAGCGCGTACGCGCGCTGGAAGGTGCGGTTGGCCACCATGATCCGCGTCGGGGCAACGCCGCGCTCGACCAGCGTCCGTACCGCGAGGCTCGCCATCGTGCCGGCACCGGCAACCAGGAATCGGGTGTCTGGAGCGTCGACGACCGCACCGGCAGCGTCGAGGCCCGCCGTCACAACGGACGGTGCGAGGCGGTCGATACCCGTCTCGGCATGGCCGCGCTTCCCGATTCGCAGTGCCTGCTGGAACAGCGCGTTGAGTGCTGAGCCGACCGTCGATTCGGCCTGGGCGCTGTGCAGCGCATCGCGGACCTGGCCCAGGATCTGGCTCTCACCGAGGATCATCGAGTCCATGCCCGCCGCCACACCGAACAGGTGGGCCACGGCTGCCTCGTCGAAGTGGACGTACACGTGCCGGACGAACTCGTCGCGGTCAAGACCCGAGTGCTCGGCCAGGATGCGCGAAACCTCTTCGACCGCTCCGTGGAAGCGCTCCGCCTCAACGTAGATCTCGACCCGGTTGCAGGTCGACACGACAACCGACTCGGTGACGAACGGTGTCTCCAGCACGAGCCGCGACAGTTTGACCCCGGCCTCGGCATCGAGCGAGGCGCGCTCGAGCAGATCGATCGGCGCGGACTTGTGGGACATGCCCACCACCAACACGCTCATGCCGACACCTCCGGTGTTTCCGTACTTGACTTGCGCTGTTCGTGATAGGCGAGGATCTGTAGCTCGATCGACAGATCGACCTTGCGGACGTCGACGCCGTCGGGGACCTGGACCAAGGCCGGCGCGAAGTTGAGAATGCTGGTGATGCCTGCGGCGACCAGTCGGTCCGCGACTTCTTGGGCCGCCGAACCCGGTGTCGCGATGATGCCGATCGAGATCGACCGTTCGGCCACGATCGCATCGAGGTCGCTCATAGGGCTCACGACGATGTCGGAGATCACGGTGCCCACGCGCTCGGGGTCGGCATCGACCAATGCGGCGACACGGATTCCACGAGTGCTGAACCCCTGATAGGCCGAGAGGGCCGAGCCGAGATTTCCGACGCCGACGATGACAACGTCCCAATCTTGGGTCTGGCCGATCTCAAGAGCTATCTGGTAGCGCAGGTACTCCACGTCGTAGCCGACCCCACGGGTTCCGTACGAACCGAGATACGACAGGTCTTTGCGGAGCTTGGCCGGATTGACGCCGGCCGCGTCGGCAAGCTCATTGGACGAACAGGTCGCCACGCCCTGCTCTCCCAGCGCGTTGAGTGCGCGCAGGTAGATGGGCAAGCGCGCCACGGTGGCATCAGGGATGTCACGGGCGCTTCCGTCGGCGAGCCGCGGGTTGCGAAGTATTGTCACAGTGCTCCTGCACTGCTGTGCTGGGGATTATCCCTTGCGGGACGGGCACGCGGTGCACCAACAGTTTAAGAGTTTGTGAACGCGTTAACAAAATCGAGACGCTGGTCGGTGGCCCACGTCACACTTCAGCGAGGCCTCGACAGCGCCGTTCGCAGGCGTTTGGGGTCGACCCGCCAGAAGTCGTGTTGGGCGCCGTCGACGAATGTCACAGGCACTTGCTCGGTGAAACGCTGGCGAAGATCAGGATCGGTATCGATGTCGATTCTGACCCAGGTGTCACCTGACTCGCCGCAGATCTGGGCCACCTGCGCTTCGGCTTCCTCGCACAAATGGCAGCCGGCGCGCGAGTAGACGACCACCCGGGCATCGTCTGCGTGGGCGACCGGCGGCACGGGTCGTGGATCGCTACGGCGACCCGGCAGTCTCACCGCTCGTCCGCGGACTGAGTCGTAAGACCCAGTGTCTCGCTCCGGGCGAGTGCACGCAGGCGCCCCTTGGCCACCTTGCCGGTGGCCGAGTGCGGCAGGCCGGACACGACGATCGCGCGGCTCGGGACCTTGAACCGGGCCAATCGGGTGCGGCAGTGCGCATCGACTTCGTCGACCAGAGTGCTCTCATCGGTGCCCTGATCCGGCACGACGAAAGCGACCACGGCCTCACCCGTCTCCGCATCGGGCAACCCCACGACGGCGACCTCCGAGACACCCGGCACCTCGGCGATGGCCTCTTCGACCTCGAAAGGATAGACATTGAATCCCGAGACGATGACGAGTTCGCGAAGCCGGTCGACCAGCGTCAGATCGCCATCCTCGTCGAGGAAGCCGACGTCGCCGGTCGGATACCAGCCATCATCGCGAGGCCCGTCGACTCCATCTGGCCAGTAGCCGGAGAAGAGATTGTCGCCCTTGACCCAGATCTCGGCTGGATCGCCGGGCGCGGCGTCGACGCCGCTGGATTCGACAATGCGGATGTCGATACCGGGCAGCGGACGTCCGACCGAACCGGACTTGGGTGCCGTGCCCGGCTCGCGTCCCAGACCCATGGTCGTCGCGATGACCGGCGCGGTCTCGGTCAGGCCGTAGCCCTGCTCGACGTATTTGCCGGACGATTCGTGGAATGACTCGGCAAGTTCCGGATCGAGCGCCGCGGCACCCGACAACACCAGCGAGACACCACCCAACTGTTCGCGTAGCCGGTCACGGCCCGCCCAGGCCGCTATGACAGGCGGCGCCAGCGGAAGATTCGTGACCCCTTCGGTGCGAATCTGTTCCAGAAGACCCGTCGGGTCGAATCCGTCGACCATCAATACCGCCGCACCCTGCCGGACCGCTTGTCCGAGGACGCAGTTGAGGCCATAGATGTGGAACATCGGCAGCAGCCCCAGACATATGTCGTCGGGTGCCACAACCGGCGGGTCTAGCTGGGCGATCTGCTCGATATTCGCGATCAGCGCCCGATGCGTCAGCATCGCTCCTCGTGGCTTCCCGCTGGTGCCCGACGTGTAGAGGATGACGGCCAAGGTCTCGATGTCGACGGGTGCGGCCGGGGCGGCACCCGAGGCGTCGGCGAGGAACGACTCGAATGAGGTCTCGCCGGTCAGCGCCTCTGCCCCGTTGACCACGACACTGAACTCGTGCTCCCCGCTTCGAGCCTCGCGAACCTGTGCGACCCCGGCCTCGTCACACAGGACGATGCGAGCCACCGAGTCGGCCAGGGTCCGGCTGATCTCGCGGGTCGTCGAACGCGGATTGACCGGCACCGCGACCATCCCACCGCGCAGGATGCCGTAGTAGGCGATCGGCAGGTCGATCCGGTTTCCCATGACGATCGCAACGCGTTGACCGGCGACGAGCCCGCGTGCAGACAACGCACGGGCCACCGCGTCTGCGGCCGCATCGAACTCGCGCCAGGACATCTCGCGACGAACGCCTCGATGCTCGACCAGTGCGACGCCGTCGGGATCCTTCACGGCCGACGCATGCAGGTATTCGCTGACATTGATCGTCACACTCCGAGTCAACCACAGGTCGGAGCCAGGCAGGGGCGTTAGGCTCGCACTCATGGCACAGGATGCGGACCGGCGGCGCAACCTGCAGTCACGCTCAGTTCTTGCGGGCCAGGCCTCAGCATCCGCCCCTGAGATGGAAACCGCGCTGTCGGTCGGCCCCGACCCCACCGCTGCGGCGTTCTTCGACGTCGACAACACGATCATGCAGGGCGCCTCGATCTTCCATTTCGCCCGCGGACTGCATCAGCGCAAATTCTTCACGACCCGTGACATCGTCTCGGCCGCGTGGCAGCAACTGTATTTCCGCGTCGTCGGCAGCGAGGATCCCGAGCACATCGAGAAAGCCCGTTCAGCCGCCCTGGCGTTCATTGCCGGGCACCACGTCACCGAACTGGAAGAACTCGGCGAGGAGATCTTCGACCAGCACATGGCCGACAAGATCTGGCCGGGCACCCGGGCGATCGCCCAATGGCATCTCGACCGGGGGCAACAGGTCTGGCTCGTCACGGCGGCCCCCGTCGAGATCGCCTCTGTCATTGCTCGGCGCCTCGGTCTGACCGGCGCACTCGGCACGGTCGCCGAGCACGTCGACGGCGTCTACACCGGACGACTCGTCGGCGACATGCTCCACGGGGAAGGCAAGGCTGCCGCGATTCTGGAGATCGTGGCGCGCGAGGGTCTCAGCCTCGGCGACTGCTCGGCCTACTCCGATTCGAGCAACGACCTGCCGATGCTCTCGCTGGTGGGTCATCCCTGCGCCGTCAACCCCGATTCGGCACTCCGCGCACACGCCAAGGCCAAGGGCTGGCGTATCCGTGACTACCGCACAGGTCGCAAGGTCGCCATGGCAGGAAGTAAGGGCGCAGTGGCCGCGATGGGCGGCGCATTGAGCTGGCATTTGCTGCGGCGGCGGAATAAACAAAATCGCTGACACCCCAATTGCATTCGGGCTAGACTCTCCGATGATCAGGGAGGGCCTGTGAGGGAATCGAGCCGAGCACTGCGCATCGCGCTGTCGCTGGCCTTCGCGATGCCCGACGACCGGTCACTCCAGGTCGCCCTGGCACTCGCGGACTCCCCGGCCTATGCGCCGTCGAACGGCAGCCCGATCCCACACGATGACAACGATCCTGAGGCTTCGCGGCTACGGGCACTGGTCGATCTGGCCAAAGAGGGCGATGCCGAAGCGTTCGGACAGCTCTACGACCACTACGTGACCGGCGTCTTCAGATTCATCTACTACCGGGTCGGTTCTCAGCAGTTGGCCGAAGACCTCACGAGCGAGACGTTCGTACGGGGACTGCGCGCGATTCAGCGGTTCAACTGGCAGGGCAAGGACTTCGGTGCCTGGCTGACCACGATCGCTCGCAACCTCGTGGCCGATCACTTCAAGTCGAGTCGCTCGCGTCTCGAGATCGTCTCCGAGACGATCCCGGAAGGCAAGACGCACGCGGCCAGCCCCGAGCAGGAAGTCCTGGCACTCATCTCCAACGAGATCTTGTTCGAGGCGGTCAACGCCTTGCCCAATGAACAGCGCGACTGCATCTTGATGCGATTCATCCAGGGTCTTTCGATCGCCCAGACAGCCGCGGCCCTCGGACGCAGCGAGGGTGCCATCAAGCAGCTGCAGCTTCGCGCGGTCAGAAGTCTGGCCAAATCCGTGCCGGGAGATGTCCGATGACCGGCCGCACCTGGATGGGTCCCTCATCACATGCCCGTAACTCATACGCCCTGCGATTCGTTGTTCGTCCTGACATCACCACAGCAGTGAGGACATCGTCAGTGAGGAGCGTGTCATGAGCGGCCGTCGCCCGCACGACGACGCCCAGGCCTTCGAGGACGCCTGGAACGGACGCGCACCCCGGGACGAGACCATCGCCGACCTCGTGCAATTCGCCGAAGGTCTGTGCGAAGCTGCTGCTGTCGAGCCTTCTCTCGCGTTCCGCAGCGACCTTCGCGGCCGTCTGATGACAGAGGCTGCGACCGCGCTGGTGCCGATGCCAGGATCGTCACGGCCGACGACAGAACCCCGCGTAACCCGCAGCTCCCGTCCGGCACGCCGCCGGATCGCCGGATTGGCCGCAACTCTGATCGCCTCTGCCGGAGCCGTGAGCCTGGTGGCATCCAGTGCGTCTGCTCTGCCCGGCGAGATGCTCTATCCAGTCAAACGCACTGTCGAGTCGGTAGAGCTCACACTGCATCGCGGCGACTCCAACCGAGGCGCATTCCAACTCGCCCAAGCATCCGAACGTCTTGCCGAGGCTCGCAAGCTCAGCGCCGAGGACGCATCCCCGGCGTTGATCACCAAGGCTCTCGATTCATTCTCCGAATCGGCCACCGAGGGATCCTCTCGACTGTTCAAGGACTTCAGCTCCAGCGGCCAGGAGAAGTCGGTCCGCAAGGTCAACGACTTCGCCGCCACGGCGGGCGCAGATCTGAATATGCTCTCCAACCGGCTGCCCGATGAGGCAACGGGCGCATTGGCAGCAGCTAGCGATGCGGTCAGCATGCTGGCCTCCGAGGCGAGTTCGCTGTGCCTCAGTTGCGTGTCGCCCGACGTCCGAGCCCTCGTCAACTCCGTGACGAACCTGACCAAGAAGGACGACAAGCCGACGTCGGCCGAGCCTGCCTCCAACACCGACAACGGCGCAAAAGCGTCCCCGCCTGCCCCGACAGCCAATCCGACGGGCGGCTCTCCCGCCAAGACGACCCAGCCGGCGCCGACAACCGCTGCTCCGACCAAGCCTGCGCCGGCCGCAACCACGAAACCACCGTCTTTGACCGATATCACCGATCCGCTGCTGGGCGGCCTGCTCGGCGATGACGATCAAGAAGGCCTGGTCCCCGGCCTGTTGAACGGATTGCTCGGCGGTAAGAAGTAAGCGGCTTCGCCGCTGGACGACTACGTCGTCCTGTCGGGCTTTGCCCGACCTTCTTGGCCTTCGCTTCGCTCGGCCCTATGGCCACCACGTAGGGCCAGGTCTCATGACTTGCCTGCCTTAGAAGAAGGCGTTGCCTCGGTCTACCAGGAGCTTGTAGAGCGTCTGCTGGATCGTTTCGCGCACCTGGTCGGTGACGTTGAACAGCAGCATCGGATCGTCAGCGGCCTCGGGCTCGTACGCATCGGTACGCACCGGCTCGCCGAATTCGATGATCCACTTGCTCGGCAACGGGATCATCCCCAACGGGCCGAGCAGCGGGAAGAACGGTGTGATCGGCAGATACGGCAATCCGAGCAGTCGCGCGAGGGACGGCACATTGCCGACCAGCGGGTAGATCTCCTCGGCGCCGACAATCGAGACCGGCACGATGGGGACACCGGCACGCATCGCCGACGACACGAAGCCGCCGCGACCGAAGCGTTGGAGTTTGTAGCGCTCGGCGAACGGCTTTCCGATGCCCTTGAAACCTTCTGGCCACACCCCGGCCAGCTCCCCATTGGTCAACAGCCGTTCGGCGTCCTGCGTGCAGGCAAGCGTCGCGCCGATCTTGCGGGCCACCTGTCCCACGAGAGGCAGCGAGAACACCAGATCCGCCCCCAGGGGGCGTAGATTGCGTCCGGCGTACTTCTTGACCGCGTATCCGGTCATCAGTCCGTCGATCGGCACAGTGCCCGAGTGATTGGCGACCAGCAGCGCGCCACCGTCATCAGGGATGTTCTCGATACCGCGGACCTCGAGCCGGAACCACTTCTCGGCCAGCGGCTCGATCGCCGCAGCGAGGACTTCGGCGATCTGCGGATCGAAGCCGAACTCGTCGACTTCGTAGTTCCCGCTCAGGCGCTTGCGCATCGTGGCGAGCAGAACAGCGATGCGCGTTTCCCAGTCGGAACCGAGAACCCGTTGTGCACCCTGGATCAGGGCGACGACGATGTCGTCGAGTGGGATGCCCGCCGCGACAGGTGCAGCGCCCGCAGTGCGGGTTCGTTTGACCGCCTCCTCGGCCGCTGCGGCCGCAGCTGCTGCGGCATCCTCATCCGTCACGGCCCGTAGGCGTGGTGGTGTGACGGGCTCGACCGGATCGGGAGCCGGCGCGGAGACCTTCTTGGCTGTGGGCTTCTTGACCGGCGCCTTCTTTGCGACCGGCTTCTTGACGGCCGGTTTCTTGGCCGCCGCCGGTTCGGCGACCGACTTGGCCTTGGCGACGGCCTTCGGCTTGACCGAGCCGCCGGCCAATGAGCGCGCGGCCGTCGACGGCGAGGTCGACCGATTGCCTCGGCCGGCCTTGCCTGCCGAACCGATCGTCTTGCGCTCGTCGTTCATGCGCGGCCTCCCAGCGATGCCAGGAGTCCGGGTCGGATCGCATGGCCGAAATCGTCGAGCGTCTCGGCCGACGTCCGCTGGAGCTCGTAGCCGAAGATGTCACGCAGCGCCGAAGTGTCCACCGCACGGCCGTACGTCAACAGCCGGTGCAGATCGGGCGGGATATCCGAGCCCATCGTGCGGATGACTCGTCGGGCGGCCGCCGCGAAGCCGATCGGCACCAACGGGATCACCGGGCGACCAAGTCTGCGGGCGGCCTGGCTCAGCAGCACGACACCCTCACCGGCCGCGTTGAACGTTCCCGGCCGGTCGTGTACGACAGCCTGGGTCAAGATCTCCAGAGCGTCTTGGAGTGATAGGAACTGCAACCGAGGGTCGAAGCCGAGGACGGCCGGGAGCACCGGATTACGCAGATAGTTGCTCAACGGCGTGTCGATCGAGGGGTGCAGCACCTGCGCCGCGCGGATCGTCGTGATGATGATCTCGGGACGGCGGCGGGCGAATCCACGGACGTACGACTCGACCTCGACGATGTCCTTGGGGAACCCGGTCCGGACGCCGGCCCGAGGCAACAGCGATTCGGTGAACATCGCCGGATCACGAGGCGACGTCCCGTAGACGGCGGTCGACGAGCCCAGGACGAACTTGCTGACCTTCGCCGAACGCTGGCAGGCAGCAAGGAGCTGCATCGTGCCGATGACGTTGAGTTCCTTGGCACCGCCACCGCGTCCACGCTGGGGCGGATTGACGTCGAGGTGCACGACAGTGTCGACGTCGTCGACCGCGATGACCTTGCCGATGACAGCGGTCCGGATATCGGCACGGACGAACTTGACGCCACCGAGGTCGACATTGGGCAAGATCGTGTCGATCCCGACGACCTTGTCGATGCCGGCGTCCTCACCTAGATCGGCGAGGGCGCGGGCAAATGTCGACGCGAATGAACCGGCCACGCCCGTAACGAGGATGACTCGGCTCATTCGCGTTGTTTTCTACTTGCCCAGACGACGACGCTGCACTCGAGTGCGCTTGAGCATCTTGCGGTGCTTCTTCTTCGACATCCGCTTACGACGCTTCTTGATGACTGAACCCACGGGTCACTTCTCATTCTTGTTGGCCACACATGGGTGGCTGGTGTGCTCTCGAGACTCTTGGCCGCGACTTCGAGCGAGGCAACGAATGGCCTCTACCCTCGGTCACGACTGCCCCTCAGCCTACACGTGCCGAGTGGTCGGCATTCTGGCCGACTGGAGGTACGTCCTTGGGGCCCGGCCGGCGGTGGTCGCAGATCAGCCTGCTTGAAAGTATGACTTGCCCAGGAACTCCTGGACGGCAGGTTCGGGAACGCGGAATGAGCGTCCCACACGGACCGCCTCGAGCTCACCGGAGTGCACCAGCCGGTAGACCGTCATCTTGGAGACGCGCATCTGACTGGCCACTTCGGCAACAGTCAAGAACTTGGGTCCGGTTGCCATCTGACCACCTGCTTCCTGAGGGGCACGCGCGCTCTCTGGCTTCCCCACCAGAGAAACTGCGCGCGTGCCTTGGTCGAGCGTAGTGCCTCGCGGCACCTCGGCGACAGTAGTTGCAGAAAAATTCAGGCGGACCGAGAGATCCGAACAGCCATCAGGGCTGCGGGTCCATCCCGTTGAGCGGGAAAACCGCTGCCCGGGTCGCATGAATCGAGCGATCCAGCCAGCTGGCCGGGTCATATCCCTGCTCCCACGCACGGTAGGTCACCGCGCGTCCGTCGGTCATGCGCTGGGGTCCCGACATACCGCGCAACTCCGAGATGCGGTCACGCCATTTGTCCGGTGTCAGGGTCGCCGGATCGAGCGGGGCACCCGACACGATGGCCAGCAGATGCGCCCAGGCGCGCGGAACGACGTCGAGCACGGCATAGCCGCCACCGCCGGTTGCGACCCATTTGCCGCCGCACACCTCTTCGGCCAGGTCCTTGACTGCCAGGTAGGACGCCCGCTGGCCGTCGACACTCAGCATCAGATTGGTCAGCGGATCGTCCATGTGTGAGTCACAACCGTGCTGCGTCACCAAGATGTCGGGGGCGAACTCGCGCACCAGCGGGGGCACCACGGCGTGGAAGGCTCGCAGCCAACCGGCGTCCGACGTCCCAGGTGGCAGCGGGACGTTGACGGCGGTTCCCTCTGCTCCTTCACCGCCGGTCTCGGTCGAGAAGCCGGTGCCCGGGAACAGCGTCTGCGGACCTTCGTGGATCGAGATCGTCATGACGCGGGGGTCATTCCAGAACATCTTCTGCACACCGTCGCCGTGATGGGCATCGACATCGATGTAGGCGACCCGTTTCGCACCGTTGTCGAGCAGCCACCTGATCGCGAGGGCGACATCGTTGTAGATGCAGAAGCCGCTCGCATTGCCCGGCATCGCATGATGCAAGCCGCCGCTGATGTTGATGGCGCGGGGAGCCGCGCCCGTCCAGACCCGGCGCGCTGCCTCGACGCTCGCGCCGGCGATCAGCGAGCTGGCCTCGTGCATGTGGGCGAAGACCGGATTGTCTTCGCTGCCGAGTCCGACCGTCAGGTCAGCGTGGGTCGGATGATCGCTGAGCTTGCGGACCCGTTCGATGTAGTTCTCGGTGTGGATCAGGTGCAGCTCGTCCTCGGTGGCAGGCACCGCGCCCACGACGTCGAGTCCGTCGACGATGCCGAGCTCGGTCGCGAGGTCCATCGTGAGTTCGATACGCACCGGCGCCATGGGGTGCGACTGGCCGAAGTTGTACTCGGTCAGCTGCTTGTCGAAGACGACGCAGGCGCGGTCACTGGCCGTGTGCTGGATCTCACTCACGCTTCGAGCCTATGCCGGTCCCGACAGCTCAGCGGACCTGGCTGCCGCTGCGGCGACTCCGGCCACGATCCCGTCCTTGACTCCGCGGTCGTCGAAGGTCGTGATCGCAGCGTGCGTCGTGCCGTTCGGTGACGTGACCCGACGGCGCAGTTCTTGCGCGGTCTCGTCGGACTCGGCCAGGAGTTTGGCCGACCCGACGATCGTCTGCGTCGCCAGCTTGCGGGCGGTTGTCTCGTCGAGACCTTGGGCGACGCCCCCGGCGATCATCGCCTCGGCGAGATAGAAGACGTAGGCCGGTCCCGAACCGGATACCGCTGTCACAGCATCCTGGACGCTCTCATCCACCACCACGACCTCGCCACCGGCGTCCAACAGTCTGGCGACGGACTCGACCTGCTCGTTCGAACAAGAGCTGCCCGGGGAGATCCCGAACATCCCCTCGCCGACCAATGCGGGGGTGTTGGGCATCGCGCGCACCACGGCCACACCTCTCGCAAGGGCAGCCTCGATTCGCTCAGTACGGATACCCGCAGCCAGGGAGACGACGATCGCAGCCGGCTCCACCGCGCCGCTGATCTCGTCGAGCAGCCCAGGAACGTCCTGGGGCTTGACGACGAGCAAGATGACGTCCGCGCCGGCCACGGCTTCGGCGTTCCCGGTGACCTCGACGCCGTACTCCGCGCGAAGCTCCGCGGCTCTTTCTTCGCGTTTTTCGCTGATCACGAGGGCATCAGGGCCATGGCCCGAACTGAGAATGGCCGACAGCAGGGTCTCCCCCATCACGCCGGCGCCGAGGATGGCAATCCGCTGAGTCATGCGGTCCACACTAGGGTCTGGGTGTGCGCTTGCGTCCCGACCCATTCATCCTGGCCCTGCTCGCGGCTGCGGTCGTGGCCTCGTTCGTGCCGGCGACAGGTGATGTCCTCGACGTGTTGAAGACCGCGTCCAAAGTCGCGATCGGTCTGCTGTTCTTCCTCTACGGCGCGCGACTCTCGACAGCAGAGACCGTGACCGGTCTTCGCCACTGGCGCCTGCACATCGTGATCTTGTCGACGACGTTCGTGCTTTTCCCGCTGCTCGGCCTGGCCATCCAGATCTTCGACGGCAACCTGCTGCGTTCTTCGCTCGCCAGCGGCGTCCTCCTGCTGTGTCTTGTGCCGTCGACCGTGCAGTCGTGTGTCGTGTTCACCCGCATCGCCGGCGGCAATGTGGCAGGCGCCGTCGTGAATGCGTCGATGTCGAATCTCATCGGAGTCTTCCTGACCCCCGCACTTGTGGCCTTGCTGATGGCGTCAGACGCCGCAGTCGACGGCGGCTCGATCGTCCGTATCTTCTTGCAGATCCTCGCCCCGTTCGTGCTGGGTCAGTTGCTCCGGCCCCTCGTCGGCGGCTTCGTGACCCGCAGTGACGCGGTGCTCAAGCAGTACGACCGCAGCAGCATCGTCCTGGTGGTCTTCGTCGCGTTCAGCGAGGGGGCCCAAGCCGACATCTGGTCATCGCTGTCGGTCGGGTCGGTCCTGGCAGTCGCGCTGGTGTGCGCGGCACTGCTCAGCATCGTGATGGGGTGGTGCGTCGCGATCGGTCGAGCATTGCACTTCGACCGGTCAGACCGCATCGCGATCCTGTTCTGCGGCTGCAACAAGTCTCTCGCGAGCGGCCTGCCGATCGCCTCAGTGCTGTTCGCGCCGAAGGACGTCGCACTGATCGTGCTGCCGCTGATGCTGTATCACCAGCTGCAGCTCATGACCTGTGCTGTCGTGGCCGGGCGGTTGGCCCGCGCCTGATCGGGCGCTACAGCACACCGCGGGGACGGAACTGGACGCTGATGCGTGGTCCGACCGCTCGCGCGGTCTTGAGGACTGCGTGATCCCAGGTGCGCTGGCATGATCCGCCCATCACGACCAGGTCGCCGTGCCCCAGCGCGAAGCCGATCTGCGGACCTCCTGCGCGTGGTCGCAGTGACAGCCGTCTGGCGGCGCCGAACGAGACGATCGCAACCATCGTGTCGTCGGTGCGACCTCGACCGATTCGATCGCCGTGCCAGGCGACGCTGTCGTGGCCGTCACGGTAGTAGCACAGCCCGGCCGTCGCGAACCGTTCACCGAGCTCGTCCTCGTAGTGGTCCGAAATCGCCTCGCGCGCATCCAGCAGCAACCGGTCGGGGAGCTCATCGCGCACTCCGTAGTGGGCGACCAGCCTCGGTACGTCGACGACCCGGTCGTACATCTGCCGTCTTTCGGCCTGCCACGCGACCTCTGACTGCAAGCGCAGGAACACTTCGTCGGAACCGGTGATCCAACCGGGCATGACGTCGACCCAGGCACCGTCGGCGAGCGCGGTGCGCCGCATCGCCAGCGGGCTGATCTCTGGGGTCAGGCCGACATCGAGCAGCGAACCCTGGTAGTAGTCGGTCACCTGATCAGCGTACGCCGATTCGAACAGACGTTCTAGTATTACTTCGCCCCGAGTGGTGCAAACCCGACCGCGAGCGGTGCGGTCTGGACAGACACGCCGTCTCGGGAAGACCAATCCGCACCGCTCGCGGAGAGGGACGTAGGCTCCGACTCATGCAACCGGCCTGGGACTCACTGCTCGAACAGCTCGAGCAACTCGCCTCCGACCCTGCCCGCCCGATCACCGCCGACGTCGAGCAGAACTTCTCGACATTGGCGGAGCAGGCGATGGCGGAGGGAACCATCGACCGTGAACTGCATGTACCGGACATCGCCCGCTGGCTGTGCGGGCTGGCGGTCGCGCACCGCGAGGTGCACCGCCAGCACGCCCGAGCCGGTCAGGACGACGATCTAGGACCGTTGCTGGTCATCGCGACCCGCTGGCTCCACCCGGCCAGGCCCCGCTGAACTAAGCGGGCTTGTCGCTGTCGGGTTCGGACGCCTCGACCACGAGCACGAAGTCTCCGTCGTGTTCCTCGACGCCGGTCGCTACGGCCTCCTCGACCATCACGACACCCAACCGCTCATTGACGACGATCGGATCGGTCTGCAGATCCTTATAGAGCGATACGCACAGCGCGACCATGACCAGGACAAACGGCACCGCCGCCACGATCGTGATCTGTTGCAGTCCCGTCAAAGCCTTGTCACCGCCGATCACCAGCATGATCGCTGCCACCGCACCGGTCACCGATCCCCAGAACACGACCGTGCGCTTCGAGGGTTCGTCGGAGCCCTTCTCGCTCAATGAGCCCATGACGATCGAGGCGGCATCTGCGCCGGAAACGAAGAAGATGCCGACGAGCACCATGACCAATACCGTCGTGATCGACGCCAGCGGCAGCTGGTCGAGCATCGCGAACAGCGCCGAGTCGGTGTCGACCGCTCCACCCTTGCCGACGAGGTCGCCGGTTTTGCGCTGTCCATCGATCGCCGCGCCGCCGAAGACGGCGAACCAGACCAGGCTCACGAGTGAGGGAACGATCAGCACACCAGTGACGAACTGCCGGATCGTGCGCCCCCGGCTGATGCGGGCGATGAACATGCCGACGAACGGCGTCCACGAAACCCACCAGGCCCAGTAGAAGATCGTCCAACCGGCGAGCCAGTCCTTCATCGCGTCATCGCCGCTGGCCGCGGTACGTGAGGCCATTTCCGTCATCTGCGAGGCGTAGTCACCCAGCGCAGTCGGCAGCAGATTGAGGATCAGGAGGGTCGGGCCGGCGACAAACACGAAGACCGCCAGCACGAGGGCGAGCACCATGTTGATGTTCGACAACCACTGGATCCCCTTGGCGATACCCGAGACAGCCGAAGCAATGAAGGCGATCGTCAGGATCACGATCACGACGACCAGCACGGCCTTGTCGACCGAGTCGACCCAGCCGTTGAATTTGAATCCGCTGCCGATCTGCAGAGCACCAAGTCCCAGGGACGCCGCCGAACCGAAGAGCGTCGCGAAGATCGCGAGGATGTCGATGACTCGCCCGGCCGGCCCTTCGGCACGCTTCTTGCCGATCAAGGGGATGAACGCGGAAGAGATGAGCTGCCTGCGGCCCTTACGGAACGTCCCATAGGCGATCGCGATACCGACGACAGCGTAGATCGCCCACGGATGTAGCGCCCAGTGGAACATCGTGGTCGCCATCGCAGTCTGGAAGGCCTCGTCGGTCTGCGGATCGGCCGTTCCCGGCGGTGGCTTCGCGTAGTGCGAGAGCGGCTCGGCCACGCCCCAGAACATCAGCCCGATGCCCATGCCGGCGCTGAACATCATGGCGATCCATGACACAGTGCGGAACTCGGGCTTCTCGTCATCGGTGCCGAGCGGAATACGGCCATACTTGCTCGCGGCGAGCCAGATCACGAAGATCACGAAGAATGTCGACGCCAGGACGAACAGCCAGCCTGTGTTGGTGATGACCCAGTCCTGGGCCGTGTCGGACGCCTTGCCAAGGCTCGGCGTGCTGATCAGGCCCCAGGCGACGAAGCCGATCGCGATTGCTCCGGTGACACCGAAGACGACAGGATCTATTCGGTCACGCCACGACGTTTGCTGCTGACTCACTGATTTAATTCCCCGGTCGATCGGTTGCTACTTCAGACCGTGCGACCTTAGTCGAGTCAGTGAGCCAAAGCGACTCAGTGTCACTCAGTGTGACGAGCCGCGCACCTGAGCCAAATAGACCAACGCGGCGACAGAACCGACCAGATTGAGGACCGCCAGAGGGTCCCACTGGAGGATGTGGGCACCGAGGGCGAGGCCCAGGATCACCAGCCAACCGTTCTTGGACAGCGTCTCGTAGTTGCTGAAATCCGAGGCACGCCGGCCCACACAATCGGCCATCGCGAAGCCCTTGACCGCGAACAAGCCGAGTGACAGGACCAGGAACAGGCCACCTTGGACGTCTAACATGTGCGAAGGCTATCGGCACAGCGAAAAAGGCGGGCCCTGTGGGGACCCGCCTTCCTCTGTTCAGCTGTGATCAGGCGTCGGCGGACGGCGCCTTCTTGGCGGCCGGAGCCGTCTTCGCAGGAGCCGTCTTCGCGGGTGCCTTCTTGGCGACCGGCGTAGTGCTGGCCGTCTTTGCCGCGGGAGCCTTCTTCGCAGCGGGAGCCTTCTTCGCAGCGGGAGCCTTCTTCGCAGCGGGTGCCTTCTTCGCAGCCGGAGCCGTCGTGGCGACAGGAGCGGCCTTGGCAGCCGGCGTGGTCTTAGCGGCCGGCGTGGCCTTAGCGGCCGGGGCGGTCTTGCCGGTCACCTTGGTGACCTGCGCCTTGGCGACCGAGACGTAGTCGGCGGCGACCTTCTGCGCTTCGGTGGCGAAGCCCTTGGCCTGCTTGGCGACGTCTTCGGCGACGTCTTCGACCTTGTCCTCGGCCTTGTCGAAGAAGTCGTCAGCCGACTTCTTGACGTCGTCGACCTTGATGCCCTTGGCCTTGGCGACGAATCCCTCGCCCTTCTTGGCCAGATCGGCGTAGGTGGCCGTCGCGGTCGTCAGAGCGACCTGCGCGAGCCCCTGGGCCTGCTTCTGCAGATCGGCGATGTCGATCTTCTTGAACGTCTCGGGCAGGCCCTTGACGTCGTCGACGATGGCCTTGACCTGAGTCGTGATGGTGTCGGTGATGGTCATATTTTCTCCTGGTTGGCTTCAGTCACGGTTGCGGCGAGCTCGGTATCGGCCACCTCATCGGTTCCGACGAAGGAGCGATAGATGTCGAGCAACGCTGTCTTCTGCCGCTCGGTGAGTCGCTGGTCGAGAGCGATGGCGTCCTCGACCATGCGGGCCCCGCTCTCGTCGGCATCGAGGATGCCGGCGCGAACGTAGAGCGACTCGGCGGAGATCCGGAGCGCTTTCGCGATCTGTTGCAGGACTTCCGCCGAAGGACGACGCAATCCGCGTTCGATCTGGCTGAGATACGGATTGGAAACATCCGTCAGCTCGGCCAGCTGTCGAAGCGACATCTGCGCCTGACCTCGCTGCTCACGCAAGTACTCGCCGAGTCCCTCGACTGTCCTGTGCATGCTCAACTTGGCCATATCCCCATAGTGCTTGCAAAAGTTAGCAAATGCAAGCAGGGCGGTTTGCGATCCGCATCACAACAGCGGTGAACCTGCAGGTCAGAACGTCGGACGAACCTCACCGACCTGCTTGCCGCCACCCAGGACGGACGGTCTTGCGTGCAACAGCGGCGCATCGAGACCGGCCAGTTCGAGCGCCCGATTCATCACGGCATAGAGCGGCCGTTCCGCGCCGTCCTCGATCTTGAGCGCGAACGCCGAACCGTCCGGCAGGCCGACGACATAGACGCTCTCGGCACCCGACTTGGCCAGCAAGCCCGGAAACGCCCGCATCAGCTCCAGCTCCGCGCGACGTGTCCCGCTGACATACTCAGGGTGCGCCGTCATCGCCGCAACGAGTCGCGCGCCGGCCGCCCCCTGCGGCTCCTGCATGATCTGCCCGACCGCGCGAGCCAGTTGCTTGAGCTCGGTCGCCAGCAACGGCGCCCCGCAGCCGTCCACTCCCACGACGGACGGTGGCCCATCTGTCAGCTCGGTGAACGTCGCGGTGATGATCTCCTGCAACGGGTGCGACGGCTCCAGATACGAACTGGTGGGCCAGTCATTGACAACACACGTCAGCAGCATCGCGGCATGTTTGCCCGAGCAGTCCATATAGATAGGAGCGCGGCTGCCGCCGGCACGTAGCACATCGGCATGCACATGTGGATCGAGCGGATAGGAGGCGGGAGTCTGCAAGGCGGATTCGTCGAGTCCCGCGAGAGTGAGGATCTCCCGCACCCCCTCGAGGTGGAATGGCTCGCCGGAGTGACTTGCCGAGGCCAGCGCCAAGAGCCGGCCGTCGAGCGGCAGGCCGGCCCGCAACATCCCAAGCGCCTGGATCGGCTTATTGGACGATCTCGGAAAGACCACAGTGCCGGGATCTCCCATCGACCACGTGACATTCCCCGTCGGGTCGACACGCACCGCGACCCCTCGGTGGCGGCTTTCGACCAGCCCGGACCGGACAACTTCGGCAAGGATCTCCACGCCTCCACCCTAGGCCGCGACACACATTCACCTTTATTTTTGGTCAATTCGCGCCTATCCTCATGAAGGCTGGTCGTCTCTGTCACGCCACTTCCCACCAGCAAGGCTGAACCCATGACCTCTCGGACCGATAGCGCTCGCATGCGACGCGGCGCTCGATGGGTGCGCATCAGCGCGCTCACCGCTGCCCTCATAGCTCTGATCGGCACCGGGCTGCAGCCCGCCGCCGCAGCTTCCAAGCCCGGCAAGGTCGGCCTGGTGTCGTTCACGGCCAAGGGATACGACCGCAGTTCGAAAACTGCCTCGCTGACGATCTATTGGCCGAGGGCGTCGCGCGCCAAGAAGTACGAGATCTACCTCTCCCGGCACTATTCGATGTCCAAACCCAGGAAGTACACCACCAGCAATCGGACCAAGACCATGAAGGGCCTCACGAGGGGGGCCGACTACTTCGTCAGGGTCCGCGGTGTCAATGGTTCCAAACGGGGCAGCTACTCGACCCGGGTGGGCCACACCACGATCCGGTTGCTGGATCTCGCGCGCGGTGACACCTACCGGGTCATGAGCTACAACGTCTGCTCCAGGGTCTGCTCCAAGTGGGAAAGCCGTCAACCCGGCGCACAGGAGCGCGTCCGCGCCTACCGTCCCGATGTGCTTGCCGCTCAGGAAGCCGACAATCTCGCCATCCCGGCGGGATACTCACAAGCCCACTACAAGAGTGGAAAGCGGCTGCTGTTCAGGTCCGGCCGCTTCACCCTGGATCCGGGTACAGAGGCACCCGAGGTGCTGCCGTCGGTGGACACCAGGAACAGATGCACGCCGACGCGAACCTGGGAAACGTATGGCGAGGTCTCCTTGGGATATCACGGCGGCGGTTGCCGTTATGCGGTGTGGGCCAAACTGACCGACACAGTCTCCGGCGCTCGTACGATGTTCGTCGACGTCCACACGGTATCGGGCGACAACTCGACCGATGCGATGTATCGCAAGTACGAGATCCGTGAACTGCTCGCCCAGATCCAGACTCAGAACCCCGAAGGTCTTCCGGTCATCTACGCGGGTGACTTCAACTCGCACAAGAACCGCAGCAACGACTACCCCGCCAGGGAATTCCAGAAATTCGGCTACTACGACGCCTACGATCTCGCGATGAGCCTGCGTCAGCAGCACAACAACAGCTACAACGACTACAGGACCACTCCCAAAATCAGTTATAAATGGGGCGATCACGTCGACAAGGTCTGGATCCGACCAGACCTTGGCCGCGTCGTGAAGTGGAACAACGGCGCGCTCATCAAGAACGGGAAGATGGTCACCCCGATACCTTCCGATCACAGCCCGATCATTGCCGACGTGAGAATCAACTGAAGGTTCTCCAGCTCGCACGGACAGATCGCCATCTCGTCGTAGAATTCATCAGACCCTGTCCGACCGCTCTGGGAGTTGTGCCGTAGTCACCCGAAGAAAGATCGCGCCACCACGTCGGCGCGCTGGCCCCGCGGAGCGATCAACAGCTGCAGGCCGAACCACGGGGCGCCGCAAACGACGCAACCTGTGGCGGATCCTGGTCGGCGGTCTCGGCGTGCTGTTGCTGGCGGCTTTGGGCGTCGGGCTGTTCATGACCTACCAGGAGCAGCAACGGCTCGAACCCCCGACTGCTCTGGCCGCGACGCCGTTGAGTCCCACCAGCGTCGAGCTGCGCTGGAAGGCGTCAGAGAACGCAGACTCCTACAACGTGGTGGTCGGCCCTGATCGCGCCCTCACGAAGCCGGTCGTCACAAAGGTCTCGGCCGGGCGCACCAAGATCTCTCTGTCCGACATCAAGGCCACGACGCCCGGCGTCGACCAGTTCTACCGCATCGACGCGATCAAAGACGATCTGGTCATGTCGTCGCGTACCACCCGATTCACGCTGAAGCCGGGCGAAGTCCGCACGTTAAAGGTGCGCCGGGCCACGGCCAGCGGCTTCAAGGCGACGTGGAAGAAAGTCGCCAACGCCCGGCAGTTCGACGTCACGATCGCCCGCGACAAGGGATTCACCCGGCAGGCTTCGACAGTACGCACCCTCACTGCGGACACCACTTTCGTGACCGCTGGGCTCAAGTCGGCGACGGACTACTGGATCAAGGTCAGGCCGATCAACGGCGAACAGATCGGCACCTTCACCAAGCCTCTGAAGCTGAAGACCGCCGTTCGCGAGACGTCATTTCGGGTGGGCACCTGGAACGTCTGTTCCGAGAAGTGCTCCGGCTACGCCTCGCGGGCACGCATCATGGCCGACTACATCAACGCCAACAAACTCGACATGTTCGCGCTGCAGGAATCCGGCGGCGAGCGTGTCGGGAAGGTCACCAACGCAATCTTCAGCGGCCATTCCCAGCAGTACGTCAGAGCCACGGGAGGCGCACGGGCCCGCTATATCTTCTACCGGCCGGCCATCTTCGAGCAACTGAACGGCGGCAGCTTCTCGATCGGTGACGGACGAGACACGACGTGGGCAAGCTTCAAGGTCAAGGAGACCGGGCGCATCTTCTACTACGTGAGCGTGCACCTGGAGAACGGCAAGGGCAATGACGCGATGCGTTCGCGCGAGATGGACCGGATGCTCGGCCAGATGGCGCAGATCAACGACACCGGCAAGCCCATGATCTATGCCGGCGACTTCAACTCCGGAGTCCACCGAGGGGCGGACTCCCCCGGCGTCAAGATGCGTGCGGCCGGATTCGGCGACACCTTCGTGATGACCAAGGAGACGCTCAACGGTCAGATCAACACGAGCCACACGTTCAGCACCAATGTCTTGGCCTCAACCGCGCACGTCGACCACATCTGGGTGTCGAAGGAATTCGACGTCGAGTCATGGGCCCAGCTGGTACGTCTCGCCGGCGGACGCTATGCGCGTCCCGTCGTCTCGGACCACAACCTGCTGACAGCCGTCGTCGCGCTCGACGCGACCCAGAAGCCGCTCGGCGAACCCACGCCCACGACCAGCATCGGTGTTGTCGCCCCACAGGCGGCAGAGCCCAGTCCCGGGAGGACCCCATGACAACGCCAGCGAGCTTGGCCACCTTCCACGCGGTGATCCCCGCAGGGGGTGCCGGGACCCGGCTCTGGCCGCTGTCACGGGCCGACCGGCCCAAGTTCCTGCTCGATCTCGACGGGTCCGGTCGCTCCCTGCTGCAACAGACCTGGGACCGCCTCAACGACCTGATTCCTGCAGAGCGTATCCACGTCGTCACCGGCCCGGCGCACGCTGCAGCCATCAGCCGGCAACTGCCCGAACTGACCAACCTGTTGGTCGAGCCGTCGCCGCGTGACTCGATGCCGGCGATCGGGCTGGCCGCTGCTGTCATCGCGAGCACCGATCCCGACGCCGTCATCGGGTCCTTTGCCGCCGATCACATCATCGATGACCAGGTGTCATTCGCCGAGGCCATCGAGCAGGCGATCGCGGTGGCCGGAACGGGGCTAGTCACCACGATCGGGATCACCCCGAGCGGACCTTCGACGGCGTTCGGGTATATCCAGTCAGGCGCCCGCCTCGACGTCGACGGCGCTTCCTCGGCGCACGCGATCTGTCAATTCGTCGAGAAGCCCGATGCCGCAACGGCGGACGATTATGTGACCAGCGGCGACTACAGCTGGAATGCCGGGATGTTCGTGACCCGGGCCGACGTCCTGCTGAACCACCTGGCACGTCTCCAGCCCGGCCTGCACGCCGGCCTGTCCAAGATCGCCGATGCCTGGCCCACCGACCGGCGCGAGGAGGTGCTCGCCGAGACCTGGCCGGCGCTGACCAAGATCGCGATCGACCACGCAGTTGCCGAGCCGGTGTCGCTGGAGGGCGGTATGGCGGTCGTGCCCGGCGCTTTCACCTGGGACGATGTGGGCGACTACGCCGCACTGCAGGACGTCGGCGCTGCTTCATCGCCGGAGACCATATGGATCGACGCCAACGGACTCGCGATCGCCGAGGACGGCACCACGATCGCAGTCGTCGGTCTGCAGGATGTCGTCGTCATCCGCACCAGCGACGCCCTGCTCGTCACCTCCCGGGCTCACGCCCAACAGGTCAAGGATGTCGTCGCCACGCTCAAGGAGCGTGGCCGGACCGATCTAGTCTGAGCGGGAAGACCAGGTCGATGAGTTCGCCGACGGGCGCCTCCGGACCGGGCGTGTAGGCCTGCGCGACCTCGCCGGTACCGATGACCCGGATCTGCCCGTCAGAGGCTCCGGCGAAGACCGACTGTCCACGGCCCAGCTTGATGTGATCGCCGGCGGCGTTGACGAGTTCGACCTCGCCGCCGGTGCACACGATGATGCGCTGGGTCCCCGGCGGCAACAACATTCCCTCCGGCTCGGCGCTGGAACTCTGACCGACCGCGAGCGCGAACTCCTCGACATTGGGGTTGAACACCTCGGTCGAGAAGCCGAACGGCTCAGGAGTGACCCGTGCGAGCCGAGACATGCCCTTTTCGAGACACTGGACCAAGCCTGCAGGATTCACCGGCTTCGACGTCAGCCCCGCCCGGAGAACGTTGTCGGAGGCGGCCATGATCTCCAGGCACATTCCTTTAAGGTGCGCATGGATGATTCCCGCTCCGAGGAAAGCCGCCTCACCCGGCTGTAACGTCAATCGGTTGAGGGTCAACGAAATGATGACCCCGATGTCACCGGGATAGAACTCGGAGATCTCCACTGCGGTGACGTACGCCCGCTTGATGTCGACTCCGACCTCGACCAGCTCCCGGCATGCATCGACGACCTGGGCGATCTCGTCGACCGGGACGTCACTGGTCAACAGGTGCTCGACGATGCGCACGATGCCCCGGAAGCCCGGCTTCTCGCGCAGCCCTTCGGCCAGGCGATGTGTCAGCGGCGTGTCGATGCCGTTGAGCACCCTCAGGATCTCGGCAGTCGGCCGAAATCCGACGAGTGTGTCGAATGTGGTCAGCGCGTAGGCCATCTCCGGCTTGTGTGATGGATCGCGATATGTGCGCTCCGGCGCGTCGATCGGCACCCCGGCCGCGTTCTCGGCCTCGAATCCTGCCCGCGCCATCGCGGCGTTGGGATGCACCTGCAACGAAAGGGGACGGTCCGCGGCCAAGATCTTGAACAAGAACGGCAGCTCGCCGGCCACCTGTGACAGTGGGACGAGTTCGCTGCCGACCTCGACAGAGGACTCCCCCAAGGGATGGGTCCCCATCCAGACCTCGGCGATCCGGTCGCCGTCGGGCGTCTGGCCCAGGAATCGCGGGATGTCTGAGGTCGATCCCCAGTCATAGTCACGGGCGGCGTTGTCGAGCAGGAACATCTGCAACCTTCGTCTGTAAGACCCTCGTGACCATCCTAAGGGCGTGAGACTACTTGTGACGCGGCTTTCGGGCCGGATTGCCGCCCGTGGGGGCGCCGTCACGGTCTGAGCTCTTCTTCTCCCACGTGCTGACGCTGGGTCCCGACGAGCGCGACGGCTTCTTGTCGGCTGCTTTCGAGGGATAGGGCCGCTTCTCGAACTTCTTCTTCTCGAACGGCTTACCCTTGCGATCCTCACGGGTGCGGCGGATCGGCGGTCCGGTGTCGGGCTGCAGATCGATCAGCTTGCCCGAGATACGGGTGTTGGCCAGCGCTTCGAAGACCGCGTCGGGCAGATCGGCCGGCAGCTCGACGAGCGTGTGGTCCTGACCGATCGTGATCTTGCCGAAGTCGGAACGTTTGAGGCTGCCCTCGTTGGCCAGCGCACCCACGATGGCCGACGGTCCGATCTTGTGACGCTTTCCCACCGCGACCCGGTAGACGGCCGCACCCTCGGTCGGCAACCGGTCGGAACGGTCGTAACCGGCCGGTTTGGGCCGCGGCTCGAAGTCGCGTGCACGCGGCGGCGCCTTCGGCGGATCGGGCCGCAGGAAGAACTCCTTGTCGGCCTGGCTCATGACCGCCAGGGCTGCCGCGACATCGGTCATCGCGACATCGTTCTCGGCGGCGTACTCCTCGACGAGTGTGCGGAAGGCGTGGAACTGCGCCGATCCCATGCTCGACGTGATGGCCTGGGCGAAACGACCCGTGCGGCGCTCGTTGACCTCTTCGGCCGACGGGACGCTCATCTCCTCGACCGGACGTCCCGAGACCTTCTCGATCGCCGAGAGCATCCGACGCTCGCGCGGGGTGACGAACAAGATCGCCTCGCCCGTGCGGCCCGCGCGACCTGTACGACCGATGCGGTGGACGTAGGCCTCGGTGTCGTGCGGGATGTCGTAGTTGATGACGTGCGTGATGCGCTCGACGTCGAGGCCACGGGCGGCCACATCCGTCGCGACGATGATGTCGATCGCGCCTGACTTGAGCTGCGACACGGTGCGCTCGCGCTGGGCCTGTGCCAGGTCGCCGTTGAGGGCAGCTGCGGTGTAGCCACGCGCGCGCAGCTTGTCGGCGAGCTCTTCGGTCGCGGACTTGGTCCGGACGAACACGATCATGCCGTCGCCGGTCTCGACCTCGAGCAGGCGCGTCAGGGCGTCCAGTTTGTGGTGATGCGAGACCTGGATCCAGCGCTGGCGCACCGTCGCGGTCGAGGTCGTGGCCTTGGGCGTCGCGATGTCGACGGGATCGTGCAGATACTTCTTGGCCAGGCTGCGGATCATCTTGGGCATCGTGGCCGAGAACAGTGCCACCTGCTTGTACTCAGGCGTGTCGGCGAGGATGCGCTCGACGTCTTCGGCGAAGCCCATGTTGAGCATCTCGTCGGCCTCGTCGAGGACCAGGAACTCCAGCGAACTCAGGTCGAGGCTACCCCGCTCGAGATGGTCGATCATGCGGCCGGGCGTGCCGACGACGATGTGCGCGCCCCGCTGCAGGCCGGACAGCTGGAAGCCATAGCTCTGCCCGCCGTAGACCGGCAGCACCCGGATACCGGGGATGTTGACGGCGTACGTCGTGATGGCCTCGCACACCTGGAGCGCGAGCTCACGGGTCGGCGCGAGCACGATGGCTTGTGTCTTGTTGCTCTTGGGATCGATCTTCTGCAGGATCGGCAGCGCGAAGGCGGCAGTCTTTCCGGTGCCGGTCTGCGCGAGGCCGACGACGTCCTTGCCCTCGAGCAGGGTCGGGATCGCGCGGGCCTGGATCGGCGTCGGGGTCTCGTAACCGAGGGACGCCAGGCGCTCCACGAGGACGTCGACGAGGCCGAGATCGGCGAAGTTGGGCTCCGCGGCGACCGTCTCGGTGCCCGAGGGCGCGGTGGACAGATCTGTATTCATGAGTGCTCCTGGTGAGTTGGCGCGGGACCAAAGTGGCCGAATCCCGTGCAACCTGCCGACAGCCCCATGCTGGTCGTGGTCGTGAAGGAACGAGCGCGCCACTCCACGGTATCGGTCCACGCCCCCAACCGCGAAACTCAAACGGTGTGGCCTTGGTTTCAGTACGCCCCGGACGAGGACCGCACGGCCTTGAACGTCTTCCACAAGATCAGCAGATCACCGACGATCGACCAGTTCTCGACGTAGTACAGATCCAGGCGCATCGTCTCCTCCCAATCGAGTTCCGAACGCCCCGAGATCTGCCACGGACCTGTCATTCCCGGACGGACGAGAAGCCGGCGCCGGGCCTCGGGGGCGTATCCGGAAACTTCCTCGACCAGCGGGGGACGCGGGCCCACCAGGCTCATATCGCCCTTGACGACGTTGATCAACTGCGGCAGCTCGTCGAGGGAGTAGCGACGAAGGAACCGTCCCGGGCGGGTCACGCGCGGGTCGTCACGCATCTTGAACATGAACGAGTTGCCGGTGTCGGCCGTCAGATCGCCAACCATCAGGTGTGCGCCGTCGACCATCGTGCGGAATTTGATCATCCCGAACGACTGACCGTCACGACCCACCCGTTCCTGGATGAAGAAGACCTTGCCCGGACTCGTCAGTTTGATGGCGACCGCGACCAGCACGAAGACCGGCAAGGACGCGATCAACAACAGGCTCCCGCCCGTGCGATCGAGGAATCCCTTGGCCCAGCGCGAGGCGCCCCGGTACGACGGCTGTTCGACGTGCAACAGCGGCAGTCCGGCAACGGGACGTATGTGGACCCTCGGGCCGGCAATATTGGCCAGAGACGGCGCGACGATGATCTCGATGTCATATCCCTCGAGGTCCCAGCCCAGGCGCCGGACCATCTGCGGATGGGTCGCATCCGACGATGTCACGATGACCGCATCGGCCCCGGACTCAAGGATTGTCGCCATCAGGTCATCGGCGCCGCCGAGCACCTTGAGTCCGCCGACCTGGTCGGGCACGAGCCGTCCGGTGATGCAGGCGCCCACGACCTGATAGCCGTACGAGAGATTGCGAGCGATCACCGAGGTCAGGTCCTCGACCGAATCGAGATTTCCGATCACGATCGCCTTCTGGGTCATCTGACCGCGCTGGCGCTGCACCAGCAACCACTGCCGCCAGGACCACCTGCTCGCCAGCAACAGGCCTATTCCGAAGGGCAGCGACACCAGGACATAGCTACGGGGAACCGTGAGGTTGAACAGATAGCCCACAAACGCGATCAGCGAGAAGATCACGATCGTGGAGTTGATGATCCGCTTGTATTCGTCCGGCCCGGCACCCAGAACCCGGGGATCGCGGGTGCCGGCCAAGGTCAGTACGAGGTGCCACAGGACGGCGAGCAGTGCTGAGATCAGCACCCAGAACCACGCAGTCGCCGACTCGGCCTGCTGCCACTGTGGGACGGCCAGCCAGACGAGATGGTTCATCACGAAGACCCACGCCAGCACCACAGCATCCGACACGATGAGCCGGCGTCCGTAACGGCGACGCCATTCCCAGCGCGAGGACCGCGCGGGGGCAGCGTTCGGGGATTCAGCCAACGGCACCCGGTCCGGCGCCGCAGGGGCGCCGATCTGCGCCTTCACGTCAGAAGTAGCACGTAAAGTAGCGGGAACAGGGCAAGGGCGCCAGTGAAGGAGAACCCCAGCAGCACCCGGTGAGCGCTGATCGGTGTGTAATCCATAACATTCACTCCAAAGGCTGGGCCCACGGGAGAGTGGGACCCTCTTGTCTTGAGAACGACCCGGACCGACTGGAGTTACGTATTGCGCGTAACACCCCCGTCAGAGTTGATCCGCACCTGCTCCATGTGCCGTAGAGTTCCGGCCGGGGGGAAGTGCTCGAGAGGAGTAGTCGTGCGAGCGTCCCTACCCATTGGTGTCGTGCTGCGGCGTTGGCCGTCGATCACCGTCCTGACCCTGCTGGGCATCGGTCTGGCCGCCGTGGGCGTGTCCCAGACGACACCCGAATATCAGGCCCACGCCGACGTCCTGATCTCGCCGCCGGTCGAAAAGAGCACGTCCGCACCTGCTGCGCGCACCGTCGAGTCATATGCCCAAGTGCTGGGTGGACGCACGACGGTCGCCGCCGTCGCGAAGGAGCTCGGCCTGTCCGGCAGTCTCGCATCGCTCGACGGGCGTATCTCGGCCGAAGTCCTCGACGGGACGTCGGTTCTGCGGGTCGTGACCACCGATGAGTCCGCCGATCAGGCAGCGCGCATCAGTCAATCGGCCGCTGAATCATTTGTGGCCTGGCTCGGCAAGCACGACACCCAACTCGAAGCCACGATCGTCGCGAAGGCCGGCGCACCCGCCGACCCATCCGGTCCGCAGCGCCTGCCCTGGCTCGTGCTCGGCGGGCTCATCGGCCTGCTGATCGGCGTGCTGATCGCGATCCGACGAGCCGTCTCCGACACCAGCGTTCGCACACCCGCGGAGCTGGAGGAGATCTCCGGCGCTCCCGTGCTCGGTGCCGTCGCCTACGACCGCACGGCGACGCAGACTCCGCTCATCACGGCACTCGGCACCCACCACCCACGGTACGAGGCGGTGCGGATCCTGCGCACCAATCTGCAGTTCCTCGACATCGACCGCGACAACAAGGTCATCACGATCACCAGTTCGGTCGCCGGTGAGGGCAAGACCACGACGGCGACGAATCTGGCCATCGCATTGGCTCAGACCGGCTCGCAAGTCGTTCTGGTCGAGGGCGATCTGCGCCGACCCCGGGTCAGCGAATACCTCGGCATCGAGAAGAACGTCGGACTCACCACGGTTCTCGTGGGCCGGGTCAGTATCGACGCAGCACTGCAGCCGGCCAGCACCCCCGGACTCGACGTCCTGGCGAGCGGCGCACTGCCGCCGAATCCGTCAGAGATCCTGCAGACCGACGCGATGAAGGCACTGATAGCCCAGCTGCGGCAACGGTTCGACGTCGTGTTGATCGACGCTCCCCCGTTGCTGCCGGTAACAGATGCTTCCCTGCTCGCCTCGATCTCCGACGGCGCGATCCTGGTCGTCCGCCACGGCAAGACCGGTCGTGAGGCGATCCGTTCGGCGACCGGTCGACTCAACTCGGTGGGCGCCCGCCTCCTCGGCACAGTGCTGAGCATGTCACCGGCCAAAGAGCTGTCGAAGTACGGCTACGGGTACGGCTATGGCTACGGGCCCGAGTACTTCGCCAAGACCGCCGGCGACAAGCGTCGCGGCGGTGCCCGCAAGGGCTGATCCCCTGCCGGGACATCACCCAAGTTCTCGGCGGTACTGCGTCGAAAATCGACCCCAACGACCCAGAAGCGCCGACATGTTGGAAGCTCTTAACCGGCCGGGACCAATGCGTTGAGCTTGGCAGCGATGGTGTCGACCGCCGCGGCGATCTGATCGGCCGTCGCCCGGTGCACTTCGGGTCCGCGCCGGAAGGGATCGCCGATATCGGCTTTCGCCGGCGCCAGACTGCGCCGCAGCGCCGCCTGGGCGACAAGATCGTGCGGATCGGCACCGTCGACGAGCTTGGTGAGCGCCGCGAACTCGATCAGCGTGAAGCTGCGCCGCAAGGCCTGCGGGGTCATCGACAGGACGTCGGAGCGGTGGGCCCGGGTCGCGGTCAGGATCAGATCGGCCGAATCGACGAGATAGGCGTCGATCGCGTGCGAGCGGAACGCCTCGGCCGAATGGCCCAATCGCATCGCCTCCATCGCGGCCATGGAATCCATGGGCTCGCGGTCCCAGCCACGGACCCCGGCGCTTGCGACCTCGAACCGGGTCTCGTCCAACTGGGCCTTCAGCAGGATCTCCATGAGGGGAGAACGGCAGATATTGGCGGTGCACACCGCGAGGACAGCGAACCGGTGACCAGTCATCAGGACAGAACCGGCCGGACGTGCAGGCCTGCCTCGGGGTCCACCAGCACCTCCTGAGCCGCAGCCACACCATCGGCCAACAACGTCGCATCGACGTCGATCTTGCGTTTGACCAAGGCCAACGCGATCGGGCCGAGCTCGTGATGCCGGGCCGCAGAACCGACGAAGCCGACGCGCACGCCGTCGAGAGTCACGTCGGAGCCGTGGGCCGGCAGATGATCGACCGAGCCGTCGAGGTGCAGCAAGACGAGCCGGCGTGGTGGGCGGCCGAGGGTGTGCACGCGGGCGACGGTCTCCTGACCGCGGTAGCACCCCTTGTCGAGATGCACCGAACGACCGAGCAGACCGACCTCATTGGGGATCGTCTTGTCATCGGTGTCGACGCCGACCCGGACGATCCCGGCCTCGATCCGTAGCGCCTCCCAGGCCCACATGCCGACCGGATCGCCCAGCTCGGCCGGAAGATCCGCCAGCGTGGCCCGCGGCCGCAGTTCCCAGGCGAGACCGGGCAGCCCGATGACCGCATAGTGCGCAGACACGTCGGCCACCTCGACCCGCATCATGAACCGCATCCGGTCGAGGAATTCCACCAATGCCGCGCCCGCGCCGCCTTCGGTGTGCGCCCAGAACGTCTCGCCGTCATCGACGCCGGCGAAGCCGTGCTCGATACGTCCCTGCGGCGACAGCAGCAGGACGTCGGTCGGCACGCCGGGCGCGAGTCCTTCGAGGAACTGGGTTGTGAGCGAATGCAGATATGTCAGGCGGTCGGGGCCCGAGATCGTCAGGACGTCGCGGTGCGACAGGTCGACGAACGTGCCGCCTTCGCCTAGGCGTCGCTGCTCGGCCGAGATCGAACCGTAGTGCGCGGCGACGGTGTTGTCGGGAGCATCGCCGAACACCGCGCCAGGCAGAGCCAGCAGGGGGCTGCCACCCACAGGGACGTCAGACACGCTGGAGTCGCCCCCAGAGGTGGGATTGCATCTCGTGTCCTTCGGCGGCCATGTCGTAGGCGTACATCAGATCGCCGTCGACCAAGCCGTACATGCGCTGTCCTGCGGTGTACTCCTTGGCCGTGGACGTGCGGGCGACCAAATCGGTCGCGAGCCTGACCCGCGCACCTTCGACATCGCCGTACCAGACTTCGGCGTATCCGGTCGGATGTGCGAGCACGAGCTCGAGCTGCCCCTCGCCGGCCGGACGCAGGAAGCCGGTCTCAAGTGCACCGGGACGCACCCGTTCGCCGGATTCGTCGGTGATCCAGGTACGACTGAAGTAGTGCAGGAAAGGTCGGGTGTCGTGCGCGAACACGACGTCCTGCTCGTACGTGAACGGCTCGATCGAGGGATATTCGCCCTGGCCGTTGCCATGCCAATTGCCCAGCAGCCACACGACGGGCATGAGGTCTGGGTGAAGGTCTGAAGGAATCTCGAACGGCATGGATTTCAGTCTACTTGGCACCACCTGCTTCCACGGCCGCAAGTACGCTCATGACATGAGAGCGGTGGTGCAGAGAGTCACGCAGGCGCGGGTCGACGTGGACGGTGAGACTGTCGGCAAGATCGGGACCGGACTCATGGTGCTCTTGGGGGTGACGCACGACGACACCCCCGAACTGGCCGGACGCCTCGCCGGCAAGATCTGGAACCTGCGCATCCTGCGCGAGGAGATGTCCGCGGCCGACACCGGCGCCGAGATGCTCGTGGTCAGCCAGTTCACGCTCTACGGCGACACCCGCAAGGGCCGGAGGCCCACATGGACCGCCGCAGCGCCCGGTCCGGTCGCCGAGCCGCTGTACGACGAGTTCTGCACGGCGTTGCGCGATCTCGGCGCGACTGTGGCCGAAGGCGTGTTCGGTGCCGATATGGCGATAACCCTGACCAACGACGGCCCTACGACACTCGTGATCGACGTATGACCGACGACGGTTCGGCGTCCTACGGTGCCGCCGGCAAGCGCAGGGCGACCCGGACGCCGAGGAGTCGGCGCCGCAAGCTCCTGCTCATCGCCTTGGCGTGCTTGGTCCTGATCCCGGCGATCGGAATCGCGAGCTACGCCTACATCCTCAACAGCAAGCTGGGCAATATCGACAAAGTCGACAAATCGCTTCCGGATACGGACCGCCCCGATCCCGACAAGGGAAAGGCGATCAACATCTTGCTGATCGGCTCCGACAAGGGCAAGAAGACCCCCGGCAAGGCCGCCAAGACCTCGATCGCCGAAGACGCCCAGGCCAAGACCTGGCCGGTCGGCAAGTACCGGTCCGACACGTTGATGGTCGTACACATCACGTCGAATCGGAAGTACGCGTTTTTGACGTCGATCCCGCGCGACACCCTCACGACCCTGTACGACGAGCAGGGCGAGCCGCAGGGCATGGCCAAGATCAATGACGCCTTCTCCCGATTCGGCCCACTCGGCGCCCAAGCCACCGTCGAACAGCTCACCGGCGTCCGGATGCGCCATTTCGCGATCATCGACTGGGCCGGATTCAAGGATCTGTCGACGGCTGTCGGCGGCGTCCCGGTCACGATCCCGCGCTCGTTCTACGATCCTCAGCAGAAGATCCAGTGGGAGGCCGGAGAGCAACTGCTGAAGGGCGAAAAGGCGCTGTCGTACGTCCGCACCCGCTACGGCTTGCTGCGGGGCGACTTCGACCGGATCGCGCGCCAACAGAACTTCCTGCGTGCACTGATGAAGAAGCTTCTCGCGCAAGGCATCATGAGCAATCCGGTCAAGCTTGTGAAGTCGGTCTCGGCACTGACCGAGAATCTGACGGTCGACGGCGACTGGTCGAGCGGGGACATGCGAGGGCTCGCGCTCGGCCTGCGCGGCATCAGCACCGAGGACGTCATCTTCCTGACAGCTCCTGTTGCGGGCACCGAGACCATCGATCCCTACGGGAGTGTCGTGCGTCTCGACGAGGCCAAGACCGCCGAACTGTTCGAGGCGTATCGCAAGGACAATCTGCGCGGATACCTCAAGAAGTACCCCGATGACGTTCTCGAGGAGGAGGTCAGCTGACCTGCGTCAACCGCAGGCCGACGGCGCCACCCGGTCATTGCGGGCGGGCTGGACGCCGGGTGTCGTCGACAAGATCGCGTCGCCGCCTTGCCCCTTCCCGGTGATCATCCGGGTCGTGATGGTGTGCGTCGAGCCGGCTTTGAGAGTCAACACGACCTTCGTGACATTGCGGCCCTGGTGCGTGTCGGCGTAGACCGTCTGCGGCCTGCCGTCGAGACTGACCGACGTGAACCCACCCCGATACGGCGAATAGAGCCGCACGATCAGGCGCATGGTCCCCTTCGGCGTGAACTTGCCGTCCCCGGTGACGGCTTCGGGCAACTTGTCGACCTTGACCGGAGTCCGCGACCGCAACTCGGTCTTCGAGGTCAGTTCCTGGATCTGCCCGGGCAGACAGCGCGACGCGGCAAGACTGCTCACGTGCTCGAGGTAGTACTCCATCTTGGTCGATGCGGCATCACCCAGATACACGCCCACGTGAGGTGTCGCACCATCGTCACCGGTCAACTCCCCCGACAGCCCGGACGGCAAGATCCGGGTCTGCTCGTCCTCATGCCTCGACCACACCATGACCCGGTTCTCGGCCACTCCGCGGACCAGGCCCTTGACGACCAGGCTCGTGTCACCGCCGCCCTTGGCCAAGACGTCGAAGATCGCGCGCGCGGCCTGTTTGAAGATCTTGTCCTGGGCCTCGCGGTCCGGCAACAGCATGTACGTCGAATTGAGCAACACGCCCACGGCGTTGAGCTGATCCAGCGTGACACCCGGAGTGTCCTTCAGCTCGACCGGGCCGGTGCCGGCCAGCACGAAACTCAAGGCGACCGGATCAACCGAGATGACGCCGTCGACGTCGACTCCCAGGCCCTTCTTGACCATCGCGCGGACGATCTCACCCGTGCGCGGGAAATCGGGCGTGAAGTTCGTGTCGAGCAGATTCGTCACCATCGACGGCGCGAAGACCCGCGATTCCTCCTTGGTCATCGCGAGGACCGGCTCGGGGAACTGCACGAGATCTTGCAATGAGCCCTGAAAGCCCATCGAGATCTTGCCGTTCTTGGTTTTGAGGATCGCGATCGATCCTGCGATCCCGCCGGTCGAGCGCACTTCGGCATTGTTCTGCACCATCAACAGGTACGTCCTGCTGCCTTGGCCGCCCAGCATCGACGGCAACAGTTTGGCAGCCAGCGAGGTGTTGACCGCCGCGGTCCTCGCACTGGCGATCTTGTTCTTGACTGTGGCGACCGGCCCCCTCAACGGAACGAACAGCGAACTTGGATCGACGCCGGCCAGACGGTCACTGGCCCGCCCCAGCGCCTTGTCCGCGGCTTCGATCGATGGCCCCGTCTGGGCTATCGCGGCAATATCGACCCGCCCGTCCCGCGGCGAGAAGGTGTCAAGATTGAGCTGCTTCGACAGCGCCACCACCGGTGGCAGTGCCTCGGTGGCGACCTGGTCGACGACTTCTGCGACCTTCTGCACCGCTTCGAAGTTATCGCCGAGCAGCGGCACCTTCGCACCGATGTCCCACATCGGACCATCCGTACGCCGACGAGCTCGATCGGTCGACTCCTGGAGGCTGCCGAGCGTGCGCTGCGCGCCCGGACCGTCCCCCGCCACGATCTGCGACTGCAGCAGATCGGCCTGGTTCGCCGCCAGTCGCAGCGACTGGCTGGCTTGCCACGCCTGCCAGCCGAACAGCAGGACCAACGCACCCGCCAGACCAGCAAGGACATACGTCAGCCGCCTGCGCACATGGCGCCTGTACCAGGGGCGGCGCCGACCACGGCGCTTCGATGCCATCAGGTCACTCCCGTCGGCGAAGCCCTGCACGCCCCCGGGTGCACGACTAGGTGGTGGTCAGAAAGGGGGTCAGCGAGATACCTGACGGCGGCGAGACGCGATGACGGCGCCTCCGCCGACGAGCACCAGGGCACCGCCGGCGACGAGGATCCACAGGTTCGATCCGCCCGTGTCGGGCAGAATCCCGTTGCCATCCTCGGATCCGCCCTCACCATTGCCGGTGCCGGCATCGGAGTCTCCGTCGCCGGTCGATCCAACGGGCAGCAGCGTGACGGTCGCCGATGCGGAGGCGGTGTCGTTCTTGCCCGCCGAGGTCGATGAACCCGACGCATTCGCGTCATAGGCGCACGTCGCCGTGATCGGCGAGCGGAAGGTCTTGGAGACGGCCTTGGTGTCGTAGCTACCCGACACAGACTTACCGCTGCCGGTCTGGTCGGCCGGAACTCCCGCCGCGCGGCCGTCCTTATACGTGACGGTCCAGTCACAGTCGACGTCCGCGGAAGCCGTGAACGTGAAGGTGTTGCCGCCGACGAGATCGGAACTCGGAATCGCGATCGTGACATTGGGTGAATCGGGATATGCCTGGGCCGAGTGCGCGGACAGGACCGAAACGGCGACCGCGACAGACGCGGCGGCAGCAAGCCGAAGATTCTTCATGCGATGACTCCAGTGGGCTCCGAGTGTGATGATGCCGAGGGCCCAGGCCGGATTCGCCGTGCACAGATATGACTCAGACCCCAGGCTTCGACATCGCTAACGACGGGTGCCTGCGATTCGTTATGGGTCGGTCCGGCAAAAAAATCACACCGAACACAGAGAATTTCCGGTCACGCCGCACACAACGAAACCGAGGTGTGTCCCGGCCGTTGCCAGGACACACCTCGGGGTGGAACTCAGTACGTCAGACCGCTACGGCGACCTCTGCCACGACGCCCTTCGCGGCGGTGACGGCGTTGTCGACCGAAACCGACTTCGGCGCCAGCGTGCGCAACGTCCACTCACCGGGACCGGCGAAGAAACGGAACTGTCCGGTCGCTGAAGTCGGGACTTCGGCGGTGAACTCGCCCGAACGATCCAGCAGACGCACGTACGCATTGCCGACCGGCTGGCCGTCTCGCGTCACGACACCTTGGATGACAGCCTGGTTCGCCACGTCGACGCCTTCAAGCGAAGGGCCGCCCTTGACCGCGCCGCACATCAGGCGACACCCGGCTCGTCGCCCAGGGCGACCGGCACGCCGCGCAGCGAGCCGTACTCGCTCCACGATCCGTCGTAGTTCTTGACGTTCTTGTAGCCCAGGATCTCGTTGAGCACGAACCACGTGTGCGAGCTGCGCTCACCGATGCGGCAGTAGGCGATGGTGTCCTTGCCCTCGTCGAGCCCGGCGTCGGCGTAGAGCGCCTTGAGCTCGTCGTCGCTGCGGAACGTTCCGTCGTCGTTGGCGGCCTTGCTCCACGGGACGTTGCCGGCGGTCGGGATGTGACCGCCGATCTGGGCGGCTTCCTGCGGCAGGTGCGCGGGAGCCAGCAGGCGGCCCGCGAACTCGTCAGGGCTGCGGACGTCGATCAGGTTCTGGACGCCGATCGCCGAGATGACCTCGTCGCGGTAGGCGCGGATCGACTCGTCGGCGTCCTTGGCCACGTAATTCGTGGCGGGGCGCTCGACGACGTCAGCGGTCAGCTCACGCGAGTCGAGCTCCCACTTCTTGCGGCCACCGTCGAGCAGGCGGATGTTCTCGTGGCCGTAGTAGGCCAGGTACCAATAGCCGTAGGCCGCGAACCAGTTGTTGTTGCCGCCGTAGAAGACGATCGTGTCGTCATTGGCGATGCCCTTGGACGACAGGAGCGCTTCGAGCTGCTCCTTGCTCACGAAGTCGTGACGCACGCCGTCCTGGAGATCCTTTCGCCAGTTGATCTTGACGGCGCCGGGGATGTGGCCCTTGTCGTATGCCTCAGCATCCTCGTCGAGATCGACCAGAACGACCTTGGGGTCGTTGAGGTGCTCCTCGACCCAGTCTGCTGTGACGAGCGCGGATTCGCGGCTCATGCTTACCTCCGTTGTGCCCGAGCGGGCGTTGATAGTGAAAGGACTTGACTTGACTTGCTGGTGACGGACCGTCAGGCGCCGGCCGGCGCGAACCGGCGCAGAACCAGGTACATCTCGCAACCGAGGCACAGGCCCACGGCAGCGTTGAGCAGGGCCGCCACGAGCGCGAACGCCGTGGCGATGAGGGCGACCGTCGTGGCACCGGCGAGCAGTGCGGTGAGGGCGACGATCGTGAAGGCGAGCCCGACGAACTGGGCGAACCGCGGCGGGCGTGCGTCCTCGGTCTCAGCAGGCGGTCCGATCCGGGGACGGACGATCTTTGCGTAAAAGATCGCGTACGGGGACGTGCCCAGACCGATCAAAGCAGCGATGGCGAACACCGCGAGCTGAATCGTCAGCAAGGCGATCCTGACCGGCTCGACGTCGACGAGCAGCACGGCGGCGAGCACGACTGCCGTGATGGCAGCCACGAATCGCAGACCGCGTGGGTCCACTCGAGTGGGTGTAGACATGTTGCTCCTGCGCTGAAGACGTGGCGCACTCACCCGAGCGGGTGAGGGCACGCGAGAACTGACGAACGAGAAAAGTCAGCGCATTCGACACAGCGACGAGCGCGTACGGCAGTTGTCCACTGCACGTCGGCGCGTCAGGTGTGTCGTCAAGAACATGAGACCAGAGTAGGGACACCCGGGGTTCATTTCACCATTGCGTCTCATGATGCGGACGTACGTCTCACATATTGGCTACAGCATGGGGATTTCAGTGATTATTGATCGCTCGATCCAGAGCGCTCAGCACCTGATCCCGACGCGGAAGGCCAGAAGCTCGCGTCGTCACGAGACCCTCGGCGTCGAGGATCAACACCGTGGGCGTCCTCATGACGTCGAGACGGCGGACGAGTTCGAGGTGTTCCTCAGCATCGATATCGACCGCGACGACACCATCAAGCTTCGTCGCGATGTCGGCCAGCAAGATCCGCGTGGCCCGGCACGGACTGCAGAACGCGCTGGAGAACTGGACCATCGTCGCCCGTTCGCCGAATGACATGCCCAACTGCTCGGGCGTCAGCCTCTCGCGGTCGTCCACGTCCCTGCCACTGGGTTGGGTGAACCGGCCGTTCTTCCATCGCATGCCGAGCGCGACGCCCACCGACACCACGAGCGCCACAGCGAGGACGACAACACCCGTCACAGGCTCGGCACCGTGATGAGCTGGCCTCCGACGTAGACGATCGGACCGGCGAACGCGACCGCCACCGCGCCCGGGAACCCCCACCAGATGGCACCGGTGTGATGACTCCCGCGCATCATCGAGCGGGCCGCGATCTGACCGACCACCGCGAACATCGCCGCGGCCGCACCGACGACGACACCGAAGAAGATCGTCATGGTCGAATCGACACTGGCTGCCACCGCTGCACCCGATCCGGCGCCGACGACGGTCGCGAGGCTCAGACACAGCCAGCGATCCATCGGAATCGCCCAGGCGATCAGCCCGCCGGCCACACCGGCCGCCCCGACAGCGACCGCTTCAGCGTCGCCGAGCGATTGCACCGCGCCGATCCAGCCCGCCGCGAAGGCTGCGATGACCGCGATCACGACGGCGTACCCGACGGACTGCACCAGGTGGGTCCGACCGTCCTTACGCAGCATCTGGGCGATCAGGGCGACGAAGAGCGCCGCGGCGATCGCCGGAACGATCGCGGCGAACGATCCGGTGTCAGTCGCACCGATCACCGACTCCGATGTGCCTTCTGCCCCTGACAACAGGTCTGGCTCGACGGTCAAAGCGGTCGCGACGGCTCCCGCGACGACCGCCGGTACGAACCGCGGCGATGAGATGACCTCGCCGGTCGATGTCGCCAGAGCCGGTGCCACCGCGACGAGTACCTGGACCAGCACGACGGCGGCCGCCACCAGTGCGACATCGGCGTATGCCGCCAGCGTGATGACGCCGACGAGCACGACGGACAGCAGAGTGGAACCGAGTCTCGACACCCCCGCATGATGCCAGTTGATCGTCATCCCCGGGATCTCAACCGCCGGCAAAGGGCGGCAGGAACTCGACGCTGTCGCCGGCGCGGAGCACGACATCGGCCGGGTTCCTGGCTCCTACCGGGACCTCGCCGACCAGGATCGAGCACATATCGATGACATCGTCGAACCGATCCCGATCACGGTGCCGTCGACTGATCTCGGTCAGCAACTCGTCCAGCGTCACGGCTGCCACCGACTCCTGAGCGATGCCCGCCGCTGAGCGCGCCGCAGCCCAGTAACGAACTGTGACTTCGTTCTCATTCCCGTCACTTCGTGGCAATTGATCGGACATATGTCGTATTCTGGTTCATGCAATGAGGCCACGGTGATTCACCATGGCCTTTTGTCATATCTGGACCCACAAACGAGCCGGCACGAAACCGGCTGCACCGGAGGTCGACCATGTCCCATCTGCTCCTGCTCACCAAGAGCACGCAGTCCTCGGTCGAGGTGCTCCCTGCCCTCGCGCTGCTTCCGCACCACGTCAAGATCCTTCCCGCGGAGGCCAGCGCGCTACTCGATGCCCCACCCTGTGATGCGGTACTCGTCGACGGTCGACACGATCTCGCTCAGGTGCGCAGTCTGACCCGGGTCATCCGCACGACGGGCGTGGAGTGTCCGCTGATCCTGATCCTCACCGAGGGCGGGCTCGCCGTCGCCGCCTCCGACTGGGGCATGGACGACGTCATCCTCACGACCGCGGGACCAGCCGAGCTCGAAGCCCGTCTCCGGCTCGGCATCGGCCGCATTGCCGCCTCGCACGACGGCGACAACGAAAGCCACGTCATCTCCTCCAGCGGTCTGGTCGTCGACGACGCGACGTACACCGCCAAGCTGGAGAACCGCACCCTTGACCTGACATTCAAGGAATTCGAGCTGCTGAAGTTCCTCGCGCAGCATCCGGGACGGGTCTTCACCCGCCAGCAGCTCCTCCAAGAGGTCTGGGGATATGACTACTTCGGCGGTACCCGCACCGTCGACGTCCACGTCCGTCGCCTGCGCGCCAAGTTGGGCACCGACAACGAGACGCTGATCGGCACAGTCCGCAACGTCGGCTACCGGTTCGTCGCGACCAAGTCCGAGCCCGTACGCGAGAGCGTCGACGCCGACGCCTGACAGACTGGGCCACATGGCTCATCTGACAGCACAGGGACTGCTCGATCTCGTCCTGGATGTCGGCTCGTTCGAATCATGGGACAAGCCGGTCGATCTCTCAGGGCTCGACCACGCTTACCGACAGGAGCTGTCAGCCGCAGCCGAACGCGCCGGAACCGACGAGTCGGTCCTGACCGGGCGGGGCATGATGCGCGGGCGTCCCGTTGCCGTCGTCGTCAACGAGTTCCGCTTCCTCGCCGGTTCGATCGGACGGGCCGCGGCGCTGCGGATCGTCGCTGCGGTGCGACGTGCGACCGCCGAGGGCATCCCGGTTCTCGCGACCACGGCGTCCGGCGGCACCCGGATGCAGGAAGGCACGCCCGCCTTCGTCCACATGGTCGACATCACCCGGGCGATCATGGACCACCGCGCGGCGGGCCTGCCGTATCTGATCTATCTGCGACATCCCACGACCGGCGGCGTCTTCGCCTCCTGGGGATCGCTGGCGCACATCACGATCGCCGAGCCCGGTGCTCTGATCGGCTTCCTCGGGCCCAAGGTCTACGAGATCATGGAAGGCAAGCCGTTCCCTCCAGGGGTACAGACCGCCGAGAACCTCGCCGACCGCGGCATCATCGACGCCGTCGTGCTGCCGGACGAGCTGCCGTTGCTGGTCGATCGAGCCCTCAGCATCCTGGTCGACGGACCCATGCGACAGACACGCGAACTCCGCACCGCAGAGGTGCACCGTCAGCGCTCGGCCTGGGAGTCGATCCAGATCACCCGCCGGGCACACCGCGCAGGGGTACGTGAAGTGCTGCGCTACGGCAGCGATGCGACCCTGCGGCTGCAAGGTACCGAGAAAGGCGAACGCGACAGCGCCATGATCGTGGCCCTCGCCCGCATCGACGGGCAGCCGTGCATCGTGATCGGTCAGGACCGCACGACGCAGACCCGGTTCAAGCCTATGGGCCCGGCGGCGCTGCGCGAGGCGCGCCGCGGCATGCGTCTGGCCAATGAGCTGAGATTGCCGCTCGTGTCGTTCATCGACACCCCCGGCGCCGAGCTGTCGCCGGAGGCCGAACAGGGCGCGATCGCCGGCGAGATCGCCCGCTGCATCAGCTGGATGTCGACGATGCGGGTGCCCACCGTCTCGGTCCTCCTCGGCCAGGGCTGCGGTGGCGGCGCACTCGCCCTGTTGCCGGCCGATGTCGTGATCGCGGCCGAGAACGCTTGGCTCTCCCCCTTGCCGCCCGAGGGAGCCAGTGCGATCGTCTACGGCGACCTCGAGCATGCCGAGGAGATGGCCGAGGCGCAACGCGTCGGAGCGCTCGACCTTTTCGCCAGCGGTACCGTGCATCACATCGTCCCTGAACCCCGAGGCGACACCCCCGAGGCGTTCGCCCGGGCGATGGCCGCCGAGATCGGAGCACAACTCGTGGCACTGCGAACACGTGAGGCGGGCACACCATGAGCCTTCTCGACCTGGCTGAGAAGGCCGCGCGGTCCGACGGCGTCGCCCCGTTCAACGAGGCCAGCCTTTTCGCGCTGCGCGACGGCGTCCGGCCGCGGGTGCAGGTCATCCAGACCGCCGCCGACGGCGCTCTCATCGCGGCGGCCTACGCGGTGGGCGATGCCCCGGTCGAGATCGTGGTCGATCCCGACCACCGGCGCGCCGGGCACGGCAGGCGCATCCTGTCCGAGCTCGTCGCCGACGGCGAGGAGCTGTTCTGGGCGCACGGCAACCTTCCCGGCGCACAGGCACTCGCTGCCGCAGCGGGGCTCACGGTCTCCCGCGAGCTCCTTGTACTGCGGCTGGAGTTCGACGGTGCGCCAGCGTCCGAAAAGCCCATTGACGGGATCACCCTGCGGTCGTACTCGGCCGCCGACGCCGACGCGGTGATCGCCGTCAACGCCCGCGCCTTCGCCCATCACCCCGAGCAGGGTGCCATGGACCGCGCCGATTTCGACCGTCGGACGTCGTCGGAGTGGTTCGACCCCGAAGGTCTGTTCATCGCCGAGCGGAACGGGCAGGTCGTCGGCTTCCATTGGACCAAGATCGAAGATGGAATCGGGGAGGTCTACGTCGTCGGCATCGACCCCGATGCTCAAGGCGGAGGACTCGGCACCGCGCTGACGGCCCGCGGACTGCGCCACATGCACGACCGCGGTGTATCGGTCGTGGATCTCTATGTGGAAGGCGACAACGCCCCCGCACTGAAGGTCTACCGAAACCTGGGCTTCCAGGACTGGAAGCAAGACACCCTCTACGCTCATGAGTCACTGAGTAACGGCCCGCGAGTCACTCGTTCGCACGATCATGAATGACATGCTCTCGCCGTAGGCAATTCAGTGACTCGCCGTAGGTAATTCAGTGACTCATCGGCGTTAGCGGCTGACGCGTTTGGCCTTCCAGTTGGCCTTGCGGGAGCAGACGCCGATGTCGTAGTCGATCTTGCCTTTGGTCACTTTCCTGTTGCGCAGTTGACCCGAGACCTTCAGCCTCAGCTTCTTGCCATTGCGCGTTGTGGTGACGGTACGGCTGAACTTGCCGTTCTTCTTGATCTTGGTCTTGGGCAGAGTCACCGTCGTGAGTGCGACATAAGGGTCGTAGTTGCAGACCGCGGTGAAGGTGGCCCGCCACTTGGTGAGCCGTTTGCCGTTGCTGCTGATCTTGAACTTCACCGGACCGCTGTCGATGGTCCTCGGGTAGCTGAGCGAGCCCTTGTAGGTGCCGTCCGGATCCTTCTTCTTGGCCTCCGCCGGGCTGGAAACGAGCATGGTCATGGCGAGCGTGACGATGAGGAGCGCCACAGCGCCGGTCATAGATCGCGTTCTCAACATAGGGTCCCCTGTCTAGATCGTGCGGACACGATACACCGAATTCAGCTGAGCCCGCGTTGAAGTGCGGCCGCGGCTCGTCGGGCCGCCTTGGGCGCGGAACGTCCGAGCGCGACCATATTGATGAAGCCATGGATCAGACCGTCCTCGGTCACGTGCTCGACCGGCACTCCGGCAGCACGGAGCTTGTCGGCATAGGCATCGCCCTCGTCGAGAAGCGGATCGAACCCCGCCGTCACGACGTAGGCAGGGGCCAGCCCGGCCACCTCGCCGTACAGCGGTGACAGCCGCGGATCCGAACGGTCCTCGTTGCCTACCAGGTAGTTCTCCTCCGCCAGGTCCATGAATGCCTTGGTCAGAAAGAAGCCGTCGGCATACGTCAATCGGCTCGGCCGGGTCTCGACGAAATCGGTCGCGGGATAGAGCAACAGCTGAAAGGCCGGTGAGGGCCCCCCGACGAGGACGGTCTGCTGCGCCACGACAGCCGCCAAGTTGCCGCCTGCACTGTCGCCGCCCACCGCGATACGGTTCGGATCGATCGCCAATCCCTGCGCATGCTCGACGATCCAGCTCCACGCCGCCATGGCGTCGTCGACGGCTGCGGGGAACGGCGCCTCGGGCGCCAGTCGGTAGTCGACCGCGATGACGCGAACCTGCGCTTCCTCGGCCAGGAAGCGGCACGTCGCGTCGTGGCTCTCCAGATCGCCGTAGATCCAGCCACCGCCGTGGAAGAACAGCAGGGCCGGGGATCGTCCGGTCAATCCCCGCGGAGTGTAGAACCGAAGCTTCAACGGTCCGCCCGGGCCGTCGATCGCGCGATCCGTCACAGCTCCGATCGGCTGGTTCCCGCCGACCAGGCGCGACGAGGAGGCGATGATCCGTCGTCCCCGGCTGATCGCGACGGTCTCCGCAGCCGGCCCCTCCAAGTTCTGCAGCTTCAGCAACAACTGCATCTCAGGGTCGAGCTTGCGCCCGTTGACCACAGCCGGGTTGCCCGCGAGACGAGCCAGTACGGGCCGCGGCAGCTGCATCAAGGCACGGGCCGAGAGGCCTCGCGCGGCACCGATGAGCTGAGAGCCGGTCAGATGACGGTTGGGAGCCATGCGCACACGCTATCGCCTCAGGGGGCCGGGTAACCGTGTGTTCAATTTGCGTTCATCTTGATCTGCGACGCTGATCGGGTGGACACTCATGACATGGCGGTCGCCGACCTCGAAAGCCCGGCTTCACCGGACGAGTTCGATGTGGATCCACCTTTCGATCCGGCGCAGAGCGCGCTGCCCGCCGATCGGTTCCTCGACCGTGAGTTGTCATGGATCGCGTTCAACGCCCGCGTCCTGGAACTCGCTCAGGACAGCGAACTACCACTGCTCGAACGCGTACGCTTCGCAGCCATCTTCGCCAGCAATCTCGATGAGTTCTTCATGGTCCGCATCGCCGGTCTCAAACGGCGCATCGCCGCCGGTGTCGCGCTGCCCGCCGCGAGCGGTCTCAACCCGCGCGATGTCCTGTCCCGCAGCCTCGCGGCCAGCCAGGAACTCATGGTCAGCCACGCCGCGACGTACCACGAAGATCTCGTCCCGTCATTGGCCAAAGAAGGCATCGAACTGGTCCGGTGGGATGCCCTGACCGAGGAGGAGCAGAGCCGTCTCAGCGGGTTCTACCGCGATCGGGTGTTCCCGATCCTGACTCCGTTGGCAGTCGACCCCGCGCACCCGTTCCCGTACATCTCGGGTCTGTCGCTCAATCTGGCCCTGGTCATGCGCAATCCCGGCACCGGCAAGGACCACTTCGCCCGTGTCAAAGTCCCCCCGATCGTCAACCGCTGGATGGAAGCCTCACCCGGACGATTCGTGCCGCTCGAGGACGTCATCTCCGCACACCTCGACCTGCTGTTCCCCGGCATGGAGGTCATCGCGCACCATGCCTTCCGGGTGACCCGCAACGAAGACCTCGAGGTTGAGGAGGACGATGCGGAGAATCTGCTCAAAGCACTCGAACAAGAGCTGTTGCGCCGCAAGTTCGGTCCGCCCGTCCGGTTGGAGGTCGAGGAGTCGATCGATCCGGGTGTCCTCGACCTGTTGGTCTCCGAACTCGGGGTCAAACCCGATGAGGTCATCCACCTTCACGGCCCGCTCGACCTCCGCAGCCTCAACGAGATCGCCGACCTCGACCGCCCCGAGTTGAAGTACGACCCGTTCGTACCGGGCACCCACCTGCATCTGGCCGAAGTCGAGACCTCCGAACCCGCCGATCTGTTCAGCGCACTGCGCAAGCGCGATGTCCTGGTGCATCATCCCTACGACTCATTCGCCACGAGCGTCCAGCGCTTCATCGAACAGGCGGCAGCTGATCCGCATGTCCTTGCGATCAAGCAGACGTTGTACCGGACGTCGGGCGACTCCCCCATCATCGACTCGCTCGTCGACGCGGCTCGGGCCGGCAAGCAGGTGCTCGTGCTGGTCGAGATCAAGGCCCGGTTCGATGAGCAGGCCAATATCCGCTGGGCCCGCAAGCTCGAACGAGCGGGCTGCCACGTTGTCTACGGACTCGTCGGGCTCAAAACGCATTGCAAACTCGCGCTCGTGGTGCGCGATGAACCCGACGGGCTGCGTCGCTACGCCCATATCGGCACCGGTAACTACAACCCCAAGACGGCCCGCATCTACGAGGACTTCGGTCTGTTGACCGCCGATCCCGCTATCACGCACGATCTGACCGATCTGTTCAACAATCTGTCGGGATTCGCCCAGGAGTTCTCGTATCAACGACTCCTCGTCGCGCCAGCCGGACTTCGTGACGGGATCATCGAACGCATCGATGCCGAGATCGCCCATCAGGCCGCCGGCCGGCCCGCCGGGATCCGCATCAAGGTCAACTCGCTGGTCGACGAGACCGTCATCGACAAGCTCTATGAGGCGTCACGACGAGGTGTCGAGGTCGACCTGATCATCCGCGGCATCTGCACCCTGCGCCCCGGCGTTCCCGGTCTCAGCGAGAACATCCGGGTGCACAGCATCCTCGGCCGCTTCCTCGAACACAGCCGTGTGTACTGGTTCGCGGGCGGCGGCGAACCCCAGGCCTGGATCGGATCGGCCGATCTGATGCACCGCAACCTCGACCGACGGGTCGAAGTTCTGGTGCGCGTTCCGTCCGAGGCGCACACCCAGCAACTCGGTGATCTGCTCGCCCAGTCGGTCGATCCGGAGACCAGCTCCTGGCATCTCGGTTCGGATGCGAGCTGGACCCGCCATGTCGGCACGTCGAATCTGCAGTCGGTGCTGATCGAACGGGCTCGTTCTCGACGTTCGCGCTGATCCCTCAGGGGCAGCCGGCGAACAGCAGCGGGCCCTCACCCGACATGTAGGCGCCCCGGTCCGGATCGAGATCGAATCGCAGCAAGCTGACGGCGCCACGGGCCGTCGCCGACCTGAGTTCGAGCGAGTCCTCGATCAGCCCGGAGCGACCGATGAACGCCCCAGTCGCCAGCGCGCCGCGTACGCGGGCCTGGTCGACAGCCTGCCCCGACGAGTCGAAGACCGCGGCGAAGCCGATGCTCTGACGCCGTCCGTCGTCCGACAGCCCCCGCGCCGCAAACACCGGCTGGGCCAGTGGCCCGACGCGCTCGACCGCCTGCGCCGCTTGGGCTGCGACATCGGCATCTGCTGGCAGCGCTGAGGCCGCGCAGGCCGTCCTGCCGGCTTGCACGAGCACCGCTTCTGCGCCCGACAGAGCAGAGGCCAGATCGGCCACGGCCCGTCGGTCGAGCAGTGACCGTGCACCATGCAGGATCGGCGCCAGGCCACGGCGCACCACAGCCTCGTCGGCACCGGCGACAAGCAGACGTTTCCCCGGGACGATCGCGACAGCACCCAGGACGGCGGCCAGCTCCGGACCGATCCGAGCCCTGCCGGGCGCATCGAGCGTCCAGACGCCGCCCTCTCGTTCGTAGCCGAGCGAACCGAGCCCCTCCTCGATCCGGTCGAGCGACAGCGAACCCGACCAGCGAGCCACCAGGATGCCGCCCGTGGAGGTCTGGCCGAAGGCCTCCCAGTCCAGATCGGCGACCGACCAGCCGTACGCTCCGCGCATGTCATCGGCCGAACCGGCGAGCACGGATCTGGTCGTCAGATCACGCAACCCCGCATCCTCGCCCCCCACCGTCTCGCGGATCGCCGACCAGTCGGTGATGCCTGCGACATTCACCGAGGTCGGCAACGAGTCGAGTGCCGAGGCCAGCGATGAGCGCGCGTCGATGCCGTTCCGTTCGCCGGCCCACCAACCGGAACACAAGGCGACAAGCACGACCAGAAGGGGCACCATGACAGTGCGGACACTGCGGCGCAGATGCCTCATGTCCACCCCTCCTTCATCAGTTCGTCACTTCCCACAAGGACAATACGCACCATGACAGGTGAACGGATCACGACCGCAGCAGGTGGAATCGTCTGGCGCAGTCGCGCCAACCCGAGCCGCCCGGAGCCACGTGTCGAGGTCTTGGTCGTGCACCGGCCGTCCTACGACGATTGGACGTTCCCCAAGGGCAAGACCGATCCCGGCGAGGAGTTGCAGACTGCAGCGGTGCGCGAAATCGGCGAAGAAGCCGGGGTCCGAGTGCGCCTCGGACACCCGTTGCAGAACCTGTCGTACCCCGTCAGCGGCGGCACCAAGATCGTCAGCTACTGGTGCGCCCGCGCGACCGGCGTCGATGACCTGGCGCCGTTCGTGCCCAACAAGGAAGTCGACGAGGTCCGCTGGGTGGGCATCCGCGAGGCCCGGAAACTACTGACCTACGACCACGACCGCTCGCTTCTGGAGACCTTCCAGGTGCTGCGTGAACGCCAGGCACACCGCACCCGAACACTTATCGTTCTGCGTCACGGCAAAGCTGCCTCTCGCACCGCGCAGATCGACGACCTGGAGCGTCCACTCACACAGGTCGGCGCGACCCGGGCGAAGGCGCTCGTCCCGATTCTCGACGCCTATGGCATCAGACGGATCATCAGCAGTCCCGCGATCCGCTGCGCTCAGACGGTCGAACCATTCGCACACTCGATCAGCACCTTCCTGGAGATCGACGACCGGCTCTCGGAGGACACCCGTGCGATCCAGGTGCGGCGCTCGCTGACCTCGCTGCTGGATCGCAAGAAGCCCGTGGTCCTGTGCACGCACCGTCCGACCCTGCCGTGGGTGTTCGAAGCCCTCGGTGTCGAGATGACCGATCTCGCACCCGGTCAGGGTGTTGTCGTCCATCACCGCAAAGGCACGGTCCACGCCACAGAACTGCTGGCCTGACGAGGCCTTGCGCCGACCGTTACGCCACCGTTCACCCTGCGTTCACCCGCGGCCTGCGATCGATACACCTAGCCTCCTTACGTTCACGGTGTAAGCAACAACTGATCCCAGAGAGGGACCTCCCGTGAACCGCAAGAACCTGCGCATCGCCGCACCCGCGGCCCTGATCGCTCTGACACTCGGCCTCGGTGCCTGCGGTGCAGCGAATGAAAGCTCCGACGGCGACGACACCGCCCCCAAGTCGGGCGAAACCGTCTCCGGAACGCTCAACGGCGCCGGCGCCAGCTCCCAGGAAGCGGCCGTCGCCGCCTGGAAGGCTGCCTTCCAGACCGCCAATCCCGATGCCACGGTCAACTACGACCCGGTCGGCTCCGGCGGCGGACGCGAGCAGTTCATCGCCGGTGGCGTGTCATTCGCCGGCACCGACTCGTACCTCGAGGACGAAGAAGTGACCGCTGCCGCCGCCAAGTGCGGCAGCGACATCGTCCAGGTGCCGGTCTATGTCAGCCCCATCGCCGTGATCTACAACCTCGAAGGCGTCGACGAGCTGAACCTCGCGCCGAAGACCATCGGAGCGATCTTCGAGGGCAAGATCACCAAGTGGAACGATCCGGCGATCGTCGCCGACAACCCGGACGCCAAGCTCCCGGACAGCAACATCACCGCCGTCCACCGTTCGGACGACTCGGGCACGACCAAGAACTTCACCGACTACCTCGACCAGGCCTCCGACGGCGGCTGGACGCAGGGTGTCGTCGAGACCTGGCCGATCAAGAGCGGCGAGGCGGCCGAAGGCACTTCGGGCGTCGTATCCGCCGTCAAGGGCGGCAAGGGCACGATCGGCTACGCCGACGAGAGCCAGGCCGGCGAGCTCGGCAAGGCCAACGTCAAGGTCGGCGACGAGTTCACGTCGCCGACACCTGAGGCCGCCGCGAAGGTGCTCGACACCGCAGCACCGGTCGAAGGACGCTCCGCGACCGACATCGCCGTCGACATCGACCGCAAGACCACGGAAGCCGGCGTCTACCCCATCGTCCTGGTGTCGTACCAAGTCGCGTGCCAGACCTACAAGGACAAGGCGACTGGTGAACTCGTCAAGTCGTGGCTGACCTACGTGGCAAGCTCCGAAGGACAGGAAGTCGCCGCCTCCAGCGCCGGCTCCGCTCCGCTCTCGGGCGACTTCGCCACCAAGGTGCAGGCCGCGATCGACACGATCGGCGCCGCCTGACCCACTGGCCCTTGGGCCTGTCGTTGATTCGACAGGCCCAAGGGCCGACGCGGTAGGCATCCCACTTCTCGAACACCACAGCTGAAAGGCAGCACCTGTGACCAGCACGCTGGCTCCCCGACGCAAGCGCACCTCCGTCGTGCGCGCCGGCGACCGGATCTTCTCCGGTCTGTCGACCAGTGCGGGAATCCTGATCCTGCTGACGCTGGCCGGCGTCGCCGCCTTCCTCACGATCGAGGGCATCCCCGGAGTCTTGGCAAGCCCCGACGAGGTCAAGAGCGGTCAGAGCTTCTGGCCGTACGTCTGGCCGCTCGTCTACGGCACTCTGATCGCCGCGACCGTCGCACTCATCATCGCGACTCCGGTCGCGGTGGGTGTGGCCCTGTTCATCTCGCACTACTCACCGCGCAAACTCGGTCAGACCCTCGGCTACCTGGTCGATCTGCTCGCCGCGGTACCCAGCGTGGTCTACGGCCTCTGGGGCATCCAGTTCCTCGCGCCGAATCTGGTGCCGTTCTATGAATGGCTCGAGAAGCATCTCGGCTTCATCCCGTTCTTCGCCGGTCCGGCCTCGGCCACGGGCCGCACCATCATGACCGCGTGCATCGTCCTGGCGGTCATGATCCTGCCGATCATGACCGCGATCTGCCGCGAGATCTTCCTGCAGACCCCGCGTCTGCACGAAGAGGCGGCCCTCGCGCTCGGCGCGACCCGCTGGGAGATGGCCCGACTGGCGATCTTCCCGTACGCGCGATCGGGCATCGTGTCCGCCGCGATGCTGGGCCTTGGCCGCGCGCTGGGTGAGACTCTTGCCGTCGCGATGGTCCTTTCGGTGACCGCGGGTGCCGTCACCGCGAACCTGATCAGCAGCTCCAATCCCAGCACGATCGCGGCCAATATCGCGCTCAGCTTCGGTGAGGCCAGCGGCAAGACCGTCAACGTCCTGATCGCCACCGGCCTGGTGCTGTTCGTGATCACCTTCCTCGTCAACTTCGCCGCTCGGTCCGTCGTGGACCGACGCAAGGATTTCTCCGGAGCCAACTGATGACGACCACTCTCGCCCCCGCGCCCGTCGACGTCCACGAGGAGCTCTACGGTGCCCAGCTCCCGACCTGGGGGCCGCGGATCGTCCTCGGCGCCGCACTCCTCATCGGCGCCGCGCTCTACCTGGCCGGGACCAATCTCGTCCTGTCGGCGCTCGCGGTATTCATACTGTCGCTGGCGTTGCCGCTCTGGTCCACGGCCGTCGAAGGACGCCGCAAGGCCACCGACCGTCTTGTGACGGTGCTCGTCACCTCGTCGTTCGTTCTGGCGATGTTCCCGCTCGTGAGCATCCTGTACACCGTCATCAGCAAGGGCACCAAGGTCCTGTCGGCGGAGTTCTTCACGTACTCGATGCGCAATGTCGTCGGTGAAGGCGGCGGCATCTACCAGGCCCTGGTCGGCACGCTGCTGATCACGGGAGCCGCCGCGGTCATATCGATCCCGATCGGCATCTTCGCCGCGATCTACCTCGTCGAGTACGCCGACGGCAATCGGCTCGCCCGCTGGATCCGGTTTCTGGTCGACGTCATGACCGGCATCCCGTCAATCGTCGCGGGTCTGTTCGCCTACGCTCTGTTCGTGCTGTTCTTCGGCGAGGGCGTCCGGATGGGCATCGGCGGTTCGGTCGCTTTGTCGGTGCTGATGATCCCGGTCCTCGTACGGTCGACCGAGGAGATGCTCAAGCTCGTGCCCAATGAGCTGCGCGAGGCCTCCTACGCCCTCGGCGTGCCGAAGTGGCGCACCGTGGCCAAGGTCGTACTGCCCACGGCACTGGCGGGCATCGTCACCGGCATCACGCTCGCGATCGCCCGCGTGATCGGCGAGACGGCTCCGCTGCTGATCATCGCCGGCACGACCGATTCGGTGAACTTCAATCTGTTCGACGGACGCATGGCGACCTTGCCGGTGTTCGCGTACTCCTCGGTGCGCAGCCCCGGCGTCCCGCCCGAGTTCAGTCTCGACCGCGCATGGGGCGCAGCGCTCACGCTGCTGCTGATCGTCATGCTGCTCAACCTCATCGCCCGCCTCGTCTCCTACTTCTTCTCGCCCAAGGGCGAGCGTTAAGCCCGGAAGGACACCACCATGGCCAAGAGCATCGATGTCTCTGACCTCAACATCTACTACGGGGACTTCCTCGCCGTCGAAGACGTGACGATCCCGATCGCGGCCAAGTCCGTGACCGCGTTCATCGGGCCGTCGGGCTGCGGCAAGTCGACGTTCCTGCGCTCGCTCAACCGCATGCACGAAGTCATCCGCGGTGCCCGTGTCGAGGGCAAGGTGCTGATCGACGGGCAGGACCTCTATGGACCCGATATGGATCCGGTCAATGTGCGCCGGATGATCGGCATGGTCTTCCAGCGCCCCAATCCGTTCCCGACGATGTCGATCTACGACAACGTCCTCGCGGGGCAGAAGCTCAACAGCAAGCGGATGAAGAAGAACGACGCCGATGACATCGTCGAGCGTTCACTGCGCAGCGCCGGGCTGTGGGCCGAGGTCAAGGACCGGCTCGATCGTCCCGGCTCCGGGCTCTCAGGCGGCCAGCAGCAGCGTCTGTGCATCGCCCGTGCGATCTCGGTCGAGCCGGAGATCCTGCTGATGGACGAGCCGTGCTCGGCGCTCGACCCGATCTCCACCAGCGTCATCGAGGACCTGATCCACGAGCTCAAGACGCAGTACACGATCGTGATCGTGACCCACAACATGCAGCAGGCAGCACGGGTTTCCGACGAGACGGCGTTCTTCAACCTGTCCGGCGTCGGCAAGCCCGGCCGGTTGATTGAAGTCGGCCGCACCGAGGCGATCTTCTCCAACCCGCAGGACCCCGCCACCGAGGCCTACATCCAGGGCCGGTTTGGCTGAGCTGAGCGAGCTCTGCGAGCTCACGCGAAGACAGGTTGAGTCGTAGCGCGGCGAAGCCGCCAGCTTGTCGAAACCACGCAAGACGAAGGGCTCGGGTGACCAACGGTCACCCGAGCCCTTCGTGCGTGGAGGTTTCGAGGCTCCGGCCGCAAGCGGCCTTCGCACCTCAACCGACGTAAGCGTTAATTCCCGGGGATGAACAGTCGTAGCGTCCAGTACGTCACGGCGCCCACGGCTGCGGCGGCGGGGATCGTGATGATCCAGGCCATGACGATGCCGCGCGCGACACCCCAGCGGACCGCGCTGAAGCGTTTCGTGGCCCCGGCGCCCATGACCGCCGACGTCATGGTGTGCGTCGTCGAGACCGGAGCATGCAGTCCGATGGCCATGCCGTAGAGCACGACTGCGGCCGTCGATTCAGCTGCGAAACCGCGGGGCGGGTCGAGCGCGATGATGCGCCGGCCCATCGTGCGCATGATCCGCATTCCGCCGGACAGCGTGCCCAACGAGATGGCGCCGGCGGCGGCGAAGACAACCCAGTACGGGATCTCCCGTTCGCCAACCTCCGGTCCGTACCCACCGGCCACCAGGGCCAGCACGATGACACCCATGGTCTTCTGTGCGTCCTGCAGGCCGTGGCCCAGCGACAACGCCGCTGCCGAGACCGTCTGGGACAGCCGGAATCCTCGATTGACGGTGTGCGGATTGGCACGCCGGAAGATCCACATGATCGAGAGCATCACCAAGAACGCGCCGCCGAAGCCGAGCGCAGGGCTCATCATCATCGGGATGACGACCTTGTCGACGACTTTGTCCCAGTCGACCGTCACACCTGCTGCGATACCCACGCCGATCAGGCCGCCGATCAAGGCATGAGAGGAGGACGACGGGATGCCGAAGTACCACGTGATCAGATTCCAGGTGATGGCGCCGACCAGGGCACTCATCACGACGGTCAAGGCGTGCTCGGAGGTCATATCGTCGAAGCCGACCAAGATCTCCTTGATCGTCTTGGCCACCCCGACACCGAGCAGCGCCCCGACGAAGTTCAGCACCGCCGCCATCATCAACGCCACTCGAGGAGTCAGAGCCCGCGTCGAGACCGAGGTCGCAATCGCATTCGCGGCGTCGTGAAAGCCGTTGGTGTAGTCGAAGAACAGGGCGATGATGACAGTGGCGATCACCAAAGCCAGTACAAGGTCCACTACTCAGGACTCCTTGACGGCGATCTGTTCCACCGTGTTAGCGACCGTCTCCAGCGCATCGATGGCATGCTCGAGGGCGTCCACGACGTCCTTGAGCTTGAGCACCTCAAGTGACTTGTAGCTGCCGCTGAACAAGTTGGCGACAATGCGGCGGTAGGTACGGTCGCCCTGATTCTCGAGACGGTTGATCTCGATCCAGTATTCGTCGAGATCCTTCATGGTCCGCAGGCGTGGCATGGCCTCGGCGGTCAACTGGGTCGCCCGCTGCAAGACCTCCACCTGGGGTGCGAAGTCGGCCGGCAGATCGCCGAGCTCGTAGAGACCCACCAGATCGACGGTCTCCTCCATGAAGTCCATGACGTCGTCGAGGCTGCTCGCGAGGCGATAGATGTCCTCGCGGTCGAACGGCGTGATGAAGGTCGAGTTGGCCCGTTTGATGATCTTGTGGGTCGTCTCATCGGCCTGGTGCTCGGCTTCTCGCATCCGCTCGGACAGCGCGACCTTGTCGGTCGTCGAGTCGAGCATCTGCGCCAACAGATTCGCCCCTTCTACCAGGTGATTCGCCATCTCGGCGAACAGTTCGTAGAAGGATGTTTCAACTGGTCGGATGCGAAAACGCACGACTAGCTCCTGTCAATGCTGAGTAGGGCAAGCCCATGCTAGATGCACGATGTTCACCCGTGCCAATCGCGGGTGTCACCTGGGCGTCAACCGGCCTTCACGATGCCGAGGATTTCGTCGACCTGACGCTGCGACAAATGCCCCTCCTGGGCCGACGCCGCGATGATGAGCCGGCTCGTCAGCTCGATCTCGTCGAGGACGTCGTCATCGCGCAGGCGACTGTCCAGTGGCTCCGGCATTCGAGGGGCTCCCAGGTCGTTCATGATCGTCTGCTTATCGGGTCTACGGATTCTCGAGCCTCGCACCAGGAGGTTCTCCGCACTTCGATGCTATGTCAGATCGACTGCGCGTCGCAGCCGATCGCGACCATTCAACACGGTCCCGCCCAGCGCAGGACCAGCGCCATCAAAACACCAGGACCTACGTCCTCGATCACGCTCAGTTTCGAGTTTTCCCTGAGAGCACAGTGAAATCTTTCTCCTGCTAAGCGTCAGATCTCGACCGTGAAGTTGTCTTCCCTGGTACGACCGCGCATCGAGATCATGTGCGACGCACCTCTGAGAGTTGACGCACGAACGTCACTCGGTCAGTTGCCGCCGGTCGGTCTCGCAGGCGTAATGCCCGCGGTGATTCCGCCATGCCGTCACGGAGGAAACTGTCATGCCCTCAACCGCTTCCGATGCCAGACTCGCATCTCCCAAGCTCCGCCCCGCACTCGTGTTCATAGTTCTCGCGCTGGTCGCGGCCTTACTCGTGGCCGCTCCGTCGAAAGCCGATGCAGCCGAGGGCAAAGCACCCCAGGTCTACTGCAAGGGATTCTCCTCGTGCGAGAAGGCGGGCCGCTCCACCCGCGGCTACAGAGCCGTCTACAAGAAGCAGTTCTGGGGTGCCGTGGCCGGACACAACTGCACCAACTACATCGCGTACCGGCTGACCCACAAAGGACGGTCGACGGACCGGGCCCCCAAGATCGGCAGCGCCTCTGAATGGGGCATCAACCTGCCGAAGGCTGGTATCGCCAAGCGTCACAGCAAACCGAAGGTCGGGGACGTGGCCTGGTGGTCGTACCACCGCAAGAGCGTTCGCAAGAGCCACGTGGCATATGTCGAGCGTGTCTACAAGGACGGATCGGTACTCGTCAGCGAGGACAACTACCGGGGCACGTTCTATTTCACTCGCTACTACAAGGGGCACAAGCTCTGGCCGTCCAGCTTCTTGCGATTCAAGAAGTCTTCGGGCTCCCCCGTGGGTCGGGTCACCACGACCAAGACCGCCGGGCGACTCGTCAGCGTCCACGCCTGGCAGTCCGAATCGGACAGCAAGTCGGGTGCAGTCGGACTCGTCTCGTTCGGTGGCCCGCGCGGTACCGCCGGGACGGTGCAGGTACGGACATCGCGCAAGGTCCTGGGTCGTTGGTGGGCCGCCCAGTCCTTCCCGAACGACTCGATGCCCAAGGTCGCGTACGTCTACGCCCTGAACTCGCGCGGGACCAAAGGTGGGGACAAGCTGCTCGGCAAGGTCTCCCTGACCCGCTGACGCCCGCGAGCCACCTGGTTACCGCCCGCGAGTCACCTGGTTACCGCCCGCGAGTCACCTGATTACCGCCCGCGAGTCACCTAGCTACCACCGATGAGAACCGATGAGTCGTGCGAACACGGAGCGCTTCTCGTCGTAGGTAATCCAGTGACTCGCCGCGTGTAACTGAGTGACTCGCGAGCGTAAGGAGGTTAGGTGATGCTTTCGGTGTCGTGACCGAGCGGCTTCTCGCCTTCGCCTTCCTCGATCGAGCGGGTCTCGGGACGTGAGCCACCCGGAGCCATCAGTTCGGTGATGGTCCGAGTCAGATCCGCGCCGAGGCCACCCCAGCCAGGTTGATAGCCGTAGGCCGCGCGCAGCGATTGAGCCTCGTAATCGCCGCACATGATGTCGATGTCATCGGCCGTGATCAGTCCGGGGTGTGCCACTCCCACCGACTCGGACACTTTCACGAGCTCCTTGCGCAAGGTACGGATGTACTGCGCGCACCGCAGCGACTTCGAGGTCGGGTCGAGGCCGTGAGCCAGCCACGGGTCCTGCGTCGCAACGCCTGTCGGGCATTTGTCGGTGTGACACTTCTGCGACTGAATGCAACCGATCGACATCATCGCCTCTCGCGCGACGTTGATCATGTCGGCGCCCAGCGCGAAGGCCACCACGGCGTTGTCGGGCAATCCGAGTTTGCCCGATCCGATGAAGGTGACGTCGTCGGTCAGGCCCGCGGCCGCGAACGTGCCGTACACCCGCGAGAAGCCCATCCTGAACGGCAAGGCGATCGAGTCGGCGAAGATACGCGGCGAGGCACCGGTGCCGCCCTCACCGCCGTCGACCGTCACGAAGTCGACTCCCCTGTCCTCCTTGGCCATGCGGCCGACCAGATCGTCCCAGAAGCCCATTTCGCCGACCGCACTCTTGATGCCGACAGGCAGCCCTGTCTCGGCGGCGATGAGCTCCACGAAGTCGAGCAGGCTGTCGACGTCCGTGAATGCCGTGTGCCGCGAAGGACTCGCACAGTCCTCCCCCATCGGGATTCCGCGGATCTCGCTGATCTCACGAGTCACTTTGGCCGCCGGAAGCAGGCCGCCGAGACCGGGCTTGGCTCCCTGCGAGAGTTTGATCTCAATCGCCCTGACAGGCGCCGAGTCGACGACTTCCTTGAGCCGGTCGAGCGAGAACGTGCCATCGGGATTACGGCAGCCGAAGTACGCCGTGCCGATCTGCAGGATCACATCGCCGCCTTGACGATGGTGCTGGGAGAGCCCGCCTTCGCCGGTGTTGTGCATGCAGCCCGCGATCTTGGCGCCGGAGTTGAGCGCCTGGATCGCATTTCCCGACATCGAACCGAAGCTCATCCCGGAGATGTTGACCAGCGACTCCGGCCGGAATGCCTTGGCCCGCCCGCGCGCTCCGCCCAGGACCTTCGCGCTGGGCAGTCCGGTCTGCTCGGCGTGATCGTGCGGCAGCGAATCCGCGAACGTCCGATGCTTGATGATCGCGTAGCCAGGCAGATGCTCGATGTCGTTGTCCGTGCCGAAGCCCGAGTAGTTGTTCTCCTGTTTGGAGGAAGCGTAGATCCACGAACGCTGGTCACGGCTGAAGGGACGTTCCTCGTCATTGCTCGTGACGATGTACTGACGCAGTTCGGGCCCGATGGTCTCCAGCAAGTAACGAGCATGCGCGATGACCGGATAGTTGCGCAGCAGCGCATGCTTCTTCTGCATCAGATCGCGCACCGCCACGGCGCCGACAGCGACGCCCACCCCGCCCAGAACCCGCGTGAACCTCATGTCCAAGTCCTACTCCGCCCCCATGGTGTTGTCCATTTGGGCGGGAAGGTCATGGCATCACGAGCCAGTCAGAGGATCACCGCACCGCACGCAGGAATTTCTCCAACAACGGACCGGCGGTCGCCGATCCCGAGTCGCCGTCCTCGACGAAGACCGCGACGGCCAGGTCGCCTTGAGTCGCGATCATCCAGGCGTGCGTCCGGGGCGGCACTTCGTCGCCGTACTCAGCCGTGCCCGTCTTGGCCCCGACCGGATCGCCCGGCACGTCCTCAAGGAACCGCCCGCTGCCTTCGGTGACGACGGAACGCATCATCTTGCCCAGACTCGTGGCCTCTTCGCCGAGGACAGGCTTGGCCAGCGATGCCGCATCCTTGAAAGGCACTTCGGGCAGCAGCATCGGGGCGACCAGGCTGCCGTTCTGGATCGAGGCGGCCACGACCGCCATCGCCAGCGGGGAGGCCTCGATCTTGCCCTGCCCGATCATCGACGCAGCGTGCTCGGTGCCTTCAGCCATGGCCGGGACCGAACCGAGGAACGCCGGATAGCCCAGGTCGACGTCGCGTGCAAGCCCCAGCCCGGCAGCCGCATTGACCAGCTCAGCCTGTGGCGCCTTGTCACGCGAGGCGATCATTGCGGTGTTGCAAGAGTTCGCCATCGCGGCAGTCAACGGGATCTTGCCAATCGCTGACGACGGGTAGTCGGAGTAGTTCTTGAACGTTCGTCCGTCGACCGTCACGGTAGGAGTGCAGGGCACCTTGGTCGCCGGGGTCACTCCCGAGCGGAGCAGGGCGAGGGCCGTGACGACTTTGAACGTCGACCCGGGAGCATAGCGACCAGCAGCCGCCGTGTCGCTGCCCTTGCCGCCGGGGCCACTGGACAGCGCCAGTATCTCGCCGGAGGACGGGCGAATCGCCACGATGGCGCTCGCCGGCTTCACCCCGGCGAGGATGTCATCGGCGGCCGCTTGAGCCTTGATGTCGATCGTGGTGCGAAGCGCCTTGCCTGCGACGGGATTGCTCGCGAACAGCTGCCGCGGCTCAACCTTCTTGTCATCGACCACGGCGTTGACCTCCACGCCTGGGGTGCCACGCAAAGCCGTGTCATAACGCTTCTGCAGACCCGAGAGACCGACTTTGTCGCCGGCCTTCAACGTGCCCTTCGAGTTCTTGACGGCCTCGGCCGTGGCTTCGCCCACCACGCCGAGCAACGGTTGGCCGAATGACCGCGTCGGCGCCAGCGGCAGTTCGCCGTTGATACCGACGGCACCCGGAATCGCGTCGAGCTGTTCGTTACCGGGGACATCCGGACCGTCGCGGAGCACTAGTGCCTCGACGAATGCCTGCGGTCCGGCTGCTTTGACCCGTTTGACGAAAGCGCCGGCCTCGATGTCGAGCAGCTTCGCCAGAGCTGCAGCCGAGGACTCCGCAGCTTCTGGCACGACGCGCGTCTTGTCGATCCCCACCCGGACCACCGGCCGCTTCGTCACGAGTCGCTCATCGTCGGCGCCGAGGATGTCCCCGCGCTCGGCGGCCTCCGTACGCGCGTCGAGACGTTCCGTGCCAGTCACATCGGCCACGACCGACGGCTTCCAGTCGACTTTCCACAGGTCTTCGTCCTTGACCAAGGAGGCCGTCGTCTCGTAGGCCCAGTTCGCGCCCTCGATCGTCCGCTTCGTCGACAACGTCACTGTCGCGGTGTCGTCCTTGGTCGTGACGGACTTGACCGTGATCTTCTGGGCGCCGTCGCCGAGCCCTTCGACGATGCGGACCAGGTCAGCCTGGTTCGCCGAGCCGCTGGCTGTCGTCGGCACCTTCGACACATCGCCGGACTCCAGCGCCTTGGCCAGCTCATCGGCGGCATCTTGGGGATCGGGACCGCCCCCACCGCAGGCTGTCAGCGCGCCCAACACGACCAAGACGCCTGCACCGGCGGCCATTGTGCGGGTGCGTAGATTCAGCCGGGGCGAGAGGGAAGACATGCCGAGTAGTAGAACAACTTGTCACGACGGCGTCAACAGGACAGGCCGTGAGGCAGGACGACCGTCCCGACCCGGTCCGTCGGTGGGCTCGACCCGAGCCACCGAACGCGCTGGTTCGGCACTTCTGCAATACTCACACCTGGACGTGGAGGAGACCTCTGGATCACTCCCCCGTGTCGCGGGCCTTTAGCTCAATTGGTAGAGCAACGGACTTTTAATCCGTGGGTTGTGGGTTCGAGTCCCACAGGGCCCACCCCGCGCAACCACGTTCTTCCCCGGTACCACCGTGGCGACGATGTGTCGTCAGACGTCACGCGTCTTAAGGGTCAGGTGGCCGGCGAGTGTCGTCCAGAGTGTGAAGATCGCCATCACGGCGAGCCCGGCCAAGGGGTGGAGCGGTCCGGTTCCTGTGGTCGTGTACGAGGTTTGTCCGGCGCTGGTGGGCCAGTACGTTTCTGCGATCTCACCGAGGATCCCGGGCATCCCTGGCGCGAGGGCGGGCACGAGCAGTGCGATGGTGACGATGATGACTGCTTCTCGCTCTGACATGGACAGCGAAGCCGCGACACGGACGCGCCGAGCGGCGGCACAAAGCCCGTCTTTCCCGCGCAGATGGCCCTATGCCCCACCCTGTCACTATTTGCCCTGATCGGTTAGGCTCACTTTGATCCGCAGGTGGTGGGTTCCAGTCCCACAAGGCCTACTTTCAGCAGGAAATTCATACTGCCGTGCCGGATGTCCCGGCGAAGGATGTGAAGCATGACCCGCGAGGCGCAGACGATGCCCGCCGGTCCCGACCTGCGTCGATTCCGCCACCTCGGCCGCGCCTTGGTCGAGATCGCGATCATCGTGGCGCTCTACCTCGGCTACCGTTTCGGCAGGCTCATCGGTCTGGGCCGCGAGGATGTCGCACACGCCCACGCCGAGCTGGTTCACCAGACCGAACGCTACTTGCGCCTTCCGTCCGAGGCATCCATCCAGGCCGCGGTGTCGCACATCCCGGACATCTATGAGATCGCCAACCGTTACTACGTCACGGTCCATTTCCCGCTGATCGTGGTGTTCTTGTTGTGGGGGTTCTTCATGCGCCCGCGCGCCGAGTACATCTGGGCCCGCAGTCTGCTCATCGTCCAGACCGGTCTGGCACTCGCGATCCACATCGCCTTCCCACTGGCGCCGCCGCGGATGTTCCCCCAGTGGGGCTTCGTCGACACGATGGCTGTCTTCGGCCCGAATGCATACGCCGGGGCCAGCGCGTCCGTCGCCAATCAATACGCGGCCATGCCGAGCCTGCACATCGGCTGGGCGATTCTGATCGCCGTCGTCCTCGCGCGCACGGCACCACGCCCGATTGCGTTGATCGGAATACTGCACGCGGCGATCACGGTTTTCGTCGTGGTTGTCACCGCGAACCATTGGCTGCTGGACGGAATGGTCGCTACAGCTCTCCTCGGCGTCGGGCTGTTTCTTTTCCCGGGGCCCGGTCGCTACCGGTTCACTCTGCGACGAACTCGTCAGCTGGCCTCGCAGTAACGGCGAACTGGGCCGTCCTGACGACTCCGTCATGCTTGAAGTCCATGTACAGGTGGTACGTCCCGGCCTCCGGGATCATCGTGTGGAAGGTGATGTCCGGCCCCGGCTGAGTCGTTCCGTCGCCCGGCTCCCCTGCCGGGTGGACGTGCAGATAGGCCATGTCGCCGGCACGTAGTGCAACGAGGTGACCGTAGGTCGCCAGGTAAGGCTGCAGATCGGTGACCGGTTGGCCGTCGCGCGACACCGTCAGAGTGAGCATCGTGTGAGTTCCGGGAGCCAGCTCGCCGTCCAGAGTGACGGCGTAGTCGTCGATCTTGGCTATGCGCGACTCCGCCAGCGGCTCGTTGGGGGTGATCGTCCCTGCCACAGACAGATCGGCGTCGAGCGTCTGGGCTTCAGCGCCGGTTGCGGTGAAGTCCGCAAAGAGCCGCCACTGCCCAGGGTCGAGATCGAGGTCGATCGTCCACGTCCCATCGCTTCCCAGTCGGGGATGGACGTGCTGGAAGCCGTGGAAGTCATGCCGCACGGCGATCAGGTGCAGCTGCTTGTCGTGGGCAACATCGAATGTCGTCACAGGCAAGCCGTCTGGACCGTCGATCGTGAAGGCCACCGGGACGCCTTGGCCTGCGAGGGCAACCGGATCGGACAGGGAAAGTGTGTAGCCAGTTCGAACGAGCATGAGGTCCTTCTCACTTCGGCACCGGCAGTACCGGTGACAGATACCCCCCTTGGGTATCTGGTAGTGTCTTGCATACTATACCCCCCCATGGTATTAATCAAGGCGTCGATTGATTCCCCGTCGACCCGAAATCTGTCAGGAGAACCGCACAATGACCACCACCAGTTCGCCACCCACCTCACGTAGGTGGCTCGGCCTCGCGGCCATTGCCGCCGCACAGTTCATGGTCATCATGGACACCTCGATCATCGGGGTCGCCCTGCCCGACATGCAGTCCGAACTGGGCTTCTCCCAGGAGAACTTGTCCTGGGTCTTCAACGCCTACGTTGTCGCCTTCGGCGGTCTGCTGCTCCTGGGCGGCAAGCTGTCGGATCTGTTCGGCGCCCGCAGGATCTTCTCCACCGGCTGGATCATCCTGATCGCCGGATCGATCGCCGCAGGCGTCGCCACCAACGTCGAGACCGAACTCATTGGTCGAGCCGTGCAGGGCGCAGGAGCGGCCCTGATCGCACCCGCCGCGCTGTCGCTGCTGATGATGCTGTTCGGCCACAATCCGCGCGAGCTCACCAAGGCTCTTGCCCTCTACGGCGCGGCCGCGCCTGCGGGCGGCACTGCCGGAGTCTTCTTCGGCGGCCTGATCACGGAGTACGCCAGCTGGGAGTGGGTGTTCTACATCAACGTCCCGATCGCCGTCATCATCTTGGCTGCCACCCCAGCGCTGATGCCGGGCGGCCGAAGCGCCGCACGCGGCAAGATCGACCTCCTCGGCGCAATCACGGTCACCGGCGGTCTGGCCGCACTCGTCTACGCGATCGTCAAGGCTCCAGAGGTCGGCTGGGGATCAGCGCAGACCTGGCTCGTCCTGGCCGGCGCTGCGGTCCTCCTCGCCGGATTCCTCGCTTTGCAGGCCAATGGCCGCGACCCCCTGATGCGACTCGGCATCTTCCGCACACCGAACCTGGGCGGAGCGAACCTCGCCCAGCTCCTGCTCGGCGGAGCGTGGATCCCGATGTGGTTCTTCCTCAACCTGTATCTGCAGCAGGTCCTCGGCTACTCGGCATTCCCCAGTGGCGCGGCGCTTGTACCGATGACGGTCATCACGATGCTCGGCATGGTCGTCCTCGCACCGCGTGCCATGGCCCGGTTCGGACCGAAGAACATGACCATCGCCGGACTCGCTCTGCTCGCCGCCGGCATGTTCTGGCTGTCGTTCGCCCGCCCGGACGGATCCTTCGCCGTCGACGTCCTACCAGCGTCGCTACTCGCTGCACTCGGAATGTCCCTCGCGTTCATTCCGACGCTCGGCACCGCGATCTCGTCCGCGCGACCTGAGGAAGGCGGACTCGCTTCGGGCATCGTCAACACCAGCTACCAGATCGGTTCGGCTATCGGCCTGGCCATCATGACGGCTGTTGCCGCTGCTCATGGGGCAGACAGCCTCGGCGATCCGGAGGCCCTGACCAACGGCTTCTCGGCCGCGTTCCTCGGCGCCGCAATCATCGCAGTCATCGGCGTCATCGCCGCGGCGGCTCTTCTCCGCAGCCCCTCTTCGACTCAGTCGAACAACTAGTCGACCAAGCCCCACACCGCTTTGAAAGGAACCAGATCATGAGCAATACCGATAGCTACACCATCCAGGGAATGACCTGCGGAGGTTGTGCAGGAAAAGTGACCGCCGCAATCGACCTAGTCCCCGGGGTCAGCGGGACGGACGTCGACATCGCGACGCGGACGGTCACCGTCGCCGGAGACTTCGACGACATCGCCATCCGCGCCGCGATAGTCAGCGCCGGCTACGAAGCATCCTGAGTTGACCCGCGGTCTGACCGGATCGAGATCCGGCCAGACCGCGGCAACATCAGGTGCAGCGCCCAGATCGCGAGGACGACGAGGACGAGTCCCGCGCTGACGAAGACCGGGCCCTGCGCGCCATAGGCTCCGAACGCGATACCTCCGAGGACCGGGCCGACTATCGCACCGAGATTCAGCGCCACGGTGGTGAAGGAACCTCCCATGGTCGGCGCATCCCGGGCGATCGTCATGACTCGGCCGATCAGGGTGCTGCCCACCGCGAATGACAACCCACCTTGGACGAACACGAGAACACACAAGGCAACCGGAGACGTGGCTATCAACGCCAATCCGATCCAGCCGATCAAGAGAGCAGCAGCACCCCCCGCCAACAGCTGATCGCCATAGCGATCGGCGAGGCGTCCGGCGGCGGCCACGCCGATGAACGCGCCCACACCGAACAGCGCCAGCACCACCGGAACCGCCCATTCTTCGAGTCCCGCATCGTCGGTCACGATCGGTGCGAGGTACGTGAACGTACAGAACGTCGCTGCATTGATCAGGACCGCCAACAGCAGCACGAGCTGGAGAAGCGGATTCAGCAGAGTCCGCAGCTCAGAACCGAGACTCCCCAGCGCACGGGCACCTTCACCCTCGCCGATCGTGGCGGGAGTAGCGACCGACACCGCGACGAGAGCCGGCAAAGAGATCACCACGATGGCAGCCAACGCGATGCGCCAACTCCACAGGGACCCGACCAATGCGCCAGCAGGGACGCCCACGATCAGGGCAGCGGTCGTCCCACCGAGGACGACCGCGAGAGCTCGCGTCCGCCGTTCCGGGGCGACGATCGAGGTGACAGTGGAGAAGGTGACCGCGAGGAATCCGGCGTTGGCCAGGGCCGAGACCACGCGCGTTGCGAGCAATACGGCGAAGTCATCGGTCAACGCGCCGACGAGGTGCATCGCGATGAACAACGCCAGGAAACCGGTCAGCGTCCAACGGGGTGGGAGGTTGCGGCCGAGCGCGGCCATGAGAGGCGCGCCGACCACCATGCCGACGGCGAACGCCGACGTGAGCAGGCCTGCCTGCGGGATCGTCACGGCAAGGTCTGATGAAATGCCTGGCAGAAGTCCAGCGAGCAGGAACTCCGAAGTTCCCTGGGCGAAGACGGCTACGGCAAGGAGATACAGCAAAGCGGGCATGAGAATGTGCTCCGAAGTGAGAAATCGGGAAAGGGCGCTCGAACGGCACTTCCGTACTTCGGATGCACATCACGCAGCTACAGCGCTGCTGTGGAGTCGTCTCAACCGGTCGGTGTCAACGCATCAGCATCTCGGACTACCGGAAGGCCGGTAGCCCGACTCTGGATGCTTCGGGAGAACTCACCGCGCCAAATTACCACCCGCAAGCTGTTGGGCCCAGACTGCACACATGAGCAATGTCGCTCCCCTCCCCACCGGTATCGCGATCGTCGCGCTACTGGCGATCACGCTGACCACGGCAAGTCTCGCCGGAGTGCGCGTCCGCGCGGATGCGGTCGTCGCGACCGTCCGGGCCGCACTGCAGTTGATCGTCGTTGCTCTGGTCATCGCCTGGATCTTCCGACATCCCGAATACCTGATGCTGTATCTCGGAGTCATGGTCACCGCCGCGACCGTGACCTCAGCACGTCGAATCGGCTGCGGACCCCGGCTGGCACCGATGATCGGGCTGGCCATCGTGCTGGGAGCCGGATGCGCGATCGGGCCGGTTCTTGCAAGTGGGGCTCTCCCGCTTCGAGCAGAGACCGTTGTGCCGTTCACCGCACAGATCATCGGTGGCACGATGACGGCGGTATCGCTGACCGGCTCCCGGATGCGCGACGACGTCGCCCGTGACTGGGGCCAGATCGAGGCATGGCTTTCCCTCGGGGCGAGCCCGCGGCAGGCGGTCGCAGATGTCGGACGCCTCGCAGCGTCGCGGGCACTAATTCCAGGCCTGGACCAAACACGCAGCGCCGGCCTGGTGACACTCCCGGGCGCATTCGTGGGCCTCCTGCTCGGCGGTGCGTCCCCTGCCGAGGCCGCCCAGGTACAACTGCTCGTCCTGGCCGGGTTGCTTGCCGCGCAGACCGTCGCGGCCGTCGTCACGGCGCGGTGGCTCGCTGCCTGGCTCGGCACGACGCGTCCGCAACTGGTTGTCTGAATCCACAGATACCCTGCGAATGCGGGCAAGGTCACGTCCCGTTCACATCACGTTCTCAGGTCGGACTCGTATTCTGTAAGTTCTGCCGGTTACCGTCGGCCCACTTGACGCAGGAGAAACCTTGAGCAGTCCTGTCCCCACGACCACGCATCGGCGTCGTCGTAAGCCTCGCCGCATGTGGCGCGGCATCGGGATCGGCGCAGGCATCTTCCTGCTGGTGATCGCCATCGCCGGCGGCACGATCTACATGAAACTCAACGCGAACATCGATTCCGCGCCGTTGCCGGAGTCGATCGTCAAGGACGACACTCCCAAAGGTGCCACGAACATCTTGTTCATCGGCTCGGACTCCCGCGATCTGAAGACCTCGGAGTACGGCAAGGGCACCGGCACCCAGCGCAGCGATGCACTCATGCTGGTGCACTTCAGCAAAGGCAACACCCGGGTCGACGCCGTGCAGATCCCCCGCGACACCCTGACCGATCTCCCCGCCTGTAAGGACACCGGGAGCGGCTCATTCGCCGGCGGCACGAACCAGATGATCAACAATGCGCTCGCAGGCGGGCCTGCCTGCTCGGTGCGCGCCGTCGAAGCACTCAGCAACGTTCGCATCGATCACTTCGTGCAGCTCGATTTCGAGGGCTTCGCCTCGATGGTCAACGCCCTGGGCGGCGTCAATGTCTGCCTCAATGAGGCCATGGTCGATGCCGACGCGAAGCTCAATCTGCCACCGGGCAAGCAGAAGCTCAAGGGCAAGGACGCGCTTGCCCTCGCCCGTACCCGGCACGCGGTGGGCGACGGCAGCGATATCGGCCGACTCGGCCACCAACAGGTCGTGATGTCGTCGATCATCAGCCGCGCCCGTAGTGCCGACGTGCTGACCCGGCCCGACCGGCTGCTCAAGTTCCTCAACGCCCTGACATCGTCGATCACGGTCGATGACGGCATCTCTTCGATCCCCAAGCTGACCGGTCTGGCCAAGCGGGCCAGGGCCGTCGAGGACAAGGACATCCGCTTCATCACGATGCCCAACGGAGCCGCGCCCACCGATCCGAACCGGGTCGTCAAGACCGCCGATGCCGACACGATCTTCGAAGCCATCGCCAAGGACAAGGCTGTCCCGGTCAAGAGCAATGACGCGAGCACATCGTCGAGCAAGGCGACCGCGCCGGTCAAGATCTTGAACGCCGCGCGGACGCCCGGCCTGGCCACGACGGCGCAGTCGGCCCTGGCCGATCTCGACTACACGGTTTCGAGCCTTGCCGATGCGCAGAAGCCGTCCGCGACGACCCGCATCTTCGTCGACCCGACACCTGAGGCGCTCGCGACCGCCAAGAAGCTCAACAAAGACTTCGGCCTCAAGGCCGAGATCGCCGAACAGCCCACGGGCATGACCGGTGTCTGGCTGATCATCGGCGCCGACCGCATCCAAGACGGCATCACCCCTGCGACGCCCAAGCCCGTCACGGCCACAACACGCACCGCCAGCGACTCGCTGTGCGCCTGAGCGAACTGCCATCGCATCGTGGACACACGTGAAGCCGTCACCGGTGCCGATCTGTTCACGGCGTCGGCCCAACGCATCGTCGACTATCTGAACCAGCACACTCCGATCACCGACTGGTCGGTGTCGCGAGTGGCCGGCGGCGAACAGGTTCATGTGCACGTCCACCCGGGCGAGCTGCTCCACGTCGGCGCTCGCGTGCCGTGGCCACGGACGTTCTGCAACCGCATGATGCTCGGCGCGGCACGTGTTGTCGCCGACTCGCAACAGGACCCCGACTATTCCGATCTGCCCGACGCCCTCGAGGTGCGTTCCTACGCCGGATCGCCGATCTCCGACGATGACGGCACGACCTTCGGCGTCCTGTGCGGAGTAGGTCGCAAACCGCTCAGCGGGATCGATGCGATCGATGCAGACCTGGTCCAGCTGATGGGCGATCTGCTGTCGTCCCAACTGGCGATGGCCCGTGCCGCAGACCGTGACCGCCGCAATGTCGAGATCACCGATGCCCTGGCCCACACCGACGCCCTGACCGGCCTGGTCAACCGACGCGGCTGGGACCTCTTGGTCGGCGACGCCCAGAAGCGTGTCGACTCCTACGGCGATCTGGTCGCGGTCGCGATGATCGACCTCGACGGTCTCAAGACAGTCAACGACTCTTGGGGACACCAGGCGGGTGACGAACTGCTGAGACGCGCGGGAGCTGCGCTGTCAGCCGTCGAGGAGCCCGTCGATCGCATCGCGCGATACGGCGGTGACGAGTTCGCGATCCTGTCCAATAACGTCGCCGTCGCCGACCTCGCGGAGCACTTCGGCCGGTTCGTGGACTCCTTGGCCGCAAGCGGAGTCCAGGCCTCATTGGGCTTCGCTTCGACCGGTCCGGGTGACACCAATCTCGTCAAGGCATTCGCGCAGGCGGATGCCCGGATGTACGAGCGCAAGCACGCCCGCAAGCGCGTCTAGGCCCTACGGACTGGCGGCCAGGAACAGGAACGCGCCGAGTATCGCCAGGTGAATGCCGCCTTGCAGCAGGGTCGCCCGCCCCGGAACCACTGTCAGCGCACTCGTGATCAAGGTCAGGGCCAGTAGCACGAGCTCGGTCTCCCCGAGGCCCAGCAGAAGCGGACCGTCGAGCCAGATCTGCGCGACCGCGATGACCGGGATCGTCAAGCCGATACTGGCCATCGCCGAGCCGTAGGCCAGATTGAGACTGATCTGCACCCGCTTGCGGTTGGCGGCGTTGACCGCGGCAATCGTCTCCGGCGCGAGGATCAGCAGCGCGATGATGACACCGACGACGGCCTGCGGCATGCCTGCGGCATCGACGCCACGCTCGATCGATTTCGACACGTTCTTGGCATTGCCGACCACCGCGACGAGCGCGACGAACAAGAAGGCGAGGCTGATGTACGCCTGTTTGGTCGTCGGCGGATCGGCGTGCTCCTCCTCTTCCTTGATCTCACCGGTGCTCGTGCGTGGCAGGAAGTAGTCGCGATGACGCACGGTCTGCATTCCGACGAACAGCAGATACAGGGCGAGCGAGGCCACCGCTGCGAACGCCAATTGGCTGGGGGTGAATTCCGGGCCGGGCTTGCCCTGCGTGAAACTCGGCAGGACCAGGCAGAGCGTCGCAATCGTTCCCACCGCGGCGAGAGCGCTGCCGGTGCCCTCGGCACTGAAATGGGCGATCTGACGCCTGCGGGTCGCCGCGATCAACGAGATACCGACGATGCCATTGCACGTGATCATGATCGCCGCGAACACTGTGTCCCGGGCCAGAGTCTCACTGCCCTTCGCGCCGGTCGTGACCAAAGTGACGATCAGCGCCACCTCGATGACGGTGACCGCGACTGCGAGTATCAGCGATCCGTAGGGCTCACCGACCTTGTGGGCGATGACCTCCGCGTGATGCACGGCCGCGAGGACCGCTCCGCACAAAAAGACACCCACGAGAGTGACCCCGGCCCACGAGAGTTCTCGTTGCCAAGCAAGTGCAAAAACGATCAACGCGCCGATCGGCATCGCTGTCGTCCATCGGCTGGTCAGGGCGGCGAGCCGGAACATCATTGTCTTATCTTAACGGGGCGTCCGACGCCGCCCTTCCCCTCGAATCGCTTCGGTCAAGATCTCGGCGCTCCTGGGTCGATCCGAGGTCAGTTTCGGCATAAAACCGCCGAGATCTTGGGTGAGCGGTACGGTAACCGGATGTCCGCCGTCAAGAGTCCCTGGCTCATCGCATTCGGTGTCGTGGCCGTTGTTCATCTGTTCCTCATTGGCATTGATGTTCAGCCTTACCAGAGCATTTCCAAGTGTTTACTGGCTCCGCTGCTGATTGCCTGGGTCATCGAGCAGAGCGGCCCTCGGCTGCTCATCGCGGCCCTGGTCGGTTGTTTCTTCGGCGACCTGTTTTTGGAGTTCGACGATCTGTTCACCGTCGGCATGGCCGCGTTCGCGATCGGGCACATCTGCTTCATCACCTTCTTCGTGCAGCGCGGGGCGCTTGAGCCACTCAAACGCAAGCCGTGGATCATCATCGTCGGAGTCCTCGCCGGGGTCGCACTGATCTCCTGGGCCTGGGGCGGCCTCGAACCCGGTCTCAAGCCGCTCGTCCCGATCTACGCACTGCTGTTGCTCGGCACCGCCGCCACCGCCCTGGCGACTGACACGCGTGCAGGCGTCGGCGGCGTGATGTTCTTGATCTCCGATGGGATCATCGCCTTGAACGAAGCCGGCCGTATCGACGACGGCGTGGGCACCTCGCTTGCGATCATGACGCTGTACATCCTGGCGATCTTCTTCCTGACGACCGCGATCGTGGCTCGCGAGAAGCGGACCGTGACGGCCGGGCCCGGCTTCGATCCGACCGTTCGCACCGACTGCTGGCCTCGACTGCCGCGGTAATCGCACACATCGCCCGCCCAACATAGGGTGGACGATGTGCCAGGACACGATCGGACATACCGCCTCGCGGTACGACTCTTCGGGGCCATCTACCGTGTCATGGGCTATCGGTTCGACGTTCGCGGCGCGGAGTTCATCCCTACTGATGGACCGGCGGTCATCGCCGGCAACCACATCGGCTTCCTCGACTTCACGTTCATCGGCTACGCGGCCCGTCCGCGAGGACGGCTGATCCGATTCATGACCAAGTCCCAGGTCTTCGAGATCCCCGTTGTCGGCCGCCTGGTGAGCGCGATGCGTCATATTCCGGTCGAACGGCGATCGGGGGCACGGGCTTACCGCCAAGGCCTCCGACTGTTGGACGCCGGAGAAGCTGTCGGCGTTTTCCCCGAAGCCACGATCAGCCGCTCGTGGCTGCTCAAACCGTTCAAGCGCGGCGCCGCAGGTCTCGCCGTCAACCGTGGGGTACCGCTGATTCCGGTGGTCGTCTGGGGCGGCCACCGCATCTACACCGTCGACGGACACCGGTCGCTGCGACGACGGATTCCGGTCTCGATCAGGATCGGCGCCCCCCTGCGGGCCGCTGACGGCGAGACCGTCGATGAGCTCTCGGCCCGCCTTCATAATGTGATGGAACAGCTACTCGCCGATGCGATCGACTCGTACCGCGAGAAGCCGCGCAACGACGCTGACCGGTGGTGGCAACCACACGATCGCGGCGGATCTGCCCCCGATCCTCGGGCTGCGGCAATCCTCGACCGCGAGGCCGTTGCCCGCCTCGGGGATACATTCGAATGAGAGCCGTCCACAAGCGCGGAGGATCCCGATGAGTTTCGATTCCAGCCACCCGGTCACCGTCGGTGACCTGACATTCGACGTGCGGACCACCGGGCCCGAGGACGGCGAGCCGGTCATTGTCCTGCACGGCTTTCCGCAGACCTCGCTCTCGTGGTCGAGCGTCGCGCACCGGCTCGACCACGCGGGCCTGCGGGTCATCGCCCCGGACCAACGTGGCTACTCCCCCCGCGCGCGTCCTCTCGAGGTCGAGGCGTACCGCACAGATCTCCTGGCCGGCGATGTCATCGGGATCGCCGATGCACTGGGCATCGACTCATTCCACCTGGTGGGGCATGACTGGGGCAGCGCAGTCGCATGGGTCGTGGCGGGCCGGCACCCCGAGCGCGTCCGCACCTTGACGGCCGTGTCGGTTCCGCACCTGGCGGCGTACAACGCGGCCCTGCGCGATGATCCCGATCAACAGGAGCGGGCGTCGTATATCCAACTCTTCCGGCAAGCAGGCAAGGCCGAGGATCTCCTGCTCGCGGACGCCGGCCTGCGGCTGACCGCGATGTACAGCGACGCGGTGCCCATCGGACTGGTCGTTCGCTACGTCGCGCACCTGGCTGAGCCCGGTGCCCTCACGGCCGCCCTCAATTGGTACCGCGCGATGGGCCCGGAGCTGGCCGAGACACCACCCGTCCAGGTGCCCACGACGTTCGTGTGGGGCGCACTCGACCAGGCGATCGGACGCGCGGGCGCCGAGGCCTGCGGCGACTTCGTCGATGCCGACTACCGATTCGTCGAACTCGCAGACGCCGGGCACTGGATCCCCGAGCAGTCACCAGATGCCCTCGCCGAAGCGATCATCGCCCGAGTGGGATAGAACGGTGCCGTGAACTCCCCGAACGCCACGCAGACCTGGATCGTCGACGGCCTGACCGCACTGGGCGGTGCCGCCACAGTCGACGAGCTCCTCGACCGGTGGCAGGCCGAGATGCGCATCGCCGCCGAAGCCATGTCGGCGGCGGGCCGGCTCGTGGTCGACGAAGACTCATGGTCATTGCCCGCCGGGGTCCCCACCTCACGTCCTGGCCGGTGGACCGAAGAGGAGATCGCGGTGGCGGTCGACGCCTACATCCTGCTGCTGCGCGCCGACCACGAAGGACGTCCCGCCAACCGGCGAGCGGCCACTGCCGCAGTGCTCGATCGGACCGGTCGCGATCTCCCGTCCGTCGATGCCATCTTCGCCAATATCTCGGCGGTCGTGCAGGAACTGGGCTTTGAGTACCTCGCGGCCTATCCGCCCAAGTCGAACGTCCCGCCTGGCGTGCGTCCGGCGGTCAGTCTTGCCCTGAAGGCCTAGGCTCGCACGTATGGCCACAGTCATCCTGGTTCGACACGGACGCACGACCGCGAACGCTAGCGGCGTGCTCGCCGGCCGCACCGCCGGAGTCGAACTCGACGAGGTAGGTCTCGAACAGGCCCGGCGCACCGCCGAACGCCTCGCGGTCGTGCCGGCGGTCAGCGTCGTCTCCAGTCCGCTCGAGCGCTGCCGCCAGACCGCCGACGCCATCGTGACTCAGCAGAGCGGCTCGCCCGAGACGCCGATCGACGACGGCATCACCGAGTGCGACTATGGCGAGTGGCAGGGCCGCACACTCAGCGTGCTGGCCAAGGAAGATCTGTGGGCCGTCGTGCAGAATCAGCCGTCGGCCGCCACCTTCCCAGGCGGCGAATCGCTGCTGGCCATGCAGTCGAGAGCGGTCGAGTCGATACGCCGCCAAGACGCGGCGATCGAAGCCGAGCACGGGCCCAGCGCCGTCTGGGTCGCGGTCAGCCACGGCGACATCATCAAATCGATCCTCGCCGATGCTCTGGGCATGCATCTCGATCTGTTCCAGCGCATCAACGTCAACCCCGCGTCGGTCTCGATCGTGCGATACGGGGCTGCGCGGCCCCATGTGCTGGCGACCAACACGGATGCGGGAGACCTGTCATGGCTCGCTGCCGCACCCGCCTCGGACGACGCGGCAGTCGGCGGCGGAGCAGGTCACGGAGCGCCCGCTTCGACTCGCTCCTAATATGAACCCATGCCTCAAATCGTCCACGGGTTCGACTGGCCCGACCGCTTCGTCGTCGGCACGGTAGGCCAACCCGGAGATCGCACATTCTTCGTGCAGGCCCGCGACGGCTCGCGACTGATCAGCGTCTCACTCGAGAAGCAGCAATGCGCAGCGCTTGCCGAGCGGGTCGAGGAGGTTCTCGACGAGCTGATGGCCGTGGACAACAATCCCTTCAGCGTTCCGGCGATCACCCCTGAGGGTCTGGTCGACAATGAGCCGCTCGACCAACCTGTCGAGGAACAGTTCCGTGCCGGCGCGATGACACTGGGCTGGGATCCCACGACCGCACAGCTCGTGATCGAGGCATTTCCCATCCTCGAGATCGAACTCGAAGTCGACGGCATGGAGCAGATCGAAGACATCGAGCAGTTGGAGATCGACCTGGAGGTCGAGCCCGAGGAAGTCCTGATCATCCGCATCCCCGTCGGCACCGCGCGGGCTTTTGCCAAACGCACTCGCGAAGTCGTCGGGGCGGGTCGCCCCCTGTGCCCGCTGTGCCGCATGCCGATGGACGCCGACGAACACATCTGCACACTGCCCGACGGATTCCGTTGACGACGCAAGCCGATCTTGTCAGGGGTGACGTCGAACTGGACGGCCGGATCATGACGGCGTCCAATGCCACTTTCCTCGGACACATCGACGACGTCACCCTCGTCTACAAGCCCATCGCCGGTGAACAACCGCTCTGGGATTTTCCCGACGGGGATCTCGCCCACCGCGAAGTGGCCGCCTACCTGGTCTCCGAGGCACTCGGGTGGGATGTCGTGCCGCCCACGTGGTTGCGCGACGGCCCGATGGGCCCCGGCATGATGCAGTTGTGGCAGGACGTCGACCCCGACCAGAACGCGGTCGATCTCGTCCCGGCCGGCAAGATGCCCGAGACCGGATGGCGGCATGTCTTCGACGGATACGACGGCCAGGACCGTCGGGTCTCACTGATCCACGAAGACACCCGAGCCCTGCGGCAGATGGCGGTCTTCGATGTCATCGTCAACAACGCCGACCGCAAAGGCGGGCACGTCCTGGCGATGCCCGGGGGCCATCGCTTCGGGATCGACCATGGACTCACATTCCACGTCGAGCACAAACTGCGCACCGTCTTGTGGGGTTGGCTCGGCGAATCGCTGACCACCGACGAGCTGGCCGGGGTCGAGGTGGTCCTGGCCGCTTTGAGCGGTGCCCTCGGCGACTCGTTGGCCGAGCTGATCACCGACCACGAAAGAGCGGCGTTAGCTTCCCGCTGCCGCCACCTGCTCGACACCGCACAGTTCCCGGCACCTCACGGCGAGATGCCGGCCATCCCCTGGCCACCGTTTTGAGGACCCCATGAATTCACAGCTCTCCCGTCCCGACACCCTCCTCGTCGGCTGCGGCGACCTCGGCGCCGATATCGGCCTGCGACTGCTCCAGCGTGGCCACGGTGTCGTGGCGATCAGGCGACAGGCAGATCTCGTACCCGCGCCGATCATCGGGGTGTCCGCCGATCTGACCAGGGAGCAGCCGGTCCTGCCGCCCATGGACCTGAACCTGTTGGTCATCGCCTTGACCGCACGCCCGCGCACCGAGGAGGCCTACCGGGCGACCTACGTCGACGGTATGTGTCGGGCGCTGGACGCCGTGGAAGCGGCCGGACAGCTACCTCGTCGCGCCGTGCTGGTCTCGTCGACGGGCGTGTACGGCGACCTGCCTGCCGATCCGATCGTCGACGAGACCACAGCGCCCGGTCCAGCCGACGGTCCGGCACGCGTGCTCCTGGAGGCCGAGAAAGTCTTCTCCGAACGGCTGCCGGACGGCACGGTGCTGCGCCTGTCAGGTCTTTACGGACGTGGCGAGCCCCGCCTGTTGGGATTGGCCCACACCGGCCAGATCGGCGATCCGAACCGCTGGACCAACCGCATCCATCGCTCCGACGCCGCTGCGGCAGCCGTTCACCTGCTGACGCGCGATAAGCAGCCCGGGCCGGTGTACATCGGCAATGACGACGAACCGGCCCTGCTGGGTGACGTCGCGGCGTACCTGACGTCCGACGACACGGCGTCCGGCGATCCGGCCCTCGGTCAGGGCAAGCGGCTCTCGAACTCCCGGCTACGAGCCAGCGGCTGGCGACCGGAATTTGCGACCTACCGCGAGGGCTACGCCGAGCACGTCACACCGTGAACCGTCTCAGGGGCCCCATCCGCCACCGTTGATGCTGCCTCGGCCGGCGCCCAGCCCCTTGACGCTGTCACGAGTTCCGCGACGCCCGTCGATGCCCTGCTGATTGCGCATGTACGACACCTGGTCCTCGCGCGACAACTCGTCGAATCGCGGAGTCTTCCGCCCTCGGCCGCTCAATTTCCACCACGCGGCCGCACCCAGGACCGCCAGCACCGCGAAGATGATGATGAACAACATATCGGCGACCTCCTGCTAGGTCTTGCCGAGACTACCTGACTCTTGAGCGTTCAGACCGCGAATACCGGACTCTGCAGCGGCCAGCCAACTGGATCGTCGAGCGTCCGACCGACCGTGCGGGCGTACGAGTTCCAGTCTTCGGCGCGGGCCGCGTACCAGGACCGCTGATCGGTCATGAGATCGACAAGACTGCCTGAGGCGATGCCAGGGTGCCGCTTGCCGATCTCATAGGCGACCTCACGCGCGGCACGGGCGTCCGCGGTGGCATCGTGGGCATTGTCGAGCAGAACTCCGTAGTAGCCGGCGACATCGGTCAATCGGCGCGGTCCGAGGCCACCGCGTTCGATACCCCAATCGATGACAAAGGGATCGACCACGAGCAGCCGGTCCCAGTCTGGCTGGGCGACGTCCCAGCGGGTCGCCTCGGCACGCAGCATCGTCAGGTCGTAGGCCGCATTGAACACGACCAGGCCGATACCGCGGTCGATGAGATCCTGCACCCAAGCGACGACGGCCGTGATCGCCTCGGTGGGCTCCGGAGCTCCGACGAGCGCTTCGGCGGTCAGCCCATGGACCTCGGCTGATGCGGCGGGGATCTCGACGCCGGGATTGATGAGCCCGGACAAGTCGCGCCCGCGATCGTCGAGCAGGGCGAAGCTGAGCACCCGATCGATCAGCGGATCGATGCCTGTCGTCTCGAAATCGAGCGAGGCCAGACGCAGGTGATGCCAGCCGGAGTGGTCACCGCGTGGAGGCGGCGTCGGCGAGCAGCTGAAGCAGATCGTGCGCCAGCGACCCGGAAAGCCGATCAGTCGACCCGCCCCGATCATCACGACGACACCGCACTCGGCGCACTCCCCGGCGTACTTGTTGACTCTCATCTTCGCCTCCTGCGGCCAACGCTAATGGTCGCGGCGGACAGGTTCTGGAGCCCACGCCCATACAGAAGCGGTACGATTGTCCCAGTTGTTCTACCAAGGGATCCCCATGACCAAGACTCGATTCACCGGCAGTACCGCCGTCATCACGGGTGCTGGCAGCGGCATCGGCCGTGCCACGGCCATCCAGGCCGCCGCGAAAGGCGCCCGACTCATCCTGACCGACGTCAATGCTGACGGTCTGGCCGAGACGGTCGCCCAGGTCGGCGACCGCGTCGTGCACCACGAAGCGTTCGACATCAGCGATGAGGACGCCGTCATGGCGTTCGCGCATCGCACGCTGACGCTCGGCCCCGTCGATATCGTCATGAATGTCGCGGGCATCTCCACTTGGGGACGCATCCAGGACCTCAGTTCACAGCACTGGCGCGACTGCGTGGAGATCGATCTGATGGGACCCATCCACATCATGTCGGCCTTCGTCCCGGCCATGATCGAGGCCGGTCGCGGTGGCCACGTCGTCAACGTCTCGTCCGCGGCCGGACTGTTCGGACTCCCTGTCCACGCACCGTACAGCGCGGCGAAGTTCGGACTCCGCGGCGTCAGCGAAGTGCTGCGATTCGACCTCGAACAGCATGACATCGGCGTGACGCTGGTCTGCCCGGGAGCGGTCAAGACGCCGTTGGTGGGAACCGTCACGATCGTCGGCGTCGACCGCGAACACCCCAAACTCGTCAAGACGATCGGCGAGTTCGAGCGGCATGCGGTGACTCCCGAAAGCGCCGCAGCCTCGATGATCCGTGGCGTGGAGAAGGGCAAGTACCTGGTCTTCACCTCATCCGATATCCGCGCCGGGCACTATCTGCAGCGCTACGCGCCGTGGGGGTATGCGCTCGTCATGCGTGGGCTGAACCGCAAGTTCAGCCGAATCCTGTCGAAGGTCGCCCAGACTCAGGACGCCTAGAGGGTCGGATCGTCGCCGACCCGAACCAGGAGCTTGCCGAAGTTGGCACCGTGCAACATCCCGAAGAATGCCTCCGGCGCATTCTCCAGCCCCTCGACAACGTCCTCGGTGTAACGCAACGAGCCGTCCGCTATCCAGCCGGCGGCTTCGCGCTGGAAGTCCTTGTAGTGCGAATCGACGAACTGGGTCTGGATGAATCCCTGCATCGTGATGCGACGGGTCAAGATCATGCTCATGAACCGGGGCAACCGGTCGGGACCCGTCGGCATCTCGGTGTCGTTGTAGTGCGCGACCAGGCCGCAGACCGGGATCCGCGCGAAATCGTTGAGCAGTGGCATCACCGCATCCCACACCTGACCGCCCACGTTCTCGAAGTAGACGTCGATTCCATCGGGCACAGCCGCTTTCAGATCGGCTGCGAACGACGGCGAACGGTGGTCGAGGGCCACGTCGAAGCCCAGCTCCTTCAGGTACGCGACCTTCTCGGGTCCTCCGGCGATACCGACCGCCCGAGCACCCTTGATACGGGCGATCTGTCCCACGGCCGAGCCGACCGGGCCCGCTGCGGCAGCCACGACAACCGTCTCACCGGCCTGCGGCTTGCCGATCTCCAGCAGGCCGGCATATGCGGTGAAGCCCGGCATGCCGAGCACACCCACTGCCGTCGAGACCGGTGCGTGGGCCGGATCGAGGCGCCGAACATGCTTCGCCGCCGCGACCCCGTACGACTGCCAGCCCACATGTGCGAGCACGATGTCGCCGACTGACAGCGACGGGTCACGCGACTCGATGACCTCGGCCACCGTGCCGCCTTCCATGACTGCCCCGACCTCGACCGGCGCGGCGTACGAACGACCGGCGTTCATCCGGCCACGCATATAGGGATCGAGTGACAGGTAGATCGTGCGCAGCAGCACTTCGCCCTCGGCGGGCTCAGGCAGCGGCACGGACTCGACACGGAAATTGTCCGCAGTCGGCTCGCCGTGGGGGCGGGAGGCCAGCAGGATCCGGGTGTTGAGCGTCGCAGCAGTCATGGGAACGACAGTAGCGGGCAGGCGCGCAAGCTCTGAGGCCATGGGTGAGACTGGGCACATGACGCTGAGCAGAGCCTTCTGGCGAGCTATCGAGACCATCCACGTTCCGGTCTACTTCGCACCCGACACCAAGCAGAAGTACGAAGCGATCGGACTCAAGGGCTACTGGATGGGTTACACGGCGTCCCGGTCCGCTGCCCTCGGCACCCCGCCGGCTCCTGTTGTCACGGCACTGTTCCACGGCTTCGCTCCGGCGATCATCGAGCGCGCCCTACCGTCCGCGTGGGAACGCGCGACGCCTGAAGCCATCCTCGACGCACGCCTCGACCTCGCCCGTTCGACGATCGAACCGGGCGTCAACGCGACCGACGTGGATGTCGCTGCCCTCGCGCGCGAACTCAGCCTCATGACTTCGGGACTCGACTTCGCCGGCAAAGCCCTGGCCGCGGCGCACTTCTCCGTGCCGGCTCCCGAAGACCCCGTCGCTCGTCTGTGGCACGCAGCGACCGTCATCCGGGAGTATCGCGGCGACTGCCATATCGCGATCCTCACCGCGGCCGGTCTCGACGGCGTCTCGTCAAATGTGCTCGCCGCAGCAGCAGGCTACGTCAAAACCGATCAGCGGCAGCTTCGCGGGTGGACCGAAGACGAGTGGCAGGCGGCGATCGATCAGCTCGTGACCCGCGGCTGGGTCGACGCATCCGGTGCGATCACCCCGACAGGTCAGGCCGCGCGCGACCAGATCGAGGACACAACCGACCGCGTCTGCGCCGCCGGGATCGACCGCGAAGCCACGGCTCGTGGCATCACGGTCGAGGAGCGGCTGCGCGCAATCGCCCGAGCCATCGTGGCGACTGGCGCGGTAGCGTTCCCGAACCCGACCGGCGGCAAGAAACCCTGAGAATCAGGCAGTCTCGACGTTGAGGATGACGTCGATATTGCCGCGGGTCGCATTCGAGTACGGGCACACCTGATGCGCGACTTCGACGGCCTTCTCGGCGTCGGCCTGCGAAACGCCGCCGCCGAGTTCGACGTTGAGGGTTATCGCCAGAGCGAATCCGCCGGCGTCATTGGGGCCGATCCCGACCTCGGCCGTGACAGCCGAGTCGACGATCTCGACGCCGTGCTGCTTGCTCGTAGCTTTGAGAGCGGAGTGGAAGCACGCGGCGTAACCGGCGGCGAACAGCTGCTCGGGATTGGTCGCGCCGCCGGCACCACCCATCTCCTTGGGTGTGCGGACATCGGTGTCGATCAGACCGTCGCTCGAACGGACATGGCCGTTGCGGCCATCGCCGTCGGACGTGGCAACTGCGGTGTAAAGAATCTGAGCAGGCATCTGAACCCCTAAGGCATGTAGACTGACTAGTACGTCTACATGGTTGCACGGTAGGCAAATCCCCACAACCGCAGGAGCCCCACATGTCCGTCATCGAGATGAAGCCGGCGCGCGAGCGCATCCTCGACGCGGCTGTCGAGCGGTACTACGCCGAGGGGATCCACGCCGTCAGCGCCGACAAGCTGCTTGCCGCAGCCGGGGTCTCCAAGGTCACCTTCTACCGCCATTTCCCGACCAAGGGCGATCTGATCGCGGCCTACCTGCACGTGCATGCCGAACGCGAACGCGCCGCGATCTCGGCCAAGCGCGCCGAACTGACCGATGATCCAGCGGGCGTCCTGCACTGGTACGCCGACGTCATCGGCGAGGCGAGCTGTTCGCCCGGTTTCCGTGGCTGCCCGTTCATCAACGCCGCCGCCGAGTTGCCCGCCGACGATCACCCGGGACGAAAGGCCATCGGCGAGCACCGCGCCTGGTTGACATCTCAGCTCGCTGAGTTGCTCAGTCAACTACGAGTGGCCGAACCCACCGTCAAGGCAGATCAACTCATGATGCTGCGCGACGGCGCAATGGTCTCGGGTTACCTGGGCCGTGCGCAGGAGCAGATCTCCGCGGCGCTCGTCGACGGCGCCCGCTCGATCATCGGCGAGTAGACGCCGATCGCAATAGACCGTGGCGAAGGAGTCCCGTGCCATCGATCCACTCGGCCCCCTCGACGCGGCTACCCGCATCCTGGTCGGCGTGCTGGTGACATTCACTGCGCTCGCTGTCATGTCCCTGGCCTCAGGCGAGGGACACTGGTTCGGCATCGGCGAAGATCCGATCTGCCGCACTCCCAACTTCTTATCGCGCGACTCTCAATCTGAGATGTGCCAGAACGACCCCAGCGCGATGCAACAGGTATGGACCGGGCTGACTGCGGCCCCCAGCTTCCTCCTGTTCGTCGGCCTTCTTCTGCTTGCCCGTCACACGATCAAGTACGCCCGACGAGTCGGGCTGTTCTCCGCGGCCCTCGCCGAGCGGATCGAGGCCTTCGGTTGGCTGCTCCTGATCGGACTCGCCGCGACGACATTGCTCGAATGGTTCGCCGACGGAATGCTGAAGCACTCCATGGCGTCCACGATGTCGTGGCACAGTGGATCCTTCAGTGTCTCCATAGCCGGCATCATCGGCGCATACGGCATCATCGCCGTCGGCCGAGTCATGTCGCGTGCGGCCGTCATGCACGCCGACCTCGAAGGGACCGTGTGAGCGATCACCAGATCAAGATCACGCTCGACGAGATGCTCGAGCTGCGCGGTATGACCTTGACCGAGCTCGCGGCGCGGACCGATATCTCTTTGGTCAATCTATCGATCCTCAAGACCGGCAAGGCCCGCGCGATGCGTTTCACGACGCTGACACGCATCTGCGAAGTCCTCGACTGCCAACCCGGCGACCTGCTCGCCTACGATGGGCAGCACCACTCCTGACGAAGCCGGTGAGATTCCGGCGCAGTAGCGCTACTGTGACGCCCTCGGCGAAGCCAGACCGTCAGGCATGGTCATCTCATCCGCCCACGGGACGCACCCATCCCAGAGGAGAATCCCATGCAGAACACTGTCACCCCGCCGTCAGAGAACGCCCGTGCCGCAGCAACCGAACGTCTGGCCGGTCTTGCGACACCCCCCGGAGCGCTGGGACGCCTCGGCGAACTCGCGGTCTGGGTGGCCGCGACACAGGGCCAGGTGCCCCCCGCGCCGCTCCAGAACGTTCGCGCCGTGATCTTCGCCGGGGATCACGGGGTGTCCGATCACGGCGTCTCGGCGTTCCCCAAGGCCATCACCCCGGCCATGGTCCGTACCTTTCTGGCAGGTAAGGCAGGTGTCTCGGTGCTGGCTGCCCAGCACGGAGTCAACGTCAGGGTGCTCGACATCGCGGTCGACGACGACCTCGACGGAGTCGACCCGGCCGTCACGGCCCACAAGGTCCGTCGCAGCAGCGGCGCAATCCACCTCGAAGATGCGCTGACCGCCGACGAGACGGCCCGTTCGATAGCTGTCGGCGAGACGATCGCAGCCGAAGAGATCGCTGCCGGAGCCCAGCTACTGATCTCCGGCGACATGGGTATCGGCAACACGACGCCCACCGCAGCGCTCATCGCCACCTCGCTGGGACTTCCGGCGGCCGACGTCACCGGCCACGGAACCGGCATCGACGAGGCCGGACTGGCTCACAAGACACAGATCGTGCAGCAGGCGCTCGACCGGGCCGGCGCCCGCACTGACGACCCGATCGACACCCTGACCGCACTCGGCAGCGCCGACATCGCCGCGACCGCCGGCTTCATGGTGGCCGCCGCCCGCGCTGGCGTCCCGGTGCTTCTCGACGGTGTCATCTCGGTGGCAGCGGCCATCATGGCTAACCGGTTGGCGCCGGGCGCAGCCGCCTGGTTCGCCGCCGGGCACCGTTCGACCGAGCCCGCGCAAGCGTTCGCGCTGGAGAAGCTGGGACTCGAACCGATCCTCGATCTCGGAATGCGTCTCGGCGAGGGCAGCGGTGCCGTCGCGGCCGTGCCCCTCGTGCGATCGGCGGCGCTGCTGCTCGCCGATGTCGCACTGTTGTCAGACCTCGGCTAGATGTTGGACGCCTGGCGACTCGCGGTCGGCACGCTGACCGCGATCCGAGTGAGGCCGCCACGCACCGTCAACCGCAGGATCGCCGGCACAGCGATGCTGATCGCGCCACTCGCCGTCGTCCCCCTCGCGCTGCTCGTCGCCGCGACGCTGTGGCTCGGTCGTGAACTCGAGCTCGCGCCGCTGGCGGTGGCCGTCACGACTGTGGGGCTGCTGGCCGCCAGCAGCAGGGCGTTCCACCTCGACGGTCTGGCCGACACGGCTGACGGGTTGACATCCTCGTACGACCGGGAACGCTCGCTTGCCGTCATGAAGACCGGTGACACGGGTCCTGCCGGGGCGGCTGCGCTGGTCGTGGTGCTCGGGATCCAGGCCGCTGCACTGGCGTCCGTCATGTGCCTTCCCCAGGGACCCTGGCTTGCCGCGCTGCTGGTCTGCGTCTCACGTGGGGCTCTCGCGATCACCTGCGTGCGCGGCATTCACGCCGCTCGCCGCGACGGGCTCGGCGAGACGTACGTCGGCAGCGTCTCGCAGATCTCGGCCGTCATGGTCTGGATCGGCCTGACCGCGCTGATGTGCGCAGGTTTCGTGCTGGTGGACGAAGCCTGGTGGCGCGGCCTGATCTGCGCAGGCGCGGCGCTGGCGGTGACAACCGTGGTCATCCGACGCGCCACCAAGCGCCTAGGAGGAGTGACGGGCGATATCTTCGGCGCCAGCATCGAGCTCAGCCTCGCCGTCCTCCTGCTCACCGCCACCTAATCCCGGGGCGGTGCGCTGGCGTCCACCGCATCCTTGGGGCGGTGCGTTGGCGTCCACCCGGCACAGATTCTTGGACGCCAGCGCACCGGCCCCCGGGGGCAAGGGGGCAGGATGCACGAAACCCCCGAACGCCGAGGCGCCGGGGGTTTCGTAGATCTGTTAGATCAGAAGATCCGGTAGATCAGAGGGGACGGATGTTCGTCGCCTGCAGGCCCTTCTGGCCCTGCTCGACGTCAAACTCAACCTTCTGGTTCTCGTCCAGCGAGCGGTAGCCGCTCGTCGCGATGGCCGAGAAGTGCGCGAAAACGTCTTCGCTGCCGTCGTCGGGGGCGATGAATCCAAAGCCCTTGTCAGCGTTGAACCACTTGACTGTTCCTGTAGCCATTGTCTTGCTCCTTCTTGCGAATTGCCCTCCGCGCTTTTCGCGGATGGCCGTCGCGACACACATTTAACCGAGAAGAAATCAAGACCAGTAATGGAACATCATTCGTTCGTACAGCCCAACGTCGTGCAACTACTGACTACCCTACCGGGTTTTTGCCGACAATGGCTCATTTAACTTTTTCGACGATCGCCGGCGTGTAACGAGCACGGCGCGAGGCTCGCCGCAACGTCGCCAGAATCGCAGGCCCCAGCACGATGATCGCGACTGTGTTGGCGATCGCGCGCCCCGTGTCCCAGCCCGCTGTGGACGTCAAAAGCGTGTAGATCACGAACCGATGCAGGTTGTCGAGCAGCTCTGCTCCCGGTACGTACGACAGACCGCCGGTGTGTCCAGGCACCTCGATGCCGAGCGTGAACGGCCACGACGACAGGTTCATCAGCAGACCGTAGACGTACGCACAGACGATCCCGTAGACCACCAGCATCGCGATCTCGGCCTTGCCGGTCACCCTCCGGGGCAGCAGTCCTGCTCCGAGCCCGATCCACGCCGATGCCAACATCTGGAACGGCAGCCACGGGCCGACGCCCGATGTCAGCAGCGCCGAGGCGAACAGCGAGGTGCAGCCCAACACATATCCGAATCCCGCACCGAAGACCCGGCCAGCCAGGATCAACAGGAAGAACACCAGCTCCAGCCCGGCCGTTCCGGCGCCCAGCGCGCGCATCGCCGCATTGATCGCCGTCAAGACTCCCAGCATCGCCAACGCCTTGGAGTCCATGCCTCCTTCGGTGATCTCGGCCACGACCACCAGGACGACCAGGGGCAGCAGGAGCATGAACAGGAACGGCTGGTCGACCCGTGTCGCATCCTGCGCCGGAACGAGCAGCAGAGGCCACACGAACATGATGAGCCCGGCAACTGACGCCACGGTGAGTACCGCAATCGATCGGGGACGCAACTGGATCGCCGACCGCATCAGCCCAGCGCCTGCCTGGTGCGCGCCGCCTCGACCTGAGCGACCGTGAGCCAGCCGGACCCGAGGATCTTGGACACCTGCGGGGCGAATGCGGGCGATTCGGCGAGCACCCTGGCCTTGGGCCCGGCCGAGACAACCTCCCCGTCGGCGAGCACAACACACTCGTCCGCGACCTGCGCGATGAACTCCACATCGTGGCTGGCCACCACGACCGCCCTGCCCTGGGCCGTGATCTCACGCAAAATCGCCCCCAACTCGACCTTGGCTCCGTAGTCGAGTCCGCGAGTCGGCTCATCGAGCGCGATGACGCGAGGTTGAGCGGTCAGCACGATCGCGAGGACGAGTGAGAGCCGTTGCCCCTCCGACAGATCGCGCGGATGCACCGACCCGCCGATGCCCGGCGCAAGTCTGTCGAGGATCCCGCGGCATGTTCCGACGACGGCGCCGGCCTGCATGTCAGCGGCGTCGCATTCCTGATCGACAGTCTCCAGGTACAGCAGATCAGTCGCGGTCTGCGGAACGAGCCCGACCAGCTCACGCGCACGGCTGCTCGAAAGCTCCTTGGGGTCCAGACCTTCGACCAATACCGAGCCCGCGTGTCGCCTGCCGGTGCCTTGCAGCGCCCACAGCAAGGACGATTTGCCCGAACCGTTGCGGCCCATCAGCGCCACGACCCGTCCGGCCGTCACCACCAGATCGACATCGCGCACCGCGACCAGCGAGCCGTACGTCACCGTGACGCCTGTGGCCTTCAGCGCAGGCGAACCGGGGTCCAGCTCGACTGGTTCGGGCGTAGGCAGGACACCCAGCGAGGCCTTGGCACGTCGGGCTTCGCGCACCGAGAGCGGCAATGGCGACCAGCCGGCTAACCGGCCCAGTTCGATAACGGGCGGCGCGACGATGGAATCGACCAGCAACTCGGCCGGAGGCCCGTCACGCACTCGACCGTCCTCGACCAGAACGAGCCGGTCGGTGAACGGGATCACCCGCTCCATCCGATGCTCGGCCAGCACGACGGTGAGGCCCAGATCGTCGACGAGGCGTGCCAACGTGGCCAGAACGTCTTCGGCGGCGGTCGGATCGAGTGCCGACGTCGGCTCGTCCAGCACCAGGATTCGCGGATGCATCGTCAGCACCGCGCCGATCGCGACGCGTTGCTGCTGGCCGCCCGACAGCGTCCGCAGCGGACGCGACCGTAACGCCGCGAGACCCAGCAGGTCGAGCGTCTCCTCGACCCGCCGGCGCATCGTCTGCGCATCGAGCCCCAGCTGTTCCATGCCGTAAGCGAGTTCTTCTTCCACTGTGTCGCTGACGAAACCGGCAAGCGGATCCTGACCGACGTACCCGATCTGGTCGGCGAGCTCTCGGGGCGCTCGGCCGACGATCGACTCCCCGGCCAGCAGCACGTCACCGCTCAGCTCACCGCCGCTGAAGTGCGGGACCAGTCCGTTGAACGTTCCCAACAACGTCGACTTGCCCGAGCCGGTGCGGCCCGCGACCAGCACGAGTTCCCCCTCCTCGAGGTTCAGATCGACGCCGCGGAGCGTGTGGCTCTCGGATCCTTCGTAGCGGAATGACAGTCCGCGCAGTTCGATCATCGCGCCGCCCCGACAGCCAGCTGTCCCTCGGACATGACATCGAGCACCGGCGGAGGGGTGAGGAAGGCCGGCACGACGCCGACCATGACAGCCAGCAACGCTGCGAGGGTGACACCCGGAACCTCGGCCACAGGCGGCGTGATGGCCGTGACATCGCGGTCGGCGATCACGAAAGTCACTACCGCGGCAGCCAGTCCGGAGAACACCGCGACCAGCTCACCTGCCCTCCACCGGTCGGGACGGTATCGAGTCCGTTCCACCCGGCGTCCTGCCACGACGAATCCGATGGCGGCCAAGGCAATGCCCGTCAGGAGCATGGGCCAGGCCAGCCAACGTGGCGCGGTGGCATCGAGGTAACCGTAAGTGCCGACGCAGACGCCGGTGAGCCCTGACAACATCAACGTCCCGGTCAACCAGCGGGCTCGGCGGCTCGCCTGTCCAGACCGCCCGTATCCGCGCGCGTCCATTCCGGCGGCCAGCGTCATCGACCGTTCGAGAGCATCCTCGAGTACCGGCACGATGATGCGACGCAAGGCGCCGATCCCCTTGCCCGGATCGCCCCGCAGCCGTCTGGCACGGCGTACCCGCTGGACGCTTTCGGCGAGTTGCGGGAACACTGACAATGCGACGACGATCGCGGTGCCGACCTCGTACAGCGCCGGCGGCATCGACTTGAGCAACCGCTTGGGGTTCGCCAAGGTGTTGGCACCGCCGACGCATATGACGATCGCCGCAAGCCGCATCCCGTCGTAGAGACCGCCCAGCAACGAATGCGCATGCACCGGACCCAGCAGCGTGATCCCGCGAGCCACATCGGGCAGCGGGATCTGCGGCAGCGTGAACAACACAGGTCCGCTGCCCGCACCGCCGACCAGGATGCGGAACACCACCCGGATCGTGACGATCAGCAGTGCCAGATACAGATAGAACCGAAATGACAACGCCCACGGTGCAGCGGTGCGACGCGACACCACGACGAAGCAGACCACCAGAACCACCAACACGATCAGAATCGGGTTGGTCATGAGCGAGACCGCAGCCGCCAGACCCAGGGACCAGATCCACCAGGCCCCCGGGTGCAGGTCGCGCGGGAGGACCTTGGCTATGACTGACCGCCCGCTGCCTTGCGCCGCCACAGCGTCACGCCCATTCCGGCGACCAACAGGGCACCGATGCCGACAGTGACCCAGACGAGTCCGCCGGACCCGCTGTCGTCGTCGGCAGCAGAAGCCTTGGCCAGCTCGGCTTCCTCCGGTGTGACCGGCAGTGCATCGAGCTCCTCAGCCGTCGGAGTCGCCGTCGGCTTGGCAGTCTTGGTCGACTTCGCCGAGGGCGTCGGAGTCGGCGTGGCCGTCGAAGCAGTGGGAGTCGGCGTGCTCGACGTGGTTGACGGCTTGCTCGCTCCACCCGAAGGTTTGCTCGTTGGTTTGGGCTTGGGCTTGGGTTTCGTGGTCGGAGTCGTCGGCTTCGGCGCAGTTGCGGCCAAAGGTGTCATGCTCGGGTAGGTCTTGCGGTTGCTGGTCTGAAACACGAACGCGACCCAGCCACCCTGGGGAACGTTGAGCGATCTGACGCCAAGGCTGGAGTACTTCCAGGCCCCCGACGTGCCATTCGACCAGAACAGACCCCAATAGCTACTGGCTCCCGGTGCCTTGGCGCAGCTCGTGCTGGGCGCCCTGTTGACCTGGCACACCATGCCCGGCTGAGTTTCGACGTACGTCAACGAATGACCTGCGTCGACGAAGTTGCCGGCCGCGTCTCCGCCGCCGTTGCTGTCGCACGAGACACTTCCGCCGACGACGACTGTGACGCCGACGCCCTTGGCACATGCTGCGGCCGTTGCCGGACCGGTGGCGAGCACGACGCCCGCCGCGCTGCCCAGGAGCAGCGCGGCGAACAAGGACGTCAGACGGCGCATCACTTGACCTTGAAGCTCTTCGAACCGTTGCGGTTCTTGAACGCACCGACGACCTTGACGGTCTTCTTGCCCGCCTTCTTGCCGACCTTGAACGAGTAGTTGTACTTACCGCTCGAGTTGGCCTTGGACGTCTTGACCAGCTTGCCGGCGAAGTAGATCTTGACGGTCTCCCCCGAGGCCAGGCCTGAGGCCTTCACAGTCTGCTTCTTGTTCTTCTTGACCGTGCTGCTGAGCTTGAGCGCCAGCTTCTTGGCGGCGAGTACCTTGACCGACGCGGTACCGACGCGGTTCGAACGCGAGCCCTTGATCGTGACAGTACGTGTCCCCGTACTGGCGCCCGTCTTGACCTTGGCCAAAGCCACACCTGCTGCAGTGGCGGTTCCTGCAACGGTGGTTCCACCGGCGACCGAAGCTGTGAACTTCTCGCCTGCTGCGAGTCCGGTTGCCGACACCGAGATCGAGGTACCGCTGGCAACGTAGCCGGCCGGAGCCTTGGCGAGGAGCTTCTTGGCCGGAAGCTGCGCATCGACGCCGATCGCGGCCTGAGCAGAGGCGCGGACCCACTGGTCACGCTTGTCGTCCGGGATGCCGGCCGTCTTGCCGGCGGCGAGTGCGTCCTGGTCGAAGGCGATCGCGCCGAGCTCACTGGCAAGTGCGGTGTCCTCGGCGATCGCGTCAGTCACCTGGTGCGCCACGATCCAGGAAGCGGCGCTTCCGGCAGCACCGGTCTGACCCACCGACTTCAAGGTCGCCGCGGCAAGACCTGTCGTGTTGGTGTTGGCGTTGTCGTCATTGACGAACGATCCGTTGGCGGCCTGCTGCTTAAGCAGCCAGCTGACGGCGGCGTCGATATCGTCCTGCAGGTTGGCGACACCGGCGTCCTTGGCCGAAAGCAATGCCTGGATGCCGAATGCGGTGGCGTCGATCGTGATCTGGTCGTCGTCCGCGGTGGTGGCGTCGCCGCACGCGCGGTCAACGGGAAGGACAGTCTCGTCCTCCCACTCTTCCGTCGTGGTCGGGTCGTCTGCGACGGCCAGCGCGAACATGTTGGTGCGAAAGGCGCCGGTGGCGCACTGCTGCTTGAGCAGGTAGTCCGTCGCCGAGGTGAGCTTCGCGGTGCTGGTCGGGCTCGTGGCGAGCGAGCGGACGACCCACGACTGGCCGATCGAGTTGGAGTAGTCGGTGACGCCCGCGTCCACCGCGCGACCGGTTTCGTCGCCGCTGGCCACGATGCGGGACTCGACGGTGGCGATGAGGTTCTGTCCACCGAACGCCGTTGCATCAGCGTCAGGTCCGGATGCCTCGACCGCAGTCGCAAGCTTGCCCGCAGCGCCGGCCGAGCCACCGCCGATGTAAACCGACGGATCGGCCTCGAACGCGGAGATGATCTCCGCCTGGTCGCCAGCGCGCGTGTCGAGCTCGTTCAGTGCGAAGAACACGTCGAGCGACAAGCCATAGTCGGGGTACGCCGTGCCGTCGTAGACAGTGCTGACGATTCCGTTTTCGGGCTGATCGCTCAGCCACCGGGCAGCCGAGTAGGCGTACGAGTTGGGTGCGGCTTGCGCGGAAGGCGCTGCCACGACAATGCCGGCAGCGAGGGCCGGGGCGACAAGAGCCACGCCAGCGCGGCGGAAGTTGATTCTGTTCAGCATGTGGGTCCTTCCCGCTGCTTCACGGAAAGGCTCGAAGCCCGTCACGTGTATGCCTCGACAGCGTGGATCGGTCATGCCCTCAGTAGGTGTTCCGGCTCGCCACTTGAGGTGGCCTACGGTTGCGGGTCAGCGCCGGAATTTGACCGGCTTCCCCTGACATGCGGGCGGATTGAGTTGTGCCAAACGGCTCCAGCAATCTAACACTCGCAATACCGCGTCGAATCTCAGTCCACCCGCACCTTGCCGAGCCTGGTCTCCCCGTCGGCGGCGTAGACCCATCGATAGCGCTTGCCACCGACGTCCAGCCCTTGTTCTCGCCGCTCTCGCGCCTGACGCTCGATCTCCTCGAGCGTGTTGGCATCCTGCAGGGAGTCCTTCATGCGAAAGTACGCGACTCGTCCCTTGAAGCGAGTAGGCAACAAGTCCGGGTAGGTCTCCTCCGGCTGATCCATATAGAAGTGATCGCCCACCGTGAGCCCGTACTCGTTGACTCGGTACGTCGGAATCTTCCATTGCGGTTGACCATCGGCACCCACAGGCGGGAGCGCCATCATGCGCTGCGAGACAGCCCTCGGCCCCCATTCAGCCGTGATCCGATAGTCGTGCGAGATGGTCGATTTCACGATCAGCTTCGTCACGTGGATGTCGGCGCGTGGCTCGCTGCCGCTCATCCCACGCGAACCGTACGAGTCAGTCCCGTTCTTTGGACAACCGCTCTCCATGAGTTCTCGGGCTCCGGCGCGAATCGAGATCCGCTCGCCCTTCTCGCATCGGAACCTGACAGAGATGTTGAGCCATTTGTCATCTGGTCCGGGCGCGCCGATCTCGAGCACCGAGTCACCCGTGAACAACTCCGGCGCCGCGCCTGTCCTCGTCCGCTCCACCGCTGAATAGGCAATGCCGCCTGCCGCCACGGCTCCGACGACACTGAGCACCACCGTTGGCCGGGACAACCGCCGCCACCAATGCCGTCGCGCGGCATTCTCCAGCACGACGGGCCGTGCCGCAGCCACCCACGCGTCAACCTGGGCCTCAGAGGGCCGCTCCCGCAGATCGGTCATCCTTCCATCCCCTCTTTGAGTCGGCTTCTTGCCCGTTGGAGTCGCTTGCCGACCGCCGCCTCTGACAGACCAAGGTGCTGCGCGGCCTCCCGGTAGGAGGCTCCTTGAAGCAGGCACAGCTCGGTCACCGCACGCTCACCGTCTGGCAGCTCAGCAACGGCGTCCAATGCCCAGCGCAGGTCGGCTGCGGCCTCCCCGCCTATCGGGTCCGCCACAATTGACTCCTCGCGCAGCTCCAGCAGATCGCGCCATCGCCGCTCCCGGCGGGCGTGGTTCCGGGCGTGGTTTCGGCAGGTCGTCAGAAGCCACGGCAGCGCCGATCCATCCACGAGCCTGATCGAACGACGTTTGGCCCATGCCGTCAGGAACGTCTCCTGCAGCAGTTCCTGCGCAGCCTCCCCCGTTGGCGAGACCGACCACGCGAAGCGGGCCACGGTTGGCGCGTAGCGGTCGTAGACGTCCTCGAACGACCGGGCGTCCTCGAACGCTGCCGTCACTTCGCTGTTCTCCACACCCTCGTAATGTCGCAGATCGCAAGATCCTGACAACCTTGCTGACCCACGCGGATCGACAAGCACCTCAAAGCCCACACCAGTACCGTTTGAGCATGACCCTCAGCGACGAACTCCGCATCGCCCTTGACGGTAAGTGGCGCCACGTACGGGAGCAGTCCCGCACCGAACTGGCCGGCCTGGACCTCGCGTACGACCACGACCTGACTCTCGACGAGGCCCGCGAACGCGTCCTCGGCCAGATGAAGAAGCTGATCCCCACCGGCATACCAGCGGCCGGCTTCCGTGAATCCAGTGGCGGCACCGGTGATCCGGGTATGGCCGTGACGGGCATCGAGATGCTGGCCCAGTTCGACCTGTCTCTCATGGTCAAGGCCGGCGTGCAGTGGGGACTGTTCGGAGGGGCGATCGAAAACCTCGGCACCGAAAAGCACCACCGCAAGTACATCCCCGACCTGATCAACCTCGAACTGCTCGGCTGCTTCGCGATGACCGAGACGGGCCACGGCAGCGACGTCCAGAGTCTCGAGACGACCGCAACGTACGATCCCAGCACTCAGGAGTTCGTGGTCCACTCGCCGACGCCATCAGCGCGTAAGGACTACATCGGCGGCGCGGCGCTGCACGCCGAAGTTGCGACGGTCTTCGCCCAGCTCGTCACGAACGGCGAGAGCCACGGGGTGCACTGCTTCGTCGTGCCGCTACGCGACAAGAGTGGCAACGATCTGCCAGGAGTTACGACCTCGGACGACGGTCACAAGGGCGGACTCGGAGCCGTCGACAACGGTCGCATCATGTTCGACAACGTCCGCATCCCACGGGACAACCTGCTCAACAAGTACGGGGACGTCGACGCGTCAGGCACCTACTCCTCGCCGATCGAGAACGTCAACAAGCGCTTCTTCACGATGCTCGGAACGCTGATCCGTGGCCGGGTCAGCGTCGGCGGTTCGGCGAGCGCGGCGACAGAGGTCGCGCTCAGCATCGCGGGTCGATACGCCCTCAAGCGGCGCCAATTCGCCCAGGGTCCCGGCCAGGAGGTGCTGTTGATGGACTACCGCATGCACCAGCGGCGGTTGCTGCCGCTGATCGCCAGGTCGTACGCCTACCGGTTCGCGCAGAACCAACTCGTCTCGCGCATGGACCGCCTCCAACGCGAGGACTCCCCCGACCCACAACAGTCGCGAGAACTCGAGGGACGCGCCGCCGGCCTCAAGGCGGCGCAGACCTGGCACGCGACCCGCGCGATCCAGGAAGCCCGAGAGGCATGCGGTGGCGCGGGCTACCTCGCCGAGAACCGGCTCACGACACTCAAAGGCGATACCGACGTCTTCACGACGTTCGAAGGCGACAACCATGTGCTGTTCCAGCTTGTCGCCAAGGAACTGCTGACGTCCTACGCCCAGGAGGTCGGCGGCCTCGACCCGGCTGGGCTCGTCCGGTTCGCGGCCAGCACTGTCGCGGATGTCGTCAAGGAGCGCACGGCCGCATCCCAGCTCATCCAGCGCCTAATCGACGCCCGGTCCAGCGACGACGACCACGATCTGCTCGACCGCGGCACCCAGCTCAATCTGTTCGAGGATCGTGAAGAGCATGTCATCGAGACGGCCGCGCGGCGGCTGCGTCGTGCCGGAAAGGACGATCCCGCCGAGGCCTTCGCGGTCTTCAACGCCGCCCAGGATCACGTCATCCGATGTGGTCGGGTGCATATCGATCGGGTCGTTCTCGAAGCGTTCACCGCAGGCATTGCACGATGCGATGACCCCGAGGCTCAGGATCTGCTGCGCGATGTCTGTTCGCTGTACGCCTTGTCGATCATTGAGGACGACCTCGCTTGGTTCATGGGCCACAACAGGTTGTCGGACCAAAGGGCCAAAACCGTCACCTCGCTGGTCAACGACCTGCTCGACAAACTGCGTCCCCACACGCTGACTCTGATCGAAGGATTCGGAGTGCCGGAAGAGACACTCGGCGCCGAGATGCTACTGGATTAGTTGTCGGACAGTGCGTCTGATTGAATGAAGCCACTCTTTTCATCCTTATCCATCTCTTATCCGGGGGGAACCACCGAATGAAGACACTGCTGCGATTCGCGACGATCACCGTCGCGTCAACCGCGCTCATCGCAGGAGGCGCGACTGCCGCCACCGCGAACACGACTTCCAGCACTGCCACCGCGCCTGCCTCCAGCTCGCCGGCAACATCCTCCTGGTCCGCGCGCGTCACGCCGCAGGCCATCGGCGATGCGGCGATCACGTCGATCAAGATCAAGGACGGCTACCTGCACCGCAAGGGTGTCAACTTCTTCCCCGGCACTCTGGTGGCAGCCGGCGGCAACATCAAGAACGTCACCGCCAATGTCGTCGACTCGTCCAACCGGGTCAAGGGCACCGCCGCCCTGTACCTGAATGGTGCTGAGCTCCCGAACACTGTCGGCGCAGGCAAGCTGCGTCTCACCGGCGTCGTGATCCACTACTTCGACGGCACCTCCGAGGCCAGCCCGACGGTCAGCAACTTCTTCTACGCCCGTCGCGTGATCACTTCGAAGCACACGTACCCGCTGCACATCACCGCACGCGGCAAGTCGCACACGGTCAAGGTCAAGGGCGTCAAGATCTTCGTCCCGAGCACGGGTCAGTACAAGACGCTCAAGTCCATCAAGCTGCAGTACAAGAAGGGCAGCAAGTGGAAGACCAAGAAGACGATCAAGCTCAACTCTGCCGGCAACGGCAAGTACAAGTTCAAGACCGGCAAGAAGTACCGCTACCGCATCTACTCGGGTAAGACGTCGACCTCAAGCGGCTTCCAGACCCGCCAAAGCAAGAAGATCTGACACCAGCACGTCTCACGAACGCCTCCGGCCCATCGGGTCGGGGGCGTTCGTCGTTCCGGAGCTGCTGTTCCAGGCCAGCCGTTCAGGTCAGGCGAAGTCGCCAGCCGCAGAACGCAGCTGACGCAGCAGATCGAAGGCCTGATCCTGTTGCGCGTCGTCGAGCCCCACGATCGCGAAGTCGATCGCCATGATCGCCCCCGTGGAATCGACCAGAACCCGTTTACCTTCCTCGGTCAGTTCGGCGAAGGTGCGGCGACGATCCGACTGATCGGCCACCCGACGGACCAGACCTTGCGTCTCGAGCCGATCCATCGCATTGGTCACCGATGTCGGGTGCACCATGAGACGCTCGCCGATCTTGCTGAGCGGCAACCGCCCCGTGGCGCTGAACGAGATGAGCTGCAGCACTTCGTAACGGGCGAAAGTGATGCCGAACGGTTTGACGGCAGCATCGAGCTCGGCGCCGATAAGCTGTTGCACCCGCATGATCGAGGTGGCCAGACGCATGGACCGCGGTTCACCGACATGCTTGAGCCACAGCTCGGAAGCGCGTTCAATGGGGTCGAAGGGCAACTTCGGCTCGGCAGGCATGCGCCCCATCGTAGGGGACCAATCCGCAGAGTGACCCCCACGACTGGTAATTACTTGGACATGCAACTATTTTAGATCCAAGTACTTGCTCGAGCCCGTCGCATCTGCCCGGAAGAGGAACCATGACCAGCCCCGCACTCCACGTACCGAAGAACCCGGTGCGCTTCGTCACCGCATCGGCACTGTTCGACGGGCACGATGCGTCGATCAACATCATGCGCCGCATCTTCCAGGCGCAGGGCGCCGAAGTCGTCCACCTCGGTCACAACCGTTCCGTCAAAGAAGTCGTCGACGCCGCGATCGAGGAAGACGTACAAGGAATCGCCGTCTCGTCCTATCAGGGCGGACACGTCGAATACTTCGAGTACCTCGTCGAATCCCTGCGCGAACAGGGCGCAGGACATATCCACGTTGTCGGCGGCGGAGGCGGCGTCATCGTGCCCGAGGAGATCGCGCGTCTGCGCGAGAGCGGTGTCACGATCTTCTCCCCCGAGGACGGCCAGCGTCTCGGCCTCGTCGGCATGATCAACTCGGTTGTCGCCGACTGCGATTTCGACCTCACGGCGCTCGGTGAGCTCGACCTCGACGCGCTCATCGCGGGCGACCGGGCAAGCATCGCGCGCGCCATCACCCTGGCCGAAAGCGGAACCCTCCCAGTCGAACAGCAAGAGCGCATCCGCATCGCTGCCGCCGCTCACACCTCCCCCGTTCTCGGCATCACGGGCACGGGCGGCTCGGGCAAGTCATCGCTGACCGATGAGCTCGTACGACGTTTCCGCGTCGATCAGCAGGACAAGTTGCGTATCGCGGTCATCGCCGTCGACCCGACCCGCCGGCGCGGTGGTGGAGCGCTGCTGGGTGACCGCATCCGGATGAACTCCCTCGACGGCGAACGCGCCTACTTCCGCTCGCTCGCGACGCGCGGTTCGCATGAGCTGCCCGAATCGCTCGCCGACGTCATCGACGTCGTCAAGGCCGCCGGCTTCGACCTCGTGATCGTCGAGACACCGGGTATCGGCCAAGGCGATGCGGCGATCGTCCCATTCGTCGACTCGTCGATGTATGTCATGACACCGGAGTTCGGCGCGGCCTCGCAGCTGGAGAAGATCGACATGCTCGACTTCGCCGACACCGTCGCGATCAACAAGTTCGAGCGCCGTGGCGCCAAGGACGCACTGCGCGATGTCGGACGCCAGATGGTCCGCAACCGCGAAGCTTTCGGCAAGCGGCCCGAAGACATGCCGATCTTCGGCACATCTGCCGCAACGTTCAACGATGACGGCGTCACGGCGCTCTACCAGCACCTGCGAGACACCCTGGGCGAGCGGGGCTTGCCGGTGGAGGACGGGATCCTTCCGCACGTCGACGTTCGCTACTCCAGCGGAATCCGCCAGGTCGTCCCGTCCGAGCGGGTCCGCTATCTCGCCGAGATCACCGAGACGATCCGCGGATTCCACGCGGAGACCGAGACCCTGGCCGACGCGGCGAGCCGAGCCCAGCGTCTCGAGCTGGTGACGGGCGAGGACCTCTCGACAAGCTCTAGGGAAGAGCTGAACCAGCTGCTGACCACCGCCCGCAAGGACTTGCCTGCGGCGATCATCGATCAGATCGAGGCCTGGCCGACGGTCGTCGAGTCGTACTCCGGCGACGAGATGGTGACCAAGATCCGCGATCGGGAGATCCACACCCAATTGACCCGGGAGTCGCTGTCGGGCAACAAGATCCCCCGCGTCTCGCTGCCGAAGTTCACGAGCCACGGTGATCTGGTGCGCTACTGGCGCAAGGAGAACCTGCCCGGCTACTTCCCATTCACGGCCGGAGTGTTCCCGTTCAAGCGCGACGGCGAAGACCCGGCCCGCATGTTCGCCGGCGAGGGCGATCCCTTCCGCACCAACCGGCGCTTCAAGCTGTTGTCGGCAGACGGCGAAGCGACCCGCTTGTCTACGGCCTTCGACTCGGTCACCCTCTACGGCCGCGACCCCGATCCCCGCCCCGACGTGTACGGCAAGGTCGGCACCTCTGGCGTCTCGATCGCAACACTCGAAGACATGAAAGCGCTCTACGACGGCTTCGACCTGGTCGCGCCCTCGACGTCGGTGTCGATGACGATCAACGGACCGGCGCCGACCGTGCTCGCCTTCTTCCTCAACACCGTGATCGAACAGCAGGTCGACAAGTTCCGTGAGGCAGAAGGCCGCGAGCCGTCAGAGGCCGAATACGCCGACCTGCGCTCTTTCGCCTTGCAGAATGTTCGCGGCACGGTGCAGGCCGACATCCTCAAGGAGGACCAGGGCCAGAACACCTGCCTGTTCTCGACCGAGTTCTCGCTGCGCATGATGGGCGATATCCAGCAGTACTTCATCGACGAGGGCGTCCGGAACTTCTACTCCGTCAGCATCTCGGGCTATCACATCGCCGAGGCCGGCGCGAACCCCATCAGCCAACTGGCATTCACCCTGTCCAATGGCTTCACCTACGTCGAGTCGTACCTCGCCCGGGGCATGGACATCGACGATTTCGCGCCCAATCTGTCGTTCTTCTTCAGCAATGGCATGGATCCGGAGTACTCCGTCCTCGGTCGGGTGGCCCGCCGGATCTGGGCCATCGCGATGAAGGAGAAGTACGGCGCCAACGAACGCTCGCAGAAGATGAAGTACCACGTGCAGACATCGGGCCGATCGCTGCACGCCCAGGAGATGGACTTCAACGACATCCGCACGACGCTGCAGGCGCTCATCGCGATCTACGACAATGCCAGCAGCCTGCACACGAACGCCTATGACGAGGCCGTCACGACTCCGTCACAGGAGTCGGTACGCCGGGCCCTCGCGATCCAGATGATCATCAACAAAGAGTGGGGCCTGGCGATGAACGAGAACCCGACCCAGGGTGCGTTCATCACCGATGAGCTGACCGATCTGGTCGAAAAGGCGGTGCTCGCCGAGTTCGACGCGATCAACGAACGCGGCGGCGTGCTCGGGGCGATGGAGACTGGCTATCAGCGCGGCCGGATCCAGGACGAGTCGATGCTCTACGAGCACAAGAAGCATGACGGATCGCTGCCGATCATCGGCGTCAACACATTCCGCAAGCCCCATGTCGAGGGTGAGGAACCGGCCACGGTCGAACTGGCGCGTGCGACCGAGTCGGAGAAGGAGTCTCAGCTGACTCGAGTCCGCACGTGGCAGGAGACCCACTCCAGCGAGGCGGCCGATGCCCTGGAAAAGCTGCGCGCCGCGGCGATCAATCACGAAAACGTCTTCGCTGTGCTGATGTCCGCAGCGCGGGTGTGCTCACTGCAACAGATCACCGAAGCCTTCTTCGAGGTCGGCGGCCAGTACAGGCGCAACGTCTGAGGGTGTTATTTCCCGGAATCTGGGTACCTCCCGTGGTACAGGGCCTGGCCGTCCGGTCAGGTCCTGCACCTCCGGGAGGCAATGACATGTCCGACATCGACTGGTGGGTATGGGTCGTCATCGCGATCATCGTGATCGCGATCATCCTGGGACTCGTCGTAGCGAGTCGCCAGGTCGCAACGCGTCGTCTGGTCAAGCAGCACGAGAAGGATGAGCTCAGTCGTGGTGAGGCAGACAGAATGCGGCGTGAAGCCGATGCGGCTGCCGCAGCGGTGCAACGCCGTGAAGCCGACGCCGCCACCGCCCGGGCAGATGCCCAGGACGCCCGGATCCAGGCCGAGGAGCTCCAGCGTCAGGCCTCCGACCTCGACAGGGACGCCACGAGACAGCGCGAAACCGTCGACGAACAGCTCGCGGAGGCGGACCGGATCGATCCCGATGTGACCGACGGCTCGCACGTGCGACGAGACGATCAGATCTGACCGGACGAACAGTGGCCACGGCCGGGGTCCTTGCCCCGGCCCCGGTCACCTATCGTCGGATCGTGAGCATTTCGATTCCCAACTACGACCAGGTCACCGAGCTCCCGGCGCAGATCGACCATGATGTACCACCGGAGTTCATCGACGAGAACGGTCATATGAACATCGGCCGCTATCTCGAACTCGGTGGCGCTGCGCTTTGGCGCCGCTGCCATACGGACCTCGGCATGGGCGTCAAGCACCTCAGGGAGCGTGGACTTTCGACGTTCACTGCCGAACATCACCTGACGTATCTCTCCGAGATGCTCGAAGGCGAACGGGTCAGCGTGCATGTCCGGCTCATCGAACGCACCGATAAGGCGCTGCACGCCGTCTCCCTGATCGTGAACCAGTCCCAGCAGCGCCTCGCATGTGTTGTGGAAGCCATGTTGATCCACATCGATATGGGCCCGCGGCGCCCGACACCGTTCCCGTCTGACGTCGTCGAGCTGCTCGACATCGCTTTGACAACCGACAACCTGGCCTGGCCGGCACCGCTCAGCGGATCGATGGGCGTGCGACGCAAGGTATGAACGATGATCTCGGTCACCCCGTCAACCTGGACACGCCCGTCCAGCGAATCGTCTCCCTGGTTCCATCGCTGACCGAGGCGATCGCCGCCACGCGCCCCGAGGCGCTCGTCGGCGCGACTGACTGGTGCACCCACCCGGCGGACCTCGACGTCGCCCGAGTGCGCGGCACCAAGAATCCCGATCGTCGCGCCGTTGCGGCACTCGCACCCGATCTGGTCATCGCGAACCGGGAGGAGAACCGCGAACTCGACATCGCCCGCCTGCGCGACGCCGGCATCCCAGTGTGGGTCACGGTGATCGAGACACTCGACGAGGCGTTCACCTCGATGCGTCGCCTGTTCACCGACGCGCTGGGCTGGGACGTGCCGGAGTGGCTCATCGCGGCGGAGACGGTGTGGGCGCAGCCGCCGGTCGCGGACGGCCGCCGGGTCGCGATTCCGATCTGGCGTGATCCGTGGATGGTCGTCGGTTCCCGGACGTTCACGGGCGATCTGGTCACCCGCCTCGGTCTCGTCAACGCATTCGGCGACACCGTGCTGAATCCTGGCCAAGACCGCTATCCCCATGTCGAGGTCGACGATATCGAGGCCGATATCGTCCTGCTGCCCGACGAGCCATATGTCTTCACAGCAGACGACGGCCCGGAGGCTTTCGAGGGCACGTCCACTGTGCTCGTCTCGGGCCGAGCGCTGACCTGGTACGGCCCCTCGCTCGTGACGGCCCGCGCGGAGCTGGAACAGCTGATCAGCGCGAGATGAATGCCTCGACCAGGCGCTGAGCCTCGTCACCGGCCACGGCGGAGGCGATTGTCGCGGACTCATCGGCTCCGGCCTCTGGACCGGTCGTGTCCCACGAGCCGCGGATCAGGCGTTTGGCCTGACCCAAGGCCATGGGTGCAGTGTCGGCCCAAGAACGCGCCATGGCCTCGACCTTGGCTTCGACCTCATCATCGGCGACGACGTACGAGACCAGTCCCCAGTCGAGCGCTTCGGCCGCGCTGAGGACGCGTCCGCTGAGTGCGAAGTCGAGCGCACGCTGCTGCCCGATCGCGCGCGGCACGAGATAAGAAGCGCCACAATCGGGCGTCAACCCGATACCCGGATAGGCCATGACGAACTTGGTCGATGCGGACGCCACGATGACATCACAGCTCAACATGACTGCGAGACCCGCTCCGGCGACGGCTCCACGCACCCCGGCCACGACGGGCTTGGGCAGATCGGCCAGATCGCGCAATCCGCCTTCGAGCACGTTGGCGAGCTCAAGCAGATATGCCGGAGCGTCGTCGGCCTCGACGAACGACTTGACGTCGCCGCCCGCGCAGAATCGCTTGCCGTTGGCGGTCAAGGTGATGGCTCGGACATCGTCTCCGGATACCGCATCGACCGCGAGCACCAGGTCGTTGGCGGCTGGGAGATCGAATGAATTGGACTGCTCGGGACGGTTCAGGACGAGTCGGCCGACGCCGTCGACGATCTCGTGGGTCACTGCGGGCATGCGAGGCCTACCTTCGTCGTGCTGGGGGGCGATATCGGCTGATCAGTCGGACGGGGACTTCTTGGCCGGCGTGTCCTTGGCGGCCTTTTTCGCCGGCGCCTTCTTGGCCGGGACGCTCTTCGCCGCGGCCTTCTTGACGGCAGCCTTCTTGACGGCGACCTTACGAGGCGATCGCGCCTCGACAGTCACCGGTTTGAGCGCGACAACCGGAGGGGTCTCGCCCACGATGGCATTGTGACTGCCGCCTGCGAAGTATTTGGCCGTCAGGTTGATCAAAGTGGCGAAGCGGTTGCGGTTGCCCAGCAACGTCGCGATGTGCAGGCCGACCCAGATGACCCAGGCCGGAAAGCCCTTGAGCCGCGGCATGAACTTGATCTCGGCGACCGCCGACGAACGGCCGATCGTCGCCATCGTGCCTTTGTCCTTGTACTTGAACGGCTTGGGGGCCTTCTTGTTCTTGAGCTCGGCAGCGATGACCTTGGCGGCATGCTTTCCACCCTGCAGCGCCGGCTGGGCGAGCTGCGGGAGCGGATTGTCAGGACTGACCGAGACATCGCCGATCGCGTAGACGTCGGTCATACCCTTGACCCGCAGGTGCTCGTCGGTCTCGATACGTCCGCCGCGACCCTGCGGCACCGACCATTCCTTGACGGTGTCGTGTGCAGTGATTCCGGAGGCCCACACGACGATGCCGGCAGGCAGGAACTCCTGCTCCCCGGCGCGCTCGATCAGCACACCGTCCTCGCGGACTTCCTTGACCGCCGTCTCCAGGCGCAGGTCGACGTGGCGCTTCTCGAGGGACTTCTTGGCGTAGTCGCGCAGCTTGGTGTGGAACGGCGCTAGAACGAAGGGCTGCATCTCGATCAGCGTGATGTGGATCCGCTTCTTGTCGAGCTCGGGGTACGTCGTCGGCATGTCGTTATTGCGCAGTTCGGCGAACGCCCCCGCGGTCTCGACGCCGGTCGCACCGCCGCCGACCACGACGATGCGCAGATCGCGGTCCTGACCGTTGATCGCGGCATCCTCGAGGTTCGCGAACATCCGGTCGCGAACGGCCAGGGCCTGAGAACGTCGGTAGAGCGGCATCGAGTACTTCTCCGCGCCCGGGATCCCGAAGAAGTTGGCCGTGACGCCCACCGCGATGATCAGCTGGTCGTACTTGACTTCGACTCCGCCGTCGAGCTGCAGCGTCTTGGACTCATGATCCATCGAGGTGACGGTGCCCTTGAGGAAGCGCACATTCTTCTGCTTGGCACGGATCGCCCGCAGGAACCAGGTGATGTCGCCGGGATTGAGGCTCGCGGTCGCGACCTGATAGAGCAGCGGATTGAACGTGTTGTAGTTGTGACGATCGATCAACGTGACATCGACGTCTGCGCGCTTGAGTTTCCGCACGGCGGCGATGCCTCCGAAGCCGCCTCCCACCACGACGACGTGGGGGCGTTTCTGGGCTGAAGCAGCACTGTCAGACATGCCTCCATGATAGAGGGCGGCGTGCAGTGGGCGCACTTCGCTCCCCCCTCCAGCGGACATCTATGTCTTGACAAACCAGCGTCGCGCCTCAGGCTTGCGCAGCTGGATCAAAACGACGATCGCGGCAGCCGTGAACGGAATCCCCATCGGGACCAACAGGATCGACGCCACGACCGTGACGGCTGCCATCACGAACAGGAAGACATCGCCAGAACGCCGCCTGACCAGCACCAGGGTCGAGGCGGTCAGACCGCCCAGGGACAGCGCCAGACACATCCCGAAGATCACCATCGATGTGCGGTACAGCTGTTCGAAGTCGGTCGACATGTCATCGAGCAGGCTTCGACCAAGAGAGCTCTCGCGCAGGAGACGTTGGTAGTCGTCAGCACCGACCAGGCCGAGCACCAACAGGGCCAGCGCAGACATCGCGGCCACGGCGACCGAGCCGATGAACGTCGTCCAGGTGGCGATGCGGACCGGCTTGGGCAGCACTTCACGGCCACCGACGAGACTCGGTGGCTGGGGTTGATAGGGCGGCTGAGGCTGAAATGGCGGCTGGGGCGCAGCCGACTGCTGAGCCGCCGGCATCGGCGGACTCGACGCCGCCGCGACGGGCACCGCTGCGCGCTCGGGCTCGATCTCCTCGCCGTTGAGTCTGCGGAACCAGGTCTTGGCCTCGCCGCGCCACAACCGGGTCGTGAATGCGACGGACATCGCTCCGAGCAGGATGTCGAAGAACGAGCCACCCGTGGCACCGAAGAAGAAGCTCAGACCGACCAGGATCATCACGACCGTGAGGCCGATCCGGCTGGCGCGGTCGCCGCGCGCGGTGTAGATCGCGAAGACCACACCGGCCGCGGCAAGCACCGCGAGGACTGTCAGGAAGACCTTGTATCCAGACTCCGCGCCGCTGGCGCTCGCGCCACTCTCACGCAGTGCTTTGAGGATCGCCGAGACCCGGTCGGCCCCGTTCTCACCGTTCCAGGTGGTCACCAGATCGACCGCGCTGATCGCCTGGATCAAAGCGAACAGACCCAGGTACAGGCAGGTCGCAGTGAGCATCGGCGGACGCTTGGGCGTCGTCGCAGTCATGCGCCCATCCCATCATGCGAGGGCAAGTCGGCACCCGGGCGGGCAGGAGACGGCCTCGCCGCCGCCTCCTGCCCTCTCAGTACAGAACCGCTACCGCACCTTGACCTTGATGTACGGACTCGTCGCCGAGCCGTGCAGCGCACCCGACGCCAGGCTCACCCGCAGATAGTGCGTGCCCTTCATGAGCTTGGGCAGCTTGATCGTCAGCTTGCCCCGGTGTCCGACCTTGAGCGTCGCCGTCTTGAGGATGCGCCCGCCGTCACGGATCACGAGCTGCCCTGCCGGCCGGTACGCCGAGGTCGCCGAGGTCAGCGACCCCTTCACGATCAGCCTGGGACGGGTCTTGCGGGTTATCGTCGCATCCTTGGCACGGACCGTGATCCTCGCGGACGCCTTGACGACCCGCAGGCTCCCCTTCGCACTGGACGCCGCCACACCTGCAGAACCCGGGTACGTCGCGGACACCACATAGGTGCCGGGACGCAGGCCCGAGGGCAGCTTCACGGTGGTCCGACCGTTGCTCAGCGTCCCCGACGCGGTCTTGCCACCGACGGCGACCTTGACCTTGCCGGCCACCTGGGCACCCGGAGCCGCGACCTGCACGGTCGCGGACGACAGACGCCCGTACGTGTAGCTCGACCGCCCCATCGTGACCTGGGTCTTCGAGGCAACCGGGTCGCCGTTCTCCTGACCCAGGGCCAATTGAGCGCCCAGTTCGTCGAGCTCGGAGCCGGCCGGATAGAAGCCGGCAAAGGCCGGGGCGCCCGCCTCGGTGAGCTTCGCACCGACTCCCGCCAGTCGCAGCGTGTCTGTGCCAGCTGTCAGCGCATCCTTCGCGTCAAGCGCGGCGAGCTCGACGTCGTCGTACGTCGTCAGCTCGGTCGAGTCGAGGCTCTTGGAGACGACATCGGCCACGAGCACGCCGCTGTCTCCGGTGATCTCGAGCCGCGGATCGGAGATCTTCAGGTCGAGAGCACCCGCGTGACCCGTGAAGTGGACCGATCCGTCGTACTCGACCTCAAGGGATCCGGTCTTCGGATCGTACGAGCCGGAGTCGACCGGGAACCTGAACGTGCCGTCGTCGGCGACGCTCGCACCGCCGGCCACAGTCGTCGTCCCGTGCGCGATCGGTCCGCCGATGTACTTGCGGAACGACTCCTTGACACCCCAGGCCAGATCGCCGGAGGCTACGTCACGCTTGGCGTCGGACGGTTCGGCGACCGACAACGTGACGGTGCGGGAGTAGATCGTGGCAGTGTCGTTGCGCAGCCGGGCCCGGAACACCGAGCCACTCTGGTCGGCGTTGCTGTCCTTGACGGTCAGCGTGCCGCCGTCGATCACGAAGTTGTCGTCATCGTCGCTGAGATCCTGCCAGTAGCCGCCGACTCGCCGCTGCCACGTGATGCTCGGATAGGGATTGCCCTTGGGCATGACCAGGAACTGCGCATCGTCGCCCTCAGTCACATCGGCGCTCTCGGGCTGGAAGACGATCGCTGGTGCTGTCTGGACTTCGGCGACGACTGCCTCTGTGGCGATCTGGCCAGCGGCGTTACTGAACAGCGCGCGGTACTGCCGGCCGTTGTCAGCCTCGCTCAGCGTGACAGTCACACTGGGCGAGGTCTCCCCCGCGATCTCGGTCCAGGCCTTCGCCGATGTGCTGCCGACGGGCCGGGACTGCCACTGGACCGTGGGACTCGGGTCGGCTGTCGCCGCTGCCGTGAGGACCGCCGTCTTCGACACGTCGCCGACGCCGAGGCTGACCTTGGGCGTCGCCGGCTGCTTCGTGATGGTCGGCGAGATGCCGCTCTGGTCCCATGACAGGAAGCCGAAGTCGGCCTCGTCGGCGCCCATGCGCTGCGCCACGGCGTACAGCTTGCCGCCGTCACCGGCCACCGGCAACGCCTCGAGCACCGAGTACGCGAGCGCCTTGACGGTCAGCTCTCCCTGATGCGCTCCGCGCACCGCGACGATCTTGAACGAGCCCCAGTCCGAGAGATACCAGGTGTCGGTCGAGATGTCGTACGACGAACGCAGGACCTGGCTGAGACCCGTGTCCTGAATCGGCCCGACCCGGTTGTAGGCGCCGTCGCTCACGGCCACGTCATAGATCCGGCCCTGGTAGTTGGTGAGCCGGAATCCTCCGTCTGCGACCGCGACGGCCTCAGTCGGGTACTGGAATGCCTCTTGCTGCGCCTGCGGGTTGGTGTAGTCGCCAGGCAGATCGCTGACGACGGCGTTGCTGCCCGTGACCTTGATGAGCTTGGGTGCACGTCCGGCTTCGGCAACGACGACAGTGCCGAGCTCGTCGACGGCGATGCCGGGACGACTGATCTGCAGGTTCGTCGACAACGGGTACGAGGTCGTGCTCCACTCGCCGTCGGCGACCGTGAAAACGTGCAGCTGGTTCGCGGTGAGCGCGATGACCCGATCGGCGAACCGGTCGTACGCGACCTGCCCGACAAGACCGGTCAGCAGCTCATCCGTCTCATAGGTTTTGGCCTCGGGATTCCAGGTGCGGGCGATGACCCGGTTGCCGGAGTTGCCGACGATCGCGCCTGAACCCGCGTGCAGCACCGGGGCCGGGTAGGAGTTCCACGAGCCGTAGAAGGCCGGGGAGCTGGGCGATCCGATCGGTGCCAGGGTTTCGGCGTCGTACGCCTGCAGTTGCGAGTTGGTCCCGAGGTGGACGACACCACGCGCCACGTCAGGAACGTTGGTGACCACGCTCGCCAAGACGTTCGTGACGGCCTTGTCCGGGCTGAGGCCGAGTGAGCCGGGCGGCGCGAACGACTCTGCGGTCGTCTCCGGCTTCCCGCCGGGACCGGCATAGACCGCCGAGACCGGGTCGAACAGCGCACCGCTGCCGTAGTTGCCGGAGAAGATCCGTACGCCTTCTTGGGTCAGTCGCGTGTCGAGCGGCGACCACGTGGACGTACCGTCGGCGACCTCGACGTCACCGCTGGCCAGGTCGATGTCTGTCAGCGCGACGACTCCGTAGTCGATCATCTCGCCGGTCGACTCTGACTTGGACTGGACGTCGGCGAGGATCTGCGGCTCGTCGCCGTCGACCACGAGGAGTAGATCGCTCAGCGTGAGGTCGAGCGCGCCTTCGTGCAGGCTCCAGTGGACCGAGCCGGATGTCTGCAACTCGAGTCGTCGGGTCTCGTTGTCGTACGTGCCCGACTCGACCTTCCACTGGAACTCACCTTTGGCGTTGACGGTCAGGCCGTCGGACAACTCACCCGGCCCGGCGTAGTTCCGCCAGCTGGTCCGCACCCCCCAGGTGACTGTGCCGTCGCTGATCGTCACCTCCTCGGCAGACGCCGGCGACGTGGAAGAACCCACGACCAATCCGGTCAGCAACAAGGACGAGGAGGCAAGCAGTGCGGACGCCCGCCTCCTCCAGGACCGCCGCGCGTCGGGCGCGGTGTGGACAGAACTCATCAGGGGACCTTTCACACATTCAGGCAATGCCCACGACTGAGGGCAGCCTAACCATAGTTAGGCTGCCCTCAGGAAAACGATTTGATGACGTTCTGTCTTAAAAGGCGAGACGCCGATCAGGTCACACTGGGACGACCGAGAGCTCGTCGGCGTCTGCCGCCTTGTCGACCACGACGGTCTGGCCGTCACGGACTTCCCCGGCCAGCAGCGACCGCGCCAGGCGATCGCCGATGGCCTGCTGCACCAGTCGGCGCAGTGGACGTGCACCGTAGGCCGGGTCCCAGCCGGTCAAGGCGAGCCACTCCCTAGCGGCCGGCGTGACCTCGAGCGTGATGCGACGAGATGCAAGCCGCTTGCCGAGAGCCTGGATCTGCAGGTCCACGATGTGCGCGAGTTCCTCGGTGCCGAGGGCGTCGAAGGTGACGATCTCGTCAAGACGGTTGAGGAACTCGGGCTTGAACGACATCTTCACGACATCCATGACCGCGGCCTTCTTGGCAGCATCGTCGAGCGAGTCGTCGGTCAGGAACCTCGAACCCAGGTTGGACGTCAACACCAAGATGACATTGCGGAAGTCGACCGTCCGTCCCTGACCATCGGTCAGACGTCCGTCATCGAGCACTTGCAGCAAGATGTCGAAGACCTCGGGGTGCGCCTTCTCGACCTCGTCGAGCAGAACGACCGAGTAGGGACGGCGGCGGACCGCCTCGGTCAGCTGACCGCCCTCGTCGTATCCGACATATCCGGGAGGCGCGCCCACGAGACGACTGACCGAATGCTTCTCGGAGTATTCGCTCATATCGATGCGGATGATGGCCCGCTCGTCGTCGAACAGGAATTCCGCCAGAGTCTTGGCCAGCTCGGTCTTTCCGACGCCCGTCGGACCGAGGAACAGGAACGATCCGGTCGGTCGATCGGGGTCGGAGATGCCGGCCCGCGAGCGGCGCACCGCATCGGACACCGCCGTGACGGCGGCCTTCTGTCCGATCAGCCGCTTGCCCAGCTCGTCCTCCATACGCAGCAACTTGCCGGTCTCACCTTCGAGCAGACGTCCCGTGGGGATGCCCGTCCAGGCCGCGACGACCTCGGCGATGTCGTCGGCGCCGACCTCCTCGTGCACCATGGCGTCCTCGGGCCGGTCGGCCTCTGCCGCTTGGGCGTCAGCGAGCTGGCGCTCCATGGCCGGGATCTCGGAGTACAGCAGGCGACTGGCCTGTTCCATGTCGCCTTCGCGTTGCGCGCGCTCGGCGGCGCTACGGACCTCGTCGATGCGCTTGGTGATCTCACCGACCGCGTTGAGCGATTCCTTCTCGCGCTCCCACCGAGTCTCGAGCGCCCGCAGGGTCTCCTGCTTGTCGGCCAGCTCGACGCGCAACTTGGCGAGCCGCTCGATGCTGGCCTCGTCGGATTCCTTGCTGAGGTGCAGTTCCTCCATCAACAACCGGTCGACCGCGCGGCGCAGTTCATCGATCTCGATGGGACTGGAGTCGATCTCCATGCGCAGTCGACTGCCAGCTTCGTCGATCAGGTCGATCGCCTTGTCGGGCAGCTGGCGGCCCGGAATGTAGCGGTCCGACAGTGTCGCAGCAGCGACCAGCGCCGCGTCTGAGATGCGGACCCCGTGGTGCGCGGAGTAGCGCTCCTTCAAACCACGCAGGATCGCGATGGTGTCCTCGGGCGAGGGCTCGCCCACGAAGACCTGCTGGAAGCGGCGCTCCAGGGCTGGATCCTTCTCAATCCGCTCGCGGTACTCGTCGAGCGTCGTGGCGCCGATCATGCGCAGCTCGCCGCGGGCCAACATCGGCTTGAGCATATTTCCGGCATCCATCGCACTGTCACCGCCGGCACCTGCGCCGACCACGGTGTGCAGCTCATCGATGAACGTGATGATCTGACCGTCCGATTCCTTGATCTCGGTCAGGACGGCCTTCAGACGCTCCTCGAACTCGCCGCGATACTTCGCGCCCGCGACCATCGCTGCGAGGTCGAGCGAGATGAGTCGGCGCCCCTTCAAGGACTCCGGGACGTCGCCGGCGACGATGCGCTGCGCGAGCCCTTCGACCACGGCGGTCTTGCCGACGCCGGGTTCACCGATCAGGACCGGATTGTTCTTGGTTCGACGGCTCAGCACCTGCACGACCCGGCGGATCTCGCTGTCGCGACCGATGACCGGGTCGAGCTTTCCCTCTCGGGCGACTTCCGTGAGGTCGACGCCGAACTTCTCCAGTGACTGATAGGTGTCTTCGGCGTTCGCGCTCGTGACCCGTGAGGTGCCACGCACCGCCGCGAAAGCCGCTTCGAGCGCATCTGCGGTGGCGCCGGCCTCGACCAGCACGGCCTGCGCCGGCGAGGTCACGGTGGCCACACCCACGACGAGGTGCTCGGTCGAGACAAAATCGTCGCCGAGCTTGTCGGCGAGATCCTGCGCCCGTTGCAGCACCTCATGGCTCGACCGACTGAATGCCGGGTTCTGAACACTGGCACCCGATGCGCTCGGGATCCCCGCAATGGCCGACTTCAGCCCGGCGTCGATCGCCTGTGGATCGACGCCGGCCGCCTGGATCAACGGCGCGGCCGTGCCGCCGTCCTGCTCCAGAAGCGCACGAAGCACATGGGCAGGCTCCACCGCAGGATTGCCTGCGGCAGCGGCCGCCGACATCGCCGCACCGAGCGCCTGCTGGCTACGGGTCGTGAACTTCGCAAGATCCATGAATGCTCTCCTTTGTAAAACCTCTTACATAGGACAGCGTACAAAAAGTTGAGTCTATTCCTGTCAACTTCAGTTTTCTGTGCGCTGCGCTCGCTGAGCGTGATCAGCTGCGGTGCAGACCTCTCGGACGTCGGCTCATGACGAGCAGCGTGACACCGATCATCGCCATCAGTGCACCCAGCGGAGCCCAGAAGCCCGCCGGGCCTCCCGCACCGGGGAGATCCTGCGACGTGCTCGTCGCATCAGCGTCAGTGCCGGAGTCCGTATCGGCGTTCGTGACCGTGCCACCATCTGTATCAGCGTCGGTGTCGGTATCCGTTCCGTCCGCGACAGTGTCGCCGTCGCTGTCGGCGTCGGCGTCGGTGTCTGCATCAGAGCCGCCGTCGGCATCGGCGTCCGCGCCGGCATCCGCGTCAGAGCTGTCCGCGTCGGCGTCAGAGCCGTCGGCATCGGCGTCCGCGTCCGCGACAGTACCGTCGTCGTCGGCAGCATCATCGGCAACCACCGGCGGCGAGCAGCCCGGCATCGTGAACGTGTTGTTGAGGAGCGTCACGGCACCGACTTGGGCGAGCAGCCGTCCCTCAAACGTCGCACCAGTGCCGGCGCTGATGGAGTTCTCGGCCAGCACGGTGCCGACGAACGTCGAGCCCGCCTTGATGTCAGCGTCCTCCTCCACCTGCCAGAACACGTGACAGGCCTGCGCGCCCCCGACGAGCTCGACAGTGCTGCCAACCTCCATCGTGAGCGACGAACCGACCTGGATGACGAACTCTGCGTCGGGATCCCCCTGGGCATCCAGGGTCACGGTCCCGTTGCCGGCGAGGTTGAGCGTCGACGACGCCCGGTACACGCCCGGCAACAGGTCGACCCCGTCGAGCTGGGTCAGGTTGCTGCCCGAAGGTGTCTGCGCCGCAGCTTGGAGGTAGGCCGCCAGGTTGGCGGTCTGCGCGGCCTGCGACTCCTGGGTCGTGGCGATGGAGCCGCCGGCCGGCGGCTCCCATACGAAGTCGGCGATACCGGTGATCTCGGTGCCTGAGAAGACGCCGACATCGCCGAGCACGTCGGCGTCGTCAGTGCGGATGGTGGTGGTGCCGCCGCTGTTGGTGACGGTGCTGGCACCCAGCACGGCGAACTGCTCGGCTGCGCCGAGGTTGATCGTCGGGGCCGCGGCATGGGCCAAGCTGGCGAACGAGATGCCGAGGGCGACGAGGCTGCCTGCCAAGGTGGCGGCGCCTGCCGCGACGAGGGCGGGGCGCCGCTGCGACGAGGATAGGACGGTTGAACGGGGATGACTATTGGTCATGGTGAACCTTCTGGCGATCTGACGGATGTGAGCCCACGGTCACCGGTGACCTGGAAGAGCCACCCGGCGAGCAGAGCCGGCGCCTCGGCGCACATGTCAGCGGGCTGTTCCAGAAGCCAGAGGTCGCTGGTGCGTTCGGTGTCTTGCCACGGAGCGGCAATGGGTTGCGACCATGCCCTCTCCCTGAGGACCTCAGCCGCTCGCGCAGGCATCGTCAGATCGAGATTCCTACCGGGTGGTGGCGATGGATCCGTCTAGGACAGGCCCTTCGCACACCCGACGATACGCCATCGCGCTCTCTCGCGCCCTTCGAAGCGCAACGGTTTATTCCTGCAACCGGCGCATCGACCTTGTCAGTAGCCGGTGAAATAGTCCGTTCGCACCGAGCGGCAGGCCGAGGCAAGGTCGGCTCGTACCGCATTGACCATCGCCGGCGGACCGGACACGTAGGCCTTCCGGTCGCCGATATCCGGAACTGCCCCGGCGATGATCTCGGCCGACAGGAACGGCGCTTCGACGTGCATCCAACCGTCGGGCAACACGTCGGGACGAACCGGGCACACCAGGACGACCCGGGCGCCGGCCAGCTCTTGCACGAACGGCACTTCATCTGGCGACGCAGCCCCATAGATCAGTACGGCGTCCCTACCTGCCTCATGTCTCAGCTGACTCAGGAATGGGGTGATGCCGATGCCACCGGCCACGAGGAGCACCGGAACCGCCGGGTCGGCCGGCAGGACAAAATCGCCGCCGACCCCGGTGCCGTGCAATCGCTGACCCGGTCGCAGGGCCAACAGCGCCCGCTTGAAGCTCGAGGAGTTCTCGGGCACTCGCAAGGCGAACGAGACGGTCCCGTCGGCGCTCGGGGCCGAGCTGATGCTGAACGTGCGACGACTCCCGCGACTGTCGGTGCCCGGATGCGGCAGGGACAGTTCGATGTACTGGCCGGGGGTGAAACTGACCGGCCTCTTCGGGCGGAAGGTGAGCTCATAGGTCTCGGGGGTCAGTTGCTTGGTCTCCTCGAGCTCGAACGTCAGCCCCCGACGACGGGCGAAGGCGAAAGCGACCAGGTTGCCGACAAGTAGCGAGAGTTCGGGAGTGACGGCCACGACGCCGACTCTGATCGGATCGACTCCCACCACTGTCGCGAACAGCGGCCAGGCGACGACGAATCCGGTGACGGCCGCGACGGCCCGCTGCTGCCAGCGTCGCGGCGGCAGCGTGAGGGGCTCGGTCACCATGAACCCGGCGATGAACACCAAGGGGTACGAGTAGACCGTGACCTTGATGATGTCGATCAGCGAGCCGCCGCCCAAGTCGTTGAGCGCGACGATCGTGAAAACTGCGCCCACGGCGACGAAGATCAGGCCGACGTCGAGTCTCCTGGTGCGCCAGAGGACGAGCAGTGCCGCTACCGCGACGAAGGGCAGCAGCTTCTCGGCAGCGATCCACCACGTCGCGTTGATCAACGTGTCTCGGCCGACCAGGTCCTGCGCGACCACGACCAGCACCGCACCGGCCGCCGCCGGATTGAAGATATGCCGACCGCGCCAGGCGAGGACGTACTTCGAGGCATTGGCAAGCACGGCCGCCGTGGCCAACCAGGCGAGGTCGGCCGCATCGGTCGACGGCCAGAACAGGAAGAACAGCAACAATGCGGTGATGATCGACGACTCGGTGTGTGGCGCGATCCGCCAGATCAGGCCGAGAACCCGGTTGCTGGCGTACGAGGCGGCGAGCAGAACGAGCAGCGTGATGAGTTCGCCCTCGACCGTGAACGGCTCCTTGAACGTCCCAGCAGCGGTGTAGACCACCATGACCAGGGCTAGAAGGGACAGCACGATCGTCACGAGCCGGTACATCGTGATGCGGCCGAGCTGGCGGTCGAGTACGTCTCTCACAGTGTTCATGCGGCAGTCCTCATACGAATAGCTCTCCGGGAAAGTTCGGCGACCACTCGACGCGGCCATCGGCGTGCATACGGACGAATTCGTGCTGGAACCGCGACATGAGTTCGTCCGGTTCGGCGAAGAAGTGCGCCGTGGCCAGGCCGTCGGCGCGCATGCACGACTGCGGCACCACGACCCAGGTGGCAATCACGTCTTCAGTGGGTCGGCCCGTGCGCGCGTCGATCACATGGTGCAGTCCATCGCCCCACGCGCGCCGGTTGGTCGCCGAGGCGCAGAGAGCATCTTCCGGCTCGATCTCGGCGACTCCAATTGCCTTCGTGGGATCCAGCGGATGCTCAAGCGCAACCCGTATCGGCGCGGTTCCGTTGTGGTACATATCCCCGCTGGCGTCGATCGTGAACTGATGCGTCACCTGTCCGACGATGCCCTCAAGCAGGTCGACCAGGAGCCCCTTGCCCGCGGCGCCGACGTCGAGCAACACGGGTTCGACAGTGGTCAGTTCATTCATCGCGCTCACACCGAAGTCGAGCGACAACGTGCTGGCATACCCAGAAACGGTGGGTTCAGCGATCGGCGCCAGCGAATAGTTCGCGTCGTACCCCAGGTCGGCCAACGTCTGACCGACGGCCGGATTGACCGCCCCGCCCGTCGCATCGTGCAGTTCCGCGTAGAAGCTGAGCAGCATCTCGGCCTCGTCGGGCATCGCCCACGTCCCGCCGCGCTGCGACATCTGGGTCACGAGCGAGTCGGCGCGAAACCTGGACCAGATCTGATCGAACTCTTCGATGCGATCGAGCACGGCACCCTGCACGTCCTCAGCCAGCGGTTCACGCGTGTCGATCTGCCACGCGGTGCCGATCGCCTCGAACTGCCACGCGTGCACGTCAGGCCTGCGCTTCGGCCTTGATCTTCTCGATCGCGTCATTGAATCCGCCGCTGGTCAGCGATGACCCGGCGACCTTGGAGACGCTGATCTCGTCGAGCCCCTTGCCGACGACCTCGTCCGCCACTCCTCCGGCGAATTGTGTCTGGAACTGCTTCGACGTGCCGTTGGTCGCCTCGGGTGTCACGGTGACGGCGGAGATCTTGCCGTCGGCGATCGTCAGGTCGACTTCGACGTGGGACGGTCCAGCGGGGCTGACGTAGTCGCCCTGCGCGGTGTATTCGCCGTCCTTGACGTCAGCGGCAGCTGAGCCAGGCGCCTCAGTCGTTGCGTCCGTTGCCGCGGGCGCCGATGTGGTCGGATCGGCGGCGGCCGGATCGGAGTCGCTGCTGCCGCATGCCGCGGTCAGCAGCAGGACGGATGCCGCAGCTGCGGCGGAAAGCATCTTCTTGTGGGCTGGCAGGTTCATCGGTGACTCCTGGATTCATGGAAAGAATGAAGGTTCAACTAATAGAACGCCGCGTGGTGGAAACAGGTTCCGATCGCCCTATTCTCACAGGTCGGCCACAGCTGCGCTCGCTGCGTTGAAGCCGCCCATCCCGTGCACCCCGCCGCCTGGCGGGGTCGACGCCGAGCACAGATACAGACCTTTGACTCCCAACGAGTAGGGATTCGTGGACACGCGTGGCCGCATCACCAGCTGCCATGGATCATTCGCGCCACCGCCGATGTCGCCCCCCACGTAGTTGGCGTTGTGGGCCTCGAGGTCGGCAGGGGTCGAGATCGTCCGGGCGATGATCCGGTCACGGAAGCCCGGCGCGAACCGCTCGATCTGCCCGATGATCGCCTCGGTCGCATCGCCTGTGTAGCCGGCCGGCACGTGCGCATAGGACCAGATGGGATGGATATCTCCGGCAGAACGTCCGGGATCGGCCAAGTACTGCTGACAGACCAGGACGAACGGCCGTGCGGGCATCCGTCCGGCGTGTGCCTCTCGTTCAGCCGCGTTGACCTGTTCGAACGTGCCGCCGAGATGAACCGTGCCGGCCCGGCGTGCATGCTCGTTGGCCCACGGGACGCCTCCCTCGACAGCGAAGTCGACCTTGAACGAGCCCGGCCCGTTCCGCCACTTGCGCAGCGGTCGGCGGACCCGGCCCGGAAGCCGGTCCCCGACGATCTGCAGGACGGCCGTCGGTGACGTGTCGAACATGACGATGTCGGCCTGCGGCAGTTCAGTGACCCGGTGGCCCGTCTCGATACGGCCGCCATGGTGTTCGAGGTCTGCGGCCAGAGCCTTCGCGATCGCGATCGATCCGCCCTTGGCGACCGGCCATCCGTAGGCGTGACTCGTCACGGCGAACATGAGTCCGAGGCCACCTGTTGTCGGTCGGTCGAGCGGATGCATCGCGTGTGAGGCGAGGCCCGCGAACAGCGCCCGCGCCTCATCGGTCTTCCAGCGTCGCGCGATCCAGGATGCCGGTTGCATGGCCCGTATGCCGAACCCCGCCAGCAGTATCGGATGCCGGGGAATGTGCAGGATCGGCCCGAACAGCTCACCGATGAGGTCGTCTCCGCGCTTGACGAGCGGCGCGAAGAGGCGTCTCCAGGCCTCGCCGTCCTCACCGAGCTGATCGGCCGTACGGTCTAGATCACGGAACAGGACACCCGCTCGTCCGCCGTCGAGCGGATGAACGGCGTCGATCTCGGGCCACAGCCATTCGAGCCCATACTGCTCCAGGCCGAGACTCCGGAAGAACGGCGACGCGACACCGGTCGGATGAGTGGCGGAGCAGATGTCATGGAGAACGCCCGGGACATTGAGCTCTGCTGATCGCGTACCCCCGCCGATCTCGTTCTCGGCTTCGAGCACCGTCACGTCGATACCCGCGCGTGCCAGCACGACGGCGGCCGACAGGCCATTGGGACCAGAGCCCACGACAACCGCAGAAGTCATGTGTTCAACCTAGTCCGCGCACTGTGGATAACTGGGGTTGCAGTGAAATCGGGTGTCTGAGGTCGGTCGTAGCGTGGAATCATGTTCGAGGACGTCGCGACCACCGACCTGCTGGGTCACCTACGCGCGTTCGATTTCGACAACCTCCCCACCCACGAACACGGCCACACCCGGATCGAAGCAATCAAGTCACTGGATCGTGCGGTCCGGGCCGCTCAGGCCGAACAGATCGCCCAGATCATCGAGCTACACCGCGAACGCGCCGCCGTGATGGGTTTGGGCCACGGGGACCCGACCCTGTCAGTCATCGGCGAAATAGCCATGGCCCGCAACATCGGACCCGGTGCCGCATCCTCCCAAGTCCAACTCGCCATCGCCATGGCGCATATGCCGCAGGTGTTCGACCTGTTCCGCACCGGTGTCATCAGCGAAGCCACCGCCCGCGCGGTCGCCACCGAAACAGCGTCACTGTCAGTCGACCACTTCCCCTTGGCCGATCACGAACTCGCCACCAAACTCCCCGGCCTGACCACCACCGCCGCCAAACACGCTGCCGCCCGAGTCGTCATCGCGATCGACGCCGAAGCCGCCAGAGTCCGCGCCGAACGCAACCGCGCCGACCAACGCGTCACACTGTGCCCCGAAACCGACGGAGTCGCCACCCTCATCATCCGCGGACCCGCCGAACAGCTCCTCGCCGTCCACAAAACACTCGACGACTGGGCCACCGGGCTCAGATCGACCGGCGACCCACGCACCCGCGGCCAGATTATGGTCCAAACCCTCGTCGAACGCGTCACTGGTCTGGCGCATGCCGATGAAGTGTCGGTAGAAGTCAACCTCGTCATGGACGCTCAGACCCTATTCGGTGACGGCGACAATCCCGTCGATCTCGACGGCTACGGACCCATCGCCCCCGACGTGGCCGAAGACCTCATCGCCCGCGCCAAAACCACCACCATCCGCAGGCTGCTGACCGACCCCGTCGACGGAAGTCTTGTGGTGCGTGAACCCCGACGACGGTTCTTCACCCCCACCACCAAGTCCTACATCCGCACCCGCGACAAAACCTGCAGACAACCCGGCTGCGACCTGAAGATTCGCGACGCCGACCACATCCTCGACCACCAGTTCGGTGGAGAATCCACCGCCAACAACGCCCAAGGACTCTGCAAAAGATCCCACACGCTGAAGCACTTACCCGGCTGGCAAGTCACCGGCAACGGAAAAATCACCCGCTGGCGCACCCCCACCGGCCACACCTACACCTCAAGACCACCACCCGTACTGCGCCAATAGCCAACCTCTGGCTAGTACCCTCCACGGATGGCCTCCAGCCCCACCGAACACACGACTACGCTTTGGACGCCCACGCGCCCGATCTCGTCTTTCCTGGTTTGCTTTCCGGTACTTGTGCTGCCGCCCCTCCTTTTCGGATTCCTACTGACGTTCTTCGTCGGCAGCACAAAAGGCAGACTCTTGGCGATTTGCGCCGTGGCGGTCGCGGCAGTCATCTTCCGTGTCGTCATGTGGTGGGCACGTGACACCCGTCGCGCACTTGTCAGTTCCGACACGTTCATCGGCGTGCGCGTCGGCACGAAGACCGTCTTCGAGACTCCGTGGACCGACATCGCCTCGATCACTCTTGAGCGGGGCGATAGCTTGGCGCAGCTCATGTTGAGTATCACGGGCGGCTTCAGCACCTATCCACACTTCACCACGACATCACCGGACCGCTGGTCCGGATCAATGTCCCCCGAACTCGTGGCCTTTCTGCCCAAGGACTATCAACTCCTGACCGCCGCCTTGGCCGAGGAATGCCGTCGCAGATCAGTTCCGTTCAGCTACGACTGACGTGACCCGGAACGGGAGGTCGCCGTCCCACGGCTGGCGGCTGAGCATCTCGGCGACATCGACCTCGCCCGTCTCGATCGTGCCCGTCGCAGCGTCGACTATTCGATAAGCCTGAACCGGGTGACCGATCGGCTGCGACTCGAACATGATGACCCGGAGCTCCCCGGGAGCGAACGAGCATCGCTCCTGCACAGCCGCGACGAGCCCCTCATGATGCAGGTGCCCGTCGCCGAAATTCCAACCGAGCGCCGATCCGGCCACCATCTCACCGTCCATGATGAATCGCGATTCATGATCGTCGGCGGCGTGCGGATACAACCCGGCCATCGCCCGTCCGTGCGTATGCAGCCCGCGCCACGCACCGAGCTTGCCGATCATCAGGTCGACGACTTCGGGCGGATAGAGCTTGGCGAGCTGACGGTGCGGCAGCGGCGCAGCCTTGACGACCGAGTCGTGAAAGCACTGTTCGGCACCCTCACCGAAGAGCCAGACCGAAGTCGGCCAGTTGCCCGCGTAGTACCGCATAGCCGGCAAGAATGACACCTGCGCCGGACGCAGATTGCCCCAGATCACGACCGCGACCACCAATGCGAGAAGGCCGTAGACCAGCAGCGGATTGTCCGCATCGCCGAGTCCGACATCGGAGTAGTGACCGAAAAGGAACATCGTCCCGAACGCCATCATGACGTTCCATTCCAACGGCACGCCCATCGGAATCGTGGAGATGATGTGGATGTGGAACACGACCATCACGACCACGAGCACTCTGCTGACGGTGCCTCCGGAAGACAACAACAGCAGTAGCGGCACGGCGTACTCGATCACAGTGCCTCCGTGCGCTGCGGCATCAGCCAACCGTGACGGTCGAACGTCGTTCTCGGCGTCCCGCCAAAGTCGTCGCTTGATCGCAACTGGGACGAGCGGCGCATTGCTGATCATCGTCGCCACCACGAATGGGAAGTGCCGATTGACCTTCGATGTCGCAGCACCCCACCACAAGGCGATCATGATGAGCTTCGCCGCCAGGATCATGTCGACGAACGGGAACATCAGCACGATCCCGGTTACCCAGTAGTGCTCGGCCCGAGCCGCCAAGAAGATCGTCTTGTCACGCAGTCCCAGCAGCGGGAGGACGATCAGTAGTGGCAGGAAGCGCACCGGCTCGATCATGAGCGGATCCCGGTCGGCCGGGGACAACAACACGAATACCGCCGACGTCAGCACCGCAACGTACAACACGACGTCCAGCAGGCTCCGACGTGAGCCACTCGTGCCGGGCACCCGCTCGGGCCAGGGCGGAAGCCGGATCGTGCCGGGCCGCAGCCAGTACAAGAAGGTGCCGATCGGCGGCAGGAATCGCATCGTCAGCGGTCCGAAACCACACCCGAAGCCGAGCACCTCGAACAGCAGAGTCCACACGATGACCTTCTGGAACACGACCGGCGCGGTCCACCAGTCCGTCAGATCGCCCAGCCCACCGAGCCCGGGGGTCGAGGCCGCGAACAACAATCCGCCGAGGACATAGAGGCCGATCTTGACCGCATACAGAACGTAGATCGCATACGGCGTCCCGAAGCCATGAAGAGCCCAGTGCTTGACGAGGATCTTGGTGCGCTCTGCGCGCGGTAGCGCTCGCCATTCGTCGATGTCGACGTCGGGCAAAGTTGGCGAGATCAGGCCCATGGCTCTCCTTGTGTAGGCCCCCCGCACGAGACTAGAGCCTTAGCGTGACCCACGCCACATCATTGGCGTTCGCATCGCAAGACGGATTTCATCTGCTTGGTGCATGCTTTTAGGCTTACCTAAGACAAGTGGTCTTTCTTCCACAGGATCTTCCCTTTCTCAGCCTTCCCAGGAGCCGTGCATGAGCAGGCAGTTGCGAGTCGCCGTCATCGGCGCCGGGCCGGCAGGCATTTACGCCGCCGACATCCTCAGCAAGTCCGACGACGTTGATGCGACGATCGACATCCTCGATCGCGACCCCACCCCGTTCGGTCTGATCCGCTACGGCGTCGCCCCCGATCACCCCCGGATCAAAGAGATCATCAAAGCCCTCAAACGGGTGCTGTCCAATGACGACATCCGGTTCTTCGGCAACGTCAACTACGGCGCCGATCTCAAGCTCGATCATCTGCAGCAGTTCTATGACGCCGTGATCTTCGCGACCGGCGCCCGCGCCGACCGTGATCTGAACATCCCCGGCATCGAACTCAAAGGCTCCTTCGGCGCCGCAGACTTCGTCTACTGGTACGACGGCCACCCTGACGTCCCCCGCGACTGGGCCTTCGAGCCCCACGCCGAATCCGTTGCCGTGCTCGGCGTCGGCAATGTCGGCCTCGACGTCGCCCGCATGCTGGCCAAAACCGCCGACGAGCAGCTGGTCACCGAAATCCCGCAGAACGTCTACGACGGACTCAAGGCCAATGCGGCCAAGGACGTGCACGTCTTCGCCCGGCGTGGGCCCGCGCAGGTCAAGTTCACCCCTATGGAACTGCGTGAACTGTCCCACTCCCCCAACGTCGACGTCATCGTGCACCCCGAAGGGTTCGAACTCGACGAAGGGTCCATGGACGCGATCCGCGGCTCCAAGTCGGTCAAGCTCGTCGTCGACGTCCTGCAGAACTACTTGGCCAAAGAGCCCACCGGCGCCGCGCACCGGATCCACATCCACTTCTGCCAGAACCCCGTCGAGATCCTCGGCGAGGACGGCCGCGTCGTCGGCCTGCGCACCGAGGTCACCGAACTCGACGGCACGGGCAATGCCCGCGGCACCGGCGAGTTCAAAGACTGGCCTGTGCAGGCGGTCTACCGGGCCGTCGGTTACCGATCCGACAATCTGGCCGGTATCCCCTTCGACAACAACACCGCCACCGTCCCCAACGACGGCGGACGAGTCATCGAGATCGACGGCACCCCACTGCCGGGCGCGTACGTCACCGGCTGGATCAAACGCGGACCCGTCGGCCTGATCGGCCACACCAAGTCCGACGCCGCCGAAACCATCCGCCTCCTGACCGAGGACCTCGACAAACTCGTGGCACCCGCCAACCCGGCCCGCGAAGACGTCGATGCCTACCTCGACGGACGCGGAATCGAATACACCACTTGGCAAGGCTGGGAGAAACTCGACGCCCACGAACTCGCCCTCGGCGAGGCGGCTGGCCGCACCCGCATCAAAGTCGTCCCCCGCGAAGACATGGTGAGCGTCGCCCGAGAAGGCTGACCGCCTAGCCCTACCAGCTACTTACGACCCCCGAGCGCACGCGCCCGGGGGTCGCTTTGTGCTGCCCTTTCGATCCGATACTGTTCACAGTTGTGAACAGTAGTTCTCGTACTTGACACATTGCTCGGGGTGGACCAAGATCCCTGAGGTACAGCTCACACGTCAGGGCCGAAAGGAGGAGCTATGTCATTCGGCGCTCAGACCGTCGTCGAAGCCTTCCGTCTCGGCGTGTTCAACGAAGCCGATGCGGCCTATCTCCATCACACGGATCGCACCTGGACCCGCGGCGCGATCCACGATGTGTCCGACGCCCTCGCCGCCAACTGGCAGGACGCCGGCATCGAGATCGGCGACCGGATCGCCTTCCAGCTACAGAACGTCCCGCTGTTCGCCGCCGGAGTCCTGGCGGCCTGGAAGATCGGCGCCGTCGTCGTGCCGATCAATCCGATGTACCGCAGCCGCGAACTCGCCCATCTGCTGGCGGACTGCCAAGCACGAGTCTTCGTCCACGACGACAGCGACGAAGCAGAATCGACCGCCCGCGACCTGGGGATCCGATCGATCCACAGCCATGCTGATCTGGCCGACCGGTACCTGACCGCCACCCTTGCTGACGCGCCCTTGCGCCGTCCGGTCGGCTACACGCCCGACCCGGACCATGCCGCGCTCATCACCTACACCTCCGGCACGACCGGCCCGGCGAAGGGCGCCGTCGCGCTTCACCGCCACGTCGCCGCAGGTGCGCTGGTGTACCGCAATGAACTCGGCGTCGGCCCGCACAGCATCGTGCTCGCGGCCGCTCCCCTGTGCCATGTCACCGGAATGATCGGGCACCTCGCAGTCTCGCTGATCAACCCGTGCGAACTCGTGCTGATGGGCCGATTCGACCCCGACACGGCCCTCGATCTCATCGAGGACAAACGCATCACCTTCATGATCTGCGCCGCAACCGCCTACCGCGCGATGCTGACCGCGCTGGCGCGCAAAAGCCGAGATCTCAGCTCCCTGCAGTGCCTGTATTCCGGCGGCGCGCCAGTCAAGCCGGCCGTGGCCGACCAGGTCGAGCAAGTGATGGGCGTCAGACTCGGCAATGCGTATGGACTCACCGAGACCACATCGATCAGCCACGCCACGCCACGCGACGCCGAGCCGCGGATCGACCCTGCCACCGGCGTCCTGTCCGTCGGCATCCCCGTGACCGGAACCGTCGCTTGGGTCGAGGACGAGAACGGCAACCGCCTGGCCCCCCACGTCCCCGGCGAACTCATGATCGCCGGACCAGGCGTCGTCGGCGTGTACTGGCGCCAACCCGAGGCCACCGAGACCGCGTTTCCCGGAGGCGCGCTGCGCACGGGCGATGTGGCCTTCATCGACGAGGACGGCTGGTGCTTCCTGGTCGACCGCCAGAAGGACCAGATCAACGCGAGCGGGTTCAAGGTCTGGCCCCGCGAGGTCGAAGACGTCCTCGAGGAGCATCCCGCCGTCGAGTCGTCCGCCGTATTCGGTGTGACCGATGAATACCGGGGCGAATCCGTGGCCGCAGTGGTCACGCTCCGTCCCGGTCAGACGGCGACCGCTGCCGAACTGACCGAGTTCACCCGATCCCGGCTCGCATCCTTCAAATGCCCCAGAACCATCCGAATCATCGATGAGATCCCCATGACACCCACGGGGAAGATCCTGCGCCGCGAACTGCGCGAAAGGGAGGAATCCAACCGTGCCTGACCACGAAACTCCGACCAACCTTCGGGCGGGCCATCGACCTGCTCCGCTGGGTCTTCCGGTCCGCGCGACCCACCTGTCGTGGGCGCCCACCTCGGCGGCTCCCTACACCGTCGCAGTGCACGACCCGGCAGGCAACGAGATCTGGGCGACCACAACCGATCGCCCGTCCGCCAGTGTGCCGGGCGACGTTCTGGAGTCGCGGGGCCGATACACCTGGACCGTTTCGAGCCCGGGAAGCGAGGCCTCCGGCGACGTCTTCGAGCTCGGCTTGGAGGACGAGTCGAAGTGGTCGGCGCAGTGGACACAGGCAGCTGCCCACAAGTTCGCGAGCGAGAGCTATGACCCGGTCCCCTATCTGCGTCGTTCCTTCGACGTCGCGAGCACGGCTGGCCGCAATCGCCTCTACATCACCGCTCTGGGGCTGTACCGGGTGTGGCTAAACGGCGTCGAGCTGACCCGTGATGAACTCCTGCGTCCCGGTTGGACCGACTACGGCGTGCGCGTCCACCACCAGACGTTCGACTGCGACGGCATCCTGCGCGAGGGTGACAACGTCCTCGCCATCACACTGGCCAAAGGCTGGTATGCCGGACGTCTCGGACTGCTGCGCCAGCCCGGCTACTACGGAACCCATCCCGCACTGCTCGCCCAGCTCGATCAGATCGATGCGGCCGGTCAGGCCACGACGCTGTGCAAGACCGACGGCGACTGGAAGACCGCACCGGGTGCGATCTTGTGCACGGACCTGCTGCGCGGCGAGACCGTCGACCTACGGCAGGAGCCGACCGGTTGGCACGAGCCGGCATTCGACGACAGCTCGTGGGCCGATGTGCAGGTCAATTCCGACATCAACGCGCATGTCGTCGCTCAACCACACGACTCGATCCGGGTTTTCCGCGAGCATGAGGGCACTTTGGTCCACGAACATGCCCGCGGGCCGTTGGTCTTCGATTTCGGCCAGAATCTCGTGGGCTGGACCCGCATCAGCTCGCCCCTCATCCCCCGCACCGACGTCATCGTCCGGCACGGCGAAATCCTGACCAAGGACAATCTGGTGTGGCGCGACAATCTGCGCGGCGCCTTTCAAGAGGACACCTTCGTCGACGATTCCGAGGGCGTACAGACCCTGGAGCCCTCGTTCACGAGCCACGGATTCCGCTACGCCGAGGTGTGGGGACTGCCCAGTCACGACCCGTTCGGGGCGACGAAGATCCATCCCGACACCACGATCACCGCGGTCTCGATCGAAGCAGGACATGATCGGGCAGGCACTTTCACGAGCTCGGACCCACGAGTCAACGCCCTCGCGGACGCGATCGAGTGGACAGTTCGCGACAACTTCCTCGAAGTCGCCACCGACTGCCCCCAGCGCGATGAACGCCACGGCTGGCTCGGCGATGCCGGCGTCATCGCGCCCACCGCGGCCTTCTTCTTCGACACCGCGGCATTCATGGACAAGTTCGCCACGGATGCAGCCGACGACCAGGGACCCGACGGCGAGATCCGTTCCTACGTGCCGGTGATCCCTCCGGCCCACAACCGTCCTGGCGCTCCGGGGTGGGCCGACGGATACGTGCGCCTGGTCCACCTTCTGGTCGACAGGTACGGCGATCTGACGGCAGCCGAGCGCCACGCGCCGTCGATGATCAAGTTCGCCGAGCACGTTCTGGGCCACAATCCCGACGGCCTGCGCGTCAACGCCGTGGGAGCCGACTTCGCCGACTGGCTGTCGCTGCCCGAGTACGACGATGAAGAAGTCCATCCGGGCTACGCCTACACCGGCGCATTCTCCACGGCGCCCAAACCCGTCGTGGGCACGGCACACACCTACCGGACCTTCGTCCAGCTGTCGCAGGTCTTGGCCCGACTCGGCCGCGACCAGGACGCCCGGCGCTGGGCCGACGAAGCCGCGCGGGTGCGCGAGGCGTACCGGTCCAACTTCTTGCGGTCCGACCTCACGGTCGACAAGGCCACTCAGACCGTCTATGCGCAGGCGATCGGCTACGGACTCGTCGATGATTCCGAGGCCCGCGACATGGCGACGCTGCTGCGAAGCCACATCGAGAAGCGCGGACACGTGACGACGGGAATCCACGGCGTCGAACACCTGCTGGGCGCTCTTGCCCGCAACGGACATCGCGAGTTCGCGACCGAGGTCCTGCTACGCGACGACATGCCGAGCTGGCTGTACATGGTCGGCGCAGGCGGCACGACGATCTGGGAGAAGTGGGACGGCATCCGCCCCGACGGCTCGCTGTCGACCGCGGAGATGAACTCCTTCAATCACTGCGCCCTGGGTGCGGTGGGCATCTACCTGTTCGAGGACCTCCTGGGCCTTCGGCCCGGCGACGGCGTGTGGACCTCCCAGGTCGGCATCGCCGCGAGCTACACCCGCGATCTCGACTGGGTCGAAGGTGCCTACGACAGTCCCGTCGGCCAGATGCGCAGCCGCTGGGAGTGGGACACGGACCAGGTCGTCCACTCGGTCACGGTGCCGCGCGGGGTCAGCGGACTGTTCACGACGCCAGAGGACTTCACGCTCCTCAGCATCGACGGCGAGCAGGTGACCGCCGGTACTCGCGGTGCGGTCGAACTCTCGGCCGGAGAACATCGCATCCTCCTGTCCGAAGGGAGCCGACCATGACGACGTCAGCTTCGAGAGCCCGTATGTGGCTCGTGGCGCGACGCGTCATCAGACTGCTCGCAGTCCTCCTGGTCGTCAGCGTCCTGTGCTTCTTCAGCCTGTCGCTGCTACCCGGAGATCCGGCACGGCTGATCCTCGGCGAGACCGGTGCGACCCCGCAGGCCGTTGCGCAGCTCCGCGGCGAGCTGGGTCTCGACCAGCCCGTCGTCGAACGGTTCGTCAGCTGGCTGACCGGCGCCCTCACCGGCGACCTCGGCGAGTCCTACCGGACCGGGCAATCCGTCCTGTCGATCGTCGGTGACCGTGCCCCGATCACACTCGAACTGATCCTGTGGAGCCAGGTCATCGCCCTGGCCGCTGCGATCCCCGCCGCGATAGCGGCTGCGCACCGCCGACGGACCAAGACCGACCGGGCCATCAGCCTGTGGGTCTTCGCCACGCTGTCGACGCCCGACTTCGTGATCGGTGTGCTGCTGATCCTGATCTTCTCGGTGAGCTTGGGAATCTTCCCCTCCACCGGTTACGTCCCATGGAGCGAAGGTGTCGGCGACCATCTCGGCTCGCTGCTGATGCCTGCCATCGCACTGGGCTCGAGTTCATTCGCGTTGTACCAGCGCGTTCTCCGCGCCGACCTGATCGAGACGCTCGGCCAGGACTTCATCGCCGTCGCGAGGGCCAAGGGCATCTCACCGACACGGGTGACGTTCCGCCACGCGCTGCGTCCCAGCCTGCTGGGTCTCAGCACGTCGATCGGCGTCACGATCGGCACCTTGATCGGTTCGACAGTCGTGATCGAGTCGCTGTTCGGCCTGCCCGGAATCGGCGCCGAACTCGCCTCGGCCGTCACCTCCCGTGACTACGTCGAGGTCCAAGGACTGGTTCTCCTGATCGCCACCGCCTTCGTCTTGATCAACGCCTTGGTCGATGTCATGTACGGAATCATCGATCCGCGCCTGAGCGTCGCCAGGACCTTCGCACGAGGAGCTTCCCGATGAGCACCGATTCTGCGACCACGCACCCTGAAGACGTCCTGCCGGTCAGGCGTCGTGCCCGGTGGCCGTGGTCCGAGCGCATCGCGGCCGGCTGGCTCATCACGCTGGTCCTGGCGATGCTTGCGCTGCCGACGCTGTTGTCCCTCGACGCACTGGCCTTGAACTCGAATGCCCGTCTCGTGGGTCCCAACCTCGACCACTGGCTCGGCACCGACAACCTCGGCCGCGATCTGCTGGCGCGCGCCCTCGACGGCGCCCGGGTCTCGCTGTTGATCGGTGTCGGTTCGACAGCCATCGCGGCACTGATCGGTGTCCCGCTCGGAATGCTCGCCGCCTATGTGGGCGGCCGGTTCGATGCAGTCATCTCGTTCTTCGTCGACGTGATCCTGGCCTTTCCGGGTCTCGTGCTGGCCCTGGCCCTCACCTCATTCCTCGGACCTTCCATCACCAATGTGATGATCGCGATCACGGTGCCGATGCTGCCGGTCTTCGTGCGACTCGCCAAGGCCCAGACCCGGTCCGTCGTCGGCAGGGAGTACGTAGAAGCCGCCGAAGTGATCGGAACCCCGATCACTTCGATCATGCGCCGCGACATCCTGCCCAACATCTTGGAGGCGTTGCTCTCGTTCGCCTTCGTCAGCATCGGACGGGCCATCCTGATCGAAGGCGGCCTGAGCTTCCTGGGAATCGGTGTTCCTCTGCCGCAGCCCACGTGGGGAAGCATGATCAACGAAGGCCGTATCTACATGTCGTCCGATCCGCTCGTGATCCTGGTGCCGGCAGCCTTCCTGATCCTGACGATCCTCAGCCTCAACATCGTCTCGGACAGGTTCTTGCTGACCGACAACTCCCGCGGGAAGGCATCCGCATGACACAGCAACCGCTGCTTTCGATCCAGGATCTCGCGGTCGAGTTCGACACCCCTCGGGGCATCCTGCGCGCCGTTGACGGCGTGAGCCTGGAGGTTCGGGCCGGCGAGCGTCTTGGCATCGTCGGCGAATCCGGCTCGGGCAAGAGCGTCCTGTCACGGGCCGCGATGGGACTGTTCGGCCCTCGCGAGGCCAAGGTGACCGGATCCGTCCTGATCAACGGCCGGTCGGTCCTCGACATGCGACCGCGCGAGCGTCGCGATCTGTGGGGTCGTGAGATTGCGATGGTCTTCCAAGACCCGCTCAGCTCACTCCATCCGATCACCCCGATCGGCGAGCAAGTCGCCGAAGCCGTCCGCCGCGACGGTGTCACAGGTCGCAAGGACGCCGCCGCCCGTGCTGTCGAACTCATCGACATGGTCGGTATCGCACAGGCCGAACGCCGCAGCAAGGCACGTGCGCACGAGTTGTCGGGCGGAATGCGGCAACGAGTCGTGATAGCGATCGCGATGGCCGCCAACCCCAAGCTCCTGTTCGCCGACGAACCGACGACTGCGCTGGACGTCACGGTGCAAGCTCGCATCCTCGACCTGTTCGACGAGCTGTGCCGCGAGTTCTCGATCGGACTCGTCATGATCAGCCACGACCTCGGGGTCGTCGCCGAGCACACCGACTCCGTCGCCGTGATGTACGCCGGACGCATCGCCGAGCGCGGTCCCGTCGACAGCGTGATCTCGCGGCCGACCATGAGATACACGCGTGCGCTGATGGATGCGATCCCCAAGATCGACACCGCAGGTCAACGCCGCCTGCCGCGCCCGATCCGAGGGCTGCCGCCACTGTTGATCGATCCACCGGCGGGTTGCCGGTTCTCCCCGCGCTGTAGTGCCGCACTCGATCGGTGCCATGTCGATCAACCGGCCCTCGACCCCGTCAGTACCGAACCGGAGCACTCCTTCGCGTGCTGGAATCCCGTTCCGCTTGGAGGCACCGATGCTTGAGCAGACCACGGCCACGCCGATCCTGGAACTCATCGACGCCGGAGTGACCTTCACCAGCAAGGACGGCACCCCGTTCCAGGCCATCGACGACGTCTCGCTGGCGCTTCAGCCCGGCGAGATCCTCGGACTCGTCGGCGAGTCCGGATGCGGTAAGTCCACCACCGCTCGTGCGTTCATGGGTCTGCAACCGCTGACGACAGGTCGCATCCGATATGACGGCAAGGACGTCACGACGGGGCTGCGCGGGATGGGACCGAAGGTTCAGGCCATCTTCCAGAACCCGGCCGGTTCGTTCAATCCGAAACGTTCCTTGGTCGACTCGGTCGCCGAGCCGCTGCGAGTATGGAAGCGCGGCGATGCGGCGGCTCGACGACGTCAAGCCCTGGCCGAGCTTGAGAGCGTCGGAATCTCCGAGGCGATGGCCGAACGGCGCCCCGGAGAAGTCTCCGGCGGTCAATGCCAGCGTGCTGCGATTGCCCGCGCCACGATCCTTCGGCCAGAAGCACTGATCTGCGATGAGCCCGTCTCGGCTCTCGACGTGTCGATCCAGGCGCAGATCCTCGAGCTTCTCGATCACCTGCGCTCCGACCTGGGTCTGGCGATGTTGTTCATCTCGCACGACCTGTCGGTCGTCTCGACCCTGTGCGATCGCACCGCCGTCATGTATGCCGGGACCGTTGTCGAGGAGGGGACGTCGGCAGCCGTGACCCACGAGTCGCTGCATCCGTACACCGCGATCTTGCACGACGCGATTCCGTCACCGACCAAGGCCGACCGCCCGCGCGAGCGCCTGCTGACCATCACCCGCGAAACCACCGTGGACGGCCGCGATCTCGCCGGCTGTCGCTTCGCCGCACTGTGCCCCCGTCACACCCCTGAGTGCGATGAATCGCGTCCGGAACTGGTCGGCGCCTCGCACAGCGCGGCTTGTATCCATCCTTTGACCAACAGCAACGAAAGTAGGAGTGAAATATGAGTAAATGGCACTCGGCCGGCCCCCGCGGACTGCGGTGGGCAGCGGCAGCGTTGTCCGTCTCTCTGCTCGCGTCGGCGTGCAGCAGCGGCTCGAGTTCAGACGGTGAGTCCGGCGGGTCCCCCCAGACCGGCGGCAAGCTGAACGTCGCCGTGAGCACCGCGGTCACGACGCTCGACCCGGCCAAGGGATCGGCCAATGCGATGGCGCTGAGCGGATACGCGATCTACGACACCTTGATGAAGGTCGACAAGCTGGGTGACAAGCCCCAGCCGAACATCGCGACGTCATTCGAGCCCAATGACGACTACACGGTCTGGACCATGAAGCTCCCGGCCGGTCTGAAGTTCAGCGATGGCACCGCATTCGATGCCGAAGCCGTCAAATTCAACATGGACCGCCACCTCGATCCGAAGACCGCGTCGACTGCGGCCTCGCTGCTCTCGGCAGTCAAATCGGTCGATGCCCCGGACGCGACGACGGTCGTGTTCAACCTGAGCACTCCGTTCGCCAACCTGCCCGCCGTACTGTCGTACGACGGCTCGGGCACAGCCGGCTACATCGCCTCTCCGACGGCGCTGAAGCTCGGCGACGGCTACACCAGCAAGGCCTCAGGCATGGGCCCGTACATGCTCAAGTCGTGGGCGCCGGGCAAGGATGTCGTCCTGGTCCGCAACCCCAACTACTGGAACACCGCCAAGCAGAAGCCGTACCTCGATGAGATCAGCATCAAGGTCCTCGAGGACGAGCAGGCCCGCTATCAGGCGCTGCTCGCCGGTGACATCGACTACGCGCCCTCGATCAACCCGACGATCATCAAGCAGGCAGAGTCCGGCGGACAGCTGACCGTCGTCAAGGGCGTCGGCAGCGATCAGGACAGCATTTCGCTCAACACGACAAAGGCGCCGTTCGACGATCTGCGGGTCCGTCAGGCCGTCTCGTACGCGCTCAACCGGCAGGAGATCGTCGACCTGACGAAGGAGGGGCTGGCCAACCCGGCAGTCAATCTCTTCCCGAAGACCGACCCGTTCGCCAACAGCAACTCCGATCCTGAGTTCGATCTGGCCACGGCCAAGAAGCTCGTTGCCGAATACAAGGCCGACACAGGCAAGGACGTCACGTTCACCTATATGTGCCGGCCGACTGTCAACACGACCGACGTCATCGAACGCCAGCTCACCGCCGCCGGCATGAAGGTCAAGGTCGACGTCCAGGAGAGCACGACAGCCGTCACGAACTTCATCGGTGGCAAGTACGACGCGGCCTGCTGGACCATGGCCGGCTTCCTGACGCCTGATCTGCTGCCCTACCGCTTCTTCTACTCCAGCGGCGATCTGAACTCGACCGGCTTCGCGAACGCCGAGTTCGACAAGCTCACGGACGAGGCGCGGGCAACGTCCGACGTCGCGAAGCAGAAGGAACTGTGGATCGCCGCCGACAAGATCTTGACCGAGGAACTGCCGTGGGTCTGGACGACGTCGCAGCCGATCGGCTTCCTCGCCAACAAGAAGGTGCACAGCACCGATTTCGATGAGCCCAGCCGACTTCGGTACTCCGTGCCGACGGTCAACAACGTCTGGCTGTCGAAGTAGTCGCTGTCGACATCGCATGAGGAACGGTGGGGTCCGACCAGTCAGCCGGACCCCACCCAACCACCAGGAGGAATCAAGTGGACTGGAACGACACAACTGCCATCGTGACCGGAGCGGCATCCGGCATCGGCCGCGCTGCTGCGCTCGAACTCGCTTCTCGCGGCGTCGACGTGCTCGCATTCGACATCGACGCATCCGGGCTGGCCGAGATCTCCAGTACGCACATCACGGGCCACGAAGTCGATGTCTCCGACAGTGACGGCGTCCAACGCACCATCGCCGCTGCGGTCCCTGGCGGGCGGCTCGACTTCGTCGTGAACTGCGCAGCGACATTCGTCGCCCGTGGCCTCGATGTGACGACCGCCGATTGGGACCTGTCCCTCGGCGTCAACGTGCGGGGCATCAGCAATATCGTTCAGGCCGCACACCCTTTCTTGGCCGCGTCGCCGCACGCCGCCGTGGTCAACACCAGCAGCATCTCGGCCAATATCGCCCAGCCATCGCGTTGGACGTACAACGCGACCAAGGGCGCGATCGTGACCTTGACCAAGTGCATGGCACTCGACCTGTCGGTCGACAAGATCCGGGTCAACTCCGTCAGTCCCGGTTGGGTCTGGACCCCGGAGGTCGCCAGAGCAGCCGACGGCGACCGAGACACCTGGGAGCCCATATGGGGCCGCTTCCACATGTTGCGCCGTCTCGGCGAAGCGTCCGAAGTCGCCAAGGCCATCGCGTTCTTGTGCTCGACCGACGCGAGTTTCATCACCGGCGCGGACCTGCCCGTCGACGGCGGCTACTCGGCGATGGGACCTGAGGGTCTCGGCGAATCATCGTCTTTCGCCGGTTCGTCATGACCGACCAACAATCCGACATCACGCAGCAAGCCACCCTCATAGAGCAAGGAAGTTCGATGGACAACATCGTCATCACCGACACCAACCTGGGCGACGGCAGCCACGAGCGGGCGGTGCTCGAGCCGGAATTCGCCGTCACCGTCTGTGAGGTGCTGACCGAAGACGCCGTGCTCGAAGCCGCGGCGGACGCCGACGGCATCTTGGTGCAGTGGGCACCCATGACCGAGCGGGTCCTGGCCGGCCTGCCGCGCCTACGCGCCGTCGTCCGGTACGGCATCGGACTCGACAACATCGATCTCGAAGCCGCGAAGCGGCACGGCGTCACGGTTCGCAATGTCGACGACTACTGCCTTGACGAAGTGGCAGATCATGCCGCGGCCGCGATCTACGCCCAGAACCGGCAGCTCGTTCCGTCCGCGCGGAACTACGTGTCCGCAGGCTGGACGACAGCCGGCATCGCCAAGCCGTTCCCGCCGTCACAAGATCCCGTCGGTGTGGTCGGGCTGGGCCGGATCGGCCGATCGCTGGCCAGCCGGGTCGCCGCATTGGGCTTCCCGGTGCATGCGTGGGACCCGTACGTCCAGGATGCGCCCGACGGCATCACATTGTGGCCGACCCTGGTCGAGCTGGCCGAGGCGAGCAATCATCTGTCGCTCCACATCCCGTCGACCGCCGAGACCGCGGGAGTCGTGGATGCCGAAGTGCTGGCCGCCCTCGGTCCTCAGGGACACCTGGTCAACACCGCACGGGGCACCCTCGTCGACGAGCCGGCTCTTCTCGCGGCGCTCGACAACGGCGACCTGGGCTTCGCCTCCTTGGACGTCCTGTCGTCGGAGCCGCCCGTCGACATCGCGGCGCAGCTGGCCGATCATCCTCGGGTCCTCGTGACACCGCACACCGCGTACCTGTCGACGGAGTCACTGCCGCAGCTGCGCCTTCGTGCTGCCCAGATCCTCCAGGAAATCTTGAGGGAAACCGTCCGATGACCGCTATCGCCCCGTCTGTCGGGACCATGACCGCCCTGGTCTTCACCGGCCCCAGCACGGTGGAGATCCAGGAAGTTCCGCGGCCGGTCGCCGCCGACGGCGAGATCCTGATCGACATCGTCGCCTGCGGTATCTGCGGCAGTGAGCTGCACGGAATCCGGCACGTCGGACTCCGCAAGCCGCCGTTGATCATGGGGCATGAGATCTCCGGCACCACGGCCGATGGCCGGCGGGTGACGGTCAATCCCCTGTTCAACTGCGGCACCTGCGACATGTGCATCCGCGATGACGTCCATCTGTGCCGCGAGCGGGAGATTCTCGGAATCCACCGTCCAGGTGCATTCGCACAGCAGGTCGTCGTCCCGGCCGCCTCTGTGTGGGAACTTCCCGATGACGTCGACTTCGACACCGCGTGCATGATCGAGCCTCTCGCGAACGCGGTGCACGCACTGCGCCTGGCCGCTCCGGAGTCCGGTGCGCGGATCGGTGTCATAGGTGCCGGAACCATCGGTCTCGGCGCCCTGCTCGTCGCCTTGCAGTACAGCACCGAGGTGTGCGTCAGCGATCTGGCGCCGGAACGTCTCGCACATGCCGCCAGCTTCGGCGCGACCCACGTGGGGCCGGCGCTGGAGGGAGAGTTCGACGTCATCATCGATGCGGTCGGTGCGGCAGCGACCCACTCCGCCAGCATCGATCTGCTGCGTCCGGGAGGCACCGCGGTCTGGATCGGGCTCCTCAGCGACGACAGCGGCTTCGACGGACAAGAGATCGTCCGCTCTGAGAAGCGGGTCATCGGATCGTATTGCTACACACCAGACGATTTCGGCCAAGCGTTGAACCTTGCCCGACGTGTTCCGGCAGGATGGACAACCCGGTTCGAGCTCTCTGAGGGCGTCGAGATCTTCGGGGAGCTGATGAATGGCCGGCACGACCTGGTCAAAGCAGTTCTTCGACCGCAGCAATCCGCAACTTCCTCATGAAACGGAGAACACTGTGACATTTGGCGTACGTATCCTCCCACTCGGTTTCGGGGAAGTCCCCGGTCCCGAGGTCTACTGGATGTCCGATTGGGAACAGTGGCACCGTCTCGCCTTTCAGGCATTCCTGATCCAGCAGGACGGCGCCAACATCCTGGTCGGAACCGGACCTGCCCAAGACCTCACGGCGATGAACGCCGGTTGGGCGGCCCTGCTCGGCGAACGGGCCGCCTTCCAGCGAGAGGACGGCCAGTGGCTGCCCGCCCAACTCGAACAACTGGGGCTGGCCACGAGCGATATCACCCATGTCCTGTTGACCCCGCTCCAGCTGTACACAACTTCGAACGTCCACCTGTTCGACCAGGCCCAGATCTGTTTGACCGAGCGGGGCTGGACCCACTTCCATTCCAGCCACCGCCATCCTCATGACGATCGGTGGACCTCGATCCCGCCCGAAGTGTTGTCATATATGACCCACGAAGCCTGGGATCGCGTACGTCTGCTGGCCGACGAGGACGAGATCCTGCCGGGTCTTCGGACCTGGTGGACCGGTTCCCACCATCGGGCGTCGATGGCCGTCGAGGTCGACACACCCGCCGGGACCGTGACGATCACCGACGCATACTTCACGGAACGCAATCTGCGTGAAGACCATCCGATCGGGATCTGCGAGAACATCTACGAAGCACTCGCAGCACATGATCGGGTCCGGCGCACCGCCGATATCGCCCTCACGCTGTACGACGAAGGACAGCTCGAGCGGTATCCCGACGGTCTGGTCGTGACGGCCCCATGAGCGCGCCGGTCAAGTCCGCCGACCGCGTCCTGCAGATCCTGGAACTCCTCACCGACAATCCGGCCGGCATGTCGCTGGCAGAGATCCAGGCCGCGATCAACATCCCGAGGAGCAGTGCCCACGGCCTGCTGTCGACCATGACGCAGCGCGGCTTCTTGGCGATCGAGCCGGGTACCCGCAAGTTCAGAGTGGGGATTCGGCTGTGGCAGGCGGGCCGTAGCTATCTGAGTGCCGGCAGCATCGAGGAGATCGCCAAGCCGTACATGGAAACCGTGCGGAATCGGCTCAACGAGACAGTTCAGCTGGCGATACTCGACGGTGTCGACAACGTCTACATCGGCAAGGTCGATCCCGATCACCAGCTACGTCTCGCATCGCACGTCGGCGCCCGCCTCCCGGCGTACGCGACCGGGATCGGCAAAGCACTCCTCAGCCAGCTACCCACCGAGGAGGTGCGGGCCAGGTACGCGGATGTGACGTTCCAGCCGTACACCGCGACAACGCTCCCGAATCTCGAGGCACTGCTCGACGAGCTGGCCGCGATCCGTGAACGCGGATACGCGATCGATCGCGGGGAGTACACCGAGGGCGTCTTCTGCATCGCGTTCCCGTTGCGGGAGCGCCCCGACGGCGTCGGGGCCGCGATCAGCGTCTCGATCCCCGAAGTCCGCAACACCGAACAGCTGGTCACCGACACGATCGACACATTGGGTCAGGCCGCACGAAATATCTCTCAACGCTACGAATGACACGAACGAGGAGTCACACCATGCAGCTATTCCGTTACGGCGCAGTAGGACAGGAACGCCCCGGCGTCCTGGATGCGTCGGGTCGCACCTGGGGTCTGTCCCAGCTCACCGACGACATCGACGGGGCGTTTCTGGAGCAGGACGGCTTCGCCCGTGTCGCCGCCGCACTCTCGGCGGGACAACTCCAGGAAATCGACATCGCGGGCGTGCGTCTCGGTGCCCCGATCGCGCGTCCGCAGGCGGTCAACTGCATCGGGATGAACTATGCCGCCCACGCCGCCGAGTCGGGCTCAGCCGCACCGACCGTGCCGGTGCTGTTCTACAAGCACCCCGCGACGGTCGTCGGGCCCCACGATGACGTCATCCTGCCGCCCGGATCGACCCGTTCGGACTGGGAGGTCGAGCTCGCGATCGTCATCAAGTCGACACCGCGCCAACTGAGCGACAGCGACGACCCGATGGAGTACGTGGCCGGCTACACGATCGCCAACGATCTGTCGGAGCGGGCCAGCCAGCTCGACTTCTCCGGCGGACAGTGGTCCAAGGGCAAGTCGGCCGAGACGTTCTGCCCCACCGGGCCGTACCTCGTGCCCGCCGACAGCATCGACCCACAAGCACTGGGTCTGCGTTCGTGGGTCAACGGCGAGCAGCGTCAGAACTCCTCGACCCAGGACATGATCTTCTCGGTCGCCGACATCATCCGTCATCTCAGCCGGCACGTGTATCTCGCGCCCGGCGACCTCGTCTTGACCGGAACACCTGAGGGAGTCGCGCTCTCAGGTCGATTCCCGTACCTCCAGATCGGCGATGTCATGGACATCGAGATCGACGGTCTGGGCAGCCAGCGCCAGACCGTCGTCGAGTCGGACGTCCAGGTCGCCGTCTGACCAGCGTAGGCGTGATTGTCAGACAATCTGATATTGTCTGACAATCATGCCTAGCTCTTCGACCGACGCCGCAGTCCGCCCCGATGCTGTTGTCGCCGCGCTGCGAGGCGAGATCCTCTCACGGGGACTCGCTCCCGGCACCGCGGTCACCGAAGCGCATGTCGCCGCGACATATGCCGTGGCGCGTCCCACGGCTCGCATCGCGATCGACCGTCTCGTGGTCGACGGCCTCCTGGTCCGCGAGCCGCACCACGCGGCCCGTGTGCGACGCCTGGGCCGCGATGACATCGATGATCTGTTCTTCAGCCGCGCTGCGATCGAGTCGGCCGCCGTCGAGCTCCTGGCCGCCACCTCGACCGTTCCGGACCAAGCCCGCGAGGCTCACCGGGCACTCCTCGACCTACCCGTCGACGGTTCCTATGCCGCACGGGACCTCGCATTCCACCGGGCCCTCGTCCACGGCACCGCCTCGACTCGGCTCCCCCGCCTGCACGATCTGCTGATGGGCGAGATCGAGCTCGGTATCGCCCAGGTGGAGGCCCATGGGCTTCGCTCGGCCGACGAGGTCGGCACCGACCACCGGTTGATCCTCGAGGCCATCGACGCAGGCGATGTCGAGGGCGCCGGCCGACTCGCACGCGCGCACGTCCTCGCCTCCCGCGACCGTCTGGTCGCCCACTACGACTCCACTCACGACACCACGCACAGGAAGTAGTTCCATGGTCCAGCGCCAGTTCCCCCGCCCACTCGAGGTTTTCGAGCTGCTCAAGTTCAAGAAGCCGGTTTGGAGTCCCAAGCGGCGCAGACTGGAGTCGGCACTGACGATCCATGATCTGCGCACGATCGCCAAACGTCGCACGCCCCGAGCGGCGTTCGACTACACCGACGGTGCCGCCGAAGGCGAACTGTCACTCGCGCGTGCGCGTCAGGCGTTCGAGGACGTCGAGTTCAGCCCACGGGTGCTGCGCCCCGCGCAGGACGTCGACACCTCGACCACGATCCTCGGCGGTCCGTCGCGTCTGCCGTTCGCGATCGCGCCGACCGGCTTCACTCGTCTGATGCAGACCGAAGGCGAGATCGCCGGCGCCGGCGCCGCGGGTGCCGCAGGGATCCCCTTCACCTTGTCGACTTTGGGCACCACATCGATCGAAGGGGTCAAAGCCGCCAACCCCGACGGTCGCAACTGGTTCCAGCTCTACGTCATGCGCGATCGCGAGATCTCCTACGAACTTGCCCGCCGGGCCGCCGCTGCGGGCTTCGACACGCTCCAGTTCACGGTCGACACCCCCGTGGCCGGCGCCCGTCTGCGCGACGAGCGCAATGGCTTCTCGATCCCGCCGCAGATCTCGCTGAAGACGGTCCTGAACGCGGCCGTCCGGCCCTGGTGGTGGTACGACTTCCTCACCACCCCGAAGCTCGAGTTCGCATCGCTGAGCTCGACCGGAGGAACCGTCGGCGAACTGCTCGACGCCGCGATGGACCCCACGATCTCGTACGCCGATCTCGACGTGATCCGTCAGATCTGGCCGGGCAAGATCGTCATCAAGGGCGTGCAGAACGTCGAAGACGCCAAACAGCTCGCGAGCCTCGGCGTCGATGGCATCATCTTGTCGAACCACGGCGGACGTCAGCTCGATCGCGCCCCGATCCCGTTCCACCTGCTGCCCGAGGTCGTCCGCGAGGTCGGCGCCGACATCGAGATCGGCGTCGACACCGGCATCATGTCCGGCGCCGACATCGTGGCCGCCGCAGCGCTGGGGGCGAACTTCTCGATGATCGGTCGCGCGTACCTGTACGGCCTCATGGCCGGCGGCCGCGCGGGCGTCGACCGCACCATCGCGATCCTGGAAGACGAGATCGTCCGGACGATGAAGCTGCTCGGTGCATCGACGATCGCCGAACTGGAACCGGCCCACGTCACCCAGCTGGAACGCCTCATCCCGCGCCCCCGCTAAACCGCCCCGTCGAGGGGCAACAACCGCCTCGTCAGCGTTTAGGGGCGAGGGGTGAAGGTCGCTAGGTCGTGGGTTGTTGCGATGAGGTGACGCATTTCCTCCAGGGTTTCCCCGACCCCGCCTAGCGATCGGGCTTGCACCAAGACGTTGCCCAGCGCGGTCGCCTCGACCGGACCGGCGAGGACCGGCCGCCCACTGCGATCGGCGGTCAGCTGGCACAGCAGTCGGTTGAGCGATCCGCCACCGACGATGTGCACGACGCCGACGGGTCGGCCCGACAGTCTCTGAGCAGTTTCCAGCGCATCGGCGAATGCGAGGGCCAGACTCTCCACGATGCTCCGCATCAGCGAGGCGCGATCACCGGGAGCGGCAACGTCCCGTTCGGCGCACCACTCGCGGATGCGGGCCGGCATATCGCCGGGAGGCATGAAGCGCGGATCCTGGACGTCGAACGTCGTGACAGGCACCGAGACATCGGCCGCGGCCCGCAGTATCTCGGTGAGCTCGACGGGGTCACCGTCACGCTCCCACTGCCGCAAGGTCTCGCTGATGAGCCAGGTGCCCATGACGTTGGTCAAGAACCTGGTCCGGCCGTCGACACCGCCCTCGTTCGTGAAGTTGGCAGACCGGGCGTCCTCGGTCATGACCGGGGCGTCGAGCTCAAGGCCGACCAGGCCCCAGGTCCCGCACGAGATATAGGCGGCGTCGTCGCTTTGAATCGGCACGCCGACGACAGCCGAAGCCGTGTCATGCGAACCCACCGCGGTCACCGTGAGTCCCGGAGCGCCGATGCGCTCGCCGACATGTGAGGAGACCGTGCCGATCGGCTGTCCCGGATCGATCAGCTCGGTCAGGATGCGAGCCGGCAGTCCGGCCTGCTGCATCAGGGCGAGATCCCACTCCCCCGTCCGTGGATCGAGCAGACCCGTCGTGGAGGCGTTCGTACGCTCGGTGGCCATGTGGCCGGTCAGCCAGAAGCCGATCAGATCGGGGATCAGCAGCATGTGATCGGTCCCGGCGAGTTCTTCCGCGGCGAGTTGATAGATCGTGTTGAACGGCAAGAACTGCAGGCCGTTACGTGCGTAGAGGTCTGCGGGCGACACGCGGGCGTGGATGCGCTCCACGCCCGCGGCCGTCCGCTCGTCCCGATAATGGAACGGCACGCCCACCATGCGGTCTGCACGCATGAGGGCGTAGTCAACCGCCCAAGAATCCACCGCCACACTCCCGAGCCCGTCAGGTGACTGGCTCACGGCTGTCCACAGTCCGCGTAGAGCGTGGCGATAGAGGTCGAGGGGGTCCCAGTGAAGCCCGTCCGGAAGGACGATCGGCTCATTGGCAAATCGCGCGACTGCGCGCAGTTCGAGGTGCCCCGGCCCCACGTCGCCCACCATGACCCGGCCGCTGGAGGCGCCGAGGTCGATGGCCGCGACGGAGACACGAGACAAAGACGACATGATGAGAGGTGCGTTCCGTTCTAGCGCAGGAACGCTGCGGCCACGCCGGCGTCGACCGGAATGTGCAGCCCCGTCGTCTGGGTCAGGTCGGGGCCGACCAGCGCGTAGACCGCGCTCGCGACGTGATCGGGCAGGACTTCACGCTTGAGCAGCGTGCGCTGAGCGTAGAACGCACCCAGATCCTTCTCGTCGACGCCATAGACCGCAGCGCGATTCGCGCCCCAGCCGCTGGAGAAGATGCCCGAGCCCTGCACGACACCGTCGGGATTGATGCCGTTGACCCGCACGCCATGCTCGCCGAGCTCAGCGGCGAGCAGTCGCACCTGGTGGGCCTGGTCGGCCTTCGTCGCGGAGTACGCGATGTTGTTGGGTCCGGCGAACACCGAGTTCTTGCTGGAGATGTAGACGATGTCTCCGCCCAGCCCCTGCTCGATGAGCGCCTTCGCAGCGGTCCGCGAGACCAGGAACGAGCCCTTGGCCATGACGTTGTGCTGCAGATCCCAGTCAGCGACTGTCGTGTCGAGCAGCGATTTGCTGAGCGAGAGACCCGCATTGTTGACGATCAGGTCGATTCCGCCGAAGGCCAGCAGCGTCGCGTCGACAGCCGCCTTGACAGCATCTTCGTCGCTGACGTCGGCCTGCACACCGATCGCGATGTCGGTGCCGCCGATCTCAGCGGCGGCAGCCTGGGCCTTCTCCAAGTTCAGGTCGGCGATCGCGACGACAGCGCCTTGGGCTGCGAGCTTCTTGGCGATGGCCTTGCCGATGCCCGATGCGGCCCCGGTGACCAGCGCGATGCGCGTCGCGAGCGGCTTGGGAGCCGGCATCCGCTGCAGCTTGGCCTCTTCGAGTGCCCAGTACTCAATGCGGAATTTCTCCGCCTCGTCGATCGGGGCGTACGTCGACAGCCCCTCCGCGCCACGCATGACGTTGATCGCGTTGACGTAGAACTCACCGGCGACACGGGCAGTCTGCTTGTCCTTGCCGAAACTGAACATGCCGACTCCTGGCACCAGGACGATCAGCGGATCGGCGCCGCGAATGGCGGGGCTGTCGGCCACCGCATTGCGGTCGTAGTAGGCCTGGTAATCCTCGCGGTACGCGGTGTGCAACTCGCGCAGACGGGCGATCGAATCCTCGACCGTCGCCGATGAAGGCAGGTCGAGCACGAGCGGCTTGACCTTGGTGCGCAGGAAGTGGTCAGGGCAGCTCGTGCCGAGCGCCGCCAGACGCGGGTGCTCTGCGGACGCGAGGAAGTCGAGGACTTCGTCGCTGTCGGTGAAATGACCGACCATCGCCTTGTCCTGCGAGGCGATCGAGCGGATCGTCGGAACCAGCGCGGCGGCCTTGGCCCGGCGCTCGTCGGCGGACAGCGCGCCGTAGCCGGCCAGGGCCGGACCGAACGGCTCGGCCTTGGAGTTGGCCTCGATGTACGCCGCGGCGGTCTCGATGATCCACAGCGAGTTCTTCTCGGCCTCCTCGGACGTATCGCCCCAGGCGGTGATGCCGTGTCCGCCGAGGATGCAGCCGATCGCGTCAGGATTCGCTTCCTTGATCTCAGCGATATCGAGTCCGAGCTGGAAGCCGGGACGACGCCACGGAACCCACACGACCTTCCCGCCGAAGACCGTCTCGGTCAGCTTCTCGCCGTCCGCCGACGTCGCGATCGCGATACCGGAGTCGGGATGCAGGTGGTCGACGTGTGCCGCGTCGACCAGCCCATGCATAGCGGTGTCGATCGACGGCGCTGCACCGCCCTTGCCGTGCAAGCAGTAGTCGAACGCGGCGACCATCTCGTCCTCGCGGTCGAGACCCGGGTAGACGTCGACCAGGGCGCGCATGCGATCGAGCCGCAGCACCGCGAGCCCGCTCTCCTTGAGCGTGCCGAGGTCTCCGCCGGAGCCCTTGACCCACAGCAGCTCGACGTCCTCACCCGTGACGGGATCGGTCTCGGTGCCCTTCGCGGAGGTGTTGCCTCCGGCGTAATTGGTGTTCTTCGGATCACTGCCGAGTCGGTTGGACCGGGCGATCAGCTCTGCTGCAGTGGTGTTCGTCATCTCACTCTGATCTCTGAATAGTGTTGGTCAGGTCCAGCTGGATTGGGTGCCGCCGACGCGGTCGGCCTCGATCTGTTCCTGGTAGCCGCTGGCGAGGTAGGCGGCCATGGGGTTGCCGGCAAGTCCTCGCTCTTCACGCCAAGCGGCGAGGTCGCCGCGCACGTCGGTGTAGAACGCGTCCATGAAGATCTCGTTGGCGGCGAGCACGTCGCCGTCTTCCTGTGCCTTGGTGAGCGCAGCCGTGTCGAGCATCAACGCGCGAGCCGTCATCTCCTGGACGTTGAGCACCGAACGAATCTGGCCGGGGATCTTCTTCTCGATGTTGTGGCACTGGTCGAGCATGAATGCGACGTCGCTGTCGGGACCGTAGCCACCGCCGCGCACGACCTCGACCATGATCCGAAACAGCTGGAACGGGTCGGCGGCGCCCACGATCAGGTCGTCATCGGCGTAGAACCGGCTGTTGAAGTCGAACGAGCCGAGCTTCCCGAGCCGCAGCAGCTGCGCGACGATGAACTCGATGTTGGTGCCCGGCGCGTGATGGCCGGTGTCGAGGCACACCATGGCCTTCTCGCCGAGCGCCATGACCTGCACATACGACGTACCCCAGTCGGGGACATCGGTGTGGTAGAACGCCGGCTCGAAGAACTTGTACTCCAGCACGAGACGCTGATCGTCGCCGAGCCGGTCGTAGATCGTCGAGAGCGACTCGGCGAGGCGGTCCTGGCGTCCGCGCATATCGCCCTGACCGGGGTAGTTGGTGCCCTCCGCGAGCCAGATCTTCAGATCACGAGAACCCGTCTGGTCCATCACATCGATGCAGGCCAGGTGGTGGTCGATCGCTTTGGTACGGATGCGCGCATCGGTGTGCGTCAGGGCGCCGAGCTTGTAGTCGTCGTCCTGGAACGTGTTGGAGTTGATCGTCCCGAGGCCGATACCGAGGTCCTCGGCGTAACGACGCAGTGCGGCGTAGTCGTCCACCAGGTCCCACGGGATGTGCAGCGAGACGAGCGGGGCAAGTCCGGTGAAGCGGTGCACCGCGGCAGCGTCGGCGATCTTCTCTTCGACGGTGCGGGGTGTGCCGGCCGAACCGAACACCTTGAAGCGGGTGCCCGAATTGCCGTACGCCCAGGACGGGACCTCGATGCCCTGCCCCTCGAGCTGGGACGCGATGTCGCGGAATGTCGTCATCTTCTGCTTCTCTCCTCCGGCGTCTTTGCCACTGGGTACTCGACGCTTCATTAAATCGATTCAATCACACTTTGGGGATGTCCACCAGACGGTGGTGTTCAGGTCTCAGGGAGCGAGCTGATCTTCCAAATGGAAGACCTCTTCGAGCTCGATGAAGCCTGTATCGGGCGCTGCATCGCCGAGGTCGACGAAGAACTCGGACATCTCGGCCTGCCAGCGATCGTTGACCTCGGTGCGCGCCATACCGGCTTGCGCATCCGCGAGGGACGGGGTCTCGAAATAGCCGATCAACAGACCGTCCGGGCGAAGGAAGAGCGAGTAGTTGTGCCAGCCGGTTTCGGCCAGCGCTTGTAGCATCTCGGGCCAGACCGCGGCGTGTCTTACCTTGTATTCCGCGATCCGGTCAGCTTTGACCTGGAGCTGGAAGCAGACGCGACGCATCGTGTCAGACCCTTTCAGGGTTGCTCTACACATTTTGGGGAAGTGAGGAGATGGCGCCCAGCCGGGGGAAGCGGCCCCCGGCCGGGCGGTCATCGGGCCGACTCAGAACTTGAAGTCGGCGATGTTGTCCTTGTTGAACTCGAACGGGTCGCCCAGGAGCACAGTGCTGTCCGCTCCCACGGTGTAATCGCCCAGCTTGCCGGCGGTGAACTTGTCACCCTCCTTGCCGGTGATGTCACCGTCGACCAGAGCCTTGGCCGCGAAAGCCGCCAGGTAGCCGAGGTCTTCGGGGTTCCACAGCGCGAACGCGTCGACGGTTCCGTCTTCGACGTAGGCGCGCATCTGGTTGGGGGTACCGAGACCGGTGACCTTGACCTTGCCCTTGAAGTCGGAGTCCGACACGTAGCGAGCCGCAGCCGCGATACCGACGGTGGTCGGCGACACGATGCCCTTGAGGTTCGGGTACTTCTGCAGCAGCGCCGACGTCTTGTCGAACGACGTCTGATCGTCATCGTCACCGTAAACGGTGTCGACGAGCTTGATCTTCGGGTGGTTGGCCGCCAGATCCTTCTTCATGAGGTCGATCCAGGCGTTCTGGTTCGTCGCATTGGCAGCCGCCGACAAAATGGCGATTTCGCCCTCGTCGCCGATCTGCTTGGCGATCATCTCGACCTGCACCTTGGCGATGCCCTCGGAGCTGGCCTGGTTGACGAACAGGTCGCGGTACTCCGGGTCGGTGTCCGAGTCGAACGTGACGACCTTGGTTCCGGCGTCACGGGCTTCGTTCAGCGCGTCACCGATGGCCTTCGGGTCGTTGGCCGACACCACGAGCGCCTTGACACCCTGCTGAGCCGCGGTGTTGATGAACGCGACCTGTCCATCAGGAGTCGCCTCCTGCGGTCCGACCTCGGCGAACTTTCCGCCGAACTCCTCGACGGCGATCTTGCCGCCCTTGTCGCTGGTGTCGAAGTACGGGTTGCCGAGGTTCTTGGGCAAGAACGTGACAGTTGTCTTGTCACCGCTGTTGCCCGATCCGCCCTTGTCACCGTCGCTGTCGGAGCCACCGCCGCAGGCCGACAGGACAAGTGCAGCGCTGACGGCGATGGCCGCGAGGGCGGTCGCCTTCTTGTTGCTGAACTTCATGAATTGTTCCCTTCGTGTTGTGCTGACGCCTGCTGGCGTTCAGGAAGACCGTCTCTGGTCCTTCTCCTCATCCCGGCCGTCGTCCGAGCTACGAAGGACAGGAAGCTTGTGGACATCACCGAGAGCACGAGCAGCAGCCCGATGATGATGTTGATGACGTTCGCCGAGACTTCATCGAGTCGCAGAGCGCTCGAGATGACGCCGATCAGCAGAACGCCGGCGATGACGCCGTGCAGTGCACCGCGGCCACCGAAGATCGAGACACCGCCCAGCAGCACGGCCGCGATGACCTGGAGCTCCATGCCCGTCGCGTTGTCACCGCGCGAACTGCCGAAGCGCAAGGTGTAGTAGATGCCGGCGAACGCCGACACCGCTCCCGCGAGGACGAACAAGAAGAACTTGGTCCGCGCGACGTTGACGCCCGAGAAGTGTGCTGCCTCGTCGTTCAGACCGATATCGAACACGCCGCGGCCGAATGCCGTGAAGTGCAGCAACAGCACGAAGGCGATGATCAACACGACGATCGGGATCATGATGACGGGATAGCTGCTGTCGCCGATCTTGTCCTTGGCCAGGTCGGTCCACTTCTCGGGGAAGTCCGTGATGGCCGTCGTGCCGAGCAGGCCGACTGCCAAACCGCGGTAGAGCGCCAGCGTGCCGATCGTCACGGCCAGCGACGGAAGTCCCACATACGCGATGAGGAAGCCGTTGAACGCTCCGCAGACGATTCCGACGGCGATCGCGATCAGCGCCGCCAGGGGGATCGACATACCGCCTTGGTGCAGGTCGCCGACCATGACACTGCTCAGACCCACGATGCTCGCGACCGAAAGGTCGATCTCGCCGGTGATGATGATCAACGTCATCGGCAGCGCGATCAGCAGGATGGGAGCCACGTCGAGCAACAGGTAGTAGATCGTCAGCGGGCCGTCGAAGGCCGGGATCTCGCTGCGCGAATAGAAGAACACGACCAACAGCAGCGTGATGACCGCGAACTCGCGGGTCAAGATGACGCGCTGCCACAGGGGTTTGGCGTACGACGCGTACGTCCGAAGCGTGTCGCTGCGCGGGGTCTCGGTGGTGGTCATGATTCGTCCCTCGCCTCGATGAGCTTGCGTGATCGTCTGACCGACAACAGTCGGTCGAGGACGATCGCGCCGATGATGAGCGTTCCGACTACGGCCTTCTGCCAGAAGTCCTGGACGCCGAGGATCGGCAGTGCGCGGTTGATCGTGATGAGCAGCCAGGCGCCGATCGCGGCACCCCAGACGGTTCCGCTGCCGCCGAAGATCGCGACGCCACCGATGACGGCCGCGCCGACGGCCTGCAGCTCGATGCCGGTACCGGCGCTGGAGCTGATCGTGCCGTAGCGGGCCGCGAAGACGACTCCTGCCAGCCCGGCCAGCGCACCGCACAGGACGAACGCCCCGATGACGCGCTTGCGGACCTTGAGACCGTAGAGATGAGCTGCGTCGGGATCGGACCCGATCGCGTACAGTTCACGGCCGCCACGGGCCGTGCGCAGGTAGTAGCCGACGGCCACCAGCACGACGACCGCGATGATCGTGAGGACCGGGATCGTCAGGATCGTCTTGGTGCCGAGTGACAAGAAGCCGCTGGGCATGTCGGAGGCGTTGATGCGGTTGCTCCCGGCCCATTCGAGGACGACGCCGCGATAGATGTACATCGTGCCGAGCGTGATGACCAGTGCAGGAACCCGGCCGAAGGCGACCAGCAGACCGTTGATCAGGCCCAGCCCCGCACCGGCCGCGATGCCGATCAGGAACACCACGATGATCGGGATACCCGGGTTGTCGACGAACAGCCGACCCGTCAGGTAGGCCGTCAGGGCCAGCGTGGAGCCGACCGACAGGTCGACGTTGCGGGTGATGATCACGACGGCCTGGCCGATCGCGAGCAGGACCAGGATCGAGGGCGCCAGCAGAAGATCTCGCCAGCTGTCGCTGCTGAACAAGAAGCTGTGCCGCTGCGAGGTCGCGGCCAGAACGACCAGGACCAGGACCAGCGCGATGGCCGATTCTCGTGAGGTCAGGATCGTCGTGATCGCGCGCTGCGCGGCCGACTTGCGGCTTGGCTCTACAAGAGTTGTCATGCGGAAACTCCGGTCATGGTGTTCGTCGCGGCGGTCATGACGCTCTCGGGCGTCGCGTCCGCGCGGTCGATATCGGCGGTGATGCGTCCCTCGTGCACCACGAGTACGCGGTCGGCCATGCCGAGCACCTCAGGAAGCTCCGACGAGATCATCAAGATCGCCATGCCCTGCCCGGCGAGTTCTGAGATCAACCGGTGCACCTCGGACTTGGTGCCGACGTCGATACCGCGCGTCGGCTCGTCGATGATGAGCAAGGAGGGGTTTGTCGCAAGCCATTTGGCGATAACGACCTTTTGCTGATTGCCACCGCTCATCGTCGTGGCATGCATCGACAAGGCATTGGTCTTGACCTCGAGACGTCCCGACCACGGGCCGGCGGCGCGGTTCTCCGCGCCCCTCGTGATGAGACCGAAGCGGGCTAGCTTGTTGCGGATGACAGCAGCGACGTTGTGGGCGACCGAGGCCTCGGTGACGAGTCCCTGCTGACGCCGATCCTCGGGAACGAATCCCATCCCGGCCTGGATCGCGGCGCGCGGGCTCTTGGGGGCGACCTTCTTGCCGTTCAACATCACGGTGCCGGAGTCGTAAGCGTCGACGCCGAAGATCGCACGGGCGATCTCGCTGCGTCCCGCACCGACGAGTCCGGCAAGTGCGACGATCTCGCCCGACCGGACTTCGAAATTGACATCGTGGAAGACGCCGGCCAATTCGAGGTTGCCGACCTGGAGCACCGGGGCGCCGATCTCGGCGGGCGTCTTCGGGAACAGATCGCTGACCTCACGGCCGACCATCTTGGACACGATCTGCGCCGTCGTGGTCTCGGCGATCGCATCGGTCGAGATGTACTCGCCGTCGCGCATGACGGTGACGGTGTCGCACAGGTCGAAGACCTCGTCGAAACGGTGCGAGATGAACACCAGCGCACGGCCCTCGTCGCGGAGGCTGCGCGCGACCGCGAAGAGACGGTCGACCTCGACGCCGCTCAGCGCCGCGGTGGGCTCGTCCATGATCATGACACTCGCATCGAGCGAGATGGCTTTGGCGATCTCGATGATCTGCTGGTCGGCGATCGACAGGCCCTCTGCCAGACGGCGGGGGTCGAGGTTGACGCCGAGACGCTTGAACAGTGCGAGCGCCTCGGTGTGCATGGCCTTGCGGTCGATCCGGCGGCCCGCACCGACCGGCTGGCGGCCCATGAAGATGTTCTCGGTGACCGAGAGGTCGGGGAACAGCGTCGGCTCCTGGTAGATGACCGCGATGCCGGCGTCTTTCGAGGCCGCGGTGGAGGTGAAGTCGACACTCTCACCGTGCAGCAGGAAGTCTCCGCCATCGCGCTGGTACAGACCCGCAACGATCTTGACGAGGGTCGACTTGCCGGCACCGTTCTCGCCCACGAGGGCGTGAATCGAACCGGAATGGACCGTCAGACTGCCGGAGCGCAGGGCGACGACAGGGCCGAACGACTTACGTACCTGCACGAGCTGCAGGGCGACAGGGCCGCTCGCGTTCATATGTCCTCCGTGTTTCGGCATTTTTGAATCGTTTTAATCCAACCTCAGAACTGTATGACGGCCATCACAAGTTCGTCAACCCAAATTGTTAAATCGTGTTAACCTGCTCGTCATGGCCGTGGCTCAGGTGCGCGATGTCGCAGCTCGCGCGGGGGTATCCCCCGCGACCGTTTCCAATGCTCTGAATCACCCCGCGAAGGTCTCGCCGGCGACGCTGGCAAGGATCCAGTCCGCGATCGATGAGCTCGGGTACATCCGCAATGACGCGGCCCGCCAGCTGCGTGCCGGCACCAACCGCGCAATAGGCATGATCGTGCTCGACATCGCGAACCCGTTCTTCACCGATGTCGCCCGCGGTGTCGATGACGTCCTGATCGCCGAGAATCGGCCTCTCATCCTGGGAAACAGCTCCCAGGAACCGCTGCGTGAGACCAATTACCTCGACCTGTTCGAGCAACAACGCATGGACGGCGTCCTGATCACACCGGTCGGCGACGTCATCGACCGGTTACGGCGGCTTCGCGACCGCGGCACGAGTGTCGTGGTTGTCGACCGCATGACCCGTACCAAGGAGTTCTCGTCGGTCGCGATCGACGACAAGATGGGCGGCCGGATCGCGACCGAGCACCTGCTCGAGACTGGTAGGCGCAAGATCGCCTTCATCGGCGGGCCGGCGAATCTCGCCCAGATCAAGAACCGTCTCGCCGCGGCGCGGGCAGCCGTCGAGGCGCACGGCGATGCAGAACTCCAGTTCGTCGAGACCGAGACCATGAACGCCGAAGCCGGGCGTGCCGGTGTCGAGCGACTTCTCGCGTTGCCGCAGGACCAACACCCCGATGCCGTGTTCGCCGCCAATGACCTGGTTGCCCTCGGCGTGCTCCAGGCGCTGACGCTGCGAGGCGTCCGCGTGCCCGACGACATCGCGATCGTCGGATACGACGACATCGACTTCGCGGCATCGTCTGCGATCCCGCTGACCTCGGTCCGCCAGCCCGCTCACGAGATGGGCTCGAGCGCCGCGACCCTCCTGCTCGGCGTCATCGCCGACTCCGAAGCGTCCAAGATCCAGCACATCGTCCTCAAACCCGACCTCGTCATCCGGCGCTCCACGACCGGCGTTTGACGCAAGAATCGGGTTTTGTCCCCGTATACGGCGACAAAACCCGATTTTCACGTCCACCCCCGGGGATTTCCACAGACGTTCCGCCGTCCACAGGGATCGAATCACCGGTAGAGCCTAAGGTGCTCCCGACGCCACCGCCTGTACCGGCGCGTGAGCTCGAAACAATGGGCGAACCCCGCCATCGGCGTGTTCGTCAACCACAACGGACCTCTCACCGACGAACAGCGCGACTGGGTGGCCCTGCTCGCCGCCCCGCCGGGGTCGGTTCTCGGCGGACTGTCAGCCCTACGGCATGACGGCTTCACCGCGTTCAACCCGGTCACGCCGATCGTCGTGGCGAAGAGGAGCGCGTCGAAGATCGGCTACAAAGACGTGATCCTGCATTGGTCGAAGTTCCTCGACGAGCGCGATGTACATCCGCTGCGGCTGCCACCCCGAACCCGCCCAGCGCGCAAGGCCGGCCGCTACTACCTCGACGTGACCACCCGCGTCCCACGCCGCCCCGCCGGGACGCAAGAATCGGGTTTTGTCCACGATTTCGCGGACAAAACCCAATACGTCGCCTTGCCCGACTTCGAAAGCTTCACGCTCTTGACCCGCTTGCCGTTCTCGTAGATCCGGACCGTGCCGCGCGGGGTTCCCGCAGACGACGTGACCCTGATCGACAGCTTGACCTTCTGGCCCCTCTTGACCTTCGACTTCGACGACTTCACCGTCGCCGCGGCCGAAGCCTTGGCGACCTTGGCCGTCGCGGCCGAAGTCGCTGTCTTCGCAGCCAGCCCCGTCTTCGATGCCGTGACCCTCACAGCGATCCGACGACCCACATCGGCGGCGCTCAGCTTGTACGACGCAGCCGTCCTACCGCTGATCGCCTTGCCATCGCGCAACCACTGGTAGCGGAAAGTCAGGCCCTTGGTGTTCCAGGTCCCGGCAGTAGCGGTCAACGTCGACCCGTACTTCGCGGTGCCCTTGACCTGAGGAGCCACGATCGCCGCGATTCCCTCGACGTCGGTCAGGTTGACCACCATCGACTGCACCGGCTCGGGGTTGCCGGCGATATCCGTGGAGAAGAACTCCACGACGTGCTCACCGAATCCCGTGACGAGCGGCTCGTCCTGATGACCGACCTGTTGCCAGTCGCCACCGTCGACCCGGTACATCGTCGAGGCGACGCCCGACAGCCCGTCGGCCGCAGCGAACTTCAACTTCGCCTTGTCGGCATTGTCGATACCGGAACCGCGGGTCACCGACAGCTGCGTGCCAGGAGCCGTGCCATCGATCAGCACCTCGACCTTGCGCTCACCTGTGGAATGTCCCGAAACGTCCTTGGCCCGGAACGACAGTTCGTGCTTGCCTTCGCCGCTGACCGCGATGGGTGCGACGTACGGCTGCCAACCGGATGTCTCGCCCGTCTCGATCGTCACAGCACCCGCCCGGTTGTCGACGGCACTGATCGCGACCGAGGCATCGCCACGGAACCAACCATTGTCGCCCGGGACGGCGCTGCTGGTCACAGTTGCCGAGGCAAGTGGGGCCAAGGTGTCAGCCGGTGCCGGCAGGACCCAACTGTCCGCGATCGACGGATCGTAGTAGCCGCCGGCGTTGAGCGGGAACTCGTACTTGATCCGGACGGTGCCGTTGTTGGCGAGCACCGCAGGATCATCGACGAGCACCTGGTAGGCCTTGGCACTCTGTCCGCCCACCGTCTGCTTGAGCTGGAAGTCCTTGACCAGTACATCGTTGACGTAGATGTTGTACTTCTTGGTCTTCGGACCGTCGAACGTCTCCAGGTTCCGGATCACGAACGGCTCACCGGGGGTGACGCTGTACTGTGCCGAGAACCACGAACCCGGCGTGTTGGCGTGCGAGTAGCGCCGATCCAGACCCGCTTCGACATTCGTGCCGCTGCTGGGTGAGGTCTGCAGGGCGTGGGCCGTCTCCGACGCGTTCTTGCCGAAGTCGACGTGATCGAGCTGACCTGGCAGATCGGTGTTGCCCGGAGCCGCCAGACTGACCGCGATGTCGGCATCCTTGCTGGCCTGCACGACACCGTTGTCGACGAACGTGACCGCGATAGGCGAGGTGCCGCCGACAGTCTCGACTCCGACGAACACCGGCACGCTGACGTCCACGCTCTCGCCGGCCGGGATCGTGACGCGCTGCGACGGAACCGCAGGTGCCCACCCGTCCGGAAGCTTGACCGTGACCTGGCCGGAGGCGGCCGTGTCACTGTCGTTCTTGACCGTGACGACCACGTCGGCACGCTCGTCCGAGCCATCAGCCGGGCTGACGGTCGTCACCTTGTCGATCACGATTCCGGAGGACACCGAGACCCAGGGACTCGCATCCTTGACCGTGAACGTTCCGAACTGGCTCGTGAACGTCGCTGCGACTGCCGCATCGTACGTGCCCGGCTTCTGATGCTTGGGCACCTTCACCGTGAAGGGCAGTTGCACGCTGCCACCAGCACCGAGACCGTCGGTCTTGACCGTGATCGGATCGATCTTCCATCCATCGATCGTGACCTTGGCCTCGACACCTGTAAGGGCACCGGAGCCGTTGTTGGTCAGATCGATCGTCCCGGCGACAACAGCTCCGGGCCGGGTGCTCTCGGCGACCGGCGGAATGACCACCGAGACGCCCAGGTTGTTCGCGACACCCTTGCCGAACATCGACTCGAGCTTCTCGATCCGGGTCGTCAGGTCACCCTTGACCGGACCATCGATCGACGATGCCGCAATCCACGCCTTCAGGGTGCGGACGCCTGCCAGGCCGTCGGCGAGGTGCTGCGAGACCTGGCCGGCGTCACCGGCGAGAATCGCTTCGAGGGCCTGCTCGACCGAACCCTTGACCCGTCCCAGATCGTCACCGATCTGGGCCCGGTCGCCGGCTGACAGATCGCCGGCCGTCTGCAGTGCAGCGGCCCGTTCGTCGACCTTCTCGACCTCGTCCAGCAGATCGCCCAGCAGACCCATCTGAGTGTCCGAACGGAACGAGTAGCTACCCGAACCTGCCGTGAACGTCACGATGCCGTCGGCGAATTCGATGTCACTGACACCGTCGACGTCCGCAAGTGGCTTGCCGCCCTCGGTCACAGCCGTCAGGTTGCCCGCCGGGATGACAACCTTGGATGTCGTGTTGACCGGGATCTTGACGTCGAGGTCGAGATTCTTGCCCTCGGCCTTCCAATCCGACGAGATGGTTCCGTAGACCGATTCGTACGTTCCATGTCCGCTCGTCAGACCGCCACCGACTTCGGGTGCGATTCTCGACTGCTTGTAGCCGGCCTTGGCCGCCGAGATGCCACCGATGTTCTGGTACATCCAGTCGCCGACCGCGCCGTAGGCGTAGTGGTTGAACGAGTTCATACCCTCGTCGCCGAAGCTGCCGTCAGGTCCGATCGAGTTCCAGCGCTCCCACATCGTGGTGGAGCCCATCTCGATCTCGTATCCCCAGGACGGGTAGTCCTTCTTGAGGAGCATCTTGTACGCGAGGTCGTCGCGGTCGATGCTCGAGAGTGCCGGGAGCAGCCACGGGGTACCGAGGAAGCCGGTCGTCAGGTGGTAGTCGCTGGTCTTGAGCTTGGCGATGAACTTCTCGCCGACCTTGATCCGCAGAGCCGGATCGGTGACCAGGTTCATGCCCAGCGCCATCGCGTACGCCGTCTGGCTGTTGCCTTCGACGGTCCCGTCAGCTGCGATGAGCTTGTCGGTGAAGGCCTCACGCACATCCTTCGAGATGGCGGCGTACGTGGCCGCATCGGCATCTTCGCCGATCGCCGCAGCCATCTCAGACATCATGCGAGCGTTCTCGGCGTAGTACGCGGTACCGAGGACATCGGTGCCGGTGTTGTCGTCGAGGTTGAGCCAGTCATTCCAGTTGCCGCGCGCCGAGTCGATCAGATCGTCGCCGGCTCCCGTCTTGACCAGGTTGAAGAACTTCTGCATCATCGCCCAGTTCTGTTCGATGATGGCGGTGTCGCCCTGCGCGTACCACGATGCGTAGGGCACCGTGATGCCTGCGTCGGACCAGCCGAGGCCGGCTCCCAGGTCGATCGTCGGCACCGACGGCGCGATTCCCGGTAGGTTGCCGTTGGCATAGGCCGAATCGCGCAGATCCGTCGTCCACTTGTGCAGGAACGAACGCGTGTCGCGCAGGTAGCTGGCCGTCGGGGCGAAGACGTTGATGTCACCCGTCCAACCGAGGCGCTCATCGCGAGCCGGTGTGTCGGTCGGGATCGACAAGAAGTTGCCGCGCTGTCCCCAGGAGATATTGCTGACCAGCTGGTTCAGCATTCCGTCGGACGTCTTGAGGTCACCGGTCGCCTTGAGGTCCGAACCCCACACGACGCCCGTGACATCGGCGAGCTCAGGGGCCGTGTCGACGCCGGAGATCTCGATGTAGCGGAAACCGTGCTGGGTGAACTTCGGCGTGTAGACAACCGTGCCGGTCGTCTTGAACGTGTAGTAGTCGGTGACCTTGGCGGCACGCAGGTTGCCGACGTAGAAACGGCCGTCCTTGTACAGCTCTTCGGCGTAGCGGAACTTGATGGTCTGTCCGGCCTTGCCCGAGATGCGCATGCGCGCGACGCCGACCATGTTCTGGCCGAGATCGTAGATGTGACCCTTGGCCACGCCGGGTGATTCGGTGCGCTTGAGGGCGGGCAGTTCCTGAGTCACGCGAACCGGCTCGTCGGTCTGGGGCTCCAGCTTGGCCGTGTCCGTGGCCGCTGCAACCGTGACGGGATTCCAGCCGGAGTCGTCGAAGTTGGGGTGATCCCAGCCCGGCTGCTCGGCGTTCGCGTCGTACGTCTCACCGTCGATGTTGTCGGCGGCCTTGTAGGGGCCGAAGTGACTCTTCCAGCTGTCGTCGGTCTTGACGATCTGATGTGTGCCGTCGGTGTAGTCGATGCGCAGCTGGGCGATCAGGCCCAGCGTGCTGCTGTACATGCCCGGCCCCCACATGCCCACCTTGCCGGCCCACCAGCCGTCGCCGACCTCGGCGCCGAATGCGTTGGCACCGTTGTTGACCTGGCTCGTGACGTCGTACGTCTGAGCCTGGATGCGCTTCTTGTAGTCGGTCCAGCCGGGTGCGAGGTGCTGGTCGCCGACGGTCTCGCCGTTGAGCTGCAACTCGTAGACACCGTGCGCCGATGCGTAGGCGCGGGCCGACTTGATGGTCTTGCCGGGCTCCGTCGTGAATTCGGTACGCAGCAATGGCTTGTTGGAGTCGTTGGTCTGCAGCAGGACGTCCTTGCGGTTGCCGACGTGCAGACCGGCCGGGGTCACGGTGCCGCCGTTGAACGGGTTTCCGGCGCTGAAGTCGGTGTCGAGCAGGACGTCGCCCGTCTTCGAGGTCACCCGGACCTTCTTGACGTCGACACTCTCGTCGATCGCGTTGGCGAAGTCCTGACGGAAGCCGATGAATCCCTTGGTGAACGAGGCGTCGGTGCGCTGGTCGATCTGGTTGCCGTCGAGCTTGGTCGTGATGGTGCTGCCGTCGACCGTCACCGACAGTTTGTGCGTGCCGTCCAGCAACTGAGCCGACGTGATGCCGCTGATCGGGATGTCGCCGCCCATGACCGAGTAGCCGTTGTTGACGCGCTTGTGCGGCCGGAACTTCGGGATTCCGGTGCCGTCGGCGGTCGTGATCTGCCACATGTAGGCGTTCGCGGTGTCCTTGGCGCGGATGAAGACACCGATGGCCAACTTGTCGATGTCGAAATCGAAGTCGGCGGTGTAGTTGTTCCACTTGTCGATCTCGCCGCCGGCCGACTTGCCGATCCAGTCGCCCTCCCACTCGGCGTTGTCGAGGATCCCGGTCTCGAACCAGGTCTCGTCACTCCAGTCGCTGGCGTTGTCGTCGCCGTCCCAGATCCTGACCTGCCAGTTGTAGCGGGTCTGTGACTCGAGCGCCGGTCCGGCGTACTTGACGTTGAGCTGATCGGACGAATCGACCTTGCCCGACGACCAGACTTCGCCGTCACCGTCTGCGACCTTGACTTCGTATGCACTCTGCACGACGCCGCGAGCCGTCGAAGACGACTTCCAGCTCAGCGTGGGCGCACCGCCGGGGATCCCGAGCGGCTTGGTGCGGGCATTGGTCTGCAGGCTGTCGACCGAGATCGACGGCTCGGCGGCGTGGGCTGCCGGCGCTGCTGCGACCAAAGCCGAGACGGACAGAACGGCCGACACGGCGACCGCGATCAAGCGGCGATGCGGTGTCGGGCCGCGGTTCGTGGTGGTCAAGCTCATGAAATACACCCGTTCGATTAAAACGATTCAACAGATCGTGACGGGGATCACGCTACCTACGGGGGTCTGAGACCAGCAAGAGTCACCGCCTCCAACCCGAGGATGAGCAGCCAGGCCAAGCCCGGGAATTCGCTGAGATGACAGCGCCGAAGCGCGGCCGAAGATGGCCGGAGTCGGCCAACTGTTGTACTCGTTGTAACGATTTAGTAACGTGTCCGCCACCCAGGATCCACCTCGAATTCGGGGGCGATCCCGATCGCGAGGGAGGCTCGCATGACAGATGACGGCAACCTCTCGGCAGATGATCTCGCGATCCTCCGTCCGCTCAGCCAAGGCCTGACGACCGACGCCATCGCCCGCGAACTCAACATCTCCGAGCGCACCCTTCGCCGACGGGTTCGCGCGATCTGCGATCAGGTCGGCGTCAACACGCCGATCGAGGCAGTCGTCTGGGCGGTGCGCAAACGCCGGATCTAGGTCCAGCCTTGCCAGATGTTGAATCGATTTAGTACGGTACGCCTCACCCTGTGATCCAGCTCACCAGCGCTGGACCCACCTCTCCGACGGGACCTGCACGATGACATCTGTCCGCGCCCTGAGACTCCTGATCACGGCCGTCCTCAGCCTCGCCCTCGGCGTCACAAGCCTCAGCAGCACAGCCCAAGCGGCGGTTGCAGCCGGCGGCCAGCCGACCGGGCTCACGGTCAACGGCCTCGCGACTCCGACCGATCTCGAGGCATCGCCTCGATTCGGCTGGCAGCTGCCGCTCGGCATGCAGAGCGCCTACCAGGTACGGGTCGCGACAACCGCCGGAGGCGACGAGGTCTGGGACTCGGGGAAGGTCGAATCGAACGAGCAGAGCAACGCCCCTTACGGCGGACCTGAACTCGACAAGTCCGAGCGCTACCACTGGCAGGTACGCACATGGGACGCCGACGACACGGCATCAGCGTGGTCGGACAGCACCTGGTTCGGCACGGGAGCGGGCTCGACGTGGGGAGACGCGAAGTCGATCTGGGCTCCTGCGGGCAAGTACGCCAACTGGACCGATTACACGCTGGAGACCAAGTTCACGATCGTCCAGAACTCGGCTTCTGTCACATTCCACAGCAACTCCACGAGTGCCTTCTATCTGTGGCAGATCCGGGCCGACACCAACAGCCTCAAGAAGCACACCGGCACGAACCTGATCGAGGACAAGAGCCTCGCCGGAACCGGCATCACCCTGACCAGCGGGACCCAGTATGCGCTCAAGATCGTGCTCGACGGAGCAACGGCCAAGACGTACATCAACGACGTTCTCGTCGACACCACGACGGGTCTGACGACCTATCCCAGTGGCGGATTCGGCTTCCGGAACGGCAGTTCCGAGCAGGCCCGGTACGACGACATCTCGGTCAAGGATGCCAGTGGTGCGACGCTGTACGCCAACGATTTCAGCCGGGGCAGCACCTCGGATCCTGACTTCCCCAATCTCGCCGTTTCGGGCGGTCAGCTGGTCGTCGGCACCGGGAAGAACGAGTACTTCGCTGGTTCCTGGGCCAACTACACCCTGACCACGAAGGTCAAGATCGAGGAAGTCGCCACTGGTATCGCGTTCCGTGCCAGCGACAGCAGCAACTCCTACATGTGGCAGCTGCGCGGAGCCGACAACCAGCTCAAACCGCACACCCAGATCAACGGCACGTACAAAGACCTCAAGACCGTCAACCTGCCGGCCGGAACGTTGTCGCTCGGCACGACCGTCACGGTCAGGATCCAAGCGATCCACAACACGATCAAGACCTGGATCAACGACGTCCTGGTCGACACCACGACCGACACGACGTTCCGCCGCGGCGTCATCGGCTTTCGCAACGGCTCCAGCGAAGTCGGCCGGTTCAGCGACCTGAGCGTGACGAGCGAGTCGCCGAACGGCGGCACCCTGCTGGCGACCAGCTTCGCCGCCGCAGACAGGACGTTCGCCTGCGGCACCGTCGCCGACGGCATCCTGACGATCGGCAAGGGCCAGACCTGCCTGCCGAACGGTCTGACCGCCAACTGGGCGCTGCTGCGCAAGGACACGACTCTCGCCGACAAGGACATTGCCTGGGCGACGCTGTTCGCGACCGGCAACAGCACGAACCCGGCCAAGCAGTACGTCTACAAGGCCTACGTCAACGGGAAGTTCGTCGGCCTCGGTCCCACCCGCTCGATCGGCAGCGAGGCCCGCTACGACGGCTTCGACGTGACTGACGAGCTCCGCGCAGGCGCCAGCAACACGATCGGCGCGCTCGCCTACACGACCAGCGGGCAGCAGTTCATGGCCCGACTGGTCGTGGAGTACACCGATGGCAGCCGCCAAGTCGTCGACACCGACGGCACCTGGAAGGCCACTGCGGGAGACTCGTCGTTCCCCAACAGCGGCAGCATCGGCACGGGCTTCTACTCCGCGCCGAAGGAGAATCTGAATGCGGGCGAGTTCCCGTACGGCTTCGACTCCCCCGGTTTCGACGACTCCGCCTGGAGCACTCCTGCGGTCAAGGCCGCGCTGCCTGACCTGACCGCGACACCCACCCAGAAGGTCCGCGAAGAGCTGAAGGCGCCGGTCAAGATCGTCGACAAGGGAAATGGCGACTACTTCGTCGACTTCGGCCGCACGTGGGTCGGTGGAGTCCACTACACGATCGACGAGGCCACCGCGGGCTCGAAGGTCGACCTGAGGTTCGGCGAGGTGACCTCCGCGGAGAACACCGTCAGGTACGCGCTCAACACGGGCAACAACTACCAGGACATCGTCACGCTGAAGGGCGGCTCGCAGACCGTCGACACGTGGGGCATGCGGGTCTTCCGCTATCTCGAGATCGTCGGTGCGCCCGAGCCTGTCACGGTCGAGAACCTGCAGGCCCTGGCGCTGGTGTATCCGTTCGACGAGGACGCCGCGAAGTTCACCTCGTCCGATGCCAACCTCGAAAAGGTCTGGCAGCTGTCGAAGAACACGATCGAGTCGCTCAACGTCAATTTCTACACCGACTCGTGGACGCGCGAGCGCATCAACTACGAGGCCGATGGCTACCTGCAACTGATGTCGACGCTCAACCTCGACGACGATCTGTCGCTCGGCCGCTACTCGATGAACTACTTCAAGAACAACCGCACCTGGCCGACCGAGTGGCCCATCTACGTGATCCTCGCTGTTCACGATGCGTGGCGCCAGACCGGTGACACCGAGCAGGTCGCGAGCTACTACTCCAATCTGCAGAGCAAGTTGCCGACCAAGTGGCTGGAGGCATCGACGGGCCTGATCCGCAAGACGTCCGGTTCGAGCGGCGGCAACAGCTCGACCGATGACGACATCGTCGACTGGCCCGCGTCGGAGCGTGACGGCTTCTCGTTCCAGCAGTACAACACCGTGATCAACTCGATCTCGTACCGCGCGTACCGCGATATGGCCGCGATGGCCACCTCGCTCGGCAAGGACGCCGATGCCGAGTCGTACACCGCGATCGCCGATCGGATGCGCGATGCGATCAACGAACGCCTGTACAACCCCAGCGACGGCAAGTACGACGACGGTATGAACGCCGCCGGTGCGCTCACAGGTCACTACTCGCTGCATGCGAGCGCCTTCGCGCTGGCGTTCGGAGTGCCCGAGACCGAGGAGCTGGGCAAGGTCGCGAGCTATGTCGGCTCCCGCGGAATGGCGTGCAGCGTCTACTGCGCGGGCTTCCTGATCAAGGGCCTGTACGAGGGTGGCAACGGCCAGGCCGCGCTCGACCTGATGACCGCGACCGGCACCAAGAGCTGGATCAACATGATCAACCTCGGCGCCGGTGCCACGATGGAGGCCTGGGATCCGTCCCTCAAGCCGAACCTGACCTATTCGCACCCATGGGCCGCATCGCCGGCATTCACGGTGCCGACGGGACTGTTCGGAGTGCAGTCGGTCGACCCGGGCTACGCGAAGTTCCGGGTCAAGCCGCAGCCGGGCACGCTGCAGTACGGCACCATCACGGTGCCGACGGTACGTGGCCAGATCGGGGTTGCCTTCGACCACGGCGACAACGGCGACGTCCGGATGTCGACCAACGTCCCGGGCAACACGACGGCGACGCTCAGCGTGCCGACCAAGGCGACCGAGCCGACGACGCTGTACGTCGACCGGGTACCGCAGACCGTGACTCCGGCAGATGGCTATCTGACCGTCAAGGACGTCGCGCCCGGCTGCCACATCCTGACAACCGAGGCGGGGGGTGCGGCTGCGGCCGACAAGCGCCTGACCAGCATCTGCACCAGCTCCCCCGTCACCGGGCCGAAGGTCGACGTCGAGATATCGCACGCGGGACAGGACGGCTGGTTCGGAATCGGCGCGACCGCGACCCTCACAGCAGATTCTGTCGCGACGATCGAGTACCGCTTCGGTGATGACGACTGGTTGACCTACACCGCTCCGGTCACGGTGCCCGCAGGAGAGGTCTCGCTGACGTATCGCGCCACGGGCGCCAATGGCGCACAGGGCGACAGCGGATCGGTGACAGCCAAGGTCGACCTCGCGCCCCCGACTGCCAAGGCCAGTCGTGACGGTCGGACCGTGACTCTGACGGCCAGTGACGACGCTTCGGGAGTCGGCGCGATCGGGTACCGCCTCGACGACGGTGACTGGATCACGTACACCGAGCCGGTCGTCGTCGATGGCGGAGCGCACACCATCACGTACCGGGCCGCGGATGTGGCCGGCAACGTAAGCGCCGACGAGACGATCGACGTCGAGAAGGCTCCCACAGGACCTGCTGCGGCACCCGTGGCGACCAAGACGCCGTCGATCTCGGGCAGTCCGAAGGTCGGCAAGACGTTGACCGCCAAGCCGGGAAGCTGGGACATCGGCAGTCTCGCATTCACGTACCAGTGGGTGCGTGACGGCGTACCGATCGCCCCCGCCACCTCGCGAACGTACCGGGCAACGGCGGCCGATGCGGGGCACCGCCTGGCGGTCAAGATCACCGCCAGGAAGGCCGGCCATGTGCCCGGTGTCGCGCAGTCGGCACGGACCGCGAAGGTCGTTCGCGCGAGCACCAAGACGCGGATGTCAGTCAATAAGCGTACGACTCGCAGCGGTCAGAAGATCCGGGTCACGGTCAACGTGACCTCGTCTGCGGGCACCGTGCCGGGCAAGGTGCGATTCACATATCGCGGCAAGGTCGTGCGGACCACGTCTCTGAAGTCAGGCAAGGTCATCGCGACGTTCCGCCCCACCGTCAGGGGCAAGCACACCCTGAAAGCGACGTACCTGACGTCGACCGGCTACTCATCCAGCAGCACCAAGGTCAATCTCCGGGTGAAGTAACCCGGGGGTTGACGGGAAAATCGGGTTCTGTCCGGCTATACGCGGACAGAACCCGATTTTCCTGTCCCACCAGGGGCGAGATACTATGACGTCCTACTAATCTTTGGGGAGCTGTCATGAGTGGGATCGACAAGGTCGGCGTCATCGGCGGAGGCCTGATGGGCTCGGGAATCACCGAGGTCGCAGCCCGTGCGGGAGCGCACGTCATCGTCATCGAGATCAGCGACGACGCCGCCAAGGCCGCCGCAGCTCGCGTCGAGGGCTCGCTGCGACGCGCCGAGTCCCGCGGCAAGATCGAAGCCGCCGAGGTCAGCGCGATCTTGGACCGCATCGCGTTCGAGACCGACCTGGAGACCCTCGCCGATCGCGACCTGGTGATCGAGGCCGCCAGCGAACACGAAGAGACCAAGCTCAATCTCTTCCGCAAGTTGGGCCAGATCCTCGCCAAGGACGATGCGATCCTCGCCTCCAACACCTCCTCGATCCCAATCGTCAAACTCGGCGCCGTCTCGGGTCGCGCCCACCACGTCATGGGTGTGCACTTCTTCAACCCCGCCCCGGTCATGCAGCTCGTCGAGCTCATCCCCTCCCTCACGACGTCGACGCAGACGCTCGACCGCATGCGCGGCTGGGTCACCGAAGCCCTCGGCAAGAAGCCGATCGACGCAACCGACCGCGCCGGTTTCGTCGTCAACAGCCTCCTGGTGCCGTACCTGCTCTCGGCGATCCGCATGTACGAGGCCGGTTACGCCTCGGCCGAAGACATCGACCGCGGCATGGTGCTGGGTTGCGGCCACCCCATGGGCCCGCTGGCCCTCTCCGACCTCATCGGCCTCGACACAATCCGTGCAATCGGCGTCTCGATGTACGAAGAGTTCAAGGAGCCCCTGTACTCCCCGCCCCCGCTGCTCGACCGCATGGTCGACGCCGGACTGCTCGGCAAGAAGTCGGGCCAGGGCTTCTACGGTTACGAAGGCTGATTCACATGACTGAGACCACCACCGACATGTTCGTCCTCTCCGAAGAGCATCAAGCGATCCGCGAAGCCGTCCGTGCTGTCGCGGAGAACAAGATCGCTCCCTACGCCGCCGACGTCGACGAGAAGGCTCGCTTCCCGCAGGAAGCCGCGGACGCACTGTTGTCCTCCGACTTCCACGCTCCTCACGTCCCCGAGCAATATGGCGGAGCCGGCGCCGACGCGTTGGCCACCGTCCTGGTCATCGAAGAGGTCGCTCGCGTCTGCGTCTCGTCCTCGCTGATCCCCGCGGTCAACAAGCTCGGCTCGCTGCCCGTCCAGATCGGCGGCAGCGAAGAGATCAAGGCCAAGTACCTGACCAAGCTCGCTGCCGGCGAGGGTGGCTTCTCCTACTGCCTGTCCGAGCCTGACGCCGGATCGGATGCCGCCAATCAGAAGACCAAGGCCGTCCGCGACGGCGACGACTGGATCCTCAGCGGCGTCAAGCGCTGGATCACCAATGCCGGCTGGTCGGAGTACTACACGGTGCTCGCGCAGACCGACCCCGAGAAGCGCTCGAAGGGCATCACGGCGTTCGTCGTCGAGAAGTCCGACGAGGGTGTCTCATTCGGCGCCCCCGAGAAGAAGCTCGGCATCAAGGGCTCCCCGACCCGCGAGGTCTACCTCGACAACGTCCGCATCCCCGGCGATCGCATCATCGGTGAGGTCGGCGAGGGCTTCTCGATCGCCATGAAGACCCTCGACCACACCCGCGTGACGATCGCTGCTCAGGCCGTCGGCGTCGCTCAGGGCGCGCTCGACTACGCACTGGGCTACGTCCAGGAGCGCAAGCAGTTCGGCAAGTCGATCTCGGAGTTCCAGGGCATCGAGTTCATGCTCGCCGACATGGGTATGAAGATCGAAGCCGCCCGTCAGCTGACCTACGCCGCGGCCGGACGCTCCGAGCGCGGTGACAAGGATCTGACGTTCTTCGGCGCCGCCGCCAAGGCCTTCGCCTCCGACACCGCGATGCAGGTCACGACCGATGCGGTCCAGCTGCTCGGCGGCTACGGCTTCACGAGCGATTACCCCGTCGAGCGGATGATGCGCGATGCCAAGATCACCCAGATCTACGAAGGCACCAACCAGGTGCAGCGCATCGTGATGGGACGCCAGCTGCTGGCCGGAGTGCAGTCGACCCTCTGATCTGCTGATCGCGGCAGTCGGGGTCAGGCCCGGAAGTGCTCCACGGCCAGCGCCGCTGCCGCGTACGGTTTCTCCCACCAGAACAGGTGCCCCACGCCGGGCCACGGCTCGAATCTGGCCCCGGGGATTCCACCTGCGAGTTTGGCTCCCTCGGACACCGAGATCATCTCGTCCAGTGCCCCGTGCACCACCACGGTCGGTGCCTCCAGAAGCGCGAGCCGCGAGCGGGCGTCATGGGCCATCGCGGCACTGCTCTGGAGGCCGACGACAGCGGCAGGAACCCGCCGCGACATCGAAAGCCGTCCTGAACCGCTCGAGTTCGCCTGGTCGACCGGCAAACTCTGCTGACGCGTTGACCTCGAACGCCACCTGCGTCGCCAGCTCCGGATCTCGCGATGCGACGGCTTCCAGCAGTCGGCCCGGACCAGGAGCTCCGAAGGCGTCCGGTCCACCCGCCGTGGTGCAACCCAGCACGAGACTGCGCACACGATCGGGGGCACGCAGCGCGAGTTCCTGCGCCACCATGCCGCCCATCGAGATTCCGAGGACGTGCGCCGACTCGTGGCCGAGCGCGTCGAGCAGTGCGGTGGCGTCGTCAGCCAGGTCGGCGATCGTGAACGGTCCATCGGCCCGCGAGCTGTCGCCCACCCCCCGATGGTCGTAGGCGATGACCTCGTGCTCGCGCGCGAGCGGTTCGAGGAATGCCTCACCCCACATCCCCCCGTGGCCGGCCATCCCCTGGACGAGGAGCACCGGTTCGCCGCTGCCCAAGACTTCGACGTCGAGGGCCAGCCCGGTTTCGGCGTTGATGACGTGCTGCACGGCGTCCCCTTCGTTACCGATCTGTCCGTTCCTCCTGCAGCCTACTGAGCGCGGGGTCCAGTCCCGAGCAGGATTTCCTCACGGTTACTAGTCCCGCTCGACGGGCGGTTATTACACGTGAGCAGATCTTTTTTGATCTCACTGCCTGGGGGCTCAGAGCCGCACTGCTCACGATTTCCCACTGGAGCACCGATTCTTACGCGGATGAGACACCGGTAATTTCCCTGTCCTGACAGGGATTTGGTGTCATGAAGACATCACGATTCATCACGTCAGCAGCAACGATCATCGCCGTCACTGGCATCAATCTCGCAGTCTCCACGCCGGCCGAAGCCGCACTCAGCGATTGTCCGAGCGGTTATATGTGCGTATGGAGCGGCAAGGGATACAGCGGCACGATGAAGAAGTACAACTCCACGGGGGCATACAAGTCCATCAGCTTGAACACCGTCGATTCCTACTACAACAACCGATCGAAACGAACCTGGCTGCACGCGACATCCAACGGATCAGGAACCTATAGCTGCCTTGGGCCGGGCCAACGGAACAAGGACTTGGCGGGTTGGCAGACAAGCGCCAAGGCGGTCTACCTCGCCACCATCACGGACTGCTGATCCCTGTCCCCCGCCGGGTACCATCAACGAGTGGGGGAAGACGAGTTCACGGCCCTATTTCGCGAGATGAGCGGCAGGCTGTTCTCGTTCGCTGCTCGACGGCTTTCGCCCGACGCAGCGGACGATGCAGTCGGCCAGACTTTCGAGACGGTCTGGGACAAGCGCTCCGAGTGCCCCCAGGACCCCAATGCCCGGATCGGCTGGGTCTTCACGATCGGTCGGTACAAGATTCTGCAGGAGTCCGAGCGGCTACGCCGGAAGCATCATGACAACCGGTTCGCCGAGGACTATGCGATTCGGCCCGCACTCGTGCCCGATGTTTCCGAGACTGTCATAGAATCCTCGCTCGGATACTGGGTCTATCAACAGCTGAGCGCCGTGGAGCGGGAATTGTTCGATGTCGCGTTCATGCAGGATGTGACGCGCGAGCAGGCGGCGGCCATGTTGGCGATCTCGGTGGGGACTTTCACGACGCGAGTCTCACGACTGCGCAGCCGCATCAAAGAACTGCAGCGCAGTGCCGAAGCAAGCGACTTCACCTTGGAAGGGGGACAACTGTGAATCCCGACGGAACTGAGTTCGACGAGCTCGACGAGCTCGACGAGCTCGAGCTCTTACGACGCGACGCCCGAGCCATCGGGATGCCCGGTCAGGTGACTCCAGAATCCGTGGGGATCGTCCCCCAGACCGCCGAGGACATCTTGGCGCGGATCAAGGCGCGCACCGCAGGACCCGGGCATGCCGAGGACGACGTCGTCGTCGAACTGCCCAAGAAGCGTCGGCGGATCGCTGCCCGGGTTCTCGCGCTCGCGGCCGCTGCGGCGGGAGTCGTGGGTCTCATCGTGGCGCCATGGCAACAGCCTTCGGCCACCGCCGGCACCCCGCCGGTTCTGGACTTCGAGTTCGCCAATGCGCAGAACATCGCCTACGCTCCCGGCGAAGATGCCCGCACCACCCTGCTGTCATTGGCCCGCACCGCCGCCGAACAACCGCCTGTCAGCAGAAACGGCCCCACGCAGTATCAACTGTCCGACAACTGGTTCGCGACCCTTGAGGCCACCAAGGCAGCCGAACTGATACCCAAACGGCGTGAATCCTGGTTGCGTGCAGACGGTTCTGTTCGCATCCGAGAGGCCGCAGGGACGCCTCTTTCGCCCGACGGACGAGGTCTCACCGCCAAGGCAACCGGCGAACGACGGGTGACGAACGAGACTTATCCGGCCGACGAGGTATCCGCCTCGCTCGTCAGCGACCTCGATGGCGATTACCGCAAGGTTCGCACTGCCGTGATGAATTCTGCCCAATGCGTGGTCCGAACACCCGGACCGGCCCGCACAGCGTGCCTTTTCCAAGAGATCGCCAGTCTCCACGATCAGTTCGTCGTCCCGCCAAAGGTCAGCTCCCGCTTCTGGGAGATCCTGGCGCGGGAGCCTACGCTCCGACTCCTTGGCGCCGTCACGGATCGTGCGGGGAGGCCGGGCATTGGAATATCGCTCATCTCAGTCGGCTCACCGCAATTCCGCCAAGTATTGATCATCAGTCCCACAACTGGCCAGCTCCTCGGAACCGAGGTCATTCTCATCAAGGACGATCCCGACGTCGGTGTCAAAGCTCCCGCCATCTACTCGTTCACCGCGATCCTGGAATCCGAATACACCACGGCTCGCGGGCCCAAAGACTGAACCTCGCAAGAGGTCAGAAAAGAAATCTTCCGATTCGCTGTAACAATCGCCCCCCGAATGTGATCTACAGGTAGGGCGGTCGCATGTGAGCGCCCTGGACCGATATTCACGATCAGTCAGATGGGCCGAATCATGACTAATGACCTGACCACCGCCCGGAGTGCCGATGCCGACTTCTCGGGGGCACCGGAACACGACGACATCATCGCGCGCAGGATCGCGCTGGACGATCTCCAAGCAGAGATCGTCGTCCAGCAGCGAATCCTCGCCGATCTGATCAGCCAGGTCCGCGATGCCGAAACGCGGCTGGCGGAGCTCCAGTCCTCATGACCGAGGCGAGTGCCGACGATCTAGAGCGTGCGATCCGTGATCGGCTACTGGTCGAGTTCACCTATGACCGTCAGCCTCGCCTGGTTCAGCCCGCGGCACTCGGGCCCCACCGGATGACCCATAACCTGTCGCTTCGCGGCTATCAGGTCAGTGGACGCAGCAATTCGCGCAGACCGCCGTTCTGGACGATGTTCGCGGTCAACCGCATCGAAGACCTTCTCGTCACCGACACGGTGTTCCCGGCCGATCCGCCTGGATATGCCAACGGTGACAGACACATCCATCCGGTGACCATCGAGCTGTAGCCACTCGGCAGGTGCCTAATTGCGTAGGAGCTGGGTCAGGCGGTGAGCCTGATTGAGCAGGAGCCGCCCGAGCTCGGCACGACGGTCGTCCCGAAATCGGGACTCGACACCCGTCAGGCTCAGCGCCCAAGCCGGCGTCCCCGCACGGTCGAAGACCGCAGCGCCCATGCCCCAACTGCCCTCGACGAGCAGCTCCGGATTCGTCGCATACCCCATCGTCCGGGTCTCCTCGATACGCGCGTTCAGAGCCGCCGTGGCGTGTTCTCGTCCCCAGGCGCCCTCCAGATCGTGACTGTCCAGATACTCGCGGACCTCACGATCAGGCAGATGCGCCAGGATCGCCAGCCCGGCCGAAGCGACCCCCAGCGGGAACCGGATGCCTTCGTGCAGCACATGCGACCGCAGCGGAAAGCTGCCGTCCTCGCGCAGCAGGCACACCGTTTCGTCCCCTCGACGCGCTGACAGGAAGGCACTCTCGCCGGTCTCCTGGGCCAAGTCGTGCACGACGCCTCGGGCGTGACGGCTGATGTCGTAGCGGGCAGCAGCCGCCGTGCCGAGAAGGTAGAGTTCCGGCCCGAGATGCCATCTGCCCGTGCTCGCATCGCGGTCGACCAGACCTTCGCGGGCGAGCGATGTGAGCAGCCGGTGAGTTGTCGGCCGCGTCATCTCTGCTTGGCGCGCCACCTCGGTCGTCGACGATCCATCGGGTTCGTTCACACCGACCGCGCGCAGCAGCGCGCCGACTCTCGACACCACATCAGGTCCCAGGGAGACGTCCACCATCTTGTCAGCATAGCGTCCGTTCAACGGACACATCGTGCGCTACCGTTCGCTCCGAGAGCAGTCACGCGCCGGAACCCGTCGCCCATTGACCCGCACCCCGCGACCATGGCAGCGTTCGGTGAATGAACGCTGAATGCTGGAACGAGGAACTATGAGTACTGCCGCCGAGGCCCTGGCAGGGCACCTCCACGACGGGATGACGCTCGCGGTCGGTGGATTCGGTCTGTGCGGGATCCCCTCAGACCTGATCGAAGCGGTCCGCGACTCCGGCGTCCGCGATCTGACCGTGGTGTCCAACAACATGGGCGTCGACGGCAAAGGACTCGGTCTGCTGCTGGAGAACCAGCAAGTCGCGAAAGTCATCGCGTCGTACGTCGGTGAGAACAAGCTGTTCGCCCGCCAGTACCTCGACGGCGTCCTGGAGGTCGAGTTCAACCCCCAGGGCACGCTGGCCGAACGCATGCGGGCGGGTGGAGCGGGCATTCCCGCGTTCTACACGCGCACCGGCGTCGGCACCCAGATCGCAGAAGGCAAACCCACTGCCGAATTCGACGGCATCACATATGTCCAGGAACGCGGCATAGTCGCCGACTTGGCCCTTGTCCACGCCCACACCGGTGATCGCTACGGCAATCTGCGCTACCGGCTCGCGGCCCGAAACTTCAATCCCGCCGTCGCAACCTGTGGCAAAGTCACGGTCGCCGAAGTCGAGAACCTCGTCGAGGCCGTCGATCCCGAACTCGTCCACACTCCCGGCGTCTATGTCACCGAGATCGTGCAAGCCACGGATCGGGTCAAAGACATCGAGCAGCGCACAACCCGGCCCCGGCCCGAAGGAGCACAGTCATGACGTGGACCCGCGACGAGATGGCAGCGATCGCTGCCCGCGAGCTGCGCGACGGCGACTACGTCAACCTCGGCATCGGCATCCCTACTCTGGTCGCCAATCACATTCCAGACGGGATCGCGGTGACGTTGCAGTCCGAGAACGGCATCCTCGGTATGGGCGCCTTTCCCTATGAGGGGGATGAGGACCCCGATCTGATCAATGCCGGCAAGCAGACCGTCACGGTCATCAAAGGCGCGAGCTTCTTCGACTCCACCGAGTCGTTCGCGATGATCCGCGGCGGCAAGGTCGACATCGCGATCCTCGGCGCCCTGCAGGTCGGCGCGAACGGCGATCTGGCCAACTGGGCCGTGCCCGGCGCACTCGTCAAAGGCATGGGCGGCGCGATGGACCTGGTAGCCGGGACCAAGCGCATCGTCGTGATCACCGATCACGTCGCGAAGGACGGCAGCCCCAAGATCGTCGCCGACTGCACGCTCCCGCTGACCGGACTGAAGGTCGTCGACCGCATCATCACCGACCGGGCCGTCATCGACGTGACTTCCGAGGGTCTCGTGCTGCGCGATGTTGCCCCCGGGGAGACGCGGGAGAGCGTCGCGGCGATCACCGGTGCACCGCTGATCTAGCCGAATACCACCTCGAGATCGCTCACATCGCCGCGGAGATCTCCGGCGGCGACCGCCTGCTCCACCGTCAGCATTCCTGACGCAAGGCCCAGGACGACCAAGGGATCTGCAGCGAACACGGTCTCAGGCTCGTCATCGAAATCGATGGCGACCTGGGGTCCTGTGGCGCCGAGGCACACGACAAGCGTGGTGCCCTCGATCTCAACGCCGACTACCGCCGGAATCTCCGATCGCTTGGCGCCCAACAGCGACTCGAGTGCGATGATCAACCAATGGGGCTGGAAGCTGTCGCCGAGTGGTCCCGACACCATGAGCGGTGTACTCCAGTTCACGAGCGAGGCAACCGGACCCCGAAGTTCACGGCCCCACGGAGTGAGCGCATAGGCGACCCCATTGCTGTGGCTGTCGAGTTGGCGCTCGAGCACGCCGGCTTCTTCCAACTCGCGCAAACGCTCGGCCAGGAGGTTGGTGGAGATGCCCGGTAAACCGGTCTGAAGCTGTCCGTAGCGGGCCGGACCCACGAGGAGCTCGCGCACGATGAGCAAACTCCACCGGTCGCCGACGACGTCGAGCGCTCGCGCCAATCCGCAGTACTGACCGTACGCGCGCTTGGTCACCATGATGCGCTCAACTCATCTCCCATCGCACGGATCTCGATCGCGTCGAAGTCGAGCGCCAGCAAGATCGGACGGGGCAGAACCCGACGTCCTGGGCCTCGTGGCTGTACCCGCCGCCGAGTCGGGAAGGTGAGCCCGTCGAACTGGCGGTGTTGATCGCAGTAGAGCGCCGCCGCGGCCCACCTGCCCACGGCTTCCGCGACGAAATCGTGACGGCGAATCAGTCCTTCATCGTCGACGTAGAAGGTTTGACGCTCGCAGTGCGTGTGCAATCCGGGCGGAAACCGGACCTCGAGCCGCCGCCAGACTTCGCCTCGCTCCCGCCAGATCTGGCCTTCTCGGACCTCAACTCCATCGCAGGTGAGGAGTAGCGGTGCAGTCAGATAGTTCCAGGACGCGTATCCCGCGAAATAGGCGGTGTCGAGCGGGTCCCAGCGAACATTGCGCCGAATCCCGCTCAGCCCGAAGAACGCCGCCCGCGCGTCCGTCCGAGCTATCAGTTGCTCGCCGTCATGAGTTTCTATCCGCACATCCCCATGGTCGAATACAGCCCGGGCGCCGACTCTGGGAAAGTCATCGATCATCGTGCGCTGCTCGTTCGGGTGGATCTGAAAGGTGAAGCTGGCGAGTTTGTTGCCGGCGAACCGTTTGGGCAGGAGACCCTTGATACGTCCTCGCGCCGTGATGGTCGATATGGCTTGCCAGCGCTGCACCCCGCCATGCGCGGCCAGTACTTCATCGAGCAGCTGATTCACGAGCCCCCACTTCACTTTTGATTGCAGACTTGCAAATACTGTAGTGAAGTCGCCGAGCTGGCGGGGTCGAACCGCCTATTTCGTGGCCAGCACCTGGACGTGGCACGGGCCGCCCTCCTGGGGAGCCGGGATCTTGCCGATCCCGAACGTGACCGAGCCGCCTGCGGTGACGTTCGGGATCTGCTTGGTCTTGGCCCGCTCCTCGCCGCCCGTGGCCTGACCGATGAAGACCGTGACCTGATACGTCACGGGATTCTTCTTGCTGTTCGACAAGACGCCCGTGCTGTTCCAGTCGCCCTCGGCATCCTGCTCGCAGCGGAACTCCGACAAGGCTTCGGGTGTCGGTGTTCCCTTGGGGATCGCGGTCGTCGGTTCAACGGCGGGGGGCGGACTCGTCGACGCCTTCGAGCTCGTCTTCACAGCCGTCTTCGGCGTCGCGTCCGGCTCGCTGCCGCCGCCCCCACAGCCCGCGAGAACCAACAGGAGAACAACTGCAACGACACGCATGCCCCCATCCCATCACGACCGCTCACCGGGGCGGCGGAGGCTCGCAACCCCGCCCTGTAACGTCGCACCATGAAGTCGAACAAGGTGCTGCGCCGCATCGCGCTCGAGGTCGTCGGTTGGACGCTCGTCGTGGTCGGGCTGGCAGCGCTCGTCCTGCCCGGTCCGGGCCTCCTCGCCCTGTTCGCCGGACTCGCAGTCCTGTCGCAGCAGTACGAATGGGCCGAACGCCGTCTGCGTCCTGTCGAGGTCATGGCGCTGAAGTCGGCGGCCGAAGGTGTCCAGACCTGGCCGCGGATCATCGCAAGTTGCTGCGGCGCACTGGCCATCGGCGCCGTCGGCATCGTCTGGGGCATCGGGCTGGACGTTCCCGGCTGGTGGCCCATCGCCGACAAGTGGTGGCTGCCCGGAGGCTGGGCGACCGCCGCCACCTTGATCGCATCGTCGCTCATGGCACTCGGATTCATCGTTTACAGCTACAGACGGTTCCATGGCGTCGAGGATCCGCTCGGTGAGGCTGAACGGGCTGCACGGGGCGAAAGGAATTAACCCAACCCCGTCGTCGGGCGGTGCGCTGGCGTCCAAGAATCCGTGCTCGGTGGACGCCAGCGCACCGCTCTCGCGGGAGGGCGGCGGGGCGGGGCTACCGGACCGAGACCGTGTAGGTCTTGGACTTTCCACCCGCCTTCACGGTGATCTTCACCGTGCCCTTCTTCTTGGCCACGATCCGGCCGGCCACATCGATCGTCGCAACGCCTGACGAGGACGACCGGTAGGTCACCTTGACGCCGGTCGCCTTCGACGAGCTGTACTTGCCGGTGATGTAGACGCTCTGGCCGAGCTTGATCGATTTCGGCACCGAGGCGCTGACCTTGGTGACCTTCGACTTCGGCTTGGACTTGACGACCGTGACCTTGATGCTGGTCGACACCTTCTTGCCCGACTTTCCGGGGCGCGCCGAGGTGACGGTGATCCTCACGGTTCCCGACTTCTTCGCCTTGACGAGTCCATTCGAGCTCACCGCCGCAACCTTGCGGTTCGACGACCTCCACGACGTCGCGCCGGAGAACACCGACCGTCCGTCGGAGAAGTAGACACCATCTTCCAACCGGATCGACCTGCCCTTGACCAGGCGCAGCTGCGACTGGTTCAGCTTGACCCTCGACACCACCGGGGTCACAGGCCTTGCCGGGACCAGCGCCGCCCATGCCGTGTACAGGTCGATCGTCGCCTGATCGATCTGCGCCTGTGTCGCCGAAGCGTTGTTCAGCACCTTGTTCGCGTCAGCGATCTCGGTCTGCAGACGAGCCCACGAGTCTTTCGTGTACTTGCCGCCGGAGTTCGACAGCTTCGACGTCGTGGCGACGAGATCGTGAAGCACGACGGTGTTCGGCGCGGCCGGTGCCGCTTCCAGACCCGTCACCGCCGACGTCAGATCCGTCAGAGCCGCGTCGATCTGTGCCTGTGTGGCTGATTGGTCATCCAAAACGGCCTCGGCGTCGATCAGCTCGTTCTTCAACTTGGTCCACGAAGCTTCGGTGAATCGGTCATCAGAGTTCGACAGCGCCTTCGCCTCGTCGTAGACGTGTTGCAGCACGGCCTTGTCGACCGTCGCGGGCTTGACCGTCAGTCCATTCAGAGCCGTCTGCAGATCTGCGGTCGCAGTCTCCAATTGAGCCTGTGTCCGGTCGGTCACATCGACCGCCTTCGCCTCAGCCAGAGCCGTGCGCAGCGCGTCCGCGGAGGCATCCGTGAAGCCGTCCAACTTGCCGGACAGAGCATCGGCAGCAGCGATCAGCGTGTTGAAGGCCGCCGGATCACCGCGCTTGTCCAAGGCGTCCACCGCGTCATTGACCGCCACCACCGCAGCGTCGACCGCAGCCTGCGAGAAGCCCTCATTGTCGAAGGCCTCCTGCGCCCCGTCGACCACTGACTGCAGCGCGTTCCACGTCGAAGTGGTGTACTCCGCGGCGTCCAGAGCCGATGACTCGAGCAGAGCCAGTCCCAGTGCTGTCTTGTCGACCGCCACGACCACGTAGCTCAGCGTCGCGCTGGCCCGGTTGCCGGCCTTGTCGACCACGGTCTGCGTGATCGTGTGCGCGCCTACCGACTTGGAGTAGCCCGTCTGGACACACGATGCGACACCGGATGTCGTGTCCGTTCCTTCGCACGCGGGCTCGGCCGGAACCTCACCGTCACGAATCACTCCGGTCGGCCAGGAACCGAATGCCGGAACCGGCTTGGTCTTGTCGATCTTGACCGTCAGCGTCTGCTGCTCCGACTTGTTGGACGAAGCGTCCGTTGCCGAGTACTTCAGGTCGTGCGTTCCGTCGGAGTCGACCGGAACAGGTTCGGCGTAGGGGGCACTCTCAGCGTCATCGAGCGCTACCTCGATCGAGGGCGAAGCGTCGACATTGTCGACCGCCTTGACGATCAAGGTCGTCGCCTCCGTGATCCAACCGTTGTTGCCGTAGACCGTCGAGTCTGCCGGAGCGGCCGAAACCGTCGGTGCGGCGTCGTCGGTCGCAGGATCGGTCGCCTCGGAAACCCACAGATCGGTCAACGACGGGTCATACATCGCGTCGTCTCCGCCGTCATAGCGGAACTTGACCGTCACCTTGCCGTCGTTGTCGGCGTCGAGTGCCGCAGGATCATCGACGCGCACCTGGTAGTTCGACAATGTGTCGCCGACGACCCCCTCATTCGGCATCAGATATTTGACCTGCCGGACGACGACATCGTCGACCAGGATCTTGTACTGCTTGGGCCTGGACTGGACGACCGGGAGGGTCACCGGTGCCGAGGTGTCCGCTGTCTCCCGCAAGCTGAGTACAAACGGCTCGCCCGATGTCACAGCGACATCGGCGCTGAACCAGCTGCCATCGCGCGCCCAGGTGAACCGTCTGGTCAGGCCGCCCTCGGTGTTAGTGCCGCCGACCGGGATCGTCGACCGGTAGTTCCACTTCAGGTTGTGCGCGACCTCGGTCGGACCCGGCTTGACGTTACCCACAGCGTTTCCGGTCGAACCCGTGCCGCCATCGCCGAAGTCGACGAAGTCGGTGGCGTCCGCAACGGCATTCGCCCCCGTGGTCTTCCAGCTCTGCCCCTTGGGGCCGTACCACTTGATGCGGGTGCCGCTCGTCGCCGTCGCGAGGACGGAACCACGGTCGACGAACGTGACGGTCACCGACTGCATGATCGGCATCCAGTATTTGCCGCCGCCGTGAACCTTGACCGGCACATCGAGCGAGCCGCCCGCCGGAATCGTCACGAGCTTGGACGGCGCACCCGCCTCCAGAACCCCGTCGACCGATTTCGCGACGACCTGGCCTGTCACGGGCGTCGGTCCGTTATTGCGGACCTTCGCGGTCGCCGTCCACTCCCCTGTCTTCGGGTAGTCGCCGGCGCGTTCACCGAGGGAGACCGACTCGATCGACACGTCGGCTGCCACACGCAGATAGCCCGTGACCGGTACCTCGAAACTGCGCTGCAGCTCGCCGTAGGAGACCGTGACGTCGGCCTGCGCGTCGAACGTCGATCCGTTGCGCATGCCCTGGGGGACGTCGACAGTGAACGGCAGTTCGGTCGTCTCGCCGACGGCCACCGGACCGCCCTTGAGCGTCATGGTGTCGGTGAGACCCGGAACCTTGACGTCAGCCGAGATGGTGTCAATCGCCGCAGTTCCGGTGTTCTTGACCTTGACGGAACCCTTGACGCTCTCGCCGGGGCCGACCTGTCCGGCCTTGGGTAGCGTGACCTCCGCGGGCGGAGCTGCCACCGCGAAGGAGTAGCTACCCGCCTCGACGCGCACGATCGTCTCGCCAGCGGCCTCGTCGACCGTCACACCCAGCACGCCGGGCGACGACTCGGTCAACGGCGAACCTGACTCCTTGACGTCGTCCAGCACGGCGGTCGGCAGGTGCACCTGGGCGATCGCGCTCGCGGGAACCGTCGCGTTGAGCTTGAAGACGGTTGCATCCTTGGCGTCGATGTCGACCTTGATCTTGCCGTTGGCGCTGTGCACCTTGGCCTCGATGCTCTTCATGGAGCCGAGCTGCGGGCGGACCGCGAACTCCGAGAAGCCGGGCTTGAGCTGCTGGATTCCGGCCGCATACCGGCTCATCATCGTCAGCGGCCCACCTGTCCAGGCGTGATTGAATGTGCCGGCTGCGTCCTGCTCGGGGCCCGCGAAGAACTCCCACAGCGTCGAGTGGTCCGGATCATTGACCATCGGCGCGTAGCGGTCCTTCATGCGCGCCATGGCGTCATCGGGGTAGCCCATGAGGTACAGCGCCTCAAGCGCGTATTTGTCCATGTACGGGCTGGACTTCTTGATGTTGACCAGCACGTCACGGATCTGCTCGTAGTGATCGGTATCGGCCAGTCCGGCGTACACCGCCAGCGCGTTCGCGCGGTCATCCGCACGTCCGTCACCGGTCGACTCGTAGTAGCCCTTGCCCTCGACCCACAACTTCTCGATGTTGTCCTTGATCGAGTCGACACGCTTCTGCATCCAGACCACGTCGGCACCGTCGTCAGACGTTCCGAGAGCCTTGGCCGATTTGATCGTCGATTTCAGCGCGATGTAGTACCAAAGTGTGTCGATCAGGCGGCCGTCTTCGTTGCTGCCCCAGTCGTGCCAGTGCCAGGTTCCACCGTGATCGTGCGCGAGCAGACCGTCGGCGGCCATGTTGTACGTGCGCAGGTAGGCCACGGACGGCTCGTAGGTCGCGTCGAGCGCGGTCTTGTCGCCGGAGTACTCGTAGAACATCCAAAAGCTCATGACGCCGGCCAGCGACTGGGCGGGGAGTTCTGAGAATGACGCCGCCGGTGCCTGCGTGGGGATCAGGTCGCCGTTGCGAAAGCCCATCAGATTGTCGATGCCCTTGCGGGCCAGATCCGTTGCGGACGGATCGAGGGCGTAGAACGCCTCCTCGAACTCGTTGACCGCATCGCCCCACCACTGCGACCGCTCACGATCGGGGCAGTCCATATAGGAGTCGCGCATCGTGACGTAGAGGGTGTCGCGCGCCATGGTCCAGAGCTTGTTCATGTACTCGTCGTCGGAGTTGAACGAACCGTCGAACTCCGTCGCATAGCCCGACAGGCGGTAGCCGAACTTCTCGACCTCGACGCCCTCCGGAGCGGTGATGAACAGTTTGTCGCCGTTCATCCAGACGAGGGACTCATAGTCCTGCGCACCGGCCTTGGTGACGTACTCGGCCTGGACTGCCTGCTCGGTTCCCGAACCCTTCACCGTGGCGTGGTCGGTCTTCAGGCCGACGGTCTTACCGGCTTCGGTGTTCGCGCCGAGCTTCACGTACGGAGTGAGCTGGTGATTGACGGGCATCCGTACTTCGTAGGTCGTGACACCGCCCGTCGATTTCGTCTTGACCTTGGGATCGTCGACCGCGAACGTCGTGAAGTCCTTGTCGTACTTCAGTAGCGGGATCGGCCGGTCGACCAGGAGGTTCCACGGCGAGCTTCCCTCGTTGCCGGAGGTGACCGCGGCGGGCCATTGTCCGTCGGCGAAGTCGGCGTTCTTCCAGTCAGCCCATCCAGCCGATTCGTTACGCGCGTCGTACTTGATGTTCGGCTCGGCGAGACGGTAGTTCGTGTCGACCGACATCGAACCGTACGAGTCGAGCTTCAGGGCCTTCCAGGTGTCGTTCGAGCGCAGATCGATGTCGTCGGCCTCGAAGAACAGCCCGGCCTTGCCCGAGTAGGGGCCTGCGTACCCGCCGCGGCCATAGGAGACCGCGAGGACGGCGACGGTGTTCTCACCGTCTTTCAGGTAGGGCCGGATGTCGACATTGTCGACATAGGAGTCAGTACGGTTCGGGCCACGCTTGACGCTGCCTTCGAAGACCACGAGTTCTTGGTTGACGTACAACCAGTATTTGGTCTCGGCGGCGATGCGGGCATTGACCTTCGCGGGCAGTGCTGCCACGTCGTCGACCGTGAACGTCTTGCGGAACGCCGCCCAGTTGTTGACCGAGGAGGCGTCCTGCGTCCAGATCCAGTAGGCGTCGTTCGGTGAATCCGGGACGGTGCAGGTCTCGACGATCTCGAGGCCCGCGTAACCCGCCGCGATCGCACCGGCTGCACCGGTCGTCCGGTCCTCGAAGTCGTCGGCGTAGAGATACTTGCCGGTGTCGAGCTGGCGAACCACGAGGTTGTCGAGCGTTCCGGTCTCTGCACCGGAGACGCGGATCCCGATGGTTCCGGCGGCGGGGAGCCACGGACGGGTGTACTGCGCGACCTGAGTGCCGTCGATCGTGACCGTCACTTGCTGGCCACTCACGTCAATCTTGAAGTGGAACGGTGCGCCGGGGGTCAATGTGCCGGCCGGCAACGCGATGTTGCCGTCGGCAGCCCAACCGCCGTTGTTGAGGCGCAGCGGACCGAGTGAGTTCTGTCCGCTGGAAAGCTGCAGCGACGGCCCGTTGTTGCCGCTCTGGCGGAACGACACTGCGAGGGTGTTCGGCGTCGTGGCATCGCCCTCGAATGAGTAGTTGGTCCACTCCGAGGCTTTGGCAGGCGCGAGGTAGCCCGATGAGTAGGAGTCTTCGCCGGAGGATCCGTTCGCGGGCAGGTTGAGCAGCACGACCTTCCCGGTGCCACTGTTCAAGGCCGATCCACAGACCCGAGGCGGCGCCGCCTGCGCGGGAGCGGAGATGGCCACGCTGACCAGAGTTCCGACGCTGAGCGCCAGGAAGATCATCGCGACGACGCCGGTCCGAGCGATACCGGCGAGACGTCGGATGGTCATGAGCAACCGGCCCAGCGGGTGACGATCCCGAAACTCGACAGCCATGACTACTCCTCGGTTCGAAGGACGGAGCCGCGTCGTAGATGAATATTCGATAACAGAATTGAAACGTTTCAATTACGCGGCGCCTCAAGTTAGCAAGTTCCTGAGAGAGCCGCAACGGGTTGATTTCGTCCTCGAGTTGTGCAACTGGGCCGGGACGGCGCGGATCGAGTCCGGCCAAGAATGCGGCGAGTCCGCAACCCTTGAGCAACCGCACACCAGGTAATAATTGCTGCACGTCGTGCCCACCACCGGAGGTTGCCTTGTTCTACCCCCTGACCGTCATGGACTTCCTCGATCGTGCTGTCACGGTCTATCCCGATCGTGTCGCAATCGTCGACGAGCCGACGCAGCCCGCCGATTCGTGGGGCGAGATCACGTACGCCGAACTGGGTCGTCGCGCCCGCGCCCAAGCCGCCACGCTCGACGAGATGGGCGTACCCGTAGGTGGCCGGGTCGCGATCGTGTCGCACAACTCTGCCCGGCTGTTGACGTCGTTCTTCGGCGTCTCCGGATGGGGTCGGGTTCTGGTCCCGGTCAACTTCCGACTGGCAGTAGCCGAGATCCGCTACATCGTGGAGCACTCCGGAGCCGAGGTGCTGATCGTCGACCCCGAGCTGCGCCATCTGATCGACGAGGTCGAGTGCCAACGCTCATTCGTCCTCGGCGAGGACGACGACAAGATCTGGGGCTCGACGGCGGAGCCGCAGCCCTGGGAAGCCGACGAGTCGGCGACCGCGACGATCAACTACACGTCGGGGACGACCGCACGTCCCAAGGGCGTCCAGCTGACCCACCGCAACAACTGGCTCAATGCGACGGTGTTCGCGCTGCACGCATCGGCGTCCGACCGTGACGTCTACCTGCACACCCTGCCGATGTTCCACGCCAATGGCTGGGGCTGGCCGTTCATCATGACCGGTGTCGGCGGCAAACATGTCGTGATCCGGCAGATCGACGGCGCCGAGATTCTGCGACGCGTCGAGGAACACGGTGTGACCGTGATGTGTGCGGCACCTGCGGTCGTCGCGTCGGTGCTCGATGCGGCCAAGACCTGGGACGGCGAGATTCCGGGACGCGATCGCGTCCGGATCATCGTGGCCGGCGCTCCCCCGCCCACTCGCACGATCGAGCGGGTCCGCGAGGAGCTGGGCTGGGAGTTCATCCAGATCTACGGCCTCACCGAGACCGCACCGCTGCTCACGATGAGCCGGATGCGCGCGGAGTGGGAAGACCTGACGCCCCATCAGCAGGCCGTCAACCTCAACCGCGCCGGCGCCCCGGCGATCGGCGTGCGGATCAAGGTCGACGACCAGGGCGAGGTGCTGGCGCAGAGCAATCACGCGCTCGAGTCATATTGGGAGAACCCCGAAGCGACGGCCGACGCTCAGGCCGACAACTGGTTCCACACCGGCGACGGCGGCACGTTCGAGGACGGCTACATCGTCATCGCCGACCGCAAGAAGGACGTCATCATCACCGGCGGCGAGAACGTCTCCTCGATCGAGGTCGAGGACGCCCTGATGTCGCACGCCTCGGTCAAGGAGGTTGCCGTCATCGGCATCCCCGACGAGAAGTGGGGTGAGCTGATCACGGCGCTCGTCGTGCTCGACCCCGACGAAGAGACCGTCGACCAGGCAGCGCTCATCGCACACTGCAGAACCCACCTGGCCGGCTACAAATGCCCCAAGAGAATCGAATTCCGCACGGAACTCGCGCGCACAGCCACCGGCAAGCTACAAAAATTCAAACTCCGCCAGGAGTTCTGGAAAGACCACGACCGCCAGGTCAACTGACCAATATGTCGGCGGTTTTAGGTCTTCCCGGAGTCCGGGTCGACCCAAAACCGCCGACATCTTGGCGTCGGCCTACGGGCGGATGCTGATGACGTCGCCCGCGGGGACGAATGCCTTGTCGGCGGCAACCCACTTGATGGGGCGGAAGCCGTCGATTCCGGTCAGCAGATCAGGCTGGCTGAACCACTTGATGCCGTTGATCAGCATCGGCGAGGCGTAGTCCTGTTCGCGAGCAGCCTCCATGACACTGAGGCGGGTCAGCCCGTCCTCCGACGCGGCAGCCTGCTTGAGCGTGTTGATGACCAGGTCAGCCTGCGTCCAACCTGAAACCGCGACGGCGTTGGAGGTAACCTCGGCCGGAACCTTGGCCATCTGCTTGAGGTATTCCTGCACGCCGGCATCGTCCTTGTTCTCCGGAGCGCTGGGATCCTTGCCGAAGGCACCGAGCTCGACGCCGTCAGCAGCCTTGCCCGCCGCAATGTACTCGACCGCGTTGACGCAGTTGGACGGCTTCAGCACCAGCTTGGGCTCGTAGCCGACGCGGCCGCGGGCCGTATCGAATGCTCCACACGTTCCGGTGACGCCGCCGTGGTAGACGGCTTCGACACCTTCGGACTTCAGCGTCGTCGCAGCAGCGACCGGGTCGGCGTCCGAGACGATCTTGGTGATCTCCAGTCCGGCGTCCTTGACCGCTGCCTGGAATGCCTCACTCTGCACCTTGCCCGATGCGGTCTGGTTCTCGGCAATGCCGATCTTGACGCCGTCAGGGAAGCGAGTCTCGATCAGGTTGACGAGGAACTTCGCTTCGTTCTTGGCCAACGGCAGGATCGTCGTGGTCCACGGGAACTGCTCGACGTCGACGAAGTCAGCGGTTGACGAGCTCGGGTAGAGCATCGGCACGCAGGCAGCGTTCTGGTCATCGACCATCGCGGCCAGCGGGCCGGTGCCGAACGTCGCGAGGGCGTCGACCTTCAGGCTCTCGATGAGCTCGGTGCCGTTGGCCTTGGCCTTGTCGGGCTGGTAGGCGTCGTCCTTGTACGTGACCTTGATCTTGACGCCGTCGACGCCGCCCTTGGCATTCTCTGCGGCGATGCGTGCGTCGTAACCGGCAGTCGCCAGCTCGACGGCTCCGGCGACCGGGCCCGAGAGGGGCGCGCTGTAACCGATGTCGAATGTTCCCTCGATCGGCGCAGTCACCGATTCGGGGTCGTTGCAGTCATCGAGGTTGATGCTGAACTTCGACGGATCCGACGAGGTCTCGGCCGAATCCTTCGAGTCGCTGCCGCCGCCGCACGCGCTGAGCGTGAGCGCAGCAGCCATCGCGAGCGGGATGGCGAGGCGACGGACCCCGGATGCCTGAGTGATTTTCATGATGTGCCTTTCATAAGTGTTCGTGATCGGTGCGAGATGAACTGGTCGTCTAGTGCTTGCTGGCGGCCCCTTCTGGCTTCTGCGGAATGGCAGGCGTGACGACCAGCACCTTGCGCACTGCCTTGGTGATTCCCCCGACGATTCCGGCCGGCGCCACGAAGATCACGAAGATCAAGACGACGGCGAACAACACGGCCGATGACTGCCCTTGGCCGATGTCAGCGGTGTAGTACGGCACGTAGACGACCGCCAGCGCTCCGAGCAACGGGCCGAGACGAGTCGCCTCGCCGCCGATGACCAGACCGATCAACAGCGTGATGCCGGCCAATAGCGTGAACGATCCTTCGGCGAACAGGCTGCCGATGTACATCGCGAAGAGACTTCCGCCGACACCGGTGATGGCACCCGAGACGCCGAACGCCGTCGTCTTCATGACCGCGATGTTGATACCCGACGAGGCGGCGGCGATCTCGTTCTCCCGCACCGCGATCATGGCCCTGCCGTAGCGGCTGCGCACGATGTTGTGGATCACGAGCATCGTCAGCAACAAGACGACGACGCACAGCCAGTAGAGCCACTGGGTCCGCTCGCCGAGCGTGAAGCCCGACCACTCCGGCGGTCGCAACTGCTGGCGGCGGATCGTCATGCCTTCGGCACCGCCGGTCAGATCATCGAAATGAGCGATGATCTCGGGGAAGGCCACACCGAACGCCAGGGTCACCATCGCGAGGTACAGACCGCGAATCCGTAGCGCCGGCAGACCTACCAGGAGTCCGACGACGAAGCACAGAAGCAGCGCCGCGGGAATCGTCGCGAGCGGATCCCATTCGTACTTCACGACCAGCACGCCGGTTGTGTAGGCGCCCAGCCCGAAGAACGCCGAGTGACCGACCGAGAGCAGTCCGATGTAGCCTGTGGCGACGTTGAGTCCTGCGATCGCGATCGCGAAGATCGCGACACGGGTCAGCTGGCCCTGATTGAACGGATCCAGCTGGCTGCCCCACAAGATGACCAGCACCGCGAGGACCGCGCCACCGATCAGCATTCCGGTGTGCGCGCGGCCGCCCCGTCGGATGGTCTTCGTGTCCGGCATGTCGGTGCTCACACTCGCTCCAATCGGCGCGTTCCAAATAGTCCGGTGGGCTTGACCGTCAGTACTGCGACGATCAGGATGAGGGCGAACGTCAGTGAGAACGAGCCGCCGATGAACGTCATGTAGCCGTTGATCATCGCCAGACCGATACCCATGATCAGGCCGCCGACGACAGCACCCTTGATGCTGTCGAGGCCGCCCAGGAGGGCAGCGGCCGACGCGAAGATCAAGATGTGGAACATCGAGGACAGATTGAGTTGTCCCGGCGGAATCGTCGGCACCAACATCACGCCAGCCAGTGAGCCGATCGCCGCCGAGAGCCCCCAGCTCACGGTCAGGATGCGGCCGACCTTGATGCCGCACAACGAGGCGGACTGCGGATTGGTCGCGACCGCCCGCATCTCCAGGCCGAGGCTCGTGCGCTTGAACAGCAGCGTCATACCGACGACGACGCCGATCGTGACGAGCCACACCAGCATCGAGTCATAGTGCAGACGAGCCCCGAAGACCGAGACATAGGAGTCCTCACCTGACGGGAACATCGTCGGGAACACTTTCTCGTCCGAGCCCCAGATCCAGCCGTCGAGTCCGTTGAGCCCGGTGAACAGGCCCAATGCGACGATCAGGATCGCGGTCTCATCGCGTTTTCGCACCGGCCGGATCAAGAAGCGCTCGGCAAGCGCGCCCATGATGAAGCCGAGGGCGATGACCGGCAGCAGCACGAGCCAGATGTTGAGACCGCGTTCGGTGAGCCACCAAGCGACGTAGGTCGTGAAGAGGGCGAACTCTCCTTGAGCGAAGTTGATCGTCGACGAACTGCGAAAGACGATCACCAATGCGAGTGCGATCAGCACATAGATCGACCCCGACGTCATGCCGGAGAAGAGTCGAGACAGGAATATGTCCATCGATTGAGTCCTAATAGCCTAGGTACGCTTGGCGGATGTTGTTGTTGTCTCGGAACGACGCGGCCGTCCCGGACGAGGCGACGGCGCCGACCTCCAACAGGTAGACCCGCGACGCGAGATCGAGCGCGAGTTCGGCGTTCTGCTCGACCAGCAGCAGTGCCGTACCAGACTCGGCGCTGACCCGGCCGAGCGTTTCGAAGAGCTCCTGGATGATCAGCGGCGCCAGGCCGAGACTGATCTCATCGCACAGCAACATGCGCGGACGGCTCATGAGCGCCCGGGCGATGGCCAGCATCTGCTGCTCACCACCAGACAGGGTCCCGGCGATCTGGTCCTTGCGCTCGGCCAGTCGCGGGTAGATCGCGAACCAACGGTCGATCTCTTCGTCGACCTGCTTCTTGTCGGTCAAGTTGGTGCCGCCGACGCGCAGGTTGTCGAGGACGCTCAGTGCGGTCAACGTGCCGCGGCCCTGCGGCACCAGGCTGATTCCGTGCTTGAGCATCTCGTCGGGGCGCGGATTGCCGACGGACTTGCCGTCGACCAGGATCTCCCCCGAGTGCGGGATGAGCCCCGAGATCGCGGCCATCAGCGTCGACTTGCCGGCGCCATTGGCCCCGAGTACGACGACGACCTCGCCCGCCCCGACTTCGAGGTCGATATCGTGCAGGACGTTGATCTGTCCGTAGCCGGCCCGCAGTCCGCGGACTTCCAAAAGTGGTGTTTGGCTCATGCGCTCTTCCCCAGGTAGGCCTCGGCCACCGCGGGGTCGCGTTGGACCTCAGCCGGCGATCCGTCGGCGATCGTGCGGCCGAAGTCCATGGCAACGATGTGATCGGAGATGCCCATCACGAGTCCCATGTGGTGCTCGACCAACAAGGCGCTGAAACCGAAGTCCTTCTTGAGTCCGACGATCAGCTCGCCGAGTTCGTTGACCTCGGAGTGGGTGAGTCCGCCGGCCGGCTCGTCGAGCAGCAGCAGCGACGGACGGCTGATCAGTGCCCGGGCCAGTTCGACGCGCTTGAGCGTGCCGAACGGCAGACCGGCTGCGGGATGGAACGCGACGTCGGTCAGATCGAGTCGTTCGAGCAACTCCCATGCCTCGCCCTCGATGCGGCGCTGGGCCGAGCGGCTTGTCGGCCAGCTGATCATCGACGGGATGAGTCGCGGGGTGTTGACGCTGTGCGCACCGATGACGGTGTTCTCCAGAACCGAGAGCGAGGGGAACAGCGCGAGGTTCTGGAACGTGCGCACGATGCCGCGACGCACGACCTGATGACGACGCAATGACAGCAAGTCATCGCCGCCGAAACGGATCGTCCCTTCCTCAGGACGGTAGATCCTCGTGATGCAGTTGAAGAGCGACGTCTTGCCTGCTCCGTTGGGGCCGATCAAACCGCAAATCTCGTTGTCAGCCACGGTGAAGCCGACCCGATCCAGTGCCGTCACGCCACCGAAGCGCATGACCAGATTGGATATCTCCAGCACCTCTGCCCCTCCTGTCCTTACTCGAATTTCCCTGTCACACCGCCCGGTTGCGGGGGGTGACGCCGATCACTATAGTTAGCAACGTGACTAAGTTATACCCCATCCCGAAGAACCGGTCAACGGACTGGTCCGACTCGTCCGAGCAACCCCTCCGGGTCCGACTCGCCCCCTGGAACTGATAGGGATGTGCCATGACCACCGTTGACGAACGAGCCTCCTCGGGCGGGGAAGACGTCACCGCCCTGGAGCCTGACGGCCCGAATGCGATAGCGGTAGCCAATGGCGTCCTGGCCGACGAATGGTCCCTGTGGATCATCCGTATGGCACTTCGCGGCGCGTCCCACTACACCGACTGGCTCAAGCTCGGACCCATCCCGGGCACCGCCTTGACGACCCGGCTCGCCGCCCTCGTCGACGCCGGTGTGCTGACCAAGAACCGCTACAGCGATCGACCGGTCCGCTACGAATATCTGCTGTCAGCGCGCGGCCGTCAGGTCTGGCCGATCCTGATCTCGATGTGGGCCTGGGAGCGCACGTGGGTCGACGAGGCCGCCGACCTGCCCCGGATGCGGCACACGACATGCGGCCAGTTCACCGATCCGGTCCTGACCTGCGATTCATGCCGCGCCGGCATCCGCTGGCGTGAGGTCGACGGCAAGGTGGGTCCCAGCGGTGACTGGTCCCGCAATCTGCAGACCACAGCTCGCCGCCAGCGATCCCGCAATGACAAGCGACCGACCGAAGTCATCAACGAGACGATGGAACTGATCGGCAATCGTTGGTCGATCGCGATCTTGGGTGCGGCCTTCCTCGGCGTGACCCGATTCAACGACTTCCAGAAGCGGTTGTCGGCGTCGCCGACGATCATCGCCGACCGCCTCAGCGTGTTCGCGGACCTCGGCGTCCTCCAACAAGTTCCGACGGCCGAACGGGCCGACTGGATGGAGTACCGGCTGACACCCAAGGGTCTTGCCTTCTTGCCGGTCGTCCTGCTCGTGATCCAGTGGGGTCATCGCTGGTTCCACGCACCGGACGGTCCCGCCCTCATCATGCACCACTCGACGTGCGGGTCAGAGCTTCACGTGATCCTGGCGTGCAGCGCCTGCCACGAACCACTGCGAGGCCATGCGATCGAGGCAGTCCAGACGGGCACCGACGGTGTCACTGGGCCGCTTCCGTGAAGCTGATCTCCCGGCGGGCGAGCACTCCGTTGCAGCTGTTGCATGTGAACTGAGGTTCGAGTTCTGACCCGCACGCCGTGTGGGTCAGCGACAATCCCGACTGCCCGTCTTCGGCGAGCCATCGCGCGGCCCAGCTGTTGATCGTCGCGGTGACCGAGAAGAAGTCGATGCCCTTGGGGGTCAGGCGGTATTCCTGTCGGCGACCACCCGCAGTGACGGATTCGCGGCTCAGCATCCCGGTCTCGACAAACAGTTCGAGTCGGTGCGTCAACGTGACCGGAGAGATCTTCAGGTGGGATTGGAACTCGTGGAACCGCCGGCTCCCCATCAACGCATCCGACAAGATCATGGTCGACCAACGGTCTCCCAAGACCCCGGCGGCATCGATCGGGCCGCTGATGGTCGGCGATCGACGCGAACGGCGTCCCACGACATCCAACAGGAGACGGTCGTCGACGACGCCGCGGACATCTCGCGCCGTCAGCCCGATCGCACCGCAGTGTCCGCAACCGAAGACCGGCCGGGTCGAGTTACCGCACACGTGATGCCGAAGCCGCAGGCCGCTGTCACGGTGATGCACTCCCGCCCAGGTACGGTCCCAGGTCCACAAGGCGATCATGACCCGCCAGAGATCGATGCCCGACTCGGTCAGCAGGTACTCATGCCGCGGCGGATGCGACTGGTAGGCCCGGGTGTAGAGAAGGCCGTCATCGACAAGTCCTCGTAGCCGGCGCGACAACACCGGATCGGAGATGTTGAGTGTGTCGCGCAGATCTTGGAACCGTCGCTGTTCGGCGAAGATCGCGCGGACGATGCGTACGGTCCACATATCGCCCATCAGGACGAGTGCGCGGCCCAGCGGAGAAGCACTCTCTCCCACGTCGGGAACGACTGCTTCCTTCGTCACGTCGCATCCTTCCGGTTCGGGCGACCCCCAGCGTAGTGCAGTCGGCGGGGATCCCCGCACGACAGCGACAATTCGTTGACAGGTGACTTTTGATCTTGTAGTAATTAAGTCATGAAGCTCCACTCCCCCGATCGTGTGACGGCCTTGACCGAGGCCGGACTCTGGGGCGCCAAGACCTGGCCCGAGCTGCTCGCAGAACACGTCCGAGCGATGCCCGATCGGCTCGCCGTGGTCGACCCGCCGAACCTCGCCGAGATCAGCGGAGTGACGCCCCAGCGCTTGACCTGGTCCGAGCTCGACGCGCAGGTGGGGCTTCTGGCAGCCGAACTCTTGTCGTGCGGAGTCGGCGAGGGCGATGTCGTGGGCCTGCAACTGCCCAACTCGGCCGATCTCGTCACGAGCTACCTCGCGATCGCATCGATCGGCGCCATCGCGACGCCGTTCCCCGTGCAGTACCGCGCCTTCGAGCTCGGCCAGATGGGCCAGCTGGCCCACCTCACGGCCTTCATCGGCAGCGGACGGATCCTCGCCGGGACCCTCGCCGACATCACCGCGACGCTGCGTGAGATTCCCGAGCTCACGGCCATCCTTGCCTTCGGCGAAGACCTGCCCGACGACGTCATCGCCCTGACACCGATCGTCCGAGGCGGCGGCACCGCAACCATCGAGATCGACCTCGATCGCGATCCCAACGACGCCGTCACGATCTGCTGGACGTCCGGCACCGAATCGACCCCCAAGGGTGTGCCCCGCTGCCCCAACGACTGGCAGCCCATGGCGATCTCCAGCGTCGACGCCGCCGAGCTGACTGTCGACGACGTCCTGTTGAACCCGTTCCCGATGGTCAACATGGCCGGGATCGCGGGCATGCTGGTGCCGTGGCTGCTGACCGGCGCCGTCCTCGTGCAGCACCATCCCTTCGACGCACCGACGTTCTTCGCGCAGTTGCACGACGAGCAGGTCACCTACACCGTCGCTCCGCCGGCGCTGCTGATCCGAGCGCTCGACCTGCCCGGCTGCACGCCCGAGACCCTGGCCTCGGTGCGCGTCATCGGATCGGGTTCGGCTCCGCTGCCGCCGTCGATGATCGTGGCGTGGCGCGACCGGTTCGGGATCGACATCCTCAACTGCTTCGGCTCCAACGAGGGCATCAGCCTGGTCAGCGATCCGCGGTCGGTGCCCGATCCGGTGCACCGGTCCGTCCTGTTCCCGCGGTTCGGCTCTGCCGGCCACACCTGGTCGAATCGCGCCTCGCGCGGCGTGCGCAGCAAGTTGATCGACCCCCTCACCGGTGACGAGGTGACCTCCGGCGGCACGCCAGGTGAACTGCGCCTCATGGGGCCCGGAGTTTTCTCCGGCTACCTCGCCGGCACCGCGTCGTCGAATCCGTTCGACGCCGACGGCTTCTACTGCACCGGGGACCTCTTCCAGTACGTCGCCGACGACACCGGCGACCTGCGGTTCCTGCAGTACGTCGACCGGGCCAAGGACCTCATCGTCCGCGGCGGCATGAACATCTCACCGGCCGAACTGGAGAGCCTCATCGTGGAGCATCCAGCTGTCGCCGAGGTCGCCGTCGTGGGCACGCCCGACGACACGCTCGGTGAACGCACCCGAGCCGTGGTCGTGACGAACACCGGCCATGACCTGACCCTCGACGAGATCAACACGTTCCTGCGGGAACGCCAGATCGCGAAGTACAAGCTGCCCGAGAGTCTCGTGATCGTCGAGGCCCTCCCGCGCAATCCCGTCGGCAAAGTACTCAAGCGCGAGCTGCGCACCCGCGCGTAACGCATCCCATCCACTCACCGGAGGCACCCATGGCACAGGATCTCTATATTCTGGGCGGCGCCCAGACCGACTTCGCCCGCAACTGGGCCAAAGAGGGTCTCGGCCTGATCGACATGCTGACCGAGGTGCTGCCGGCGACGTTCGCCGACGCCCAGGTCGATCCGCACGAGGTGCAGGTCGTCCACGTCGGCAATCTCGCCGGGGAACTGTTCTCCGGCCAGGCTCAGCTGGGAGGGCTGGTCGCAGCCGCAGAACCTGCGCTCATCGGACGCCCGTCGACCCGGCACGAAGCTGCCTGCGCCTCGGGCAGCACCGCGATCGTCGCGGCAAGCGCCGACATCGAGTCAGGACGCTATGACGTCGCACTCGTCGTCGGCCTCGAGCTGATGCGCAACGTCTCGGCCAAGCAGGCCGCCGACAACCTCGGCACCGCTGCCTGGGCCGGACGCGAAGCTGTCGATGCCGAGTACGCCTGGCCGGCGCTGTTCGCCGACGTCGCCGAGGAGTACGACAAGCGGTACGACCTCGACCACGCAGTACTCGGACGGTTCGCCGAGATCGCCTTCGCCAACGGTGCTCGCAATCCGCTCGCCCAGACCCGTGATTGGGCGTTCCCCGACGGCTCCTTCGCCGAAGACGACGACGTCAACCCGCTGGTCGAGGGACGACTGCGCAAGACCGACTGCGGCCGGATCACCGACGGCGCGGCAGCCATCGTGATCGCCAGCGCCGACTACGCCGCCGAGTGGGCCGCGACGCGTGGGCTCGATCTGGAGCAGTTGCCCCGTATCTCCGGATTCGGTCACCGCACCGACACCCTGCTGCTGGCCGACAAGCTCGCCAACTCGCACGACGGCCCGTACCTCTTCCCGCACCTGCACGGCGCGATCCACGATGCCTACACGCGCGCAGGCATCGCCGGGGTCGACGACATCGACGTCGTCGAGATGCACGACTGCTTCAGCATCACGGGGCTCGTGACGCTGGAGCACCTGGGACTCGTCGAGGGCGGCAAGGGCGGCGAGGTCGTCCACGACGGGACGATCGAACGGTCGGGTCGGCTGCCGGTCAACCCCGGCGGCGGGCTGCTGTCGGCCGGTCACCCGGTCGGCGCGACCGGCGTCCGCATGGTGCTCGACGCTGCCCGCCAGGTCACCGGCCGGGCCGGCGACCTGCAGATCGACGGTGCCCACCGGGTGCTGACCGTCAACGTCGGCGGCTCGTTCACGACAGCGGTCTCGTTCGTCGTCGAGAACACGCCCTGATCTCTTCCCCACGTTCACAAGGAGCACCATGGACCTCGACATTGTCGGACGCATGCTGTCGACGCTGCCCGCCGACGACGATCATCCCTACCGCACCGGCCCCTGGCAGCCGCAGACCACCGAGTGGAAGGCTGACGACCTCGACGTCGTCCAAGGCGAGATCCCGACCGACCTCGACGGCGTCTACCTGCGCAACACCGAGAACCCGCTGCATCCGGCAATCAAGAACTACCACCCGTTCGACGGTGACGGCATGGTCCACGTCGTGGGTTTCCGCGACGGCAAGGCGTTCTACCGCAACCGGTTCGTCCGCACCGACGGTCTGGCCGCCGAGACCGATGCGGGTAAGAGCCTGTGGGCGGGGTTGGCCGAGCGCCCCAACATGTCGCTGATGGAGCACGGCTGGGGCGCACGCGGACGGCTGAAAGATGCCTCCAGCACCGACGTCGTCGTGCACAACGGTGTCGCGTTGACGAGCTTCTACCAGTGCGGCGACCTGTACCGGATGGATCCGCAGTCGCTCGAACCGCTCGGCAAGGAGTCGTGGAACGGCAAGTTCCCGTTCGACTGGGGCGTCTCGGCACACCCCAAGATCGACGATGCAACCGGCGAGATGATGTTCTTCAACTACAGCACCGAGGCGCCGTACATGAACTACGGAGTCGTCGACGCCGACAACGAGCTCGTGCACTACGTCCCGATTGAGCTGCCCGGGCCGCGTCTGCCGCACGACATGTCGTTCACCGAGAACTACGCGATCCTCAACGACTGCCCGTTGTTCTGGGACCCCGCCGGCCTGGCGCAGGGCGCGTACGCCGCCCGGTTCCACCCCGACATGCCGATGCGCCTCGGTGTCATCCCGCGCCGCGGCGGTGCCGGCGACGTCCGCTGGTTCGAATGCGAGTCGACGTTCGTCCTGCACTTCGTCAACGCCTACGAAGAGGGCGATGAAATAGTCATCGAGGGCTTCTTCCAAGAGGATCCGTCGCCGGCTGACAACGGCATGGGCGACAAGTGGCAGCGCGCGTTCCGGTTCTTGGCGAACGACCGGATGAAGCCGCGCCTGCACCGGTGGCGGCTCAATCTGGTGACCGGCGGCGTCAAGGAAGAACGTCTCACCGACACCGTCAGCGAGTTCGGCATGATGAACGGTTCGATCGGTGGTCGCAAGCACCGCTACTCGTACTCCGCGACGAGCAAGCCGGCTTGGTTCCTGTTCGACGGTCTGGTCAAGCACGACAATGTGACTGGGAACGAGCAGCACTTCCGCCTCGAGGACGGCGTCTACGGCAGCGAGGCGTCGATGGCGCCGCGCGTCGGCAGCACCGGCGAGGACGATGGCTACCTCATCACGTTGACGACCGACATGAACGCCGATGCCTCGTTCTGCCTGGTGTTCGACGCCGCCGACATCTCAGCCGGTCCGGTCTGCACCTTGAAGCTGCCCGAACGGATTTCGAGCGGGACACACTCCACGTGGGCTGCTGGCTCAGACCTCAACGACTGGTCGGACGTTGACGATCCGGCGACGTCGGTGGGGCTGTAGCGGTTTCCGAGACCGATGAATCGCGCTACTCAGGTTCTGGCACGTGAACCAACGGACGGGCACCCAGATCAGCGTTCCGAAAGGCCGCGACCGTGTCGGCGGCTGCGTCGACCGAGTCGGATAGATATTCAGGGAGGAGCGAGGCTAGGTCGGCATCTCTACCTGCAACAAGGAGCTCTTCGCATCGCTGGCAGATCGTCCAGAACGTGGGGAAGTTGAAGTCGAACTCTCCGGCGCTGAAGCGGCTCTTGCTCCCGTCGAGAGGATGCACCCACATCGGTGATTCCGCACCGCAGAAGGCACAGCTTTGGTCCTCGTTGGTGAGAGGGAGCCCATCCTTCGTGGGCGGCTCACCGAGATCGTTCCACATGGCCGTCCGCAAGTCACCCTCGTACTCGAAGTAGCCTTCTATTCGCATTCCCAGATCTTTCGCCGCAAGATCTAGCGCCTCCGGATGGCACTCATGGCCCGCAGGAACAGCGATTGAGACGATCCAAGTACCGACCCCTCGTCGGGATCTGTTGCGAAGTCTGAACGGCGTGATCTGAGGGTCCACGGTCGCTAGTCGGGCCTCGACGGCGGCCTCGATCTCGTCGGGATCGCTTTCACCATCGAACGTCTGAGACATGCGGGGACTGTAACGCCTCACGGCGATGGGCCGTCGGCTCCCTGCTCCTATTGGCACCTGTGTACTCTCGGTCGATGATCGAGCGTGGTGACGTCCTAGCAGCACACGACCGCATACGAGGACACATCCGAAGGACTCCGATGCTGCCCGGTCGCGACGGTGCACCGTGGCTGAAATGCGAGTTCCTGCAGCACACCGGGGTGTTCAAGGCCCGGGGGGCCTTCAATCGTCTCCTGGCTGCGGGCAGCCGCGACGAGCTCGACCCACGTGTGGGGATCGTCGTGGCCTCTGGAGGAAATGCCGGCTTGGCGAACGCGTACGCCGCCTCGCGGCTGGGCGTGCCGGCAACTGTGTTCGTTCCGACCACTGCGCCACGCGTCAAGGTCGATCGGCTCATCACCTATGGCGCGTCAGTACGTCAGGTCGGTCTCGAGTACGCCGATGCCTACGCGGCGGCAATCGAAGACGCAACCGCTCGCGGCGCAGTGTTCTGCCACGCCTACGATCAGCTTGAGATCGTCGCAGGTGCCGGCACCTTGGCGCTGGAGATTCTCGAGGACGTCCCAGACATCGACACGATTGTGGTGGCAGTCGGCGGCGGTGGCCTCTTTGCAGGCGTGGCGGCTGCGGTCGATGGTCGCACTCGGGTCGTCGCAGTTGAACCGGTCAGCATCCCGACGCTGCACTCCGCCCTGCAGGCCGGCGCACCGGTGGACGTGACCGTGTCGGGTGTTGCCGTCGACTCGCTGGGGGCCCGCCGCGTCGGTGACATCGCATTCGACGTCGCCCGCCGCCTGACCCCGGTCTCGGTGCTTGTCACCGACGAGGCCATCGTCGATGCCCGTTCACGGTTGTGGTCGGAGTTCCGAACCCCGGCCGAACATGGTGCTGCTGCGGCGTACGCCGCCCTGACCTCAGGTGCCTATACTCCGGCCGCCGGCGAAAAGGTCGCCGTTGTCATCTGCGGCGGAAACACAGATCCAGCGACGCTTTAGGTGCGATTGTCCACGCGCAGCCGCTGAGCCTGTCAGAGTCGAACCATGTGGATCTGGGTGACTCCATCGGCAGAGATAGCAGTGCTCGAGTCGTTCACGGTCGGCCAAAAGGTGACGTGGTGGTGCCGCTCGGCATCGACCGTCGAGTTGGTGCTTCCGGCCGACGTCGAGCGCGCGCCAGTGCTGATCGAAGACAGCGACTACGGCTCGGGCGACTTCGGTGACGACGGGTTCGTCAAAGTGCACGGATGCGTGGCTCGGATCCGCGTCGCGATCGACGAATGGCACACCAAGTTGATTCTGCGCGGCAGCTCATGGCTGACCCAGTACGAGCCTCTGCCGGGCACGCGGACCTGGTACGACTACGCGACCACCACCGACGCCCGCAAGATTCCAGGACCAGGATTCTCTGGCCTCTTGGTCGAGCTGAACCAACCACAACGCCATCACCATCGTGCCGACGCAGGCACGGATGTCATGACCGAGCAAACAGGCGGCCTCAGCGTCCGGTGAAGACGGCGGGGCGTTTCTCCAGGAACGCCGCGACCCCCTCGCGATGATCGTCCGACAGCTGGCACTCCGTCATCGCCGCGACGTGACTGACGAGGTGCTCGTCGCGTGACTTCGACGATGACTCGTTGATGAGCTGTTTGACCCGCTGCGTCGCGAACGGCGAACCGCTCGACACGCTCAGCGCCAATGCCCGGGCGGCGTCGGCCAGCTCGTCAGGCTCCACGACGTTGAGCACGAAGCCGATCCGCTGCGCCTCCGCGGCATCGATGAAGTCACCGGAGAACACCAGGCGCTTGGCCATCTGAGGTCCGACGAGTCGGGGCAGGATCCAGGTGCCGGCACCCGTGTCGGGCACCAGACCGCGCTGCACGAAGATCCACGAGAAGCGTGCGCGCGTCGACGCGATACGGAAGTCGCACTGCGTCGCCAGCTCGACGCCGAGACCGGCTGCCGGTCCGTCGATCGCGGCGATGACCGGCTTGGTGGAATCGTGCAAGAACCAGTGCCGGCCGTCGGTGTGACCCGGGCGGTCGGCGCCCTTCGTCCCGGGTTCGACGTCGTGCAGCTCGGTCAGGTCCGTGCCCGCACAGAACTGTCCCGGCACGGCGGTCAACACGATCGCCCGCACCGACGCATCGGCCTCGGCGGCATGCGTGAAGTCGCGCAGCGCGTCGTACATCGCGTAGCTCAGCGCATTGCGCTTCTCAGGACGGTCGATCGTGATGATCGCCAGCCCGTCCTCGACGGCGTAACGGACGAACTCGGTCATCGGGCCACCTCACTGTCAGCGACGAAACGGAAATCGACGCCGCCGATGCGCACGACGTCGCCCACCCGGGAGGGAACGGTCGCAGCGACATCGACGGCGACCAGCCCGGTCGACTCACCAGCGGGCACAAACCGCAGGACCGTTGCGCTCAGGGGCAGGGTCGTGGGATCGCTCAGCGGCACGTCGAGCACCTGCGACCAGACCTTGGCCATCGCCTCAGGATCCGGGGTGGCCAGCTCGGCACCGACGATGTCACGGGCAACGTCAGTGCAGGACGCATCGAAGATCCGCGGTGCGAAGTGCCAGCTCTCGGCCGGTTCGACCTGATCGATCTCAGCCAACGTGCCGAGCGACTTGGGATGCCACTGCGAGATCCGATTGCCCTCGAAGTCCTGAGCGAACAGCGGCGCGAAGTCGAGGCCAGCGGCGCGATCGATGACCACCTGCTGATCTTCGACCTGCACGACGAGCATGTAACCGACGGCGCCCTTACGTTCGACGAGACGTCCGCCGACGGAATCGGCTGTCAGCGGTGCGCAGACCTCGAGGAAGGTGTCGGCGAATGACAGCACCTCGTGCTCGAAGCCGAGTTCGGCCATGGATTCGGCGTCGCGGGTTCCGCTCGTGAAGCCGAAGGTGTCGCGGCACTGGGTCAGCGTCTCCTCGAGATCGGGGACGAGCACGACGACCTGGCGGATGCGGGGCAGTACGGTCATGGGTTCTCCTGTACCTGACTGTTTTCGGGCTGGGCGAGAAGGAGGCGCAGATCGCGCTTGAGGATCTTGCCGATCGCATTGCGCGGGAGCTCATCGACGATCTCGAGGCGTTCGGGCCATTTGAACTTCGCGACACCCTTCTCGGCGAGGGCAGCGATGACGTCGATGAGCGTCGGGGCCTGACCAGCGACCCGAGGAACGATGAACAGGCACACCCGTTCACCGAGGCGTTCGTCCGGCATCGCGACGGCCGCCACCGCGGCGACCCGTTCGTCGGCGATGACGAGACCTTCGAGCTCGGCGGCAGAGATTTTGAACCCGCCCCGGATGATGAGGTCCTTGGCCCGGTCGACGTGCGTGAGGTAGTCAGGGTTGTCGGCACTGATCTCGAAGACGTCGCCGGTGCAGAACCAGCCGTCCTCGTCGAAGCCGTGCCGTCCCTGGTTCCAGTAGCCGGCGAAGATCGTCGGGCCCTTCAGCCGGAGTTCTCCGGGCTGGCCGGGTTCGGTGATCTCCTGACCGTTCTCGAGGCTCACGAGTCGTCCGCTCATGGCTCGGGCGACGTCGATCCGGTAGGGCATGTCCGGCACGCCATAGCGAGGGAAGAACCGGCCGCGCAGCGACGGATCGGGGACGGTCTCCGGATCGGCGAACAGCACTCCGCCCTCATTGGAACCGAAAAGGTTGAGTACCTCGACGCCGTGATCGGTCTCCCAGCGGGCGATCATCCAGCCCGACAACGGTGCAGAACCGGAGCCCACAGCCCGCAGCGTCGAGAGATCGTGCTCGGCGAAAGCACGCTCATCGGCGACAAGAGTGTCGAGGACGAGCGGCGGTGCACATGTATAGGTGACCTGCTCACTCTCGATCTGGCCGACAAACACGTCGAAATCGAAGGGTTGGTGCTGTACGAGCGTCGATCCCAGCGTCAGCCACGGCAGGAACATTCCGGCCAGGCCGCCGCCGTTAACCATCGGGAACGGATTGAGCAGCACATCGTCCGACGTCAGCCGCGGCGATTGCGCGCAGGCACTGGCCAACACTTCCCAGTCGCCGTAGGCCCGCGGCACCCCCTTGGGCTTGCCCTCGGTGCCCGACGTCCACACCAAGGTCACACAGTCATTGGAGTCCTGCTCGAGACCGTCAAGGTACGAGCGCAGTTCCACCGGATCGACTTCCTCGGACGCCATCAACTCGTCGAGCAGCCCCGCCCCCTCGACCGGATCGACGCCGAAGGCCAGCACGGTCTTCAACGACGGGATCTCGGCTGAGAGTTGGACGAGTTCTGCAGCGTAGTCACGCCCGACCGCATGATTGGCCGTGACGAACAGTTCGACACCGGCCGCCTCACCCATTCCCTGCAGTTCATGGCGCTGATACTGCACGGGGAAGGGAGTCACGATCCCGCCGAGGCGGGCGACGGCCAAGAAGACGAGCGGCAGTTCGACACAATTGGGCAGTTGGACCCCCACCACGACGTCTCGACGCACTCCGTACGCGAACAGCACTCGGGCCAGTCTGTCGATCTGGTCGCCGACCTCATCCCACGTGAGCCGGCGGGGACCTCCGTGCAGGTAGCTCAGCCGGTTCGGCGGGTCGACCAATGCCGTGCGACCAGGCACCTCACGACGATGCTGATCGACCAGATCCGACCACGTCCGACCGGTCCACCATCCATCGCGAATGAACCCCTCAGCGACCTCTTCAGAAAACAGACGCACGGTTCTCGACCTCCTCGAACGTGGTTGAAGCTGGGTACATGTTAGTCGAGTAGAATCAAAACTACTAGATAGCAAGTGACTAGCCAGGCGCTCTGAACCAAGGCACAATGAACCAACAAGTCCCGGAGGAGACCATGACACCGACCATATGCGGATCTGTCACAGATCTCGCTCGCTTCAACAGCGATAGTCGCGCATGAGCGATTCAGATCCCATCCTCGTCGCCCACGACAAGGGCGCCTGCGTCATCACGCTCAACCGTCCCGAGCGTAAGAACGCCTGGACGGTCGGCATGCAGTCGGCTTACTACGACGCGCTCGCCGCCGCTTCTGCTGATCCGGACGTCCGCGCGATCGTCGTGACCGGAGCCGGAAAGGCGTTCTGTCCCGGCGCCGACACCCAGGCACTGACGACGTACACCGAGACGGGCACCACCAATCCCCTCGCCGCCGAGATCGTGCAGCCTGAGTGGTTCCCGAGCACGATTCGCAAGCCCATGATCGCCGCGATCGACGGCCCCTGCGCCGGCATCGGACTGGTGCAAGCGCTGATGTGCGATATCCGCATCGCCGCACCCGGCGCCCGGCTTTCGACGGCATTCGCGCGTCGGGGCCTGCCCGCGATGCACGGCGGCGAGTGGCTGCTCGAACGCATCGCCGGCGCAGCGACAGCGCACGAACTCCTTCTGACCGGTCGGACGTTCGGCGGCACCGAAGCCCAGCAACTCGGCGTCGTCAACGAGACCGATGCCAATCCTTTGACCCGTGCGATGCAGATCGCTCACGACATGGCGATCAACTGCTCTCCGACGTCCATGGCCCATATCAAGGAACGCCTATGGACGAGTCGGGAACGCACACTCGCGCAGACCGTCGTCGAGGTCGACGCAGTGCTCGACGACTTCTTGTCGTCCGCTGACTTCCGCGAAGGCGTCACAAGCTTCCAGGAGCGCCGCTCCCCCGAATTCCGCGGCCTGTCAGATCCCCAGCAAAGGACATCATGAAGACCCGATTGGACCAACCGGTCCGCCTGCCCGTTGTGGCGGCACCCATGTTCCTCATCTCCGGACCCGAGCTGGTGATCGCTGCCTGCACGTCCGGAGTCGTCGGCTCCTTCCCGGCGCCGAACTGCCGGACCACCGAGGATCTCGACAAGTGGATGGGCACGATCACCGACGCCCTCCGCGGCGCCGCCGACAGCTCGCCCAACACGATCGTCGCACCGTGGGCGCTCAACCTCGTGACCCACAGCACCAATGCGCGACTCGCCGACGATCTCGCGCTCGTCGCCGAGCACCAGCCGCCGATCGTCATCACGGCCCTGGGCTCACCTGCTCCGGTCATGGAGACCGTCAAGGGCTACGGCGGCATCGTGATCGCCGACGTCGTCAACATCAAGCTGGCCCGAAAGGCCACGGCTCTCGGCGTCGACGGTCTGGCATGCGTCTCGAGCGGCGCGGGCGGGCACACGGGCCACCTGTCGCCGTTCGCGTTCATCTCGGCGGTTCGCGACTTCTTCGACGGAATCATCACGGTCGGCGGTGGCATCACTGACGGTTACGGTGTCGCTGGAGCCATCGCGGCCGGTGCCGATCTGGTCTACATGGGCACCCGATTCCTGGCGACCAATGAGAGCCTCGCACCCGAGGCCTACAAGCAGATGGTCGTCGACCACGGCCCGGACGATCTGATCGTGACCTCGGGCATCACCGGAACCGACGCCTCCTGGTTGCGGCCGAGTCTGATCGCGAACGGTCTGGATCCCGACAACCTCGCAGCCCCCGCGGCCCGCAACTACGACTCGACCGAACCGCCCAGCAAGCAGTGGAAGGACATCTGGGCCGCGGGTCAGGGGCTCCAGACGATCGACGCGGTCGAGCCCGTCGCGCAGGTCGTCGACCGGCTCGAAGTCGAATACCGTGCCGCCCACGCGCGGTTCAATGGTCTCGGACTGCCCACTGCCTCCAGGAGCTGACCATGACGTACGAAACCCTCGTCTACACCGTTGCCGATCAGATCGCCACGATCGAGCTCAACCGGCCTGAGGCGATGAACTCGGTCACGCTGAAGATGTGCGAGGAGCTTGCCGACGTCTTCGCCGTGACCAATGACGATCCCGACGTCCGGGTCGTCGTCGTGACCGGACGGGGCAAGGCCTACTGCGCCGGCGCCGACCTGTCGGGCGGTGCAGAGACCCTCGACATCGAGGGACGTTCCGATGTCTCGGAGTTCCGCGACGAGGGCGGGCTCATCACGCTCAAGATCTTCGAGTCGACCAAGCCCGTCATCGGTGCGGTCAACGGTGTCGCGGCCGGTCTCGGTGCGACGATGCTGCTGCCGATGGACTTCATCATGGCCGCCGAGTCGGCCCGGTTCGGTTTCGTGTTCGCCAAGCGCGGCATCGTTCCAGAGGCCTGCTCGACCTGGTTCCTACCCAAGAAGGTCGGCATCAGCAAGGCAGCCGAGTGGATGTACACCGGCCGGATGGTCTCGTCGGCAGAGGCACTCGACGCCGGCCTCGTCCGCAGCGTGCATGCTGCCGATGAGCTGCTGCCCGCGGCCTATGCGCTGGCCCGCGAGATCGTCGAGAACACCGCCCCGGTCGCGGTCGGCATGATCCGGCAGATGCTGTGGAGGTTCGCCGGGTCGGATCACCCCATGGACGCACACCGGGTCGACTCCAAGCTCAACTTCGAGCTCGGTGCATCTGCGGACGTCGTCGAGGGCGTCACCTCGTTCTTGGAGAAGCGCCAGCCGCAGTTCCCCGGACGCCTACCCGCCGACGCCCCGACGTCCTACCCCTGGTGGGCCGACCCCACGTTCTAGCCCGTTGGTTGAGGTGCGCAGCGAAGCGGAGCCTCGAAACCACCGTGGTTTCGAGGCTCGACCGCAAGCGGCCTCACACCTCAACCACCAACCCGACCCCCGTTGGTTGAGGTGCGAGGAGCGCAGCGACGAGCCTCGAAACCAACGACCCTGTGGATGGCGCACTGGACGCACACGGTCGTCCCCAGGTTTCCTGACCGGATGCCCCACATGTACATCCTCGAATGCTCCGACGGCTCCTACTACGTCGGAAGTACTCGCAACCTCGAACACCGACTGTGGATGCACAATCAGGGACTCGGCGCCGAGTACACCAAACGGCGCCTCCCCGTCCGGCTCGCCTTTGCGCACGAGTTCGCCCGGGTCAGCGAGGCGTTCGCGGCAGAGAAGAAGGTGCAGGGCTGGTCACGCAAGAAGCGCGAAGCGCTGATCCGCGGCGACTACGCAGCACTCCCGGGGCTAGCCAGTCGTCGAAAGAAGGCCCCGCCAGCTGGTTGAGAAGGATGGTTTCGAGGCTCCGGCCGCAAGCGGCCTCCGCACCTCAACCACCGCACCGGCCCCCGGTGGTTGAGGTGCGGAGCGAAGCGGAGCCTCGAAACCACCGGCGCTTACGCGCCGCCCAGCACCTCATCGAGGTGCCGAAGCGCGACTCCGGTATCCGAGGCTTTCGCACCTCCTCCCTCACCGAAGATGGTGAGGATCTCGACGTCATATTCGCCGTCGCTGCCGAACCAATGCGGGGTGCGAGTGTCGAACTCAGCGACCTCGCCGGTTCCCAGCCGCAGATCTCGGGCGCCGACGATGAGACGTAGCCGTCCAGACAACACATAGATCCACGCAGATCCGGGATGGGTCGACAGGTCCGGAGTCACGGTCGTGCGCGGCACGATGATCTTCCAGGCGTGACGCTGGCCCGGTTGCCGGGTAAGCGGTACGACGGTACGGCCGTTCACGCGTCTCGGGCGCAGTCGGATACGCGGGTCGCCTGTCTCCGGACTACCGACCAGGTCGTCGAGAGACAGACGGTAGATCTCCGCCAGGGGAAGGAGCAGTTCGAGGCTCGGCCTGCGCTGCCCCGTCTCCAGTCTCGACAGAGTGCTCTTGGAGATACCCGTGGCGGCCGAGACGTCAGTGAGGCTGAGGCCTGACCGGGCACGTAGTTCCTGTAGCCGGGGAGCCACCCGATCAAGAGTCTCATCGATTCGCGACGCTGACGTGTCCATCCGACTATCAGAGCAGATCGTCCCAGAAACAGCAACATTTGTTGCTATTTCATGCCCGCGGTGGTCAGTGTGGAGTCATGAGAACCAGATCGACGAAACACAGCAGACTACTTCTGGTGGCGCTCATTCTGAGCGTCCTGAGCGCGTCGGTGGGCACGAGTGCCGCGAACGTCGCGTTGCCGGTGATCGCGTCCGAATTCGGCGGCAGCTTCGCGGATGCGCAGTGGGTGGCACTTGCCTACCTGATCGCGATGACGGCGACCAGCGGCGCCGCCGGATTCCTCGGCGACCGGATGGGACGACCCCGCGCGTTGATCATCGGCGTCACCGTCTTCACCGTCGCGTCTGTTGCCGCAGCTCTGGCTCCGTCACTGACACTCTTGGTGGTCTCCCGCGCCTTTCAGGGCGCGGGCGCTGCGGTCATGATGGCACTTCCGCTTGCAATCGGCCGTGACATCGCGCCAGAGGGTCGCACCGGATCGGTCATGGGACTTCTCGGCACGATCGGCGCCGTCGGCACGGCATCGGGGCCGGCGCTGGGCGGGTTGCTGGTCTCTTGGGCGGGATGGCCGCCGATCTTCTGGCTCATGGCCGGACTCGGTGCGGTCACTGCTCTCCTCACGGCGAAGTTTGCCGTGGCCGCTCCCTCACCCACACCATCGCGCTTCGATCTTCCAGGTGTTGTCCTACTGACCAGCGGAGTCGCTACGTACGCTTTCGCGCTGACCCTCGACACGTCCCTCTGGACGACGGGCGTACTCCTCGTCGGCGCGACCGCAATCCTCTCAGCCTTCTTCGCCGTCGAGCGGCGGAGCGCGAACCCGATGCTGCCGCCGTCGATGCTCCGCACCAGCGCGCTCGGGATCGGGAGCCTGCTGAACCTGATCGTCGGCACCGTCATGATGAGCACGCTCGTCGTCGGACCGTTCTTCCTCAGCGGTGCGCTCGGCCTGAGCACCGGACAAATCGGGCTCGTCATGGCGGCAGGTCCAGTTGCCTCGGCATGCACTGGTTTTATCGCCGGCCGAATAGTCGACACCCTCGGCTCAGCCCGCATGACGTCTGTGGGCCTCGCAGCCATGGTCACAGGCGCCGGAGCGCTCGCCCTGCTCCCAGGCTGGCTCGGACTGCCGGGGTACATGGTCGGCACGGTACTTCTGGCGCCGGGATACCAGCTCTTCCTCGCCGCGAACAACACTGCCGTACTCGGCTCGATCGACCCGAGCCGCCGCGGTATCGCGTCCGGGACGCTCAATTTGGCCCGCAACATCGGAATGGTCACCGGCGCCTCGGCCATGGGACTGCTCTACTCCACAGCAGCAGGATCCAACGACATCACGACCGCCTCACGGGAAGCCCTGGAAACCGGGCTCCTGGTCACCTACCTGGTCGCCGCGTTAGGACTCGTGGCGGCCGCGACCCTCGCCCGCACTAGTGGCCGAAGTCTTCCTTGACGCCCATGCCGGCCAGCAGCGTCGGACGGTCGTAGTACTCCAGCCACTCCGTGACCTTGCCGTCGTCCATCGACATGATGCCGACGACCGGAACCTCGCCGTGGTTGCCGTCGAAGACGAAGTCGTCGACCCGCTGCACGAACACCCGACCGTCGATGACACCGAGAGCCTTGATGTGCAGCTTCATGCTCGTGGCCTTGCTGCCGAGCAGGGCGATGCGTTCACCGACGACGTCCTTGCCGACCAGCGGCTCGTGCATAACGCTGTGCAGCACACCGTCGTCGGCGAACATGTCGGTAACGGCGTCCCAGTCCATCGCGTCCCATGCGGCGAACATCTTGCGGGCCAGGTCGAGCTTCTCTTGATCAGTCATGGTGCTCCTTCTCAGATGGTGATGCGCAGTTCGCGCTTGAGGATCTTGCCGACAGGGTTACGGGGCATCTCGTCGAGCACCTGCAGCCGCTCGGGCAGTTTGAACGAGGCGACCTTGTGTGAGCGGACGAACTCGACGAGTTGCTCCAACGTCAGCGAGGTGCCCGGCGCGAGAGTGACGATCGCGGCGATGCGCTCGCCGAGCACTTCGTCGGGATCACCGACGACCGCGACGTCGATGACGTTGGGGTGTTCGGCGATGAGCCCTTCGAGCTCGACGGGCGCGATGTTCATGCCCCCGCGGATGATGAGGTCCTTGGCCCGGTCGAGGTAGTGCAGGAACTGCGCCTTGTCGCCGGCGATCTCGAACAGGTCGCCGGTCTTGAGGTAACCCTGCTCGTCGAACGGGCTAGGACGCTTGTCGCCGTTGATGTAGCCGGCGAAGACCGTCGGGCCGCTGATGCGCAGCTCGCCGCTCTTGCCGGGCTCGGTGATGTCTTCGCCTGTTTCGAGATCTACGAGGCGGACACTGGTCTGGTCCGCCACCCGGCCCGAGTAGGTGACCCCCGGCGTGCCGTAGCGCGGGAAGTACTGCGCGCGTTCGTCCGGGTTGGGGAAGTCTTCGAGGCTCGACAGCAGGCTGATGCCCTCATTGGAACCGAAGAAGTTGATGACACCGATGCCGTGCTTCTCCTGCCAACCACGCACCATGGTCGGCTGCAGCGGTACCGATCCGGAACCGAGCCGGGTCAGCGACGACAGGTCGACCTTGGCGAGCAGTTCCTCGTTGTGCAGCAGTTGCCACAGCAGCGCGGGCGGTGCGACGGTGTACGTGATCTTCTCGGTCGAGATCTGAGTGAGGAACGTCATCAGGTCGAAGGGATGGTGCTGCACCAGCACGCATCCCGTCCGCAGCCATGGCAGGAACATGCCGTTGATGCCGGCCATGTTGACCATCGGGAACGGGTTCAGCAGAACATCGTCGGCCGTCAGCTTCGGCGCCTCGACGGTCGACCAGCAGATCGAGAGCCAGTCGTAGTGGCAGCGCGGCACGCCCTTGGGCTCGCTCTCGGTGCCGGACGTCCAGCAGATCGTGAGGCAGTCATTGGGGTCGTTGGGGTCGGCGGCGATCTGGGCCTCGAACCGCGCACGCTGCTGATCGTCCGCAGCAGTGGGGGCGATGTGCACGACCCCGTCAGGGACGCCGTCACTGACCTCGGCGTCGGGTCCGTAGGCGATGAGGTGCTCGAGGCTGGGGATCTTGTCGCGGACACCGGCGACGTCGGCGAGCGGCGAACGTCCGCCGAATTTGGCGACCGTGACGAATGCCTTGAACTCCCCCTGGTTGGCCATACCGACGATTTCACGTTCGCGGTACTGCATCGGCAGCGGAGAGACGATGACTCCGAGCGACCACGCGGCCAGATAGACCTCGGCGAGCTCAACGGCGTTGGGCATCTGCACGCCGAGCACCTCGCCGCGGCGCAGCCCGAGATCCATCAGACGGTCTGCGAGGCCGACGACTTCACCGTCGACGTCATTCCAGGTGAGACGTCGCGGAGGCGTGCCGACCAGCGCCTCACGGTTCGCCGGATCGACGAGAGCGAGCTTGTCACCGCGGGCGGCGACCTGATCGCGGAAGAGCTGATCGGCCATGTCGGCGGTCCACCAGCCACGTTCGCGGTAGTCCTGGACCTTGGCAGCGGGATGGAGTCCGCGGGTAATCGTCATGACAGCACTCACCTCGTGACACTTCAGTTAACAGTGTGATACACCTTACTACAGTAAACAGAGCGAGTGGTCAATGACCGTTCCTGCTTCGAACGAAAGGACGCCAGTTGTGTCTGCCCTGAAGGGAGCGCCCGTCGAAGGCGCCCGCATTGTCGTCACCGGCGCCAACCGGGGAATCGGGCTGGCATTCGTGCAAGAAGCGCTCGCACGAGGAGCCGCCAAGGTCTACGCCGGTGTGCGGGACGTCGATGACATCACCCCGGAGCTGGCTGCCACCGGTGCTGAGCCGGTCCAGCTCGAAGTCACCAGCGGAAGCGACATCACCGCGGCCGCGGCACATTGCTCCGACGCCAACGTGTTGATCAACAACGCCGGCCTGCACGCCGGCGACCGGCTCGTCAAAGCGTCCGATCCTGACGCCGCGCGGCGCGAGATGGAGGTCAACTTCTTCGGCCCCCTCCACACAACCCGGGCCTTCGCCCCCGTTCTTGCGGCCAATGGCGGCGGCTCGATCGTCAACGTCCTGTCGGTCGCCGCGATCGCCCCCACCGCGTTCATGGGCGGCTACTCCCCATCGAAGGTCGCGGCGCTCTACCTCGGCGGGATCTCCCGGGCCGAGCTCGAGCCGGACGGCATCACCGTAACCTCGCTGATCGTCGGCTCCGTCGAGACTCGTATGTCGTCCCACGTCGAGGGCAAGAAAGAGGATCCGCGCGATATCGCGATCGCCGGCCTCAAAGCGATGTCGCGCGGGACCTGGACCTGTGACACCGACCGACTGGCGGCCGAGTCGCGCGCCCAGCTCGCACTCGACCCGGTCCGCTACGAACGCGCACTCGGCAAGCTGCTGTTCGTCTCCGAGCTGAGGACCAATTCATGAGCATTCGTGTCGCCCAATGGGCCACCGGCGCGGTCGGCAAGACGATCCTGCGCGGCATCATCGACCGTCCCGATCTCGAACTCGTCGGCCTGTACGTCTACGGCGACAAGAAGGTCGGGCGCGATGCCGGTGACATCGCCCGCCGCGATACGACCGGCGTCATCGCGACCCGTGACCTCGACGAGCTGATCGCGACCCGGCCGGACGTCGTGATGCACGCACCACGCCTCCAGGTGCCGTATGAGAAGCACGACATCGATCTGCTGACGATGCTGCGCTCCGGCATTAACGTCATCACTACTGCGGGACAGCATTTCCCCCGAGCGCACGGTTCTGAGCGCGAGCAGATGTTCCTCGACGCGTGCAACGAGGGCAACAGCACGCTGTTCGGTGTCGGCGTCAGCCCCGGAATCATCGGCGAACGACTTGCCCTCGGCCTGACCGGAGCCAGCGTGACGCTCGACAGCATCACGATTGACGAGGTGCTGGACGCCCGCCGCATGCCGGACCCCGATTTCGCCTTCACGGTCATGGGCATGGGTTCGGACCCGGCCAAGCTCGACGGATCTGGGCCGTTGCCGACCCTGTACGCGGCCCTGTATCTGGAGACCATCGCGTTCATGTGCGAGCAGATGGGCGTCACGTACGACGAGATTCGACCCGACCACAAGGTCGTCCCGGCGAGCCGCGACCTCGAGGTCGCCGCCGGTCACATCGCAGCGGGGACCGTCGGCAGCACCGAGTGGCGCTGGCACGCGATCGTGGACGGCAAGCCGTTCCTGACGCTCGCGATCATCTGGACCATGGAGCCGGACCTGCCGCAATATGCCGGGCGCGATGAGTGGACTATTCACTTCAAGGGCAAGCCCGAGATGATCGTGACGCTCAACCTGGTCGAGCCTGACGAACCGGGCAGCCGGACGACCGCCGGACAGTACGTCACCGCCGGACCGGCCCTGCGCGCGATCGAGGCCGTCGTCGCAGCACCGGCCGGGATCTTCGAGCCGCCTGTGTTCGCGCCGTTCCGGATGGACCGATGATCCCGACTCCCCCGGAGTACCTGGATCCGCACTACTCGCTGCACCCTGACGGGACGCGGGTCGAACGACTTGAGGACATCCTGCGCAAGCGGGCCGCGGCGACCCCGGACTTGCCCGCCGTCATCACCCCCGAGAGTACGACGTCTTTTGGTGCCTTGGATCGCGAGGCGAACCGGGTGGCCCAGGCGTTGCTGCGCGATGGCGTCGGTCCCGGCGACCGGGTCTCGTACGTCGGCGAGAACGCACCGTCGTTCCTGGCAGTTCTCTACGGGGCGTCCAAGATGGGCGCGATCCCGACCGCGATCAACTTCCGGCTCGCGGTGCCCGAGGTCGAGTACATCCTCGACCACAGCGAACCGTCCGTCGTGGTGCTCGGACGCGGGCAGGAACGTCTGGCTCCCATGGCCGGTGCGGTTCCTGGTGTCCGGACGGTCCTGACGGTGTCTGGCGGCACTTCGAGTGTCGGCTGGTCCGCATGGCTCGACGGCGTCAGCGAAGAGGATCCGGGCTACTCCCGCGGCGCCGATGAGACCGCGCTGATGTTCTACTCGTCAGGCACGACCGGACGCCCCAAGGGCATCGAGCTGACCGGGCCCAACCTGGGACAGGCCCTGGCGGCGATGCACTATCTGCTCGACTTCGATACGACCGCCGTCGCACTCGCTCCCATCCCTTTCTTCCACGTTTCAGGTCTCGGACTGGCGCTGGTCGCCAATCTCAACGGTTCGGCGTTGTTGCTGCGCAATCCAACCTCTCCGGCGGAGCTGTGCCAGATCCTGCAGGAAGACAAGGTCACCCACGCGGTCGCCGTGCCGACCGTGATCCAGTTCCTGATGTCACTGCCAGAGGTGCGCGACGGCGACTGGTCGCACCTGCGCTACATGATCTACGGCGCCGCGCCGATGCCCGAGCCGGTGCTGCGCGAGGCCACCGAGGTGTTGGGCTGCAAGTTCCTGCAGAGCTACGGACTGACCGAGTCGACCGGCGGCGTCACGATTCTGCTGCCCGAAGACCATCTCGTGACCGGCGAGACGACGCACCGCCTGCGGTCGGTGGGACGGCCGATGCCGAACGTCCCAGTGCGGATCGTCGACCCGGAGACGCTAGAAGACCTGCCGGTCGACTCACGCGGCGAAGTGCTGATCGGCGGTGGCCACGTCATGCGGCGCTACTGGCGCAACCCGGCAGCCACTTCGGCTTCGATCACGCCAGACGGTTGGCTTCGCTCCGGCGACGGCGGTTCGATCGACGAAGACGGCTACCTCTACTTGCACGACCGGCTCAAGGACATGATCGTCTCCGGCGGAGAGAACGTGTATCCGGCCGAGGTCGAGAGCATTTTGACCGGGCACCCTGCCGTCGCGCAGGTCGCTGTCGTCGGGGTGCCGTCTGAGAAGTGGGGCGAATCGCCGATCGCGGTCGTCGTGCTGACCCCCGGCGCCTCGGTCACCGAGGCGGAGCTGATCGCCTGGTCACGCGACCACATGGCGCACTTCAAGTGCCCGGTGTCCGTGGCGTTCGTCGACGCCCTGCCGTTGAACGCAAGCGGGAAGCTACTGAAGACGCAACTGCGGGCTACCTACGGCGGCTGACCTCGGGTCTGGTCGTCCAGTGCAGGAGGCCGTGCCCCTTGTAGCCATGATGCCGTCGACAGAACGGACCCAAGTTGTCACCCGTGGTCGGGCCTTCAGGAAACGGTTGTCGATGATCGAAGTCGCACAGATTGGCCGGGACCATGCACCCGGGTGCTTGGCACGTTCCGTGCAGGAACCCCAACGCGATCTTGAGGATGTCTGGGCCAGTCGTCCGACGTACTCATGAGCCAAGACGTCGTCGGTGACCGGATCGATCACGATTCGATGCCAGAACGTCGATCCTGAGCCTACGACTGCGGCGATCCACGTCGCCGGGACACCCCACCGTCCATCGGACGACTCGGCGAACCCGGGGTTGAACCCCGCCAGCACATCCGCACCGACGGTGACCGCGATGTTCGCATCGACCGCCGACGCCGCGGCTTCGGACTCGGTGCACCACGCCACCAGCAGATCGGCCTCACGCTGGGCGATCGTGCGATCGTCATCAGGACTGGCCGGACGTCGGGCGGCCTTCCGGTACCGGTCTTGGATCGCTGCCAGCTCGTGCGAAGGAAGATAGGCGTTCAGCCAGCCCATCGAATCCTCACCATGGGTGATCGACACGTGCCGTTTGGACCGTTCTTCTTCGGCCCGCTCGATCGCCAGATCAGCCTCGACCCGCCGCACGAACGCCTTCAACCAGGTCCGCAGCTCAGCAGCCGTATGCGTCTCGGCGTACTCGACCACCCTGCGGTCGAGCCGGTGGACCGACTCGGCGCGCTTGAGCTGATCGATCGTGTGCCCGATCTCGCGCATCCGCAGCAGATCGATCCGTCCGTCCACGAACGCTTCCCATGACGTCGGCGACTGGTCGCGCACCGTGTCAGCGAACGACAACCGGTGCTGCACCTGCCCCTCGCTCAACCCCGAGGCCTCACCGATGGCCAACGCGATCGCGCCACGCTCGGTGAACCGCTTCATCGCGGACTCTCCCGATGCGGCGATGCGTTCCAGCTCACGGTCTCGATAGTCGAGCATCGCCACCACCTCGCGCGCCTCAGCACGCGCCCGCTCACGCACGACGCCAGTTACGACGTCGATCGAAGCAGCGGTTTCGATGGCCATACATCCAACCTAGACACCCCCACCGACACCACTTTCGCCTGCGATCACGGGCTGTGGACAACCCCAAAACTGTCGCTGCGCTGCCGTGATCAGCTCCCGGACAGGGCGGCGAAGAGCTGCTCGTACCGCTCCGACGGGGTCAGGGTGAGGCCCGACTTCACGAGCTTGGCCCAGTCGTCGCCCAGCACCTCGTCGGCGCCCGACTCGATCGCGTCGAGACCAGCCGCGGCCAGGGACACGGGCGAGATCTTCGGGGCATCGGTGCCCGCAGTCATGTCGGTGTCGACCAGACCCATGTGCACGCCGACGACCTGGATGCCCTGGTCGGCGAGCTCAAGCCGCGTGCTGTCGGTGAGGCTCCACGCAGCCGCCTTGGACGCGGCGTAGGCGCCGGCGCTCGGGAGGGTGAACCACGACAGCGCCGAGACGACGTTGACGATGGCACCTCCCCCGTTGGCCTTGAGGATGGGGGCGAATGCCTGCGTCATGAGCAGCGGACCGAAGAAGTTGGTGTCCATCTCGCGACGGATGTCGGCCACGTCGCCGGAGACGACCGACGTGCCGGTCGAGATCCCTGCATTGTTGATCAGCACCTGCACATCGCTTGCCGCGGCCGCTGCAGCGTGGATCTGCGCGGGGTCGGTGATGTCGAGCTTGATGGGCTCGACACCGTCCACGTCAATGGCGCCGTCGCGCGAGGCCGCGTAGATCTTGGACGCTCCGCGCTGCTTGAGCTGAGCGACGAACTCCGCACCGATCCCTCGGTTGGCTCCGGTCACTAGCACGACGGCGTTGTTCAACTGCATGGGAATCTCTTTCTGTAACGATCACTATGGATTAGATCTTCAACGTACCACATTCCATAACGATCACTACGTTATGCTGGTCCCATGGCAGGAAGACCGAGAAGCTTCGACCGCGACACCGCGCTGGCGGCGGCCGTCGAGCAGTTCTGGCGCACCGGCTACGACGAGACCTCCATCGCGATGCTGACGAGCGCGATGGGCGTGACCCCCCCGAGCCTCTATGCGGCGTTCGGCGACAAGGACAGCCTTTTCAACGAGGCCTCCGACCTGTACTTCCGCCGGACGTGCGAGGGCGTCGACCGTGCGATGGCTGAACCGACCGTCCGCGAGGCCATCACCCAGATGCTCGAGGGCACCGCCCGCGCACACACCGCCAACGACACACCGCTCGGCTGCCTGTTGCTGACTGAACCCCGTCTCACCGCGCAGCGTGAGGCCTTGCACGGCAAGCTCACCGACCGCATCGCGCGAGGTGTCGCGGACGGCGACCTCCCCGCCACCGTTCAGCCCGACGAGCTGGCGTCGTTCCTCTTGGCCATCATGCGTGGCATGTCGGGCTGCGCCCGCGACGGCGGCTCGACCGACGAGGTCCTCGCCATCGCCCGCACCGCCGTCGCCGCCATCCCCACTGTCGACCTGGCCTGACGACTGAACCTCCGGCGCCTGGGGCCGCGCTCTTAATTGGCTGCAGCAGCTAGATGTATCCAGTACGCCATCAGGGAGAGGGCTGCGGTGAGGGGCCCTTCGCACCTGCGATGAGATGGCGGACACCCTCATGGAAACGTCGGTCCTCGTTGGGCGCGAAGAGCCGGTCTGCTGCGGCGCGCAGTGCTGGTCGTGCGGTTGTGGCGTTGTCGAAGGCGGCGCGCCGAGATGTCAGGTTGTCGAGTTGATCGGCGGTGGCTTGCTGCTCGATGACCGATCCGATAGTGAAGCGGACCAGGTTGAACCATGCGTCGAGCGCGTCTCCGGGCTCGGGGATGCCTGCCTCACGCAAGAGCGAAGTCGCTGTCTCGCTGAGGTCGAGCATGTGCGACCCGAGTGTGAAGGTGCCGGCGAACACGCGCCCTCCATCTCGGTGTCGCAGCAGCGCGGCTCTGAAGTCGGCGAGCAGCGCGAGGAGTCGCTCGTCCGAGTTGGTCTCGTCGGCGGACCGGGCTGCCACGCCCTCGACGAGCTCGTCGGCGACGTCCTCCCATAGCTCCTGCTTGGACGGAAAGTGCCAGTACAACGAGGGAGCGCTCACCTGCAGCCGCGTCGCCAGGACGCGCATCGTCACCCCCTCATACCCTGCCTCGTCGAGCAGAGCGACGGCTTCCTCGACAATCTGACGGCGTTTCATCCCATACCTCCTCCTTGACAATCTAACAGTGTTAGGCAAGCATTGCGAATGTGACTAACAGTGTTAAGGAAACATCGGATGTTGTGGATATCGTCGTTGTCGGAGGTGGCCCGGTAGGTCTGTGGCTGGCGGCGGAAGCACGACTGGGCGGGGCGAGCGTCGTCCTATTGGAGCGTCGGGTCGAGCGTGTACGACAGTCGCGTGCGCTGACGATCCATGGCCGGACGCTGGAGACCTTCGGGTTGCGGGCGCTCTCGTCGCGCTTCCTGGAGGTGGGTCGGCCGATCCCGACGTGGCATTTCGCGAGCCTCGATACTCGGCTCGACTTCACAGGATTCGATTCGCCGTATCCGTTCACGTTGTTCATCCCGCAGTCCCGGACCGAGGCGATCCTCGAGGAGCACGCGATTGGCGTCGGCGTCGACGTGCGCCGTGGAGCGGTCGTCGTCGGGATCGAGGACCGAGGGGACCAGGTCGACCTTACTCTTGAGGACGGCTCCGTGATCTTCTCCCGCTGGGTGGTCGGCTCGGATGGTGCGCGGAGCATCGTTCGTCGCACGGCAGGCATGGACTTCCCGGGTCTGGCGGCCACGGAGTCCATCGCAATGGGCGACGTCGTTCTGGACCTTCCCGCTGGCGCTCCCCTCGGTGGAGGGCAGAACGAGCTCGGTGGAGCGAACATCATCCCCTCCGGTGACGGCGTGCACTCCCGGGTCATCGTTCTCGACACCACTCGCAAGCACGTGCCCCAGAACGAGCCCCTCACGCTCGAGGAACTGAGGGAGTCGTTGCGACGGACCACGGGCAGTGACTTCGGCGCGCGGGATGCCTCGTGGCTGACCCGCTTCACCAACGAGACGCGGCTGGCTTCCTCCTACCGCAGCGGCCGGCTGCTCCTGGCAGGAGACGCCGCGCATATACACGCGCCCATGGGCGGCCAGGGCCTGAATGTGGGAGTGCAGGATGCAATGAACCTGGGCTGGAAGCTCGCTCTGGTCGCGGCCGGTCGAGTCCCGGAGAACCTTCTCGAGACCTATGAGAGCGAGCGGCGACCCGTCGGGGAACGCCTGTTCGCCAACACCGTCGCGCAATACCAGCTCGCGTCGGACTTCGGCCCGGCGAACAGGTACCTGCGCGATGTCGTCAGCGGTTTGCTCGCTGTTCCCGAAGCCAACCGTGCCATGGCTGGCGAGGTATCCGGATTCTCGGTGTCCTACCCGCACCCGCTGGTCGCGGACGCGGAACCAGCATCTCTGGCCGGCATACGTGTCCCGGCCCTGCCGCTCGCGGACGGATCGACGCTGCATCACGCGCTGGCAGAAGGACAGTTCATCCGGGTGACCGTGCCGGGCCACCAGGCGGTCCCGATGCCCGCTTCCCTCGACCGGGTCCCGCTCCTCGACGTGCAGGCGGCGCGCCTCGACGTCGGCGACCTGCCCGCTGTCGGGTCGATCATCGTCCGCCCGGATGGGTACACGCTGACCGGCGCCAGTGCCGACGCAACCAGCGCAGACGCCGGTCGATGAGCATCCAGCGCCTGAATCCCACGGGGCTTCACGGAGCCCCGGGCTTCATCAGCCAGATCGTCCAGGTGACAGGTCCTCTCGCCTTCCTCTCCGGGCAGGTCGCCCAGCGCCCCGACGGCACCTGGGTCGGACTTGGGAGTCACCGAGAACAGGCAGAGCAGATCGCGCGCAACATCGACACTGCTCTCCATGCCTTGGCTCTCCGACGAGACGCCATAGTGAAAGAGACCATCTACGTCGTGGACTACTCCGCTGCGCTGCTCCACGACATCGTCGGTCCGCTGCGCAACAGCGACGCCGAACCCCCGGCAAGCACTCTGGTCGGCGTGCACGCACTCTTCGCAGCCGAAGCGCTGATCGAGGTCGAGGTCACCCTCGCCCTGGAGACCTATCCGGAGGCGTCTGCTGTCATTCCCGCCCTGGCCGAGACCGACTCGGAGCATTCCGCGACCCAGAGGCTTTGAAAGGGAGGATCCATGCCCACATTTCCCACCCTGGTTGCCAGGCTCGCCGAGAGACTGGGCGGCTATCCCGCCCGGGTCTTCCACGTCGCTGAGCCCGCCCCCGGTTTTCTCGACATCGAGTTCCACGTCGAAGCGCCATCGGGAGGCTGGAAGCCCGGTCACGAGTTGCAGATTATGGCTACAACCACGGAGGCGCGGCGCTACACCGCCTACCGCGTTCTCGAACCAGACCGCATCCGCGTCCTTGTCGCCCTCGACGCCAACGGACCAGGCACCGCCTGGATGCATCAACTGCGGCCAGGCAGAGTGGTCACTCTTGTCGCCGCCAAGCACCGGCCCTTGCGTGTCCACGGTGACCGCCCGCTCCTGCTCGGGGACGGATCGTCGCTCGGCACCTTCGAGGCCTACGCCGAGGCAAGCCGGGCACCGCGTGTGGTGCTGGAAGTCCCCCCGGAGTCGGTTGCCCCTCTCCGCGAACACTGGCCCACCTACGAGTTGCTCCCCGCCGACACCACACCGGGAACGGCAACGCAGAGGTGGCTCGACGAAGCCTTGGTACAAGACGACCTCGCCGGCATCGACGGCGCTCTCCTCCTCGGGCACGCCGGATCCATCCAGCTACAGCGCCGAGCCCTGATCGCCAATGGGATCCTGGACCGCCGATCCGTGACCACCAAGCCCTACTGGGCGACCGGCAAGAAGGGCCTCTGAACATTCAGACCCGAGAGGAACCGAGCCGGGACGATGAAGCCAGATGCAGCAGAATGCCGACGATCACCGCACCGGTCAGTCGACGTCCGGCGCCGACTGCCGGCGCGGCCCGTCGTCCGCGATGAACTCGCGGAGCACCCGCGCGAAACGGTCAGGGTCGTCCAGGTGCGGGAAGTGGCCCGCACCGTCGAAGATCTCGACACGACAGTCGGGCAGCTCCTTCTCGACGCTCAGCGCGTGCGAGGCCGGGATCATCCGGTCCTTCGACCCCCACACGATCATGGTCGGCACGGGAAGCGCGTCCTGCAGGTGGTCGTGGGCACTGATGCTCTGCCCGCCGATATCGATGACGGCACGGGTCGTGGCGAGGAAGGCCCGGCGACTCTCCCGGTCGCCGAGTGAGCTGAACCCGCGCCAGATCGCGCCCACGTCCGCACCCGGCCTCCACCCGATCTTCGACGCACCCCGACCGAGCGCCTCGACGCGCGAGAGCACGGGCGCGGAGGCGACGACGCTGAGCACCTGCGCGGCGCCGGGCAACGTCGCCGAGCGCAGCACGAGGTTGACCTCACGACCCAGCCCTCCGCTGGAGACCAGGACGAGACGCTCGACCCTCTCCGGGAAGAGGTAGAAGAACTGCATCGCAATCCCGCCGCCGAGCGAGTGTCCGACCACGGTGACCCGTTCGATCCCGAGATGGTCGAGCAGGTCCCGCATCGCGGCGGCGTGGGCGCTGAGCGAGTAGTCGCCGAACGGCTTGGCTGACTTGCCGTGGCCGAAGAGGTCGGGCATGACCACACGGTGGTCGTCGTCCATCGCGTCGATCAGATGCTCCCACTGCCGCTGCGAGCCGAGGATGCCGTGGATGAAGAGCACAGCCGGGCCGGAGCCGCTGTCGACGTAGGACAGTTCATGACGGTGCAGCACGACCGTCTCTGGTGCCAAGCGCGTCACGGTGATCAGCCTCGAGGTGCTCGTGGGACGGGACATGCCCACGGTATGCCCGCCTGCACGATGATGCCTAACTAAGCCGGTTTGCTGGCGCGGTTCTCGCAGAACCACGGACCCAATCTCACGCATATCGGCATACTGTTCGGGTGACAACCACTGCCGCTCCTGCCACCTCGCACCGACCGATACGCAGATGGGTTGCGCTCCTCGCCGCACTGACCGTCGCTGCCGTGATCGCTGCAACCGTCCTCTGGCGTTTGAGCGACAAACATGGCGGACAGGCGCAAGTGCTTGGTCCACGTATGGGCGGCTTCGGCATCGTTTCCGATCCTGTGCCGGTCAAGTCATCGACAATGCAGATTGGATTCATGGCGCCGTACAAGGGGAAGGAAGATCCCGAAACGATCACATTTCAATCGGCGACAGCACATTTTCAGCGCAACACTTCGGATGCTGTCGCGACAGTCTCGGTGTGCTTGCCTCGAGACACCCCGAACGGGAAACTGGGCGGCGGTGGAGCCGTCAACGCACCCACGCTGGATGAATACTGTCTGAAGTCTCGGCAGGTCACCCCAGGTACAACCCTCCGCTGGGGCACCGAGTTGATGGAAGGCGAATTCCTCGTACTGACCGTCCGTCCGAGAAAGCCGGGCGTAGCGGAGATCGGCTCGTTCACATTCGAATACACGCGCGATAAGGCGCATGGCGGCAAAAGTGGAGTCGAGCGTTTAGCCGACCAAGAGTTCGTGGTCCAAGCCAGCTGAGACGCCTTCACAAAGCTGGCATTCATACGAGCGGTGGAACTCACAGGCTAACTGCGCTCCGTACGGCGAACACGACGCCATAGACGGCTCAGTCCAAACAGGAGCCACCCGCCAGTCAGCGCAATCAAGAAGACAAACACGAAAGTCCACGCCCCCAACTCGAGCACTTCGTGCTGGTTTTGGGCCACATCCTGATAGACCTTCGTCCGACCGTCCTTGATCACCCGAATGATCTCGACCGTGTCGCCGACTTCGTTTTCATCACACACCCGCTCCACCACGAACTCTGCTGGAAGTCCTGCGGGCGGGTTCTTTGACCTCCACGTGACATCCCACTTCGGATCCCACTGTCTCCGCCCGACTCCAGGACAGGTTGCGGGACCCGCTTCGTGCCGTGCCACCACGGTGGCCGTCTCTCTGGGGCCGTCCGAAGACTGATGGAAATCCCAGAACGAGCCGAGCCCGATCACGACCGCAAATGCAACGGCGAGAGCAATGGCGTTGCGTGTGGGGCGGTCTTTCCCGGGACGGATTGCGTGCCAGACCTTCAGCAAACTCAACCTCGTCATCTTCAAGCCCCATACGGGTCCCACAGATACTAGTAGCCAACACCTGTACCGCGCAGGAGCGGCGGTGAACAAGTCGTACGCGATCGGGGAAAGCACCTAACTCGGTCCGAACTTCCCTTCCATCCAGGTCACGACATCAAACACCCGAAGAGCGGAGACCTGATCCGTCAGCCCAGCATCGCGACGGAGTCTCAGGAGGCGCTCGTGAAAGGCGGGATCAGATACAAGGAGGAGCCGCAAAGGTTCCCAGATCTGATTCGAGCCAATCACGTCCGCCACCACTGAGTCGTAGATCGGCCTCAGCCGAGGACGCTTGCGGGCGAACAACTTGCTGGCTGTGGTCGGGCCGACCCCAGGAAGGCTGAGAAGCTCGGTCCACAAGGTCCATCCCGCCCAATCGTCACGCCACCCCGCGCTTTCGTCGACCAAGTCACGGTCGTCACCAACAGCGGCAAGAAGTTCCGCGAACTTGCCAGCTCGAGAGTCAAGGAGCGAAATAGCGGCGGCGGCCGACACATTCACAGAGAGAAAGGTGACGGCCACCAGGTCATCAGCCGTGAATCGGTCGCGATCAGCCCACCGCGTGCCCGTACTGTCCCACGCATCGAAGCGTGCGCCCGTAAAGAACTCTGGGTTGTCGTGAGTTCCGAAATAGCGGCGAAGAGCCTTCAAGGCACGTCCATCATCTGGATCCTGGAGCATTTGCGGCAGTCTCATGAAGGAACAATGCCACGGGCACATCCAGAGTTCGGCGGAACAACGTCCAGAGTCGTCCTCGTTGAATTCGGCGGTCTAGCCGCTCGCGCTCCGTGAGACCGGAATGCTGGCCTCGAACACCCGATCACCTCATCATCGCCCACGCCCGCATTGCTCGGACGAGCCTATTGAACATGACAGCAGTCCCCGCCAGGCAACGAACTCATGGTGTCCTCGCCCATGCTGGGAGGTTCAACCGTGCGGATGAGCTGGAACACCACTACTCGGCGCTGAAACCCGAGTATCGAACTGGGTGCTCGCGAGCGCCCGTTCGGACAACGTGATGAGATTTAAGACCTCGCGCGCGACATACGCCTTGGCGCCACATTCGATCGACTTTGCGTCAGGATTCCCGCAAGGCGGAGCTCCTCCAACGCTGCGCTCGCGGCTGGGAAAGACTCATCTTTCCTTTCAAGAAGACCCATTCCATCAAAGGTTAAGGACCTAAACTTTGATAGAAGGCGATCTGGCATAAGCGAACTGACCAACCTTGTATCGTCGCCGACCAGGCCTCGATCGTCCGCTGTGCCGATGTCCCTTGTCGCGGCCAAGCCCGTTCAGACGCCGTCTTCGGCCAAGGTCGTGGTCGGCAGCCAGTCGGCCCCGAGCAGCTGCGCGAGCTCCGTGAGGCCGGCGGTGTCGCTTCCCGCCGTGTCGGAGGCTGCGGCGATCCGCTCCACCATCACCTTGCCGACCTGCTCCTCGACCGTGCCCTCGGCATACGCAATGTGCCACGGCGAAACCTGGTGATCGCGGTGGGTGCGACCTGTCACCTGTCGTGCGGCGATCCCCGAGAAGCGGGCCTGGTGGAAGATGCCGACCCGCGGCTCGGTGCTCGCTTGGCGACCGTCCGGGAGGGTCTCCCCGGCGTGCAGGCTGATCGAGGCGACCGTCGTGAAGACACAGACCTTCGCCTGTCCAGTCTGGAATCGGAGCCGCTCGGCCTCGACATCGAACCGGTCGCGGCCATAGATCGTGGCGACCTCGATGCCGCTCTCACGCAGCCGGTCGACGATCGGATCAGCGGCGGTCGCGACGAATTCGACCGAGCAAGCAACCTGACGCTCAGCCTGGACCTGCTGGGCGATCCAGGCGACGGTCGAGTCGACGCGGATCAGCCCGGCCTTCTGCCGGAAGCGCAGCAGCGCGGCTCGACCCTTCGCCACACTGCGTCCGTGTCGCGCCATGTCCATCTCACGACAGAACTCTCCCCACTCAGCCTCGTACGCAATCCGCTCCGTAGGCGTGAGCGTCACCGGCATGCCTGAGATCGGCACCGGCCCCCACGGCGCCGCGCGGTGCAGCATGGCGGGAGGTCGCTCGTCGGCGAGCCAGCCGCGCACCAGCTTGAGGTCCGCCGCACGTCGAGCGGGGTCCGTCGTCCAGGTCGCGCCGTAGCGGCCGTGCTCCACCCCGACGCCGTGGCGTTCGAGCGCCGTGGCGAACGCGGCCCCACGTTGCGTCGCCGACGCCCATTCGCGCATCGGCTCGCCGAGCACCTGCGCATAGGCCGGAGCAAGATATGGCAGCTCGAGTGGCGTGTGCCCGGGAGTCGCAGTCGTCGCGATGACGAACGGCGCCTTGTCATGTGGCCGCGCATACCCCGAGACGGTCGCCCAGAGCTTCCACCGCTTCGTCGTCGTGCGTCGCAGCGCATGAGCCTCGTCCGCGATGATCACGTCCCACGTGTGGTCCTTGACCTTCTCGAGCCGGTCCCACGTGATCACGACCCACTCCAGTCCCCCGTCGCCCAACGCCGTGATCGTCCGGCACCAGTGGCCGATGGTGATGGCCGCGGGCCGGTCGGCCACGACGAGCACCCGCCGCGCGCTACGGAGATCGCCGACCGCCGTGGCCCCGAGGACGGCCGAGATCGTCTTGCCCACACCGGGCTCGTCGGCCAGCAGGAACAGTCGACCACCCGCCGCGGCACGCTCGGCGATCGCGTCGGCGGCTTCGAACTGGATCTTCCGGGGCTCAAGAGCATTTGTCGGCTCGGGGCTGGGCGTCGGATCACCGGGGTTCAGGGAGTTCTCGATGAACCGACCGAGCGTGTAGGGCCCCGGAGCGTACGGCACCAGGTGCACGGGTAAGGCTCGCCCGACGTACAGATGGGTCTTGACCGCCGGATGCCACGTAGCGCCGTCGACCTGCATCCCATACGGGACGTCGAGCGCCCACACCCGCTCGCCCGCCTCGGCCGCGGGCAACGGCCGCGGCGACGCGCTGCGCCGTCGAGCACTGGATCGGCGAGGACTGGGCACCCCCGGACGCTACACGGCTCTCCGCCTCGAACAGGGCTGACGTGCCCGTACGCTGAGCAGATGAGCGATGTGCTGGACGCGAGGCCGTTCTTCCACGGCACCAAAGCCGAGCTGCAGGTGGGCGAGCTCCTGACCGCAGGCTTCCGGTCGAACTACCGGCCCGAGATCGTGATGAACCACATCTACTTCACCGCGCTGGTCGATGGTGCCGGCCTCGCGGCAGAGCTCGCGGCCGGCGAGGGCATCCCTCGCGTCTACTCCGTCGAGCCGACGGGTGCCTTCGAGAACGATCCGAACGTCACCGACAAGAAGTTCCCCGGCAACCCGACCCGGTCCTACCGCAGCACCGAACCCCTCCGGGTCGTCGGCGAAGTGACCGAGTGGACGCGCCTGACTCCCGACGCGCTGCAGGCCTGGCGCGACAGACTGGCCGCGATCCTCGACGATGAACGCGGCGAGATCATCAACTAGAACCTGCTCCACCTCGAAGGGAATCTGACATGACACGCGTTCGCGTAGACATCAACATCTCGCTGGACGGCTATACCTCGGCCGGCCAGTCGCCAGAAGACCCGATGGGACAGGACTGGGGCAGACTCATGGCCGCCTACACCGCGACCCGCACGATGCAGGAGCGCGTCTTCGGCGACACCACCGGCAACGGCACGACCGGCATCGAGGACTCCTACGCCGCTGCGTACTTCGACGGTGTCGGCGCCGAGATCCTGGGCGCGGGCATGTTCGGCTTCCACACCTTCCCCGACGATCCGGACTGGAAGGGGTGGTGGGGCGACGAACCGCCGTTCGGTTTCCCTGTCTACGTCCTCACGCACACGGCCCCGCGCCCGGCGATGCCGATGCAGGGTGGGACGACATTCCACTTCCGCAGCGGCGCGATCGAGGACGTGCTCGCCGAGGCCGTCGCATCTGCCGATGGCCTCGACGTGCGCGTCGGCGGCGGCGGCAGCACTGCGCGCGACTTCCTGCGCGCCGGCCTGGTCGACGACCTGCACGTCGCGATCGCGCCGATCGTCCTGGGCCGAGGGCATCGATTCTGGGACGAACTCGGCGGCCTCGAGCTCACCCACAGGGTCACGACGGAAGTGGCCGAGAGCGGCACGACCCACGTCATGTTCACGCGATAGGTCCCGGGCGCCGGCGCTGAATCAGGTCATCTCTTCCGCCCGGCAGATGCCCTACGTCAACGGCGCACCTGATAGCACACGTGGAGCACGCGGTCGCCCTGAATCACCACGTCGGAATCGCCCAACACATGCTGCGCGTCGACCGATCCGAAGAAGCGTTTGCCCGACCCGAACACAACGGGTTGAGCACTCCGCTGTCGCCCAACGGGATGTCCCCGCTGGACAACCAGTCGAACAAGGGCCCGGGCTGGTCGTCCTTGTCGGCGATGAATCCGTCCACCGACACCGAGCTGTACATGACGACCTTGCCCACGGCCTAGTACTTCGACTGGTCGGGGTACGTCGAGCAGCCGGTCCGCGCGATGCCGGGGCCGACAACCTTGATCGACGAGACCTTGTTCTTGAGGTAGATGCTGTTCACGCTGCTGTTCAGGCTGCCCTTGGTCCCGGGCCGCAGGGCGAGAGCCATCCCGGTCTCGCCGTACGTGCACTTCTGCCCATCGAACACGATGAACTCCTTGCCGGTGCGGTTCCAGTAAGACGCCGCGTTGTTGTTGACGACGACTTTCCAACCGTTGGCACCGACCGGGCCGTCGTCGAAGAGCTCGTTGGTCAGTGCGGCGTCGGTCACCGCGAGATCGGCCCGGGCGCCTTTCAGATCCGAGTTGAAGTAGAGGCAGAATCGCCCCTCAGGACAGGTGGCGCCAGTGCCTGAGGCGTTCGCCGGTGCCACATTGACGACCGAGGCGAGCGCCAAAGCCGTCATCGCGGAGCCGAGCGCGAGCGCCCGTGGAAAGCGTCGGGCTGTTGACATCATCTAAATTCCCCCTGGAAAGTGTGACCTGCCGATCAGACATGATCGACGCTCAAACTACACCGCCGCCCGGCGTGACGGGTAGTTTGTCGACCAAGCTCAGATCAGGTTGAACGTCACTCCGCTGATCTCGACGGAACGCTCGGCAATCTCAGCGCCGTCGACAACGCCCAGGTCGATCGCGGTCATCATCTTGACATCGCCCCGGACGAAGCGCACGGTCCGCGAGCCCAGCTCGATGCACGGGATGCCGTCTACTGTCGCGACCTCGAGGCCGAACAGCTGTCCCCACTTGGCCGACTGGACGGCCGGGTCGGGAGAGCTGACCTCGACTGCGAGCACTTCGTCGATGAGCGGAGCGGCGGGCACCTCGGCCTCGACATCGTCCCAGAACCACTTCTCGGGGTCGGCGATCTCGTCGAGCTCAATGAGCAGTCCGAGGTCGCCGGGATGCAGCTGGATGATGCGGTGGCCGTAGACCTCGAGATCCTCGATCGTCCGGACACCCAGCTCGGCCGCGTTGGCGACGAAGGGTGCCAGGTCGTCGACCTGGATCGACAGGCCGTAGCCACCGCCGATGCCGCCGACCTTCGCGACCCAGCCGGCGATCGCAGCTTCGGGCTTCAGCGCACCCACGAGCTCGAGGTGCGCCTCGGGGCCGACCCGGAACGTCTGGTCGTCGATTCCCAAGGGCTCCAGCAGCGGGTCGGCGAAACCTTCGGCCAGACCGAACGTCTCCTGGAACTGCGCGCTTGCCTTCTCCATGTCTCCGGTGCCGATGATGACCTGGCGAATCGTGGTAAAGCTCATCCGATGCTCCTGTCGTGTCCGGCCCACCATGGGGCGCGGAGCTCTCGTTTCAAAACCTTCCCGGAGGGATTCCGGGGCAGCTGTTCAACCACCTCGACGGCAGTCGGGCACTTGTAGTGCGCGAGCCGTTCACGGGTGAACGCGATGAGCTCGGCCTCGTCGATCGTCTCGCCGCTCTTCGGGACGACCACCGCGAGCGGCGTCTCACCCCATTTCTCCGACGGGACGCCGATCACGGCGACCTCCTGCACGGCGGGGTGCGCCATGATCGCGTTCTCGACCTCGGCGGGATAGATGTTCTCGCCACCCGACATCAGCAGATCCTTGATGCGGTCCTTGAGGAAGACATATCCATCGGCGTCCATGTATCCGGCGTCGCCGGTGCGGAACCAGCCACCGGGCCAGAAGGCATCGGCCGTGGCTGCGGGGTTGCGCCAGTACTCGCGCGTGACGCCGGGACCGCGGGTGACGACCTCGCCGACGACCCCCGTTTCGCAAAGCTCCCTGGTGTCGGGATCAATGATCGCGACTTCGAGCCCCGGAACGGCACGGCCGGCAGACCGCAGCTTGCTGTCCTCGCCGACCACGTGGTCTTCGGGACGCAGGAACGTCGTGACGCCGATCGTCTCGGTCAGGCCGTAGCTCTGCGAGAGCTGCGCGCCGAAGACCTTCTGCGCACCGAGCATGACCGTCTCGGAGATCGGCGATCCCCCGTAGACGACGTGTTCGACGCTGGAGTAGTCGGCCGCCGAAGCCTCAGGACTCGTGATGAACAGTTGCATCACGGTCGGCACCATGATGACGTGCGTCGCCTTGTGACCGACCAAAAGACCCAGCATGTTCTGCGGCGTGACCTCGGTGAACTGCACGATCCTGCCACCCGTGGCCAGCGTGATGAGCGACCAGCCACCGGCCGCGATGTGGTAGTACGGCGTCGGCACGAGGCTCACCGATGACGGCGAAGGATTGAATAGGGCCCCGAATGCTTCGACCGCCCAGAGCATCCCCGCAACGGTCGTGGTCACGCCCTTCGGACGTCCCGTTGTCCCTGAGGAGTACATCAGCGAGCACAGCGCATCGCCACCGAGTTCCCTCCCCGGATCCACTGCCGGCTGCTCGGCGAGCCAGGGCTCGAACGCCGTCCAGCCGTCAGCCACGGAGAGTGAATCGGTCTGCGAGAAGACGAGTCGCAGACCCGTCCAGTCAGCCGGGACCAGCGACGTCAGGTGGTCCTCGACCAGAATCGCCGACGGATCGGCGTCATCGAGGATCCAGGCGATCTCGGGGCCCGACAGCCGGAAGTTGAGCGGCACGATCACGACGCCAGCCTTGGCGGCGGCGAAGAACAGCTCCCAATACTCCGTGGCGTTACGGGCCAGATACGCCACCCGGTCCCCGGCCGACAGACCTGCGGCCACCAGCCCTGACGCGATGGAGTCCGAGCGCGACGACAGCTCGCCGTACGTGACCGACCGGCCCTCGCCGACGATGGCTGGCGAGTCGGGGCACGCCGCATTATTGGCGCGGATCACGTCCGCGAGAGTCTTGGCGCTCATTCCTTCTGATCTCCTTCAGTAACGCGATCGACGATCGTGATGTCGTGGCCTGTCAGGACTGCCTGACACTGATCGCAGCGAAATGTCGCCTCGAACGGTGCACCGCAAGCGGGATGTCGGGTGTCCATCGCAGGGCCCTCGGGGGCCTGGAACCATTCCTGTCCCCATTGCAGAACCGCCGCGATGACGGGATAGAACGCCCGCCCCTTCTCCGTCAGGTGATACTCGGCCCAATCGGGACGTTGCGGGTTCTGCGTCGCGACGAGCACGTCGATCGCGACGAAGGCACGCAGCCTCTCGGCCACCAGAGTCGGCGGCGCTCCCAGGTTCGACTCGAAGTCCGAAAAGCGAGTGACCCCGCGGAACGCAGCTCCGAGCAGCGCCGAGGCCCACCGGTTGCCGAACACCAGCATCGTCTCGGGGAACAGACCGGCCAGGGAGTGCGACGGGTCAGAGTCCGACCGTCGCCGGGTCACCGACTCGGGCACCGACCGCTCCCACGATCCGCTCGGTCCCCAATCACCGACGACGTCCTTGGCCTCGACCGCCTTCTCGCACGCCCCGCACGTGAGAACCGGCGAAAAATCACTGCCGCACAGCGAATGACGCATCGTCGGCAGCGTCGAACTCTGATCGACCCAGCGCCGTTCCCACTCCCAGATCGCCAGCATGACCGGCCAGAGCGCGCGGCTGCGGTCCGTCACGAGGTACTCGGCACGCAGCGGATTGGTTTGATAGACGTGACGGCGCAGCAGCCCCTCACGAACCAGCAGATTCAACCGGCTCGTCAGCACGGAGTTCGAGATCGGCAGCGCCTTTTTGAACTGTCCGAACCGGCCCAAACCCTGCAATGCCTGCTGGATGATCAGCAACGTCCACTCGTCGCCGAGCACGCCGAGCGTCCGGCCGATCGCATTGGTCGCGCCCGGCTCGAGCTTCGTGGGTTTGGTCTCCAGCTCCGTGGAGAGGTTCGGGGCGTCCATCGCTACAGCCCGACGGCGTCCGCGGCTGTGTCGGACGTCTGCCAGCGACGCAGGTCCGAACCCGGCGCCCACGTGGAGTGCGTGCCGCTCGACACCCGTTCAGGCAGTTTGAGCTTGCACACCGGACCGTCACCCACGCGAGCAGCGTCGAAGACCAGCGCGAATGAGGCGTCGACGTTCATATCGGTCGTGATCGTGATGAGATAGCCGTCATCCTCACCCGTGCTGCCGATGCGCGGCGCCATCGCGGTCTCACTGCCATAGACACCGTCGCCGAACGAGATGCGTTCCTCGGTGCCGTCCTTCAGATCGTGCTTGACGAGTCCGTCGAACAGGAACCACGACGGCTTGCCGGTCGCGGCGTACGCATACCGGTACTTGCCGCCGGTGTACGCGCCGTTCATCATGCCGAATTCGGTGATGGTGTCGCTGAGGCTCTCCTCCTTCACGAGGCCGGTCACGAGGTTGAGCCGCCAACGGTGAAGGCGCGACTGCATGCGGTCGAGGGCAAGGAATCGGAAGGCACGTTCCCAATGGTTGCCCATACCGTTGTCCGCAGGTTCCGGATCGCCCTGGAAGAAGCCGTCGAGCACGATCTCGTCGCCGTCCTCATACGCGTTGACGAAGTGCAGAACGTACGTCGACTCGGCCTCGAACCATGTGATGTCCTTGGTCTGACCCTTGCGGGGGATGACCGCGAACCGCGTCGGCGTCTCGGGGTGGAACCGGGCGATGTGCGCATCCTTCTTGAGCGCCTCCTCGTCCCAGTACAGCGGACAGTCGTTGAGAATCGCGTAGTTCTCGGTGAACGCCATGTCGTGCGGCAGCCGCGGACCGGGCAGTGGGACGTCGATGTAGTGCGACAGATCGTTGTTCTCGTCGACGACGCCGTAGTGCATGTACGGCGCTTCCTTGCTGTAGTTGAAGAACAGCATTTCGCCGGTGCGGTCGTCGACCTTGGGGTGCGCCGAGACGCCCCACTCGAACGGAAACTTGCCGTTCCACGACTCCTTGCCCATCGTCTCGGCCGACATCGGATCGACGCGATACAGGTCACCGCACTGGTAGAAGCTCGTCAGCGCGACGCCCCGGTGGACCACGACGTCGGTGCTCGACGCATCCTTCATCCGGCGGCGCGCACCCCAACCGCCTTCGGCGATCGCACTCGACGGACGTTCGGCAAGGCCCGCCCACAATGCCTGACCGGCTTCCTGCTCGGCAACGAAGCCGTCGGTACGGATCATCCGGTTGCGGTAGAACGCCTTGCCGTCGCGGAATCCGACGACGTGGATCATGCCGTCGCCGTCGAACGGGTGGTAGTTCTTCAGCGAGGGGTGGACGGGATTCTCGGTGTTGCGCAGGTACACGCCGTCGAGGTCCGCGGGAATCTCGCCCTCGACGATCTCGAGGTCATCGGCCTTCCACTCCGTGGTCTGCGGCTGCCACGGACCGGAGCGGTAGGGGTGATCGTCGTCCGCAGGAAGGGTGGACAGGATTCGACCGACAACTTCAACGTCCATCGTGATGCTCCTTGCTCAGTTGGTGTTACGCGACGGCCGAGCCGACGACGAGACTGACGGTCGTCGCGGTGCTGCCGCCGAAATTGAGGGTGCCGAAGGTCTTCGCGCCTTCGACCTGGTAGTCGCCGGCGGAGCCGCTGACCTGCTTGCTGGCATCGAGCAGCATGCGCACTCCGCTCGCGCCGACGGGGTGACCGCCGCCGATCAGGCCGCCGCTGGGGTTGATCGGCAGGCGTCCGCCCATCTCGATCTCGCCGTTCTCGATCGCCTTCCACGACTCCCCCGGGCCGGTCAGGCCGATGTGGTCGATCGCGACGTACTCGCTCGGGGTGAAGCAGTCGTGCGTCTCCAAGCCGTCGAGAGCGTCGAGCGTGACGCCGGCCCGATCGAAAGCGTCGTTGACCGCATCGCGCAGGTGTGGGAGGACGTAGGGATTGTCGGCATCGCGGTCGAGCTTCTGCGCGAGGCCGAGCCCGACGGTTCGGTGGCCCCAGCCCAGCACCTGGGCGAGGGGAGTGGCGTTGACGCCGGGGTTGTTGCGCAGGTACGTGTCGTTGACGAGCACCACACCGGCGCCGCCGTCGGTCACCTGGCTGCAGTCGAACCGGCGCACCCTGCCCTCGATGACCGGGTTGGTGGCGTCGTCACGACCGGCGCCGGCGACCAGATCGGGAACGTCCCAGCCTCGGGTCTGCGCGTTGGGATTGCGCTTGGCGTTGGCGAAATTGATCTGGGCGATGGCACGCAGGTGGACCTCGTCGATGCCGTAGCGCGAGTCGTACTCATCGGCGACCTCGCTGAACATGTACGGCCACATGAACTTCGCGTCCTGGCCCTCATGGCCGACCCAGGCGGCCGCTCCGAGGTGCCCCGCAGCGGCGTCGCCGTTGACGGTCTTCTCCAACTCGATCCCGACGACCAGAGCGCTGTCGTAGTTCCCCGCCTTCAGATCTGCCATCGCAGCCAGCACCGCGATGCTGCCGGATGCGCAGGCGGCCTCATGCCGGGACGACGGAGTGCCCCAAAGATCGGGCCGGACGGTCGCCGGCATCGCGCCGAGCTGCCCCTGTCCGGTGAACAACTGGCCGAAGGCATTCGCGACGTGGACAACGCCGATCGAGGCTCCGCCGATCGACGCGGCTTCGAGTGTGTGGTCGACGACTTCTGCGGTGAGGTCGGCGAAATCCTTGCCCTCACGAGTCAGGTTGCGGGCGAAGTCGCTCTGGTAGCCACCAAGGACCCAGATGTTCTCGCTCATCGCGCTCTCCTCTTCATCACTCACGTCGGGGCTTGCCAATGTGCGGCAACCGTACTACAACTAACAGAGTATCTCCACCAGTTGAATCAGCCAGTTATGAGGAAGCGATGTCTGAAGCCTTCGTCCTGGACTACGTCCGGACCCCCCGCGGCAAGGCGAGCCCCAAGGGCGGCCTGCACGCCCACTCGGCCCTCGACCTGGTCGTGCACCTGCAGCAAGCTCTCGTCGAGCGCAATGCCCTCGACGTCGAACAGATCGACGACATCGCGATCGGCTCGGCATCCCAGGTAGGCGAACAGGGCAGCAATATCGCCCGGACCGCAGCGCTCCTGGCCGGCTGGGGCGACAGCGTTCCCGGCTACACGCTCAACCGGTTCTGCGCGTCGGGCGTCGACGCCGTCGGGCAGACTGCGGCCCGCATCCGTGGCGGTGACTTACAACTCGCCGTCGCCGGTGGGGTCGAAAGCGTCTCGCGCGTGCCGATGTTCGCCGACAAAGGTCCGCTCTGGGCAGACGCCGACATCATCCGCACGATCGGCTCGGTGCACATGGGCATCGCCGCCGACCTCAACGCGACGATCGAAGACATGAGCCGCGAAAAGCTCGACGCCTACGGGCTTGAGACCCAGCTCAAAGCAGCCAAGGCCCGCACCGACGGCGCCTTCACCCGCTCGCTCGTGCCCGTCCCGGCCAAGGGCGATAGCCCCGGTCTCGACCACGACGAGCTCGTCCGCCCCGGCACGACGCTGGAAGGGCTCGCCCAATTGCCGTCCGCATTCGCCGAACTCGGCTCTTCGGGCCAGGACGCCATCGCACTCGGCGCCTTGAAGGAGATGGGCGTCCACTCCGAAGTCTCCGAGATCCAACACCTGCACACCGTGGGCACCTCCCCCGCGATGGCCGACGCGTCCGCGCTGCTTCTGGTCGGCTCCGCCGAAGCCGCCGAGCGCGCCGGGATCGCACCGCGCGCCCGCATCATCGGATCGGCGTCGACCTCGGTCAACCCGGTCGTGATGCTGACTGCCGGACAGAGCGCCGTCGAGCAGGTCATCGCCCGCGCCGGACTGACGCCCGCTGACATCGACGTCTTCGAGTTCGCCGAGGCGTTCTCGGCCCTGTGCCTGCGGTTCCGGCGAGACCTCGACGTCGGCCCCGACCGGATGAACCCCAACGGCGGAACCATGGCGATGGGGCACGCCTTCGGCGCCACCGGCGCGATCCTCGTCGGCAGCTGCGTCGAAGAGCTCGAACGCCGCGGCGGACGCTACGGCGTTGCCGCAGTCAGTGGTGCCGCTGGGCTCGGCGTCGCCGTCCTCGTCGAAAGGATCTCCGCATGACACGCCCTCTGGACGGCCAGGTCGCCATTGTCACCGGTGGAGGCAAGGGTCTCGGCCGCGCCTTCGCACTGCACCTGGCGTCCCAAGGCGCCGCAATCGTGGTCAACAACCGCAACCGAGTCGTCGATGCCGACGGTCGCAGCGCAGCCGACTACGTCGTCGACGAGATCATCGCCGCCGGTGGACGAGCGGTCGCCGACTACGGTGACGTCGCCGACCTTCCGACCGCCGACGCCCTAGTCAAGGCCGCGCTCGACAACTGGGGACGCCTCGACATCCTCATCACGAGCGCCGCGATCACCGGCCCACAGATGTTCCACAAGCTCGACGTCGACGACTTCACCAAGCTCATCGACATCAACGTGACCGGCACCGCGCTCGTCGCTTCCGCCGCAATGCGGGTCATGCGCGAAGCCGGACGCGGCCGCATCATCCTGGTCGCGTCGACATCGGGTCTGCACGGATTCCCGACCGTCTCGGCCTATGCCACGAGCAAGGGTGCGGTCATCGCGATGGGGCGCTCCATCGCGGCCGAAGGCGCGAGCAAGGGCGTATTGACCAATGTGATCCTGCCGTACGCAACGACCCAGATGACCGAGGACGGCATGGACGCCGACTACGCCGACGAGCTACGTCCCGAAGCGGTCGCCCCCATCGTCAGCGCACTGGCCGATCCGGCTTCGACGATCAACGGTCAGGTCATCGTCGCCGGTTCCAACGGTCTGCGAGTCGCCGACGCGATCGAAAGCGGAACCGTCACGTATGACAACTCCGGCGCCCTCGACCCGGCCGAACTCGCCGGGCTGATCGACAAGAGCCGCAGCGGACAGCAGCACACCTACACCAACGCCCACGAGGGCTTCTTGGACTTCGCGTCCGAACTCGCCTGATCCTCACTGTGTTGGTTGAGGAGCCCGAGGAACGAGGGCGTCTCGAAACCAATCTCACCCCTTCACCAGAAAGCCACTCATGAACGACATCCCGTGGGGCGATCTCGCCCTCAATCTGCTCGCCGTCATCGGCGCCACCATCGTGTTCATCGGCATCATCATGGCCGTCGCGATACGGATCGAGAATCAGTCGATCATCGACATCTTCTGGGGGCCGGGATTTGTCGTCGCGGCGGTCGTCTCGTATTTCATGTCGTCGGGAGGGCCCGGCGACGACACCCGACGCCTGGTCGTCCTCGTGCTGACCGCAATCTGGGGTCTGCGGCTCGGCGCCTACATCGGCAAGCGCAACGCCGGCCACGGTCAGGACAAGCGTTATACGTCGATGATGCGTCAGCGCAAGGACCAGCCGCTCATCCCGTTCCTGATCCGCCGCATCTACGGCATGCAGGGCGCGCTGATCGTCCTGATCTCGCTGCCCGTGCAGTTCGCGATGTACCAGAACGAAGCCATCGGCATCATCGGCTCGATCGGCATCGCGATCTGGCTCATCGGCTTCCTGTTCGAGGCCGTCGGCGACTGGCAGCTCGCCCGCTTCAAAGCCGATCCGGCCAATGCCGGCAAGGTCATGGATCAAGGGCTGTGGGGCTGGACCCGTCACCCCAACTACTTCGGTGACGCCTGCGTCTGGGTCGGCCTGTTCCTGCTGGCGCTCGGCGCCCCGTGGGGTCTCGTCGCCATCGTCTCGCCGATCGTCATGACCAAGCTGCTGACCAGCTTCAGCGGTAAGGCAGTCCTCGAACGCGGTATGCGTCGCAGCAAGGGCGAGGCGTACGACGCGTACGTCGCGAGCACCAGCGGCTTCTTCCCGCTGCCGCCGCGCCGCAACAAGTCAGCCGCGAGCAGCTGATGCAAGCCACATCGAGTCTGACTGAACTGTTCACGCTCGAGCGCTCCGATGACGACACCTGGATCGGACCCACCGACGGGGTCAGGCTCCCGCAACTGTTCGGCGGACAGCTCGTCGGCCAGTCCATCATCGCCGCCGGCGCGAGCGTGCAGGACAAGCTCGTCCATTCCAGCCACACCACCTTCCTGCGGCCAGGCCGCTCAGGTATCCCGGTGACCTATCGGGTCAACCGGCTGCGGGACGGACGCACCATGGCGACGCGCGAGGTCGGCGCCTGGCAAGAAGATCGTCTGCTGTGCCGGAGCACGATCTCGTGCGCAGTCGCAGCTGATGGTCTGTCGCACAGCCGCGCCGCGCCGGCCCATCCCGCACCCGACGACTGCCGCGATCTGCTCGACGTCGCGGCAGACGACGGCGGGCTCGGCGAGTACTGGGACGATTTCGCGTCGGTCGAGGTACGGCTCGCGCCCGACGCGACTGAGCCGGTGCCACACTCCGCGGCTCCCCCGAACGCCAGCTGGATGAGGGTCGTCGAACCATTGCCCGACGACCCGATCGTGCACCGAGCAGCGCTCGCCTACGCCAGCGACCTCATGCTGATGTCGACCGCCGTCACTCCGCATGGCCACACCACCGGCCACGAGCGCAGCCTGGCCAGCCGTTGGAATGCCGTCTCCTTGGACCACAGCCTGTGGTTCCGTGGCGATATCCGCGCCGACGAGTGGATGTTGTTCGAGCACACAACTCCCATGGCGCACGAAGGCCGGGCCCTCATCGAGGCCGCCGTCTTCGATGTCGACGGCACGGCGCTCGGCCATGTCGCACAAGAAGCTCTCGTCCGTTCGAACTGACTCAATCACCGGAGGATCCCATGACCCAGCCCACGTCCACCCATCCCCACGTCGTCCTGCTCGACCGCATCATCGCCGCGGCCGAGGCCGGAGATCCGTCCGACCTGTTCGAGATCTACACCCCCGACGCGGTGATCTGGCACAACCACGACAACCGCGAACAGACCGTCGAGCAGAACGCCAAGCTGCTTGTCGGCATGAGCCGCTGGGTCTCCGACCGGCGTTACACCGAGCGCCGGATCTCGGTGTTCGACGGCGGTGCGGTCCAGCAGCACGTCCTGCGCGGCACCCGGGTCTCGACAGGCGAAGAAGTCGCCCTGCACGCCTGCGCCGTCATCACTGTGAACTCCGAGGGAAGAATCACGCGACTCGACGAATACATCGACAGCGCCGAAGCCGCCAAACTCGCCCCCTAACCCTCGCGAGTCACTCGATTACCACTGGGGAGTCAGCAAATTACGTGCGGCGAGTCAACGGGGTACGCCCCAGTGACTCGCCGCACGTAACGCAGTGACTCGCGAGCGCCGGGAGTCAGCTGACGACGAACCATATCGCTCGCACGAGCTGGTCGGAGGTGTTGCGAAGACGGTGGGGCACGTCGCCGCGCAGGTGGATCGCCTCGCCGGCACCCAAGGTCTGCTCGGCACCGTCGACCTCGACCGTCAGCTGACCTTCGAGCACGTAGCCGTAGTCATCGCCAACGTGACGTTGCGGCGAGGCGCCGGGGGCAGAGTCAGATCCCGGGTCGTACTCGGTCAACAAGAACTGGACGTGATGGTCGGCGGGCGTATCGGCCAGCCGCTTCCAGCGGACGCCGCTCTGCAATGTGAGGTACTCCGCGAGCACCGCCAGCTCCGCCTTGTTGTCAGCCGCAGGAGTCTGCGGTTCGACGATCGAGCCATCTCGCGCGGTGTCGACACTGCTGCCGAGCAGCTCGTCCAGCGACAGGTTCAGCTCTGACGCGATCGCAAACAGCGTGTTGACGGCCGCCTTGCTCTGCCCCAGCTCGAACTGCGACAAGAACGAGGCAGAGACGCCCAACCGCCGAGCGAGCTCGCGCACCGAGATGCCCAGCCGTTCGCGCTCGGCCCGAACGTTCTGACCGACGGTCGCGCCGAGGCCCCCCTTGCCGTTGTCTCCCGATGCCTTTCCCCCGCGTGCTGTCATGCGCGCAACTCCCGTTCGGTAGGCAACCTCGCCCAGCCTAGCTGTTCACGAAGCCGAAATTTCTGGACCTTGCCACTGGCCGTTCGCGGTAGCTCCCGCACGATCTCCAATCGCTCAGGGCTCTTCTGGACCGCAAATCCGGCTGCCAGCAGATGCTCCCGCAGCCCGTCGAGAGTGGGTTCGACAACGCCTGTTGGAACCACGAACGCGCACGCACGTTCGCCCAAGATCTCATCGGGCATCCCGATGATCGCCACCTCGGCCACGGCAGGATGTGCCAACAACGCCCACTCCACCTCGGCCGCACTGTACTTCTCACCACCGCGGTTGATGATGTCCTTGATACGCCCGAGGATCCGCAAGGTTCCTCCGGAGATCGCGGCCGCATCCCCCGTACGGAAGAAACCGTCGTCGGTGAAGCTCGCCTCGTTGAGCGCCGCATCGACGTAGCCCAAGAACAGCTCAGGTCCTCGGACCAACAATTCGTCGAGACCATCGGCATCGGCTCGCACGAGCATCTCGTTGGGGCCGATCACTGGACCTTCTTCTTCGGCGGCAGCGTAGAGATCACCGAAGGGGTCCGCCATCGCGACGGTCGGCATCTCGGTGGAGCCGTAGGTTCTGACGACGGCCGTATCCATCGTCGCGTGAGCCCGGCGAACGAGTTCGGGCGGAATGTCGGCCCCACCACAGACGAATGTCAGGAGAGCAGAGTGTGACGGTGTCCGCTGCGCATAGGTGTCGGCCAGACCGCGCAGAAAGGGAGTCGCGCTGACCGTGAACGTGCAGCGTTCGGCCTCAATGACTTCGACGGCGGCGACGGGATCCCACCGCTCCAGCAATACCGCCGCCGCCCCGAGATCGGCCGGCAGGACGATGCCGTACGAAAGTCCGGTGATGTGGCTGAGCGGCGACGGCATGAAGATCCGGTCGGCAGCCAACAATCGGCAGGTCTCGCGGATGCTGAGACTCTCGGCCAGCAACGTTCGGTGGCTGTGCAGAGCGCCTTTCGGCGCCGAGGTGGTCCCCGAGGTGTATAGCACCAGGGCGACATCATCAGGGGCCGGCTGGGCGTCGGGTTCGCCCMGCCGCGCTTCGAGCATCGATTCGAATCGTTCGACTCCGTCGACGTCCTGGTCCATCCGCACCCCGACAACCCGCCGCCCGCCCGCGAGATTGAGCAGTTCTGCCGCATGGTCATAGCCCCGATAGGTCATGGGTGCGATGAGGACGGCTGGATCAACCTCACGAATGATGAACGTCAGTTCGTGGGCGCGGTAGATCGGCACGACGGGCAGAACCACGCCGCCGGCGAGCCACGTACCCCATACCGCGACGACTGTCTCCCACCAGTTCGGCAATTGGATCAGCACGACATTTCCAGGTGCGAGACCGCCCGCCCGAAGAACCGACGCGAAGGCGGACGAGTGGTCCAACAGCTCGCGGTATGTCAGTCTGACCTGGTCGTCGACGACCGCCTCGGCATCTGGCATCCGTTCAGCGGACGCCCGAAGTCGCTGCGGCAGCGTTCCGTCAACGATCTCCGATGCCAGGGTGTGCGGCCGGGTCGCGCTCAACACGCCATGACCTCGTGGACCGCAGCAATGATCTCGGCCGGGCCTGCTTCCCACTCCCGCTCGAGCACCGGCGCGTACGGCGCTGGCGAGTAGCTGGCTCCGACCCGGACGACCGGTGCGTCCAGCGACCAGAATCCGCTGCCGACGGCCAGCGCGGCGATCTCTGCCCCGACGCCGAAGTCAGTGACTGCCTCCTGGGCGATGACCATGCGGTTGGTGCGGGCGAATGATTCCAGAACCGTCTCGCGATCCAGGGGGACGATTGTCCGCAGGTCGATGACCTCGACGCTGATGCCCGAGGCCTGCAAGGTCTCGGCGGCCTGAACTGCGTGTGTGACCATGCGCGACCAGGCCACGATTGTTGCGTCGGTGCCGGCTCTCACGATCTTGGCCTTGCCGATCGGCAACCGGAATGACTCATCGGGCACACGGGACTTCTGCTCGTACAACAGCCGGTGCTCGATGAACACGACCGGATTGTCATCCTCGATCGCGCTGCGCAACAGACCGTAGGCGTCTGTTCCGGAACTCGGCATGACGACCGTCAGGCCCGGGATGTGCGCCAGGATGGCTTCGAGGCTCTGCGAATGCTGACTGCCCGATGAACGTCCCGAACCGAACTGCGTGCGCACGACCATCGGGACGGTTACCGCCCCGCCGGTCATGAGCCGCAGCTTGGCGGCCTGGTTCATGAGCTGGTCGAGGCATACGCCGAGGAAATCGAGGTACATCAGCTCAACGACGGGGCGCAGACCCGCCATCGCCGCACCGACGCCCAGGCCCATGATCGCGGTCTCCGAGATCGGGGTGTCGAGGACACGACCAGGATGCTCCCCGGCGAGACCCCGCGTCAGCCCGAACACATTTCCGCCGGCCACGTCGATCCCGGCGAGGAACACCGACGGGTCATGATCAAGCGCATCTCCAAGAGCCTTACGGATAATTTTCGACTGTGACAGAACAGGCTGATCTTCTGTCGGCGCGGCCGGTTCGACCACGTCGCGGCGTGGTGCGTAGACAAAGTCCATCGCCGTCTCCGACGCTGGCTCGGCCGAGCTCCGGGCGAACTGTTCGGCGTCGTCTACCGTCGCTACGGCTTCGTGCTCAATCGCGACAAGATCTGCTTCGGAGAGTCCGCGCCCCACCAAGCGGGCACGTGTCAGCCTCAACGGATCTGCGGCGGCGACATCTACTGCCATCTCAGTCGCATCACGGTACCGCTGCTGGTCTCCCTCATAGTGGCCGTGCACCCGAACCGTCGATGCCTCGACCAGGATCGGCCCCTCCCCTGCACGTACTCGCTTCAGCACATCCTGCATACCGGCGGCGACTGCTTCAACGTCTCCGCCATCGAGCTCGGCTACCTCGATTCCGTAGGCAAGGGCGCGTTGCGTGATCGGAACGGGGTGTTGATCCTCAGCCCGCGAGAACTCCGAGAAGCCATTGTTCTCGCAGAAGAACACGATCGGCAGCCGCCACAGTGCCGCGAGGTTGACCGCCTCGTGAAACGCCCCGGTCGCGATGGCGCCGTCGCCGAAGAAGCAGATGACGGCGTCACCGTCACCTCGATCACGCGCGGCATGCGCAGCACCGACCGCGATCGGGATTCCGGCACCGACAATGCCATTCGCGCCGAAGATTCCGAGCTCAGGATCTGCGACGTGCATCGATCCGCCTCGCCCCCGGCAAGCGCCGGTCTCCTTGCCCATGAGCTCTGCCAGCATCTTGCGTGGCTCGAGTCCCTTGGCCAAGACATGTCCGTGACCGCGGTGGGTCGACGTGATGACATCGGAGTCTCGCGCATGGAGCAGGGCACCGACGGCGCAGGCCTCCTGGCCGATCGACGTGTGCACGAAGCCCGGGATGACGTCCTGCGCATACAGCGTGGAGACGCGTTCCTCCATGCGTCGGATGAGGCACATCCGGCGATAGGCATCGGCCAGCTCATCGGTGTCCATTCAGGGCGCCCCCTCTCGTTTTCGACGTCGAATCCAACGCTTGACATGTGGGACAGTAGCCGCCCTCTCGCCAGAGTGTCCAGTGACACTTTACAAAAATTTGTCCAGTAACACTTGACGACACCCCTCGATCTAGTGTCCAGTATCACTTGACAGTAAGTGTGACCCCCATCACGAGGAGGCGTAGATGCGCCGAGAAGAAGTTGAGTTCACCAGCGACGGGACGACGGTCCGCGGCTGGCTCTACCGCCCGGAAGGTAGCGCCGGTCACGACGTTCCTGCCGTCGTCCTGGCAGGTGGATGGTGCTACGTCCGCGAACTCGTGATGCCGTACTACGCCGAGACATTCGCGCAAGCCGGGATCGCCGCGCTCGTGTTCGACTACCGCAATCTCGGCGTCTCCGACGGCGAACCGCGCCAGCACCTCGATCCCACCGCCCAGATCGTCGACTACCGCAATGCGCTGAGCTTCCTGGAGCGCACCGACGGCATCGACGCCGATCGGCTCGGCGCCTGGGGCATCTCCTACTCCGGAGGGCACGTCCTGGTGCTCGCCGCGACCGACCCGCGAGTCAAGGCCATCGTGAGCCAGATCCCGGTGGTTGACGGCTACCGCAACATGCGCCGCATTCACGGGACGCTGGGCTACCGCCGCCTTTGGGCCGCGATCCTCGAAGACCGTCAGCTGCGTTACGACGATCCGTCGAAGCGGACCTATCTGCCACACTCCTCGGAAGATCCCGAGAACGAGCTGTCGGCGTGGCCCTTCCCCGAGACCAAGACGACGTTCGCCCAGCTGCAAGCCACCGAGGCGCCGCTGTACCAGAACCTCAGCACGATGGAATCGGTCGACCTGCTGCTCAACTACGACGTCAACTACTTCGTCGATCGCATCTACGACACCCCCTCGCTCATGATCGTGGCCGAGGGCGATGACCTGACGCTGTGGGATCTGGAGATCGAGAGCTACAACGCGATCCCTTCTGCCAAGAAGGAACTTGTCGTCCTCCCCCACACATCCCACATGACGCTGTACAGCGACCGCAGCAAGCTCGCGGCCGCCGCAGAACACGCCACCCGCTGGTTCGTCCAGCACCTGGCAGCGGACGCGCCCACCTCCTGAAAGCCGCCGACACGGTTGCCGACCCCGCGGCGATCCCCCCACTCCGGCCCTCCGGCCACTGCACGAAGGAATCAGATCATGGCTTCAAACGAATCGAAGATCGTCGACTATGCGCGGAACGGACACTTCCCGAATCCCGTGTCGCGACGGTCGTTCCTCGCCGTCGCCGGCGCGGCAGGTATCGCGGTAGGACTCAGCGCGTGCGGTGGCAGCAGCAGCGGCCCCAGCACGGGAACCAAGACCGCCGGTGCCGCGGCCGGCAAGGTCCGCGAGAAAACGTGGTGCCAGGTCACGACATTGTCGAATGACTTCTTCGTTGCGTTCAACGACGGCGGCAAGCAGGCGATGCAGGCACTCGGGGTCGACATGGCTTCGCTCGAAGATCAGGGCAACGTCAACACCGCTCTGGGCCAGGTCGGCAACGTCAAGGCCGCCGGTGGCAAGTCGATCTTCGGGACACCTGCCACTGAAGCTCAGGCCGCGGCCGTCACGAAGGCCGCACAGGCCGCCGGAATTCTCTACGCGAGCTCCTACACCGCACCCCCGTGGTACACCCCGGCAGACGCCGACAAGTGGGTCCGCTTCATCACGCCGCAGTCGACCAAGATCGCCGCCGCCACAGCCAAGGCCCTGTTCGACAAGGTCGGCGGCGAAGGCACGATCATCCATGTACCCGGCGCCAAGGGCTCCTCGGCCGACGATCAGCGGACAGCCGGCCTCAACCAGACGCTCAAGGACTACCCCAACATCACGATCGTCACGGCGTCGCCTGGAAACTGGACGTCGGAGGACGCCCGCAAGTCGTTCACGAACATTCTGCCCAAGGTCAAGGACTTCGTCGGAGTCTTCGCCCAGAACGACTCCGAAGCTGCTGGCGTCATCGCGGCACTCGGCGCCCAGGGCATTAAGGACAAGATCGTGGTCGGCTTCGACGGCAACCAGCAAAACGTCGAGTACATCGCCGACGGCAAGCAATATCTGACCAGCGCGACGATCGGCGGTCTTACTGCCGGGCTCCTCGGCGTCACGACGTTCGATGCTCTCAACGGCGTCAAGTTCTCGCTGCCAGAGACCTTCCTCGGCCAGGGCGCACTGCTCGTCAATCCCGATTCGGCCTCGAAGGTGCTCAGCTCCATCTACAAGAAGGAGTTGCCCTTCGACTGGTCCAAGATGAGCAAGGCGCTCAATCCTGACTCGTGGGATCCGCAGACAGTCCTCAATCCGATCGATCCCAAGGAGTACTACGCCGGGGTTCCCGAGACGCAGTACAAACTCAATGCCGCCTGGGACACGGCCGACATCGCAGGCGTCCGCTCGACGTATGACGCAGCCTTCAAGACCGGGCCGCTATTCGAGTTCAAGAGCGATCTCGTCGCCTAGGCCATGAACTCTTCGTCAACGATCGAGCTCGCCAATGTCTCCAAGAGCTACGGCCCCGTGCACGCGCTGCGCGATGTCTCCTTGGACGTGCGCCCAGGAGAGGTTCTGGGTCTCATCGGAGAGAACGGAGCGGGCAAGTCGACCCTGATCGGGGTGCTCAGCGGAACTGTCCGACCTGACACGGGCACCATGCGCGTGCGGGGGCAAGCGGTTCCGTTAGGCGATCCACGAGCATTGAGCGCGCTCGGTATCGCGGTCGTCGTGCAGGAACAGGCTTTGGTCGATTCGTTGCGGGTCTACGAGAACATCTTCCTCGGCCGCGAGACAGCGGTCGGCGGACGCGGTCCCGGCCGCCGGAGCCGACTACGTGAGGCGGCCCGCACTCTGCTTCACGAGCTGCACATCGAGGATGTCGAGCCTGACCAGGTCGTAGTCGATCTGACATACCCGCAACGTCAACTCGTCGAGATCGCCAAGGCGTTCTCGCGGAGTCAGTCCAGCGACGCCGCGCCGGTGATCCTGCTGGACGAACCCACGAGCGCACTGACCGAGAGCGAGGTCGAAATCCTGTTCTCGCTGGTCGAACGCTGGCGAGATCGGGTCTCGTTCATCTTCGTCTCGCACATCCTGGGGGACGTGCTGCGCATCAGCACCCGGCTGCTCGTGCTGCGCGACGGTCGCGCGATCGAGACACTCCCCAATCAGGGCATCTCCGCCGAACACCTGCACGAGCTCATGGTGGGCACCGAACGGAGCACCGACTACTACCGCGAGGACGAGCAGCGAGGCGCATCGTCTGACGTACCGATCATCGAGCTGCGGTCGGCAACACTGGTCGGCGAGTTCCGCGACGTCGACCTGCAGATCAGGCCAGGAGAGATCGTCGGACTGGCAGGCGTCATCGGATCGGGCAAGTCGTCCGTCGCGGCCGCCGTCGCCGGCGCCGAGCACTTCAACCACGGCGAGGTCTGGCTCGACGGCAAACGTCATCACCATTGGAGCGTGCCGAGGGCTGTCCAGGAAGGCGTACTCTTCGTCCCTCCGGAAAGGGTTCACGACTCGCTGTTCGTGACGACGTCGGTCCGGTCGAACATCTCGATCGGATTCCTCGATCTGATCCAGAACCGCGCTACTCGACTCCTGCGCCTCGGTGAGGAACGACAGCGCACCCAGGAGCTCGCCGGACGTCTGCAGATCAAGGCTGCGAATCTGGGCACCCCGATCGGTGAGCTCAGTGGCGGAAATCAGCAGAAGGCCGTCTTCGCCCGGTGGCAGGGCCGACCGTGTCGGGTCCTCGTGCTCAACGATCCGACCCGAGGCATCGACGTCGGAACCCGTGAAGAGATCTACGCCTTGATCCGCACCATGGCGGCCTCCGGCATCGGCGTCCTGCTGTGCGGAGAGTCGCTCGAGGAGCTCATCGGCATGTCCGACCGCATCGTCGTCATGAAGGACGGCACCGTGACCGCCGAGCTGAGCTCACCCACCCATGCCAAGCCGACCGAGGTCGACGTCATCAAGCACATGATGTGAGGAAACTGTGACCCAGAACGTACTGACGCCCCAGCCGCCATCATCACGGCCGCCAGCGTCCCCACCATCGCGGGGAGGCGACTCCTTACTCGCACGCATCGATCAGCACCGCAACGTCCTGGTGCCGATCGTCGCAGTCATCGCATTGATCATCTACTTTCAGGCGCAGACCTCATCCTTCGTTTCAACCGACTCTGCGCAGAACATCCTGCGTCAGATGGCGTTCCTGACAGTCGTCGCGCTCGCCGGCACGTTCGTGATCCTGATCGGCGGCATCGACTTGTCGGTCGCGGCCAATGCGACCCTGGCCGGAATTCTGATTGCGACCTGGATCGATGACTTCGGCGGAGTCCTTGCGATCGTCATGGTCATCGGCATCGGTGCCTTGGTTGGCCTCGTCAACGGCATCATCACCACTTGGCTCAAGGTTCCGTCCTTCCTTGTGACGCTCGGCATGATGTCAATCCTCAACGGAATCTCGAATTCGATCTCCAATGGCGGCCCCGTGTCGTACCAGTCGGGGCTGCTGCAAAAGCTGGTCAACGACTCCACGGTTCCCGGTATCCCCAACGGCGCGTTGATCGCGATTGTCTTGACCGCGATCGCCACCGTCGTCGCGTTCGCGACCCCATTCGGTCGGCACATGTACGCGGTCGGCGGCAACGAACGGGCTGCGGCGCTCAGCGGCGTCCGCGTGCGCATGATCAAACTCGCGGTCTTCGCGCTGGCCGGTGCGGTTGCCGCAATCGCGGGCATCATCTTCACGGGGCAGGCCAGCACAGGCGTTCCGATGGGTGCCGATGCGAGCCTGCTCAATTCGATCGCCGCGATCGTCGTCGGAGGGACCGCGCTGTCGGGTGGCGTCGGCGGGCCGCACCGCACGATCCTCGGCGCACTCGTCATCGTTCTGCTGAGCTCCGGCATGGACATCACCTCAGTCGATCCTTACACCCAACTGATCGTGAAGGGTGCTGTCGTGATCGCGGCGGTGGCCCTGACTATCGACCGCAGGCGATACGGGGTCATCAAATGACCGGACGCATGCAAGGCAAGGTCGTGTTCGTCACTGGCGCGGCCCGCGGACAGGGACGCAGCCACGCGGTGCGGCTCGCCGAAGAGGGCGCCGACATCATCGCGGTCGATCTCTGCGAGGACATCGCGGAAGTGCCGTATCCGCTCGCGACCAAGAGCGACCTGGACGAGACCGCGCGCCTCGTCCAGACGTTGGGGCGTCGCATCGTCACGCGCACCGCTGACGTCCGCGACTTCACCTCACTTGACGACGCGCTGACGGAGGGCATCGCCGAGCTCGGTCGGCTCGACGGGGTGTGCGCCAACGTGGGCATCAACTCCCCGGCACCGACACATGAGATCACCGAGGAGCAGTGGCACACCGTGGTCGACATCAACCTCGGTGGCACCTGGCGCACCGTCAAGGCCGCAGTCCCGCACCTCGTTCGACAGGCGACTGGCGGATCGATCGTCCTGACGAGTTCAGCGGCAGGTCTCAAGGGGTACGCCAACATCGCGCACTACACCGCTGCCAAGCACGGCATCAACGGGTTGATGAAGACCCTGGCGCAAGAGCTCGCCGAGCACCACGTCCGGGTCAACACCGTCAATCCGACCCAGGTCGACACTCCGATGATCATGAACGATCCGATGTATCGACTGTTCTGCCCCGATATCGAGAATCCCACTCGCGAGAATTTCGCCCCGATCTCGCAAGCAATGAACGCTCTTCCCATACCGTGGGTGGAGTCTCGGGACGTCAGCAATTCCGTGTTGTTTCTGCTCTCCGACGAGTCCAGATACATCACAGGTGTCGCACTGCCGGTCGATGCCGGCGTGCTGATCAAGTAGGACTGCGGCCACGCATGTGGCCGTCACACCCGAGGAGGACACACACCATGACAGGTCGAGTTGAAGGCAAAGTCGCATTCATCACCGGGGCGGCTCGCGGACAGGGACGCAGCCACGCGGTGCGGCTCGCCGAAGAGGGCGCCGACATCATCGCGGTCGATGCGCTGAAGGACATCGACACCGTGACGTATCCGATGGCGACCGAGGAAGACCTGGCTGAGACGATCAGGCAGGTCGAAGCAACTGGGCGGCGCATCTACTCGGCGCACGCCGACGTCAGGGACTTCGACTCGTTGCGCATCGCCCTCGAGGCCGGGGTCGAGAAGTTCGGCCATGTCGACATTGTCTCGGCCAATGCCGGGATCTTGTCGTTTGGCGCCGTCGATGAGCTCTCGGAGGAGACCTGGGCGCAGATGATCGACATCAATCTCAGCGGGGTGTGGCGTACTGCCAAGGCTGCGATCCCACACCTCATCGCTCAGGGCACTGGCGGATCGATCATTCTCACTTCATCGGTTGCCGGCCTTCGTTCATATGGCGGTGTCGGCCACTACGTCTCGGCCAAGCATGGTGTCGTCGGACTCATGAAGACGCTGGCCCAGGAGCTCGCCGAGCACCATATCCGGGTCAACACCGTCAATCCGACCCAGGTCGACACACCGATGGTCCAGCACGACGATATGTACAAGCTGTTCAGCCCTGACCTGGAGAATCCGACCAAGGAGGACTTCGCTCAAGCTTCGGGTGACAGCATCTTGTACCCGATCCCGTGGGTCGAGTCGATCGACGTCAGCAATGCCGTGCTGTTCCTGGCCTCCGAAGAGGCCCGCTACATCACGGGCGTGGCCCTGCCCATCGACGGCGGAGTCCTCGTCAAATAGCCCCAATGCTCGCGAGTCACCAAATTACCGGTCGCGAGTCACCAAATTACCGACGGCGAGTCGCTGAGGTGTGACCCAGTGACTCGCCGTCGGTGAGTAAGTGACTCGCGAGCGTTGTTAGCCGCGGAGTTGGGCAGCCAGCGGACAGTCGAACGGATCCCGCGCCCTGATACCGACATTGTTGAGATAGTCGATGACGATCGCGTACGAGGTGAACAGGCCGACCTCCATATAGTCGATTCCCTCGCGCTCGCAGTGTTCTTTGACGTACGGCTGGGCCTTGCGCAAGTTGCAGCGCGGCATGTTCGGGAACAGGTGATGCTCGATCTGATAGTTCAGACCGCCCATCGCCCAGTCGACCACCGGATTTCCCCGCACATTGCGCGACACCATGACCTGGCGGCGCAGGAAGTCGAGCTTCATCTCCGGCGGGATGATCGGCATTCCCTTATGGGCGGGGGCGAAGGATGCGCCCAGACAGAAGCCGAACACCGCCATCTGCAGCGCGAAGAATGCCAACGCCTTGCCCAGCGGCAAGAAGGCCAGCAGGATCACGACGTACACCGTCAGGCGACTCACGACGAGGAACAACTCGGTGCGTCGCCACGGCTGATTCGAGGTCTTGTCGCGGGCCGCACGGATGCTCTCGGCGTGCAGATTCAAGCCTTCGAGTGTCAGCAGCGGGAAGAACAGCCAGCCCTGACGTTTGACGAACCAACCGGCGAATCCTGTCGTCCGCTCGGCCACGATGCCGGGGGTAAAGGCGATCGCACCGGGGCCGATATCGGGGTCATAGCCTTCCAGGTTCGGCCCCTTGTGGTGCATATTGTGCTTGCGCCGCCACCACGCGAAGCTCAATCCGGCGAATGCTCCGGCCAGGATGCGGGCAGTCCATTCATTCCATTTGGCCGACGTGAACATTTGGCGGTGCGCCGCGTCGTGGCCAAGGAAGCCGAACTGGGTCACGATGACACCGAGCGCAGCGGCCAGGATCAGCTGGAACCACGAGTTGCCGAGCAGGAAGAAGCCCACCCAGATCCCGAAGAACGCCGCGACATGCACGCCGATCTGCAGCCAGTAGTAGACGTGACGCCGCTCAAGCAGTCCGGCCTCCCGCACGGTCTGCATGAGTTCGGTGAAGTGACTGACGTAAGGCGTGCTCGAAGCCTGCCTGACTGGAAGTTCCTGCGTCATATGTGGCCCCTTTTGGTCCATCCTGACACAGCTCCGGTATCCCCGGGCGATGACGTGGAGCGCATTCCATCGAAGACATACGCCGCCAGGTCACCGCCCGGAAGGAATCGGTGTCAGGCCAGGACGAGCAACAGGTCGCCACCTTCTGCTTGCTGGGTCTTGCTGATGACCAGACGGGCTACGGTTCCGGCGTTCGGCACGGTGATCGAGGCTTCCATCTTCATGGCCTCGATCGTCGCAACCGTCTGACCGGCCTCCACGGTGTCGCCTTCAGCCACCAGAGCGTGGACGACACCTGCGAACGGTACCGCGACCTGCAGCGGATTGCCGGGCTCAGCCTTCTCCGCGGCGGTGACCTTGGAATCGACTGCACGATCCCGCACTTCGGTGGGACGCAACTGACCGTTGATCGTGCCGAGAACATTGCGCATTCCGCGCTCGTCGGCATCGCCGATGGCCTCGACGCCGAACAGCAGCAGTTGCCCCTCCGCAACCTCGACCTCGGTCTCGACATCCTGTTTCAGGCCATAGAGAAACGCTTCGGTCGGAACAGATGTCAGATCGCCGAACTCTGCGCGAGCCGCTTCGAACTCCTTGGTCGGCCCTGGGAACAGCAACCGATTGAGCGTCTGTCGGCGGTCGGACTCAAGACCCGCGATATCGTCCGGCGACAACTCGGTCACGCCGTTCTTGGCGGTTCGACCCTGCAGGGCCTTGCTGCGGAACGGCTCGGGCCAACCGCCGGGCGGATCGCCCAACTCACCGGACAGGAATCCGATGACCGACTCGGGGATGTCGAAGGAGGCCGGATCGTCGGCGAACGCAGCCGGATCGGCACCGACCGCGACCAGATGCAACGCCAGGTCACCCACGACTTTGGACGAAGGGGTCACCTTGACGACATTGCCGAGGATGTCGTTCGCCGCGGCGTACATGTCCTCGATCTGCTCGAACTTCTCGCCCAGTCCCAGCGCAATGGCCTGCTGGCGAAGGTTCGACAGCTGCCCACCGGGAATCTCGTGCCGGTAGACCCGCCCGGTCGGCGCCGGCAGACCCGACTCGAACGGGGCATACAGTCGTCGCGTCGCCTCCCAGTAGGGCTCAAGAGCGTTGACCGCATCGATATCGAGCCCCGTCGTGCGGGCCGCATAGTTGGTCGCCGCGACCAACCCCGACATCGACGGCTGCGACGTGGTGCCGGCCAATGCCGCCGAAGCCACATCGACTGCATCGACACCAGCGACGATCGATGCAACCAAGGTCGCCATCTGACCGCCAGCAGTGTCGTGGGTGTGCAGATGCACCGGCAGGTCGAAGCGCTCACGCAAGGCCATGACGAGCGTCCGCGCAGCCGGAGCCCGCAACAGACCGGCCATGTCCTTGATCGCCAAGATGTGCGCGCCGGCATCGACGATCCGGTCGGCGAGTTCGAGGTAATAGTCGAGCGTGTACAGCTTCTCGGCCGGATTCGACAGATCACCGGTGTAGCACAGTGCCACCTCGGCTACGGCGGTTCCGGTCGCCCTGACGGCTTCGATGGCCGGACGCATCTGGTCGACGTCGTTGAGCGCGTCGAAGATACGGAAGATGTCGATTCCGGTCGCAGCCGCCTCGGCCACGAACGCATCGGTGACCTCGGTCGGATATGGCGTGTAACCGACCGTATTGCGTCCCCGCAGCAGCATCTGTAGGCAGATATTGGGAGCTGCCTGACGCATTGCCGCGAGCCGGTCCCACGGATCTTCCTTCAAGAACCGCAATGCCACGTCGTATGTCGCGCCGCCCCAAGCCTCGATCGACAGCAGCTGCGGCGTCATCCGGGCGACGTACGGCGCGACCTGTACGAGATCACGGGTACGCACCCGTGTAGCGAGCAGCGACTGGTGCGCATCGCGGAATGTCGTGTCGGTGACGCCGACCGTCTCGCTTTGGCGCAGAGCTGCGGCGAAGCCTTCAGGTCCGAGTTCGAGCAGCCGCTGGCGCGAACCTGCAGGAGCCGGCGCGGACAGGTCGATCTTGGGCAGCTTGGAGACCGGGTCGATGCTGGTCGGCGATCCGCCATTCGGCTTGTTGACCGTCACGTCTGCCAGCCACGACAAGATCTTGCCGGCCGGATCCGAAGCACCATGGGCGTTCAACAGCTCGGGGTGCTGTTCGATGAAGGACGTCGTGACGTGACCGGCCCGGAAGTCGGCGTTGGCCAGCAGCCCCTTCAGGAACGGCACATTGGTCGAGACCCCGCCGACATGGAACTCCGACAGTGCGCGCTCGGCGCGGGTCACGGTCTCTTCGAAGTTACGGCCACGGCAGGTCAGCTTCGACAGCAGCGAGTCGAAGTGCGCGCTGACGACCGCACCGGTGAACGTCGTGCCGCCGTCGAGCCGGACACCCGGCCCGCCCGGCGAGCGGTAGGACGTGATGGTGCCGGTGTCCGGCCGGAAGCCGTTGGTCGGATCCTCGGTCGTGATGCGACATTGCAGTGCGAATCCGCGGGCCCTGATCTCATCTTGGACCGCGAGTCCGAGGTCAGACAGGGTCTCCCCGCCGGCGATCCGCATCTGGGCCTGCACCAGGTCGACGTTGGTGACCTCTTCGGTCACGGTGTGCTCGACCTGAATACGGGGATTCATCTCGATGAAGACATAGCGCCCATCGGCACCCAGCAGGAACTCGACAGTGCCCGCGCACGAGTAGTTGATCGATGTGGCGAACTTGACCGCGTCGGCGCACATCGACTCGCGGATCTCATCGGGCAGGTGCGGTGCTGGGGCGATCTCGACGACCTTCTGGTGGCGTCGCTGCACCGAACAGTCACGTTCATGTAGGTGGACCACAGACCCGGCCGAGTCGGCCAAGATCTGTACCTCGATGTGCCGGGCGTCCACGACTGCTTCTTCGATGAAGCAGGTCGGATCACCGAACGCGCCATCGGCTTCACGCATCGCGGCTTCGATCGACTCGCGCAGCTTGGCCGGATCGTCGACCCGGCGCATTCCACGACCGCCACCGCCGGCAACAGCTTTGACGAACAGCGGATACGTCAGAACCTCGGAATCGGCCACCAACTGGTCGACGTCAGCTGACGGTTCGACCGACTTCAACGTCGGGACGCCGGCAGCCTTGGCCGCAGCGATCGCCGATGCCTTGTTGCCGGTCAGCTCCAGAACTTCCTTGGGCGGACCGATGAACGTGATTCCCGCAGCGTGGCACTCCTCCGCAAGGTCTGGGTTCTCCGACAAGAAGCCGTAGCCGGGGTAGACGGCATCTGCGCCCGCGGCGACGGCAGCCGCGACGATGGCCTGTGGGTCGAGGTAGGCCCGCACCGGGTGGCCCCGTTCACCGATTTGATACGCCTCGTCGGCGCGTACTCGGTGCTCGGAACCACGGTCCTCGTATGGGAAGACCGCTACTGTTTCGACGCCCAGTTCGTGGGCGGCACGGATAGCTCGAATTGCAATTTCGCCACGGTTGGCGACCAGGATCTTCTGGAACAACGGGATCGTCCTTGCTCAGAGAAGTGAAAGCCCAACCCTAGTTGGCCAGTAGCTCACTCAGCGAGACGACGGTCTCAAAGTGTGGACATGTTGTCCAGAAACGCAGTGTTTTAGAGCGGTGTCAGCCCAGAGATTTTCCAGGTCTTGCCGACCTTCTTGGCCTTGACCGACAGCTGAGCGGCCGAGTAGCTCGCCTCGCCGTCCTCGGCACGCTGGCTCGACTGATCGAGGAAGACCAGCAGGCTGGCTTCCTTGTCGGTCAGATTCTTGACCCCGACCGACTGGATGACCGCAGTCAAGACCAACTTCTGCCCCGGAGCACGTTTTTCCAGTGAGGTCAGCAGTGTCTTGTACTCCTTGCCGGCATTGCCCGTGAGCATCTCGCGTGCTGCCGTTTCGGCCAGCGCCGGATTGGCGTAGTCGTAGCTCAGCACGCTGGTGAGAGCCCGCGAAACCTCCGACTGCACCCGCGAGGTCGCCGCGGCATCGGTCAGAGCGAGGTTCTTGGCCGCCGAGGTGGACGTCAGATCGTGAGCCATCCACCAGCCGAACAGTCCGACCGCGACCAGAAGTCCGGCCAGGGCGACTCGCCACGTATTGCGCACCATCGTCATGAAAGGTTCACCGCTACCTGCTGCAAGTTCTCCAACTTCCATTTCCCTTTGACCTTGACCAGGTCAGCGCTGAATCGATTGCGTTTCACCGTCGGCTCTGAACCCTTTTTGGCGTCGTCGGTCACGGTGATCTCGACCGCGGCGATGACGGTGGCCGTGGTGTCTTCCAAGCTGACCACAGCCGAATCGATGACCTTGCCGACCGAGATCTTCTTCTGGTCCGCCAGCAGCGCACGGTTCTCTTTGTCGACTGCTGCGAGTTGATCGTGCAGCGTGCCGGTCGTGACTGCCGCCCAGCCCTTGAGCCCCTCGTCGACCTTGCGATAGTCGAGGGAGTTGAGCGTCGAGATGTGCTGGGTAGCCGTGATCAGCACGGTGTCGCGTGTCTTGGCCATGGCAATCGCGTCGTCACCTGCGGCACTGCGCCAGGCGAAGAGTCCCGAGACCGCCACGACGAGCGCCAGCCCGAGCAGAGCCCACGGCAGCCATGCGCGACGCGGCGGGGATTCGGGCTCGGTGATCGTCAACTCGTCTGGCATCGTGACCTCGATCTGATCGGTACTCATTCGGCGCCACCCATGAGGTCCCCAAGGGTGGTCGGGACGGTGATCTTCGCCGCCGCCGGAGCCCCGCTACGCGATGCCCGACCAGACGACGACTTCGACGCTGATTTTGGCACGCTGTTGGGACCACGGACATTGACCCCACTCGACGGCTTCAATGTGCAGCCTGCCGCACGGTTGAACGGCTTTCCGTCGGCGGTCTGCAGACCCGGCCGTACCGTGGTCCCGCCATATCCACTCGTGCATGGGAGTGGATCGAAGTATGTCTGGGCGAGCCCGAGATTCACCCCCTTGGAGGTGTTGATCGCCCAGCCAATGCTGAGTGCCTCGGGAATGCGGATCAACGCATCCTCGACACCGGCAGCATTCGTGCCGAAGACCTGAGCCGTCGACACAAGATTGCTCATCAGCACACCCAGTGGGGTGCCGACTTCGTCAAACAGACGACCCAACGACCGTGCTGCGGCCGGTGAGTTCGTGATCAGGGTCCGCAGATCCGCATCGGAGTCCGCCAACGTCGCGGCCAGCAGACTCAGATCGCTGCTGAAACTCTTGATGCTCTGCGCCGACTCCTGCTGGGTGCTGAGCACCGTCGAGGAGTTCTTGATCAAACCTTGGGTGATCAAGAAGTTCTTGTCAGCGGTCTCAGCGAACTCCTTGGACGTATCCAACAGCCGGACCAGATCGTCATGTGAGCCACGGAACCACTCGTAGCTCTCGTCGATGACCGTGCGGAGTGATTCCTCTGGCACCGACTTGGCGAAATCGCGTCCCGTACGCAGGACCGCGTCGATCGGCGGCGGGAGCGAGTCGGTCGTGCCGACCAGATGATCGCCGTCGGCGAGCAGTTTGGTGCTGGCCGAGGTGCCGCGCAGATCGATGTACTGTTCGCCGATCGCCGATCGGTTCGCGACTCGTACTGTCACGTCGGCCGGGATATCGGGCGCACCGGATTCGATGTGCAGGCGCGCGGTCATCCCGTCCTTGGTCGGGGTCAGCTCTTTGATACGGCCGACCGGCACCCCGCGGTAGGTGACTTCGCCATTGGCGAATGTTCCACCGGCCTCAGGCAGCGAGACGGTGACCATGTATCCGCCGCCGAACACGTTGACGCCGACGTACTTCACGCCGAGATACAAGGTGGCAAGCGCTCCGATGATGGCGAACGCAATGAGTTTGGTCTTGATGCTTCGGGTCAACATCAGTTGTCACCGTCCTTGTTCTCACGGCTCGCGTCCGACGTGGGCGAGTCGCTCGCCGACGGAGTTGTGGGATCCGGGCTGGGAGTGGGCGTCGTCTCGGTGGGATCGGGCGTGGACGGCGTCTCCGAGGCACTCGGTGACGGGGTGGGCACCGTGATGGTCGGTTCGGTCGCTCCGGGCATCGGCGAACTGGTCGGCGGCAGCAACGTCGGTGGCGCCGGCTTGCCCGACTTGGGCTTGTACGACGCGCCTGTTCCAGCAGCGGAACCGCCCACCTGGGGCCATGCGCAGCCGATGGCCGCGCAGTTCCCCGGCACGGTCCGGAAGTTCGTGTCGATGAAGACGTTGAGATAGTCGCCCTTGATGGTGCCGAGCACCGAGTCGGGGAACGGGTACGTCAACAAGATCTCCAGGGAGTTCGGCAGATCGGATCCGGCTTTAGCCAGCTGTTGCAGGATCGGCTCCAGCGACTCGAAGTCGGCGATGATGTCTTCCTGGGCCTTGTCGAGTGTGTCGACCGTGACGTCTGACAGTTTGTCGAGCGCCGTCAGCATCGAGACGAACTGCTTGCGCTGCTCGACCATGACCTTCATGCCGGGGCTGAGGCCGTCGAGCACCTTGGCGATCTTGGCCTTGTCGTTGTCGAGTGTCTTCGACAGTTCGTTCAGGCCGTCGAGTGCAGACGTGATCGCGACCTTACGGTCGTCGAGGCCGGACACGAAGGTATCCATCTCATTCAGGAAGCCCTTGATCTGCTCAGGACGCCCGTCGGAGATCTTCTGCAGTTCTCGCGATATCTCCTGGAACTGTCCGATGCCACCACCGTTGAGAACCAATGAGAGTGCTCCGAGCACCTGCTCGACCTGCGCGGCCTGGCCGGTCTCGGCGAGCCCCAGCTTGGCCCCAGTCTTGACCGGGGCGCCGGCAACGGGGGTGGTCGGCCGGACGAGGGCAACATATTTCTCACCCAAGAGAGAGGTCTGCTGCAACCGCGCCGTGGTGCCGGCCGGAAGTTTGACGTCCCCGTTGATCTTGAGCTTGACCCGGGCGCTGTGGCCGTCGGAGTTGAGCTTGATCCGGTCGACTCTGCCGACAGCGACATTGTCGACCTTGACGCTGGATTGGGGTACCAGGTCGAGGACGTCTTCGAAGTCGGCCTCGATCGACATCGGATTCGAGCCGATGTCGGCTCCACCGGGCAGCGGGGTGTCGTAGACCCCTCCGCTGAGCATCCCGCAACCACTCAGTGTCAGTGCCGCCGCACCTGACACGACTGCGATCTTCAGGCCCCTCATTCGTTGCCTCCCACTCCGGGCAACAGCACCGGGGGCGCCTTCTTGGACGTCTGGGCACTCAGCCCGTCATTGGCCCAGATGCTGACCTCGTTGAGGTTGCCGCGACCGTCGAGCGTATTGGTCTTGGGGTTGTAGGCCTTGAGGTAGTTCTGCAGCACCAACGGGATCGTGCGTACCGCCTCCTCCAGCGAGTCCTTCTGCTTGACCAGTACCTGGGTCGGACCAAGCAGGTTCTCGACGCTGGTCTTGAGGTTGCCGCGGTTGTCGTCGATGAAATCGTCGACGATCGACAAGGCGTCACCCAAGTTGGCGACGGCCTCCGCCAGGTCCTGGCGGTCCTCGGCGAGGTAGTCGGTCACCGCCGCGAACTGCCGATTGACGTTGGCGACCCCGCGGTCGTTGGTCACGAGCATGTCGTTGAACTCCTTGAAGTTCGCCAAAGTGGCGAAGAAGTCGTCGCCGGTGTCGGACAACGTTCCGGTCGCCTTGCCGAATTCGGCAATCATCTTGTTGATATCCGCGCCTTGGCCGTCCAGGTTCTTGGCGGCGACCTCGAGCAGATCCGACAACGCACCGTTCTTATTGGCGCCATTGGGGCCGAGCTTCTCGCTCGCATCGATCAGGCTGGAGTACAGGTCATCGATCTCGACCGGGACAGCCGTGCGCTCGGTAGCGAGTACCGCGCCGGCCTTGAGCTTCTCACCGCCGACATAGGGCTCGGTGAGCTGGACGAACCGGTCACTGACCATCGTCGGCGCCACGATCACCGCATTGGTGTCGGCCGCGATGTTCTCGCCCTTGTTGAGCCGCATCGACACCGTGACGCTGTCGCCCGTGGGCTCGACTGCCGTGACGGTGCCCACGCGAACGCCCAGCACCTGGACCTCTGAGCCGGGGTACAGGCCGATCGTGGCCTCGAACTTGGCCTTGAACTCAGTGCCGCCACCGGAGGCCGCCCGGTAGCCGACAAAGCCGGCGACCAGGACTGCTGCGACCAGTGCATATCGGATCATCGTGCGGCGACTCATCGTCCGCCTCCCTTGGAAGGATCACAGTTGCGTTCGACGTCGTTCTCCAACACCGGATTCTGATTGGCATCGAAGAAGCCGCATATATAGGAGTCGACCCACCGGCCGTTGCCGGTCGCCGAGGCGAGGACCCGGTAGTACGGACCGAGCTTCTTCAGCGAAGCATCGAGGTTGTCCTGGTTGCGGCTGAGGATCGCCGAGACCTTGTCGAGCTTGGCGAGGGCCGGCCTGAGCTGATCCTCGTTGTCCTTGACGATTCCGGTGAGCGCGAGGCTGAGCTGCGATGTGCCGGTCAACATCTTGTGCACCGCATCACGGCGCTGCTCGAGCTCGCCGAGCAGCGAACTGCCGTCGTTGATGATCTTGGCGAACTCGGCATTGCGGTCCTTGAGGGTTCCGCTGACCTTAGTCGTCGACTCCAACAGCGACGCCAATTCTTCATCGCGGCTCGAGATCGTCCGCGACAGGTCAGTGAGCCCTGAGACCAGGGTTCGAACCGATTCGGGGGTGTCCTTGAACGCCTCGCTGAGCACCTCGAAGCTCTGCTCCATCTTGTCGGTGTCGATCTCCTCAACCGTTGTCGCGAGATCCGAGAAGGCGGCGTTGACGTCGTAGGGCGTCGTGGTGTTGGCCAACGGGATGGCACCATCGAGGTCTTTTCGGCCCATCGGATCGATCGACAGGTACTTCTGACCGAGCATCGTCTTGACCTTGACCGCGGCGGTCGTCTGATCGCCCAGATCGACGTCCTTGACCCGGAACTTGACCAGGACGACCCGGCCGTCGAGCGAAAGCCCCGTGACCTCGCCGACCTTGACTCCGGCGATGCGGACCTCATTGCCCTTCTTCAGCCCACCGGCTTCGGCGAACTTGGCGCTGTGGATCTTGCCTCCGCCGATGATCGGCATCGAGTCGGCCCTGAACGTCACGAAGAAGATCAGTGCCAACGCCACCAGGCCGATGATCGCGACGGCGACCAGATTGCGCTCGGCGAACGCTACGGGGTACTTCTTGCGGGCCATCATCGGCACCTTCCTGCGACGGGCTTGACACCTAGGTCGCCCATATAGCCCTCGGGCAACGGGATCCGTCCCTTGATCGAGCAGACGTAGAAGTTGAGCCACGATCCGTAACTGCCGAGACGGCCGATGCGATCGAGCTTGAGCGGCAGCTTCTTGAAGAATCTGTCGAGCACGGGTTCGGCGTCGGCCAGGTTGGTCGACAACTCGTCGAGAGCCGTGATGGATCCCTTGAGCGGCGATCTGGTCTTCTCGAACAGCGTGCCGACACTTGTCGTGAGGTCGCCCAGGCCCTCCAAGCTGCTGCCGATGGCCTCGCGGTCTTCGGCCAATCCGCTGACGAGCTGCTGCATCGTGATCAGGGTCGTGTCGAGCTGGCTCGACCGATCGTTGACGACAGTCAGCACCGAGTCGAGGTTGGTGATGAGTTCACCGATGACCTGATCCTTCTCGGCAAGCGTCGAGGTCAGGCTCGCGGCACTCGACACGAGCCCTTCGACGGTCGCGCCCTCACCCTGGAAGACCGAGATGATCTGCTCGCTGAGCTTGTTGACGTCTTCGGGGTTGAGGAATTTGAACAACGGCTGGAAGCCGTTGAACAGCATCGTCAGATCGAGCGCGGGCTTGGTCTGATCGAGGCCGAATGTGTAACCGGCCGTCAGTTTGGTTCCGGGGGTGGTCGGCGGAGTCAGAGAGATATAGCGCTGGCCCACCAGGTTGCGAAACCGCAATTCCGCAGTGGTTCCGGACGTCAGCGGGGCCGACTCGACGGCGGTGAACGTGACCTTCGCGATCCGCTTGTCGGCGACTTCGACCTTCTTGACCGTGCCGATCTTGACTCCAGCGATCCGGACGTCATCACCCTTGTTGAGGCTCGTCGCGTCGGAGAACAACGCGTGATAGTCGCGGGACGTGCCTTTCGTGGAGTTGGTGATCGTCGTGGCCAAAGCGGCCGTCGCGAAAAGTGTCACGAGCGTGAAGATGACGCTCTTGATGAGGACATTGGTCATGAAAGCGTCACCTTCGTGTTGCGCAGGGTCGGCCCGACCAGCAGGCTGCCCCAGGCCGGGAATTCGGCCGGCGCCATGGCCTGTGTCGGCGCCAACAGCTCAGCGATGAGCTGGTTCTCCGCCGGCGAGTTGGCATCTCCGAGACCCGTGGCCGCGAGGCTGCTGATCGAAGCGGTCGGCGGCGGCACGATAGCGGCCGGCTCGTCACTGCCCGCCTTGGCATCGGCAGGCTTGGAACTGACCTGCTTGGACAAGGCCGGCTTGGTCCCGGTCCGCCCTGTGACATAGGGGCAACGGGGCTTGCCGTTGTCGGCGTACTTGGGTGCGTCCTTGCCCGGAAGGTACTTGCCGCGGCCTGCCACGACATTGAGTCGGACGTGGATGCCCGGTTCGGTCGTGCCCTTGCCCAGTGTCTTGTCCATCTCGGGGATGAATTGGCGTGCAGCCTTCAGCAGGCACGGGAACTGGCTGGCATACGGCGCGGTGGCCTCCAGCGCGGCGCGGCTCTCCTCCGACAGGATCTCGATCGTATTCTGGTTGTCAGAGACCCAGCCGGTCGTCGTGTCGGCTGCCGAGATGACACTCGCGTAGACGTCGGCGAGCTTGGTGCGCTCCTGCAGGACGGTGTTGGTCGTGACGGTGAACGACTCGAGCGCCGACAACAGGTCTGGCACGGCTTCGTTGTAGGTCGTGGCGACCGACGCAAGCTTCTCCAGGTCGTCGGTCATGGTCGGGACCAGCGGGTTGAGCTTCTTGAGATACGTGTTCCAGGTTTCGAGCGAGTCGCCGATCTCTCCGCCGCGACCGCGCAAGGTGGTCGCCATCTCGCCGAGCATCGACGACAGCTTCTCGGGCTGGATCGACTGCAACAGCGGGAGCAGCTCGTCGAAGACCTCTTCGAGTTCGACGGCCTGATCCGAGCTGTCCTGCGCGATGGTGTCTCCGGCGCGCAGATTGCCGGTGCCCGCGGACTGCTCGGGGACGATCAGCGAGACGTAACGCTCACCGAACAAGGTCTTGGGCAGCAGCCGCGCGGTCGTGTCCTTCGGCAGCATCTTGGACGCCGAGGGTTCCAGCGCGAGCTTGAGCGTCGCGCCGTCGGGCGAGGTGTCGACCTTCTTGACCGTGCCCACCGGCACACCGTTGAGTTTGACGTCGGAGCCGGTCTGCAAGGCATTGCCGATCGTGCCGGTGGTCAGCTTGATATCGGTGGTCGACACGAAGCTCTTGTTGTAGAACGCCATCGCGACCAGGAGGAACAGGCCGATCAGGAGGATGTAGACAACGCCGAGGATGGCGTTGCCGAGTCGGGGTGGTCTCATCCAGCGATCCTCACGGTTGTGGTGGTGCCCCACAGCGCCATCGACAGCACGAGGTCGAGCACTGCGACGATCACGATGCTGCGCCGGACCGCGGTGCCGACCGCGAGGCCGACTCCGGCCGGTCCGCCCTTGGCCTTAAAGCCCGCACGGCAGTGGATCAAGATGATCAGGACCGAGAAGATCAGCACCTTGAGGAACGACAGCAAGATGTCGATCGGGGGCAAGAACAGGTTGAAGTAGTGGTCGTACGTTCCAGCCGACTGGCCGTAGAAGTACACCGTGACCATGCGAGCGCCGACATATGACGTCAGGAGTCCGATGACGTACAGCGGGATGATCGCGATGAATCCGGCGATGACCCGGGTCGTGACGAGGTACGGCACGCTCGGCACCGCCATGACGTCGAGCGCGTCGACCTCTTCATTGATGCGCATCGCGCCGAGCTGGGCCGTGAAGCCCGAGCCGACCGTGGCTGAGAGCGCGAGCGCCGCGACGAGCGGGGCGATCTCGCGGGTGTTGAAGTAGGCCGAGATGAAGCCGTTGAGGGTCGACGTACCGATCTGGTCGAGGGCCGCATAGCCCTGCATGCCGACGACGGTGCCGACGAACAACGTCATACCGAGCATGACGCCGATCGTGCCGCCGATGACCGCCAGGCCGCCGGCGCCAAAGCTCACCTCTGACAACAGCCGGGCGATATCGCGCGGATAGCGCCGCAGCGTGGCCGGGATCCACATCAGGACCCGGCTGTGGAACCGGATGTCGGCGCCCATCTCGGCCAGGTTGTCGACCGGCTTGTCGTACCAGCGCGGATCAGGCACGTTGATTCCAGTCATGATCAGGCTCCCTTGCCGGGCACCAGCTGGAGGTACAGCGTGGTGATGACGAAATTGACGAAGAACAGCAGCAAGAAGGTGATGACGACCGACTGGTTGACCGAGTCGCCGACGCCCTTCGGGCCGGGCGCGGTGTTGAGACCGCGGTAGCAGGCGATGACACCGGCGAGGAAGCCGAAGATGACGGCTTTGATCTCGCCGACCCACAGGTCGGAGATCTGCGCCAGTGCGGTGAAGCTCGCAAGATAGGCGCCCGGGGTGCCGCCTTGCACGACGACGTTGAAGAAGTAGCCGCCGAGGACGCCGACGACCGAGACAAGGCCGTTGAGCAGGATCGCCGCTCCCACACACGCGAGCACACGAGGCACGACGAGCCGTTGGATCGGGGAGACGCCCATGACCTTCATGGCGTCGATCTCGTCACGGATCCGCCGGGCACCCAGCTCGGCACAGATCGCGGCACCGCCGGCACCCGCGATCACGAGGGTCGTCACAATGGGCGCCGCCTGTTGGATCACCGCCAGGACGCTGGCCGCACCCGTGAACGACTGCGCGCCGACCTGGACGGTCAGGGTGCCGAGCTGTAGCGCGATGACGGCGCCGAACGGGATCGCGACCAAGATCGCGGGAACCCACGAGACGCTGACCACGAACCAGAACTGTTCTAGGGCCTCGCGAGCCGCGAACGGCCGCTTGAACATCATCCGGAACGTGTCGAGGGCAAGCGCGAACAGATCGCCGGTCGAACTGAGTGCGCGGGTCAGCGGACCGCGCTTGGGAAGGCCTTTTACTCGCTCACGTTCATCGTCGTCGGCGACGTACAGCGGCGCCGCGCCGGAAGCCACTCGGTCGCGGTGACGCTCGCCGCTGGCGCGCGGTGCACCCGAACGGGGCAGCAGCTGCCGGGGCAGGACCTCGATCGAGCGGGCGCCGGCATGGCGTGACATCACCATGGTGTCGCCGCCCGGGTACGCCGGCGAGTTGTCGTGATCGATGGGCTCTTGGCGACGGTGGTCGGTCTCCTCGCTCATGCCGATCGGTCCGTCGGGATCACCGCTCATGAACTGCGAGACGACCGGGTGATCGGTCAGCAAGAACTCTTCACGCGGGCCGAACATCACGAGTTCGCGGCGATACAGCATGCCGAGGTTGTCCGGCAGGGTCCGGGCCAGCTCGATGTTGTGCGTGACGACGAGCATCGTGGCGTCGGTCGCGGTGTTGACGTCCATCAACAGTTGCGCGAGGTTCGAGGTACGGACGGGGTCGAGGCCCGAGTCGGGCTCATCGATCAGGATGATCTCGGGATCGGTCACCAAGGAGCGGGCCAAGCCGGCGCGCTTCTTCATACCGCCGGAGATCTCGCCGGGGACCTTGTGCTCCTGGCCGACCAGGCCGACCATGTCGAGCTTCTCCATGACGATCTGGCGAATCTCGGTCTCGCTCTTCTTGGTGTGCTCACGCAAGGGGAAGGCGACGTTGTCGTAAACGTTCATCGAGCCGAACAGTGCGCCGTCCTGGAACAGCACACCGAACTTCTTGCGCATCTCGAGGCGCTGCGACTCCTTGGCCCGCACCATGTCTTCGCCATCGATCAGGATCGATCCGGCTTCAGGCTGCACGATGCCCATCACGGACTTGAGGAACACCGACTTTCCGGTGCCCGAAGGGCCGAGCAGCGCGGTGATCTCACCCTGGGGGAAGGTCAGAGATACATCCGCCCAGATGTTCTGGCGTCCATAGCTCTTGGTGAGTCCTTCGACCTCGACGGTGCCGCCCATGGGTCCTCCGATACGTGGCCCGGCGCCTGTGCGCTCGGGTGCTGGTTTATCTGGATTGAGACAGCGCCGACCCGCTCTCTGCGGTGGTGAACGCCTCGCCGAGAACCTAGGTGTGTCTCCCATCACGGCGCTACCGATGAGCATCAGTAACGGGCTTCGTAATCAAAACGTAATCTTTACTTGTCAGCAGGGTCACAAGATTTGGCCGGTCGGCCGATGCCCCGGCCAGAGCCCCTTGCTCACGGACCGGCTTCGTGGGTAGAACAGTCCCGTTGCCCCTGCTCCTTGCGCCCTGCCCGCATGGAACAGGGGCGACGAAAAAGGGGAACCATGAAGTCCGACACGCATCGTCCGCGCCAACGCCGGCCGCCGCATTACCCATCGCCCGACGAGTTGTCGGCGCGCCGGCTCGACCTACTCCGCGAGCGCATCACCGACTCGATCCTGCAGGCAACCGGCGGAGGAGACGACGATCTGCTCGGCGAGATCGTGCGCACCGCGGTCCGTACGTTCGTGGACTCGCATGCCGACGTCGAGCGCGCTGCCAGGTCAGTCGCGGACCTCATGGAACAGATCGGCGCACGGCAGGCACGTCGCGGTTTCGACGCCGCCGACCTGGCCGCGTCATTTCGGACCGCGCTCGTGGCGACCCAGAAAGGACTCCCTCTGGTCGTCGGCGATCTGGTCACCCGCGACACCATGGTGCAGCTGCGCGAGGACCTCGTGGCCTATCTGACCGACCTCCAGATCCACGCCCACGCCGGGTTCGTGCGGGCGCGCAGACACCGCACCGCACCGCTGGAACAGCGTTTTGTCCCGCTCGACGGACTGGACGGGCTCGATCCACAGGTCTCGCTGCGGGCCGTCGTGTCGCTCACGACAGAGATTCCCCAGGCGTTGCGCGATCACCCCCGCACCGTCACCAGCCCCTCGCCCTACGAGCTGTTGATCCCCGACTCGTGGGACATCGACGAGGTGACGAGCGAGTTCATCGGCCAAACCGTCGTGGGTCCGGCGGCGACGGCACCACAGGCTGCCGATGCACTGACGCTCGCCCGTCAGGCCGCCGGGCTGTTACGCGACGGGACGATCATCGATGCCCGCGACGTCATCGACTGCACCGATCTGCTCGGCACCCTGGTCGTCCACGCCAACCCGCTGCTTGCCGATCTCATGATCGGCAAGCACCTCACAGCGCTACATGCGATGTCGCCGCCCCGACGGCTCGCCCTGGGAGAACTCCTGCTCGCGACCCTGGAGAGCGGTCAGACCTTGGCCGCCGACGCCCGCGATCTCGGCATCTCTCGACAGACCGCCCACAGCCGGATGAAGGCTCTTCGAAGTGCATTCGGCACGGCGTTGGACGATCCGCAGCAACGCTTGGAGCTCACCGTCGCCCTCCGGGCCGCGCTGCCTCGCTGGCGACTGGACCTGACGTCGCCGCAGCACTAGCACGCGGACTAGAATGCTACTTATCGGTCTGTAGATCCATGAGTAGCAGGAGACCAGAGTTAACTGCGTGACCAATGAACTCCAAAAGGCCCTCGGCCGGAATCTACGCAAGCGTCGCGAAGAGCTCGGCCTGAGCCAGGAGAAGTTCGCAGATCAGCTTGGCTACCACCGCACCTATGCAGGCGCCTTGGAGCGTGGAGAACGCAATGTCAGCCTGAAGTCGCTGGAGCATCTCGCGACCCTGCTCGACGTCGATCCGCTCGACTTGCTCCGGGACTAGATGCTGGAGCAAGCGGTCGCCAGAGGCCTCCTGCTTGACATCGAGTGCTACTTATAAGTATGTAGACCTATCAGTAGCGGGTCCCTCATCTTGGCAGGATGAAGTACACACTCCAGATCACGTTCGGTCAGAATCTACACCGGATCCGAACCGACCGAGGCTTGAGCCGCGAAGCGCTGGGAGTACTCCTGAGGTGCACCGACAAGTACGTCGGCAGACTCGAAAGAGGCGAAGAGAACGTCACATTGCGCAAGCTCGAGGAGCTTGCCGGCGACCTCAACGTGGAACCGCTGGATCTGTTACGCGAATAGCTCAGAAAGCCGCAAACTGCGTCAAGAGTGCCCGAGAACTGTCACGTACGTGACAATTTGTTCCCAAGTTGGCCCCTGAGACCGTCGAATGCTGGACTCGTGATCCCGTGCGTGAGTTAACTGGTCGATCTGAGCAGCGTTTTATTTTCTGACACCTAGTCGTTTTGACGCGATGGCTTTTGGAGGCAGCCCCCAATGCAGGAGCCGACCACTCCGAACCGTCCCGGATCGAAAACCGATCTCGGATCCGAGGATGCCTCTGCCCCCGCACTCCCCGCCAAGTCATTGGCAGCGAACCTGGAGCACACACAATCGATGCGGGTGACCGGAATATCTCGGATGATGCTCAAGACCGACGGAGTCCCCCTCGAACTCGGCAGGGCCTTGCGAGCGATGGCTCCCAGGACCGTCCAGCGGATCACGACACAGGTGCAGCTCGAAGTCTCCGCGTATGCGGGTCCGACCGGTGGCAAGCGCTATCGACTCGTCCTCATCGCGGTCGACAAAGCGGTCAGTCATTTCGTCGACGTCGTGGAACGAAAACCCTCACCGGACACGCCCGTTTTCGAGCTCGTCCGGCAACTGGGTCAGGCCGAGGCCATCGAGGGCCACTCGATGGACGCCTTGCGAGCCGCGCACCATGTCGCGACCCGTGTCGCGTGGGAAGAGATCCGCGAAGTTGCGAAGGAGCGCGGCGTGGATCCGGCCGTTCTCAGCGCCTTGGTCGACGCCCTCTTCCTGTTCATCGAACAACTGATCAACCAGGTGGCGCTCGGCTACTCGACCGCATCGCAGGGCATGGAAAGCGGAAGCCACCATGCCCGGCGCCAACTGCTCAACGCAATGCTCTCCGGTCACCCTCCTGAGCGATATGTGCAGCACCTCAAGGCCGCGGGCTGGCATCCGCCGAACTTCATCTCGGTCATCACCGGCGTCCTGAACCTTGCGATCGACTACTCGGCGCTGCCGTCATTTGGGCCCGAGGTGCTCAGCGGAGTCAGTCGTCACCGGATGACGCTGGTGGCCGCTCCCTCCCACGTCGACCGTCTGAGCCGGCAGATGATCCAGACCCCAGGGATCAACCCGGTGGCCATCAGCTGGGTTATGCCCGTCACCGAAGTGCGCGATGCCTATCGCTGGACCTGCCGGGCGCTCGATCTCTCCGCCCGTGGGCTGATCGACGACTCGGGAATCATCGATTGCACCAAGTACCGATCGATCCTGTGGCTGCACGCCGATCCGGCCCTGTCGCGCCACGCCGGTGAGGAACTGCTCGCACCGCTGCTGAAGGAGAAGTCTCACCACCGTCTTGTGCTGGCCGAGACGATGATGCTCTGGCTCCAGGCCCGCGAGAGCGCGCCGGTTCTGGCCGAGCGCATGCAGGTGCATCACAACACCGTGCGGCGCCGATTGCGGCAGCTCAAAGACCTGTTCGGCGACCAGCTCCACGACCCGCAACAGACTTTGGCCCTGCTCAGTGCCCTGGAGGTCTCTTTGCCGCGTTGGCGGGAGCAGAACCGCTCGGGCGGCTCGAAGAGGAAGAAGCATTCTTGACCCGCGACTGCCGACTCGACTGCGGGGGCGAGAGCCACAACGGCAAGGTGGCTTTGAGGGCCAGAAGCATCGGGAAGGCCAGTGAGGGGTCGTTGAGCCGATGGTCGAACATCGCATCAAGCTGCCTGAGCCGGTAGCGGATCGTCTGCGGATGAACTCCGAGCTGCTCGCCCAACGACGATGCGCTCCCGCGTTGCTCGAGCCACAGGAGCATCGTCATGGCCAACATATTGCGACGATGCGGGGTCTGAGCCTCCAACGGCGCCAGCAGGCGTTCGACCATCCGCTCGCGCAACAACGGCTCAGCATGCAACCACAGGGTCGTTTCATGGTCGGCACAGTCGACGATCTCTGCGCGCGGGATGACCTGCAGCTCGATCAGGCGATGCGCACGCTTGACGAGTTGCACGGCCTCCACGAGATACCTCGACGGCACCGGCGCGCTGAGCGCGATGGAACCGGGTTCGAGCACCCTGCGGATCTCGGTCACGGCGCGTTGCCGCTCCCCCGCGTCGCACACCACCAAGACATGCTGGGCGTCGACCAGGACCAACGCGCCGTTCTCGGACAATGCGGATTCCAGGCCAGCCGTGCGTTCGGGCAGATCAGCGCACAGGACGAGCGCGCGGTGCGGCAGCGGCCAGCCGGCCTGGACCGCGAGCCAGCCGAGATCGACCGGCACCTCGCCACTCAGCAGATGCTGCGTCAACTGGTCACGGGCCAATGCCGCACCGGTGGTCGCCTCGTCGCGTCCGGCCCGGTGGCCGATCTCCACCTCCCCACGCAGATGATCGGCGTTCTCGAACAGGGCATCGCCGAGGCGGCCGAGAACCGATGCGGTCAAACCCTGCTCACGGGCGATGCGGTGCAGCTCGGACCACGTCTCGCGCGTCGCGACGTCGAAGGCCGAGCGCATCGCCTCGAGACTCTGGCCGGCCACGCCTTCAGACCAGCCCAGGTTGCGAAACAGCTGGGTGACTCCGACATCCGGTCGCGCCTTGCCCGATGCGTGATCGGAGAACTCGCGCAGACCCGCGCCCACCGCGGTCTCGATCAGCGCGCGACGCTCGCCGCGAATAGGTCCGGCATAGGCCGACACTTCGGCCTGGATCGCCGAAGCCGTCCGCGCCACGGCCCGGGGCAGCCCCGTACGCAGCTCACGGACGGCGCGGTCGGGAGCCAGCCGGCCATGCGTGCGGCTTCTCGTATGGCCCAAGACTCACCTCCGTGACAGATTGTGCTACTTATCAGTAGCATAACTGTCACGGAGGACATAGCGGATGGAATGTCAGGAGATCCCGCTTGGTCGACGCTCCCTCACGTCGACCAAGCGGGATGGTCCTGGAGTCAGGGCTTCACATTGATCGGAGTCTGCGATGCAGCACCGGTCACGTCGATGTTGAGCGTCGCGGCCAAATTGGCTGCGGCACCATTCGTCAAAAGCCCAAGACAACCGGCGACATTGCTGATCCGCAGATTGCCGGCGCTCTCGTTGATCACGAGATCCTGGCCGAACACAGTCGGGGGGCCAGCGCTCTTCTGCACCTCTTCGAGGAACGTCGCGTTAGCCGAACCAGTCACCTGGAACGAGCAAGGCACCAAGGGATTGGCAGACCTCCACCTCGCACGCACATTGCTAACGTTGCCCACAATCGTGTCGCCGACGGCATTGCTCTCACCGCTGAAGCTATTGACCCGCCACGGCGAGGGCGCGCCATCGCCGGTCCGGCCAAAGCGACCAGCGCGGCCGCTCCCAAAAGTGCCGCCTTCTTTTTGAACCTCATGATCGATCGCCTATTTCGGCTTGACACGATCGCGGGTGCGCCGGGAGGTGGAAGCCCGACGCACCCTCGATCAATTCAGCAGCGATTCATCCGATCAAGGCATCACGTTGACTGGCGTCTGCGAGACGGCACCGGTCACGTTGACGTTGTACGTCGCACCGAAGTTGGCTGCGGCACCATTCGTCAGCAGCCCCAGGCAACCGGAAACACTGCTGATACGCAGGTTGCCGGCGTTCTCGTTGATGACGAGATCCTGGCCGAATCCGGCGGGCTTCTGAACCCTTTCGAGGAAGGTCGCGTTAGCCGTGCCAGTTACCTGGAACGAGCAGGGAACCAACGGGTTAGTGGACCTCACCCGAGCGCGGACGTTGCTGACGTTGCCCACGATGGTGTCAGTAATGTTGACGGTCTCGCCGCTGACACCGTTGACGAACCACGGCGTGTGCGCGCCGATGGGCTTCATGTCGACGGCCATGCTGATACCCGCCGGGCCGACACAACCTACCCAGCCTGTGTTGCGGATCTCGGCGATCGGGTTGCCCCGAGTGCCGCCACGAATGATGCCGTTGGCCGTGCCACTGGTACATCCCATGACGACCGATCCTGACGAGAAAGAGATGGCCCCCTTCGTCACTGCCGTGAACGGATAGTCAACGTTGGCGCCATTGCCGTCGACCTGAACAAGCGTCGGCACTGCCATGGCCGGACCGGCCAGAGCAACCAGTGCGGTCACTCCCACGAGTGCCGCAGTCTTTTTGAACTTCATGATGTTTCTCCCTCATTGCTAGATGGAGCAGGGTGACGGGCGTCACCCATGCACACCATTGGCAACTGCGAGTTGCATCTTGTGAAGGGGCAAGCCGAAAATTGCCAAAAATCGGCCCACAAATGGATACCTACGTAACCATTCGGCGTTTCGGATGCCCCCTGAATTGAACGACAGATCATCCAGGTTCCAGCTTCAGTACCAGCGGATCCACATGGCTTGAAACACATGGATTGTCACTCACGTCACAATCCATGACCCGCAGGAACTTGGCCTGCAGCCAATACGTCCGAACTCATTGATCGGCAGGAAATCGCCATGTCACGGTGACCGACATGCGAACTGCACGTTGGCGCCGATGGCGCCATTTCTCGGCGCTCACTGCCACTCTGCTGCTACTTGCCCAGGTACCTGGCAATGCAGCCGACGGGCCATGGCCTGGTCTTCCACGCCATACGGGAGCCGGTGGCTTTTGGTTGGGCGCTGCGCAGACGACCATGGCCGAGACAGCCAAGGCCAAGCAGTGGGTGCGGGTGCCGTGGCAACTCGCCGCAGCTTTCTCCCTGGGCAAGACACGCTTCTACCCGCCCACCGATCCGCGGTTCGCTGGTGTCGACACGATCAACTATGTGTACCTTGTCGCACCGAATGCTGCCGCTCACAACTACGGATTGGCAGCCCCCTTCCCGGTCCGCACTGTAGCCTTCGGATCCGTGCCGGTCACGGCCACGGTGCAGCTGATCCAGAGCAGAGCCGCTGACGGGCTACCAGAGCCGCTGAACGTGAAACAAAACACCGACAACTTCCGCGGACTTCCCCCAGGGAAAGACCAGGTCTTTCGCGACGCGGAGCTTGAAGGCGAACTAACCGTTCGAATCACCGAGCTGACGGTCGACGGCGTGAGACTCAATCTGAACGCACAGTGCCAAACCGTGCGTCCCGGCACAATCGAGCTGACTGGCGTCGGGTACGCCCGCTTTCCTCCAACAGTTGATGACGATCGGCCGTGGCTGACAGGCAACTATGTCGCAGTCCCCGGCGGCCTGCTTACCGGAACGATCGACATCCCGAAATTCGGAGGCTGCACGACGCGCAGGGGCGACGATGTTTCGGCAATCTTGAACGCAACCGTTTCTGGGAACGACAACCAGGTACGCCTGAATGTGAGCGGACCAGCGTGCGGTTCCCCGCAGGTCCCCCCGCCCCCTGGTGCCGCTTCACCAGACGACGAAGGTGCGAATTGTGACACCAGTCGTTTCCCGCCTCAGCTGCCCTATCCGGACAGAACGCCGTGAACAAACGGCCATGACCACCAGCACAATCGAAGGAAGTGACATGATCAGGACAATCCCACGTCGCGGCGCCATTGGCGCTATCGCCGGGTTCATGATGCTCGCTGCACTCAGCGCTCCAGGCGAGGCAACCACCGCACTGCCCACAGACAAATCCGGTGGAATCATCGGCTGGGGTGATCCGACGTTCAATACAGCTTTCACGGCGCCCGAAGCACTTCACGACACGGCATTCAGCGCCACTTCCGCGCAGGGATCATTCAGCGTCGCACTCACCGCAGCCGGAAAAGTTGTCATTTTGGGCGAAAGTCAGACTCCAGGTATCTCGATCCAGGACCTGCCTGCTGCGCTCGTCAACAAGACCGCCACGGCCGTTAGTTCCAGTTCCGACAACGCGGCAGTCGTCACCTCCGACGGTGGCCTGTATGTGTGGGGCAGGGACGACGACTCAACCACTGGTCCGTGGGACGTCCCCGCCGGACTCACCGGCGTCGAGGACGTAGCGTTGGCCGCCTCCTTCGGTGTTGCTGTCAAGACCGACGGCAGCGTCGTGGCTTGGGGCGACAACACCTACGGTCAGACGACAGTCCCCGCCGGGCTGACCGGCGTGAAGTCCCTCGCCCTAACTGAATCTGCCGTCTACGCTCTCAAAACCGATGGCACCGTCGTGGCCTGGGGCCGTGACGTGGAGGGTCAGCTAACACTGCCGTCGACAGTGACAACCGCCGGTAATGTCGTCGACATCGCCGCTCGGCCCCAGGGCGGTTTGGCGCTCCTGGCAGACGGCTCGCTGGCCTCGTGGGGGCAAGACACGTCCGGATTCTTCAATGGAAATGCCGTACCGAGCACGGTCGCTGCCGCGCTCGCAATCAACCCCGCAGTAGCGATCGCAACGTCGTTCAGTGGAAATGCTGTTGTCGACTCGACCGGAGCCCTCCATACGTGGGGGCCGTACGTGCCTACCGAGATAGCCACAGCACCGGCCCAACTCGCCGGAAGCCAAGTCAAACAACTGAAGATGGGGGACCTGAGCTACGCCATCGCCATCACCACCGGCGTCAAGGTGGGCACCACTGCGAAGATCACCGGCGCACCGAAAGTGGGCCAGACGCTGACGGCGACTCCGGCCACGTTCTCGGGCACCCCGGATTCCGTGACGGGTCAGTGGCTTGCCGGCGGCGTGGAGATTGAAGGCGCTACCGGAACCACGTTGGAACTGACGAGTGCACACTTGGGCAAGGCCATCACCTATGCCTCGACTGCGACCAAGGGCGCAGCTGCTCCGCTGATCTCGATCTCCACCCCGACGGCGGCTGTCACGCCCAACGTCATCGCGTCGTCGACTGTGCTGAGTGCTCCGTCGAGGGCGTATGGGTCCACGGGAACGGCGACGGTCACGGTGACTAATGCTGGTGGTCTTCCGGTCACTGGCACGGTGACAGTGTCGGGTGCTGGTGCCACGCAGACGAAGGCTGTTGTCGGTGGCAAGGCATCGTTCTCGCTGGCCAAGACCTTGGCGCCCAAGGCCTACACGCTGACCGCGCGGTACAACGGCAGCGCCCAACTGAGCCCGTCGGCTCGTGCCATCAAGTACACCGTCGTCAAGGGCAAGGTTCGTTCGGTGTCGTACAAGACGACCAAGACGCCGACGTCGAAGAAGAAGGGCAAAGCGACTGTCACGGTCACCGCGCCTAGTGGTCTGGCGAAGGCGACCGGCAAGGTCACCGTGACGCTGAAGAAGGGCTCGTCGAAGAAGACGATCAAGGCCACCCTCTCGGGCGGCAAGAAGTCGATCACCTTACCCAAGCTCAAGAAGGGCACCTGGAAGGTCACCGTCTCCTACGCAGGAGACAGCAGGTACACGTCAGCAAAGTCCAAGACGTACACCCTGAAGGTCAAGAAGTAGACCCATCATGAGCGGCGCACAAGGTACGAGATCACGCACCAGACTCGTATCCTTGTGCGCCGCTGTGCTGCTCACAGCCTCGACAGCAGCCCTGATCGTCAGCCAGTCCGGAGTCACAGGCGCAGAGAAGGAAGACTCCACCGAATTCACGGTTGCCGGTGACGGCGAGTTGCCGACCAAACGTCCCGATCTCGGCGAGAGCCGAGATCCGCTATCGACCGAAGAGACCGGCTACGCGATCCAGATCGCGTCAACAGATCCCACCGTGCCTGCTGGCGCGACGAACGTCCGCGGCGAGGCAGGCCCCGAATTCCTGTACGCCGAACTGCCCGACGACGTCGACGGCGCCGGCCGCTCAGCCCTGGTCGTGCTGTACGACTACACCGACGACAAGACGTACCACCAACTCGTCAATCTCACATCCGGCAAAGTGACCCGCAGCCAAAGCGCCGCCCGCCTCCAACCGCCGTTGTCGCCAGATGAGGCAAAGGAAGCCATCACCCTCGCGATCGATGCCGATCCGCCGCTGCCATTCAGCCGACAATTCGAAGATTCCGAAGGCGTGCCGCTCGTCTCAACCGAGCAGGTCAACCACGTTGCCGGCGCGTGGACGTACGACAACATCGCCAGCAGAGGCAAGGAGTGCGGCGCAGATCGCTGCGCCCACCTGTTCATCAAGACAGCATCGGGAACCTACCTCGGCACGCAGGACTTCGTGGTCAACCTCAGCACCGGCCGGATCGTGAAGTTGGCGGCGAAGTCATGAGACTCCACCGCCGATTCAAAATCCTTGCCACCACTGCAGCACTCGCACTTGTCGCAGGACTCATCAGTGCAATCCCAGCCCAGACTGCACAGGCCACGACGGACGACCTCGACTGCGCCGAGTCACTGGTCGAGAAGACGCTGAAGAACGGCGCGGCCTGGCGGATGTGTGCCCGCATCCACCCGATCAAGGGACTCGTGCTCGAGAAGGTCGAATTCAAGCCTGCGACCGGCGCGTACGAGTACCCGGGCTACAAACGCGTCCTCGACCAGATCTACCTCAGCCAGCTCAATGTGCCGTACGACAACGGATCGGCGTACTACAACGACATCACCGAATACGGCTTCGGCGCGATCTACCTCGTCGACCAGGCGCCCGAACTCTGCCTCGGCGAGACGATCCGTTTCACCCAGTCGGCGGTCTACTTCGGCGAGCTGATCGAGCGCACGATCCGGGGCATCTGCACCGACGAGGTGAGGACCGGGATGGCGTCGCATTCACAGGAAGGAATGCTCGGCACTTCTCCGAGATTCGTCTCGCAAGGCACCGCGCTGGAGGTCTCGTCGATGTCGAAGATCAGCTGGTACGAGTACCAGCAGAAGCTGACATTCGACGACCACGGACAGATCGACATCGGACTCGGCGCCACCGGTGATCTCGCACCGACTGAGGCCTTCTATCCGAGCGATCCGCGGCAAGGATGGCCCGTCGGCAGCACGCAGGACGATCCGGTCCGCTATTCGGCGTCTCACCGACACAATGCGATCTACCGGGTCGATTTCGGCATCGATGCCGGTGAACGCCAGTCGGTTGAACAGTGGGACTACTCCACAGCCGCACCCAACACCCCGGACATCAACGGAGCAAGAACCACCAAGAATGAAGCGTTCAGCGCAGTGCCGGGCGAGAATTTCGATGCCCGCAGTTGGTGGCGGGTGCTCAACCCGGACTCGCTGAACAAGGACGGACACCCCAGGTCGTACGAGATCGTCAGCAGCAGTGACGGCGACCCTGCCTTCGCGGTGACCCAACCCGTCATCTCGTTCACGAACGACCACGCGTGTCAGGAGTATGCGTCGAGCAACCTGAATCCGGGCTGCCCCGGGCAAAGCGTCTTGGACTACGTCGCCGACGAGACCCAACCGCTCACCGATCCGATCGCCTGGGTCAATGTCGGCTTCCACCACATTGTCCGCAACGAGGACCAATCCCCCATGCCGACGCATTGGCAGAGATTCCAACTCGTCCCGCGCGACTTCTTCGCCCAGAACCCGTCGATCAGCGAAGCGCGCCGGTGTGTCAACGGATATCAGTTCATCGGTTCGACCGTTTCGGACCATCCCTGCACCGCCACCAACCACACCCTTCCGCGGGTCACAGCAGACAGCGCCGGGATCAAACCCGGAACTACCCTGACCGCCACCACCGGTTCGTGGAACATCAGCCGCACGACGTGGAGCTATGCGTATCTGTGGTTCCGCGACGGGCGTCCCATCACCGAGCCCGCAGCCGCTACCGGTTCGCAATACGTCGTGACCGAGGCCGATCGGGGTAAGGCGATCACGGTCAAGGTCACCGCCTCTCAAGTCGGCTACGGAACCGGGACCGCCGAGTCTCTACCGACCAGGGTGCCAGGCTCGCCGACTCCGAGCCCGACACCTACCACGCCGAAGCCCACCGCCACGCCGAAGCCAGCTCCCGTCTCGTCTACCACTACCGCGCGGCTCACCCGCACCAAGATCACGACCGAACAGAACACTCGCGTGCACGTGACCGTCAAGGCACGGGGACTTCGACCCACGGGCCGCGTTCAGATCCGACATGGGTCCAAGGTCCTGCGGACCGGGACCCTCAAGAACGGCAAAGCAACGCTGACCGTCCCGAAGTTCAAGAAATCCCGGAAATACCGGGTCCGAATCGTCTATCTGGGCACCAGAACCGTCAAGCCGAGCAAGTCGAAACTGCTCTCCGTCAGAGTCATCCGCTAGTAGCCGTCAACAAGTCCGCGCAATTTCGCAGAGGAAGGTCGAAACTTAATCGTTTCGTAACCGTGCTTTGTCATCTGGTTAACAAGACTTGGTGTCGCATCGTCATTTCGAGTCGAAGTTGCTTGCCGCCGAACCCGGATATGTGCGTTGATCACTTCGTCGCCCCTCACCGTCGCCGCTTCCAGGACTGCCCATCTGGACAGTCGAGACGCCGGGAGGGTAGCGACAGAGGGAGAGAGCGCATGAGCAAACTTGGAGATGCACACTTGGCTGGCTACCCCGAGCCCTTACACGTGTCTCGGCACCGCCTGAACATACTCTGTGAGCGAGTTTCACGGTCGGTCGTCGGGACAGCCCCTGACAGCACCGCGGCGTCGGTCAGCGAGGTCATCCGGTCATCTATCGAGGCTTTCGTGACCGCTCGCGGCAATGTGCCGCGGGCCGTTAAGCAGGTCGCACCTCTGCTGCACCAGGTCGGTATCCGCGAGGCGCACCGGCACCCCGAATCACCGAGGCTCGAGCAGTCATTCCAGCTCGCCAGCATCGCCGTGCAACGCGGTCTGCCACTCGTCGTCGGCGACCTGGTGACCCGAGACTCACTCAGGATTCTGCGGCAGGATCTCGCCGCCTACATGAACCAGCTCTATCGAATTGCCCGCACAGGATTTGACCGAACGATCAGGGTGGCTGCCATGTGTCAGGACGAGCGTCTCGCCGAGCTTCGCGCGGTCGCATTCAGGGGCGCAACCTCTCCCAATACCGATCATCTCGCCCTTGCGGCAGGGCTGAATCCCAAGGGCCTCTTCATACCGATCGTTGCGGTGCACACCCAGCTTCCCGACACAGTTCGTGAGCACCCGCACGCGCTAGTAGACGACAACGGGATGCAGGCGCTTATCCCAGACACCTGGGACGTCAACACGATTGCACAAGTCGTCCAGGCCCAAGTCGTGCTCGGGCCTCCAGCCACGCTGGACAAGGCATATGAAGGTGTCGTGCTGACTGGCAACGCCGCTTCAATACTGCGAGACGGAGCCGTGCTCGACTCCCGATCGGTGGTTCCGTCCACCGATCTGCTGGGCGAGTTGCTGGTGCGGGGCAACCCCTTGCTCGCCGAGCTTCTCGTCACCAAGCATCTGGGTTCGATGGAAGAGCTCCCGTTGAGCCGACGCATGGCGCTCTCGGAGATGCTCCTGGTGTCTCTAGAGCGCGGCCTGCCGCTCAATCGCGTCGCTCGCGAGCTCGGTGTGGCGTCGCAAACAGCGCATAACCGCATGAAGGCACTGCGTCAGCTCCTCGGCGACAAGATAGACGACGCCGATGCTCGCCTTGAACTGATCGTCGCCGTCCGGTCTGCTCGTCACCGCTGGTCCAAACAATAGAAGTCGGCACGCCTCCGCCACAACATATTGCGATCTGCACCCGGCGCGTCCCAGGAGCCACTACTCCACCGCTGCATATTCGGTCTTGGATAGTCAAAGATGCGGACGAAGAACGTGAGCTGACCCGGTGCGGGCTTGGGGGGGGCCAATGACGCTGCAGCAGAACTCTGGGTCAGACGCCGGATTCGGCGCCTGACCCAGAGTTCGTCATCTAACTAGTAGTGCTGTTGGAAAACAGCTTTCTCACTCGTCAGTCGATGATGCGTCCGTTTGTCAGGTTGAGTTCGATGGTGTTACCCGAGCCCGGAATGATGCTGTTGATCAGTCCTGTGTTCAGCCCACAGTTCTGGAAGTTGCCGATGCTGTAGGTGCCAGTGAGGCGACCACCTGAAGCGATGTCGAAGAACTCTCCGCTGGGTGTGTTCGCGTCGATGACGACGGGGTTCACGGTGCGGCAGAACGGCCCGCCGAACAGCGGGAAGATGCTGGCCTTGATGTTGGTCAGACGCACGTAGTAGCTCGACGATGACGCCAGGGTGCGCTGACGGCCCACGCGCGTGAGCTGGCCAGTCGTGGGCTTGGTGGGCTCGAATGCCACATTGGCGGTGACCGGGATGAAGCCGAGCAGCTTGAACTCCGTGCGAGTGCCGGGGAGCACCATGTTGCCGACGAACGATCCGTCGCTCTCGACAGAGGAGTGCAGGACGGCAGGTCCCAAAGTGATGGACGAGCCAGTGCCTGCGGTCACGGTGGTTCCGTTGGCGTCGTAGTCGACGTTGATCGGTACTGCGTGGGCAGGAGCCACGGTGAGCACCATGGCTGCGGCGGCGCCGATCGAAGCGACGGCGAGGCGGGCGAAATTGCGGGGGTTCCGAGTCTTCATGAGGTTCCTTTGTGTGGATGTGGAGTGGGTGAAGAGGTTGGTGGTGGGTCGGATTCCGGATGTCGACCCACCACCAACCGTGTCGTTTGACGTTTAGTTGATCGAGACCTGCTGGTTCAGTGCGAACGAGCCGACCATGGATGCCTTGTCGCCATCGACGATCTCGCCGCCGCAGCTGTCGGTCGTGCCTGTAGCTGCCTTGTCTGCCGATCCGTTGAGCGCGTCAAGCGTCAGCGGGTACTGGAGTGCAGTCGTACCCAGCGAAGGCGTGTTGACAATCAGGTAGTCGGTCGTGCCGACGACATTGAGCTGGATCTTGGCCTTGACCGTCGCGCCCAGCGTGCCGGACACATTGCCCTGAGCGTTCAGCGCGCAGCGCAGGTTCGGCGCAGTGCGTGCCGAGTCGATCATGGACGCACGGATGTTGCGGATCTCGACGTTCATGGTCGTCGCACCCTTGGCCGGTGTTCCGTCCGCGTAGATGCCCCACTCGTCCGCCACAGCGGTTCCCTTCTTCGTGATGGTCACGGGGAAGTTGAGCGAGGTAGCGACACAGCCGGTGTTGAAGGTCAGACTCTGAATGGCGCCGATCTTCTGCCCACTCACAGCGGACGCACCCCGCTTGATGTACCCACTCGAGGTGCCGCCGGAACAGCTGGCGGGCACGGCGGCGTCTGACACGAAGGAGATCGCGCCAACCGACGGGCCGGTGACCGAGACGTCCGCAGCGGGTGACGTCGTGCCATTGACCGCGACCGTGGTGGTGGCGAAGGCCGCCTGCGAACCCATCAGGAGGGCGACTGCAGCTCCGCTGGCGAGCAGTGTTTTCTTGAGCTTCATGAGAAACTCCCTTTCATCTTGTTCACCGAACCGGAGGTTCCGACTCGGAATCTAGGGGCTGCCGTCGGGGAGGGCAGACCGGGCTGGGGAAAATCCGATGGCTCGCGTGCATTGTCGCGCCGCGAAACGTCTCCCTACGGCGAACAATTTGCGGACGGAGTGTTGTTCGTCGAGCCATGTAGAGAGTGTGTCCTGCATCACCAGGCCTACGAAGCCTTAGTCATTGTTTATTTCTGAAAGTGGGATGAACGTCCATGCTCCCCGCGGCAGGAGCGCGGATCGGGCGTCACCATCGGCGCTCCTTTACCTTGAGGTCGAAGCCCCACCGGTCAGAGGCGCTGGCGCCCTGCGCAGGACGTTGAGAGCCGGCCTTTGGCAGTCGATGAGATAGTGCAGAACGATCGGCGCAAGCAACACGTGCGTGTTCCGCTCTCAGTTGATCGCGACCTGCTGGTTCAGTGCGAACGAACCGACCATGGATGCCTTGTCGCCATCGACGATCTCGCCGGCGCAGCTGTCGATCGTGTCTGTGGCTGCCTTGTCTGCCGATCCGTTGAGCGCGTCAAGCGTCAGCGGGTACTGGAGTGCAGTCGTACCCAGCGAGGGCGTGTTGACAACCAGGTAGTCGGTGGTACCAATGACATTGAGTTGGATCTTGGCCTTGACCGTCGCGCCCAGCGTCCCGACCACATTGCCCTGAGCGTTCACCGCGCAACGGAAGTTGGGCGCAGTGCGTCCCACATCTCTCATGGACGCACGAACGTTGCGGATCTCGACATTCATGCTCGTAGCACCCTTGGCCGGTGTTCCGTCCGCGTAGATGCCCCACTCATCCGCCACAGCGGTTCCCTTCTTCGTGATGGTCACGGGGTAAAGGAATCCCGTAGCGAGACAGCCAGTATTGAGCGTCAGACTCTGAATGGCACCGATCTTCTGCCCGCTCACCGCGGACGCACCCCGCTTCACGTATCCGCTGGCGGTGCCACCGGAGCAGCTATTGGGTACGCTGACGTCGGACATGAAAGTGACCCCACTAACCAGCGCGCCTGTGACAGGCACGTCCGCAGGAGGAGTTGGCGAGCCGTTGACCGCGACCGTGGTGGTAGCGAAGGCCGCCTGCGAACCCATCAGGAGGACGATTGCAGCTCCGCCGACGAGCAAGGTTTTCTTGAGCTTCATGAGAAACTCCCTTTCATCTTGTTCACCGAACCGGAGGTTCCGGCTCGGAATCTAGGGGGCTGCCGTCGACAGAGACAGGCCAGGAAGGAAACGTCGGATGGTTCGCACTCAGTGCCGTGCAGCGAACCATCGCCCCACGGCGAGCAACCTGCGGACGGGGTGCCGTTCGTCGAACCATCTAAAGATGGTGTCCCACATCACCAGGCCCACGAAGGCCTAGTCGTTACCCATTTCTGAAAATGGGACGAACGTCCATGCTTCGCCCCACCGCAGCGCAGGAAATCACTCAGCGGATTTTGGCCGTCGATCAGGTGATGCAGAACGATCGGCGCAAGCAACACGTGCGTGTTCCACTCTCAGTTGATCGCGACCTGTTGGTTCAGTGCGAACGAGCCGACCATGGAAATCTTGTCGCCATCAACGATCTCGCCACCACAGGTGTCTGTCGTGCCTGTGGCTGCCTCATCTGCCGATCCGTTGAGCGCATCAAGCGTCAGCGGGAATTGGAATGCACTCGCCAACGTGGGTGTGTTGACAATCAGGTAGTCGGTGGCGCCGACGACATTGAGCTGGATCTTGGCCTTGACCGTCGCGCCCAGCGTGCCGGACACATTGCCCTGAAGGTTCACCGCGCAACGAAAATTAGGCGCCGTGCGTGCCGCATCTCTCATGGCCGCACGAACGTTGCGGATCTCGACGTTCATGGTCGTGGCACCCTTGGCCGGCGTTCCGTCCGCGTAGATGCCCCACTCGTCCGTTACAGCAGTTCCCTTCTTCGTGATGTTCACGGGAAAGTTGAGCGACGTGAAGGAACAGTTGGGAGCCATCGACAGGCTCTGGATGGCGCCGATCTTCTGCCCACTCACCGCGGACGCACCCCGCTTGATGTATCCGCTGGAGGTGCCACCGGAACAGCTCATGGGTACGGCGGCGTCTGTTACGAAGAAGATCGCGCCAACCGACGGGCCCGTGACAGACACGTCCGCAGCGGGCGATGTCGTGCCGTTGACCGCGACCGTGGTGGTGGCGAAGGCCGCCTGCGAACCCATCAGGAGGACGATGGCAGCTCCGCCGGCGAGCAGCGTCTTCTTGCGCAGTGCTTTCTTGAGCTTCATGAGAATTCCCTTTTCATCTTGTTCACCGAACCGGAGACTCCGGCCCGGAATCCAAGGGGCTGCCGTGGGGAAGGGCGGGCCGGGCAAGGGGGAACGTCGGATGGCTCGCACACCGTCCCTATGGGAGCAGCTTGCGGACGGGATGTCATTCGTCGAACCATGCAAAAACTCTCAGCTGATCGCAACCTGTTGGTTCAGCGCGAACGAGCCGACCATGGATGCCTTGTCGCCATCGACGATTTCACCCCCGCAGCTGTCGGTTGTGCCTGTAGCTGCCTTGTCTGCCGATGCATTGAGCGCGTCAAGCGTCAGCGGGTACTGGAGTGCAGTCGTACCCAGCGCGGGCGTGTTGACAATCAGGTAGTCGGTCGTGCCGACGACATTGAGCTGGATCTTGGCCTTGACCGTCGCGCCCAGCGTGCCGGTCACATTGCCCTGAAAGTTCACCGCACAGCGCAGATTGGGCGCAGTGCGTGCCGAATCGCTCATGGCCGCATGAACGTTGCGGATCTCGACGTTCACGGTCGTGGCGCCTTTGGCCGGTGTTCCGTCCGCGTAGATGCCCCACTCGTCCGCCACGGCGGTTCCCTTCTTCGTGATGTTCACGGGGAAGTTGAGCGCCGTGAAGGCACAGTTGGGAGCCATTGACAGGCTCTGGATGGCGCCGATCTTCTGCCCGCTCACAGCGGACGCACCCCGCTTGATGTATCCGCTGGCGGTGCCGCCGGAGCAGCTGAAGGGTACGGCGACGTCTGTTAGGAAGGAGATCGCGCCAACCGACGGGCCGGTGACCGAGACGTCCGCAGCGGGCGACGTCGTGCCGTTGACTGCGACCGTGGTGGTGGCGAAGGCTGCCTGCGATCCCATTAGGAGGGCGACTGCAGCTCCGCTGGCGAGCAGTGTTTTCTTGAGCTTCATACGAAACTCCCTTTCATCTTGTTCAACGAACAGGAGGTTCCGGCTCGGATTCTAAGGAGCAGCCGTGGGGAAGGGCAGGCCGGGCAGTGGCTCATCGGATGGGATGCTCTCCAGACCCTCAGCGCGGACGCTCACCGGGTTGTCGTTTCCGGAGACGGTAGTGGTCAACAGTCTGGAGATGTCTTCGCCGCCTTCGGTCAAGCACGCCGCGAAAGCCGGTATAGTGACGTTGCCGGTCAACAAGCCACCAGCCGACACGTTGAAGACCGGCGTGGTGAAGACGTTCGCGGGCGTCGGCTTCTCCTGAGGCTCCAGGCGATCGAGCCCTGCACCGTTTCTCGTGTAGTACTCATGATCCGGGGCCTCCCCCGACCCGGTGGCGAAGTACTCGGGCGAGGAGAGCGTCATCGCCGCAGGCTGGCGAGCCTTGCAGGTGTTCCGAAGCTTCAGATCGACTCCATCAACCTCAAGCCCAGTGACGGCAACTTCCAACTCTCCGTTCACATCAGCGCTGCTGACGTGAACGGTCTTTTCTGTCGGTAGAGGGCCTTGGCCAAGACAAAATACGCGGTCGGCCACTTTGAGATCTGCACCGACGCTCTTGTTGTCACCGGTCCGAAGCTGGCGTAGCTGCACTCTGGCTTCCACCGGGATCGAACCGAAGGCGACTGTTCGGACGGTGAACGGTCCGATGTATCCATACGCGGCTGGGGCGTTGGCACTGGAGCGGAAGTGCATCGTGACGTGACGCTTGACCTGGTCCTCATATGGGTAGAGGAGCCCGCCGGGACAGCGTGTGTCGACCAGTCTCGTGGAGACACGATTGTAGGCACTGACAAAGAGCGGCGGGAGCCGGATCCACTGCTTGGCCGCTGCAGCGTAGTTGATGCTGGTAGCGCGCACAGGGATCCATGAACCGCTTTCAGGGTAGGTCGGCAGTTTATCCCTGTCGGGGACTTCGACGTCGCCTTGGGCACTTCCACTAACGACTCCCAAGGTGAGCACGACAGCACACAGCGCTGCGATGCGAACTGTTGCCCTGCTGCGAAGCGCTCGGGGGCGAGGGGTCGTTCGTTGAACCATGTAGAGAGTGTGTCCTGTGCCACCGGGTTCACATAGGCTTTGTCAGTATTGACTCCTGAAAATGGGGTGAACGTCCATGCTCAGCGCTTCTTGACCTTGAGAACCATCGTGCCCTTCGACGGCAGGACGTACTTGGACCCTGCGTAGGAGATGGAGAACCGGTAGCTTCCCGTTTTTTTGATCCTCGGCGTCTTCAGCGTCACGACACCGTTCTTGAGCCAGCCACTGAACCTCTTGCTGCCGCGTTTGACCGTGACCTTCCCTGAGGGAGTGCCCTTTGCAACCCTGACCCTGACGGTCATGGTCGCCCGCTTGTTGGACTTGACTGATTTGGTCTTCGAGGTGCTGATCCAGGAACGAGCTCGCTGTGGAGTGGGTCGTGTGGTCGGCGGAGTCGACGTTGGCGTGGGCGAACTGGTGGCCGTCGGAGTCGGGCTCGGAGTCGGCCCCCCTGGAATGACCAGTGGCCGGGATTCCGCGACTCCCGACAAGAAGCCGCGCTGTGATGCCGTGACTTTGACGGTAACCTCTTTGCCAAGGTCGGCCTCGCTGACGACATAGGTGGGGCCGGTCGCAGGCTCAGGCTCGCCGTCCACCATGGTCACGATGGGTTCACCATTACGGAACCACATGTAGTCGTAGTTCCATTTCGTGCGATTCTCGACCCACAGGCCTTTCGTCGTCGAGAGCTGAGCGCCGACGGCCACGGGATTGTTGTTGGACGTGATGCGGGGCCGAGTGACATTGGTTGCGATGCAGGGCTGCTCGACTGAATCGATATCGCCGACCGCTCCATTGATGCACACCCGGGCGTCGTCAACCGACGGGCTTTGGGCGAAGAAGTCGCGAGGGACAAGTTGGAAACGCTGCCAGTGCATCGGCATGGGGCTTTGATCTTCGTCGCGATCGACGTGGTGGAAGCCGACATTGACCCACGCGATGGGATCAATCAACGATGCAGAATCTGCCGCCACATAGTCGAGGATGCTGTCACCGGCACAACCCGGGTTGATGTTTTCTGACGCATATTCGGCGCATTCACGTTCGTTGATAACGGTCAGGATGGGCTGGGTCACCGCGATCGACTCGTTCGGGACGTTGTTGTTGACGATCTCGTACGAGCGCGCGTGATCGTCAGGATTCCTGGAGGCGTCGCTGCCCACGCGCCACCAACTGAGTGGGTCGCGGCCGTCACCACCCACCGAACTGAAAGCGCGATCCTTTCGGGTTCCCACGCCGCGTGTGATGGGGGCGGCCGCCCCTTCTTGCTCAGTGACCTCGTAGTCCCACTGCTCGACGAACTGGTTCGCCGCACCACCTATTCCGAAGTCAACACGCCAAATTGCGCTGTGCCAGTGCGAGGCGCCGTGAGTCTGAATTCCCTCGCTCACGGGCGGGCCACCCAGCGGCCATCCCGTACCCGGATCTTCTGAGAAGAATGGCCCACCAGCGCTATCGGGAGCGAGGTCACCAGTGGCGCCCAGGCCGACGTCTATCCCGCCGTTCTCATCGAAGACCACTCGCTCTTGATACTCGTACCAAGCGATCTTCGACAGGGACGAGACTTCCAATGCCGCGCCTTGACTCGCAATGCGTGTCTTGCCGCCGAGCTGGTCCTCGCTCGAGTGGGTAGCAAGGCCGGTCTTGATCTCTGCCAGGCAGATTCCAGGAATCGTTCGTTGCAACAAACGCCCGGCATAGGTGAATGCCTGCTCGATCTGCACCGCGTCGCCCGTGCATGTCTTGTCTGTTTGGCTCTGCAGGTACTGGTTGCCGAAGCCGAAACTGGTGATGTCGTTGAACTGTGCGTACCCCGTGTCGTAGGGCACGTTCAGCTGGGACAGATAGAGCTCGTCGAGAACTCGGAGGTAACCCTCGTACTCTCGGGTACCACTAGCGGGTTTGAACTCGACCTGTTCGAGCACCAGCCCCTTGATCGGATGAATACGTGCACACATACGCCAGCTGGCTCCGTTGGGCAACGTGCGCTGGACGGCAGCAGTGCCGCAGGACAGCGGGTCGTCTTCGGCGGCCGTGGCAGTACCCGTCGAACCAAGCGTCGCTGCGACGAGCGTCCCTACGATGGCCCACAGGAGAGTCGACTTCAGGCGCTTGCTCATCGGGATCCTCCGGTCTCGAGCGTGACAATAGAACGCTGAGTGAGGTCGACGACGAAGTCTCCGGTATCGAGGTAGGAACCGGATGGTTCCTGCACCAGAAGCTGGACACATCTGTGCTTACCGCACTGCTTGCCGTCACGACTTCCTTCGACGTACTTCCACGCGCCTGCCCGGTAACCGACCTGATCGATCGACAGCAGTGGAACACCGTTGGATTCCTCGAATTCTCGTGTGAAAGCGAGCTTGATGTCTGATTCGATGGCCAGTCGCATCGCGGCATCAGCTTCGTCCGGCGCTGGCGGAGGCTGCAGTTCAGCGTCCGAGTCGGAGCCGAGCACCCGTCCGGTGGACAGATTGACTGTGACTTGGCTTGCCAGATCTGTCGCGTAGTCGTAGAGCATGACGACCGCGACGCGATCGGAGCTCGCTTCGCTGAGGCGCGGCAGATCCACGAACAGCACTTGGGCTTGCTTGTCGCCACGGACGTCAGTCGGTTGTGGCCCACCTAGGGACGAGGTGGCCAGGTGTGCCGCATAGCCTGATTCGGCCGGAGAAAGCGGAGCCCGGCTGGCGCGCAGGGCCGGCCTCGAGGTCGGCAAATCACCGTCGCCGACTTTGTGCGTTTCGCCATCGGCCACGTTCGTCGGGCCACTGACGGACCTTGACGACACCACGACGCTCACGAGGCCCCCACAGAGAATTGCGACCAGCGCAAGCACTCCAAACCTTCGTGCAAGTCTTGGTCTGGGGTGGTTGCTGGTTGGATCGCTCATGAGTCTCGTCGCTCCCGTGGCGCGGCTCTCGCGCTTGTAGGAAATATGCGACATACCTGGCCGCCGCCGACAGCGGTACAAAGGTCACGGGCTCTCAGGTGGGGTAAACGTCCACTTTGAGCAAGCACCTGCCGAGGAACCGTGATGCTACTCGTGAGTATATGTAGCGTAGATCACATCGATGGCGAGGTTCGTGCGCGCCCGTGCGCGAAGCGCTTGGAGCTTTGCAACAAGGAATGGAGTGGTCTACGTGCTTCCAAATCGGAAGAATGCGGTAAAGGCGTTGGTCGGGGTGTCGGGTCTCCTGGCAAGCGCGTTGGTCATGGCACCCAATGGGGCGGTGGCCGAACGGCTCGATCCCGCCTCCCCGGCAGGGTCACTGGTCAGCTGGGGCGCAACAGAAGGAGTTTGCACCAACCCTGCCAGTGGGACCGTCAGCGGAGGACCGTACCGCGCCTTCGACCGCTCTGAAAATGACGGCGAAGCGCTCGGCATCAATGCGGCCGGACTCCTGACACAGCCAGTCAATACCCTTTCCAGCATCGCGATTCCGGCGGCTCTTGCGAATCAACAGGTCAAGGCTGTGAGCGTCACCAAGAGGAAGGGCGCTGCGGTCACCAGCGACGGGGCGGTGCACATCTGGGGTGCGAGCAACGGGTTCGCGACGGGCACTTTCACTGCGGCAACGCTGGGCGCGAAGGCCGTCGACGTTTCGATCGGAATACTCTCTGGGGTCGTCCTGCTGGAAGATGGCACAGTTGGCACCTTCACGGGCTTCGGATACACCCATGTGGCTGGACTTGAGGATGTCGCCGAGGTACTGAGCGACGGGTCTTCAGGATATACAGCCCGCATCACAGGTGGCGGACTTCGTTCGTTCGTGGCATCAACGGGCGACGAGACGTCGGCGAACATCCCCGCCGCAGTACGCGGCGACGAGCTCGCTGACCCGGTTGCGTCCTTCGCGTCAACGCTGGCGGTCACCCAGGCCGGCGTCGTGCACAGTTGGGCTGGAAACGTGGGATCCGATACGTTCCCGACCGTCGAGCTGGACGGCAAGGTGATCGACGTCGCCACGTTGACAGACGCAACTACGGACGGTTGGCGCGCGGCACTGACCGACGAGAACGAAGTCGTGGTGTGGGGCCCCGAGAACGCTGAGGCGGAATGCACTGCAGCGTTCACCGAGCTCCCGGAGGCCATCGAGGGCAAAGGACTGCGGTCGCTGGTCGACGGCGGCTATCAGTTCTCGGTGATCGCGTCTGACCCGCTGGCTGTGAACACCGCGCCCAGCATCGCTGGCACAGCGGAAGTCGGCAGCACGCTGACAGGCACGCCGGCGACGTTCACCGGTTCACCTGACCTGATCACGAATCGTTGGTTCGCCGACGACGCACCGATCGAGGGCACCGCTGGCGGGGCAACGACCTACACGCTGACTGCAGCCGAGCTGGGCAAGAACATCACCTTCAAGTCGACGGCGACCCGCGGCGCAGACGCCCCTGTTGTCTCGACCTCCGCTTCTGTTGGACCGGTTCAGCCGCCTCCTGCCAAAATCGCGTCGGTGACCGCCGTTGCTGCACCGACACGCTCCTACGGCACCGCTGGTACGGCAACCGTCACGGTCACCAACACTGGCAGCCGCGCTGTGTCCGGAACCGTCACCCTCACCGGTGCTGGTCCGGCTCAGACCAAGACGCTCGCCGGCGGCAAGGCCGCGTTCGCCCTGCCGAAGTCGCTTGCGGCGACGGCCTACACGCTCAAGGCCTCCTACTCGGGCAACTCGGGCCTGAACCCGTCGAGCAAGACCGCCCGGTACACCGTGGCCAAAGCCAAGTCGAAGGCGCCGACGTTCAAGGCGACCAAGAGGCCGACCTCGAAGAAGGCGGGTAAGGCCACCGTCACGGTCAGTACCCTCAGTGGCCTGGCCAAGGCGAGTGGCAAGGTCACGGTGACCCTCAAGAAGGGATCGTCGAGCAAGAAGGTCTCCGGCACCCTGTCGGGCGGCAAGCGCACGATCAAGCTGCCCAAGCTGAAGAAGGGCACCTGGAAGGTGACAGTCAGCTATGCAGGTGACAAGAACTACGTCGCTCAGAAGTCCAAGACGTACAGCCTGAAGATCAAGAAGTAACACTCGCTGCGTGGTGTGGGACGCTCGCGCGTCCCGCACCACGCGCGTCGGGTCCAATGCCTCGTGGACCAGGTCGCCTCACCGGAATTGGGCAGGCCGACCGGAAGAAAAACTCCGGCGGGCGACTCTGCCATCCGGAATGGGGCAGAGGTGCACGCCAGAGTTGATGTTCCAGGCTAGCGCACGGCGTCGCGGCTGCGAAATCAAGCCGTCCCAACGGCTCGTTCGCACCGGCCTCCCGGAAATGAACTCAGCAGAACGCGCAGGCGCGGGTCATCGTGAAAGCGCGGACCCGCCACATACTGCCGCGTGACCCTCTCTCGCCGTACGCTACTTATGACTCTCGGACGCACGTCCGAGTTTCAGTGCCACAGACGCCGGACGCTGGCGGATCCCGACCACACCGTGCTTTGGTGTTGACGGGCCGTCGTCGGCAGCTCCCGCCGACGCAGCACAGACTCCGTGGGGGCACCCATCCCTCCGGGCGCCCCCGCGGAGTCACCACAACCATGTCGTTGACCACAGCACCCGAAAGCGATATGCATGTGACTCAAGACATACCATCTGACCGGGGAGTTCGAGGTCATGGCAATCGGTTCTGGCATCGCGACTTCGAGCGAGCCATGACGGGCCTGCACGACGAAGTCGACTCCGCCGAACTCCGGGCCGAAGTCGTCCGTGCAGCGCGAACGACGGTACCCGATCTGGTCCAGCGCATCGGCTCACAGGTACAAGGCACCGTCACTCCCTACGCGGGGTCGGCCACCGGCCGTCGCAGACGGTTGATCGATATGGCCGTCGCCGCCGCCGTCAACCACTATCTCGACACGATCGAGAGGCCCTCCGCGTCGGGCCGCAGCGTTGACGAGCTGTTCCGCCGCATGGGCCACGGCGAAGCCACCGAGGGTCGCGGCCTCGTCGCTCTACAAGCAGCATTTCGCATTGCCAGCCACGAGGGATGGGACAAGATCCGCTCGTTCGCGACCGAACAAGGACTGTCCGCCGAGGCCCTCGGACATCTCGGTGATGCGCTGTTCGCGTATGTCGAGCATCTCGCCGAACAGGCCCAACTCGGTTACGACGGCGCCACGCGAGCCATCGACCGAAGCCCCGACCTGGCTCGTCGGCGACTGATCGACGCAATCCTCGAAGGCGAACCGCTCGTCGACGTCCGCAATCACGCCGGCAGAGCCACCTGGTCGCTCCCTGCCCTGTTCGTCGTCGCGCGAGTCGAGCCGCCCAGCGATCAGCCGGTGCCTCAGCTCAGCAAGCTGTCGCGCAAACACCTGGTGCGCGCCGAGCCGACATCGGTCATCGTCGTCACAGATGCCAACGATCTGCCCGACCTGCTCGAAGAGCTCGAGGCCTCCGCGGAGGGATCGCGGATCGCGACCAGCTGGGCCATCCCCTTGGAGCATGCACCCGACGCATGGCGTTGGACTTCTCGCGCGCTGGAGCTCGTCGCCCGCGGTGTCATCCCGCCAGCACCGGTGATCGATTGCGGCACACACCGTACTCAGCTGTGGCTGCATGCCGAACCTGCCCTGCGGCAACGCATGTGCCAAGACCTGCTGCAGCCGCTACTGGCAGAGACCCCGAACTCGCGAGAGATCCTGTCGGAGACATTGCTGGCGTGGCTCGAGTCGCGCGACAGCGCACCGGCCATTGCCGCAAAGCTCGGAGTGCACCCGCAGACCGTCCGATATCGCTGGAAGCGGATCAACGAACTGTTCGGCGATGACCTGCGTGAGCCCGAGTTCGTGATCCAGGTGACGATGTTGCTCAAGGCCAGCGTGCCTTTGTGGAAGGCCGGGGACCAGAGCGATTTCGAACGATTTCGAACGAAGGACGCCGAATGACGTCCAATGCCGTGGAGACTCCTCAGCGGCTCGCGCCACGTGTCACGGGCCGATGGACGCGTCTTGCCGTGGCCGCCGTGCTGGGCGGAGTAGGGGTCGCCTCCACCTTCGTCCCCGCGCTGAAATCCGGGGAACTGCGATGGCTCCCTTTCGCATTGGTCATCCCGATCGTGGCCTGGTGCGCCTGGCCGATTCACCGTGCAGCGGCGCGTGGCGCGATGGCCGGCCAGCCGACGCCGGACGTTCTGGCCACTGCCGGCATCCTTGCCGCGGTGGCCTGGTCGTTCCACGCCATCATCGCCGAACACAGCAGCGCACATCTGGTCCCTATCGTGGTCGCGACTGTGCTCATGGTCGCCGCCGATGCTGTGAGTTCCGGATCCGACGCCGAACCCTATGATTCGTCGCCCCGCTGGCTGACGCCGCTCGTCCTCGCAGTCTCGGCCGGCACGTTGATCGCGTGGTGGATCGCGGACGGAGCAAGCGCAGCCGCGCTCTCAGTTCTGCTCATCGCAAGCCCGGCGGCTCTGCGTATCGCCGGACCGACGGCCAAGCTCACGAGCGTGCGGCGCGGAGCCGAGGCCGGGATAGTCCTGAACGGGCCGCAAACACTCGAAGTATCCCAGCGGATCAATGCGATAGTCCTCGACAAGAACGGCACCGTCACCACGGGCGAGTTGAGCGTCCTGTCGGTCGATCCGGTAGAGCCGGAACATCTGCGTAATCTTCGCTGGTTCGCGGGGGCACTGGCCCACCGTTCGGATCATCCTGTGGGACGTGCCATTGCGAAGCTTTCTGGCCGAGGGCATGTCGCCCAGGTCGTCAATCACGACGGCGAAGGTATGAGCGGCTCCGTCGACCGCCATCCCGTCCGGTTGGGGCGACCACCCTGGATCGGCATTCCTGCAAGCGGCGGACTCGGGGTCGAGACGGCAGTCGAGGTCGATGGAAGGATCCTCGGACGCATCACCGTCGGTGACACGATTCGTGCCGACGCCAAAGAATCAGTCGCCCAGCTGCGGACCCTGGGCCTCGATCCCCTCTTGGTATCCGACCTCGCCGACGCTGATACGGCCCATCTTGCCGAACAGAGTGGGATCACCGAGTGCCGCGCGCGGTCGACCGCGCATGATCGCCAGCTACTGATCGGCAAACTACAGACCGATGGGCAGATCGTCGCCATGGTCGGCAATCGCGAGGACAACGCCGCAGCACTCGACACGGCGGATCTTGCGATCACGCCTATGAGCGACTCGCCGAGTCGAGGCATCGGCCTGGCAGAGATCGACGTGCGTTCGGTCCACGACGCGATCATTTTGGCGCGGGCCACATTGTCGACCGCTTCGACGAATCGACGCTGGGCGGTGGCCGGGATGCTGGCCCCGGTTCCGTTTGCCGCTGCGGGGCTGATCGCGCCGATGTACGCACCGCTTTTCGCACTCCTTTGCATGATCGGGATCGGGTTCAGTTCGTCGAGAATTCCACGAGTGGGTCGCCTGAATCGCTGAGCGGTATGCCCCGACCGCGTGCTTGTGGACAACTCGGGCGGAGGACTCAATCGATGTCTCTGTCGGCTACTAACGTCAATTGAGCGGCAACAGGTACCGCAGTCAACCAAGGGAGGCGCCCGTGGAGAGCGACCCAAATCGTGCCAGCTGGCAAACCGAGCCGTGTCCGACCTGGTGCGTCCGTGAGCACCACGATGACGATCATCCAGATGACCGCTACCACGACAGCGCCGCCACCCAGGTGCCAACGCTTTTTGCCGCGCGTGATCGCGCGGCCGGTCCTGGCCAGTGGGCCATGGATTCCGGTGAGGTCACGATCGTGACCTCACGCCACGTCGATTCGACAGAGGTCATCACGTTCGTCGGCCGCGATGATCGTTTGGGGCAGGCCTTGACCATGACGCCCGACAGCGCCGCCCGGCTGGCCGAAGCGCTGTTACGGCATGTCGCTGCGCTCCGCGACGAACGGTGACCGCCCGCGACCAGCTCAGGCGCCGACCGCCGCGGCCTACTCGGGTTCGGGGAAGACTCGCCGGGCGATCGCCTGGACATCGAGATCAACGCCATCGAATCGCCCTTCGAGCCGATCCATGCGCTTGTCCAGGAGTCTGTGGACGAGCCGGGAGCGGTTGGTCAGCGACGCATTTTTCGCCAGATGACGACCTGATTGTCGGCTACCAGCGCGGGCAGATTCTGCGGCAGTTTGGCAGCGGCCAGCTCAGCCTGAAGTTCTGCCACCCTGCTCTGCAATGCCAGCACCTGAGACTCCAGCTGGATGACCCGCTTGACGCCTTCGAGGCCCAGGCCTTCGGCCGTCAGACGCGCCACCGTACGCAGCAGTTCGATGTCATGCAAGGAGTAACGGCGTCCACCGCCACCAGTGCGTCCCGGCTCCACGAGCCCGAGCCGGTCGTAGGTGCGAAGGGTCTGGGGATGCAGGCCCGACAGTTCTGCCGCGACGCTGATCACAAAGACCTTGGCGTCGGGACCCGGAGGCTGGAATCCGCTGGTGCTCATCAGCCGACCGCCTCGAAGAGACCGTCGCGGGGAGACACCGCACCGCGCGATTCGCGCAACGCTTCGACAGCGGCTCGAGCCTCATCAGACAGTTCCTTCGGCACTTGAACCTCGACCGTGACGAGCAGATCGCCCCTCGACCCGGACTTGGTCGTCGCGCCCTTTCCGCTGGCCCGGAACGTGCGGCCGGTCGGGGTACCGGCCGGGATCTTGATACGAACCGGAGGACCGTCCAACGTCGGAACCTGAATCTGTGCGCCGAGTGCCGCCTCATCGAAGGCGACCGGCACCGTGATCGTCAGATGATCGCCCTTGCGGCCGAACAGCTTGTGCGGCTCGACGTGCACGACAAGGAACAGATCGCCGTTGGGGCCACCGTTCTCTCCCTTGCCACCCTTGCCCTTGAGCCGGATACGCTGCCCGTCCTTGACGCCCGCCGGCACCTTGACGTTGAGCGTGCGGCTCGACGGCGCCCGGCCCGAACCCCGGCAGGTGTCACAGGGATGTTCAACGATCAGGCCACGACCGCGACACAGATCGCACGGCTCGGTCATCGCGAAGACGCCGCCGGCAGCAGCAGTCTGCATGCCGCTGCCCTGACACTTCGAGCAGACTTTGGGGGTCGTTCCGGGCTTGGCTCCCGTGCCGTGGCACGTCGGGCATGCTTCGTCGCTGGTCATCCGCAACGGCATGGTGGCACCGTCGACGGCCTGCTCGAACGTCAGCGTTGCCTCGGTCTCGAGATCGTCGCCCTTGCGGGGCTGCGGACGACGCGACCGACCACGTCCGCCTCCTCCGAACAAGCCACCGAAAAGATCGCTGACGTCGAAGTCCGGCTGACCGCCTCGACCGCCGAAGCCACCGCCCGGGGCGCCTCGGAACTGGCCGAACATGCTGCGCTGCTCGTCATATTCCTTGCGCTTGTCGGTTGAACCAAGCACCGCGTACGCCTCGGAGATCTCCTTGAAGCGCTCCTCGGCGGCCGCGTTGCCCGGATTGGAGTCGGGGTGGTTGTCGCGGGCGAGCTTGCGGTAGGCCTTCTTGATCTCGTCGGCCGTTGCATCCTTCTTGACGCCAAGGACCTTGTAGAAGTCCTTGCTCGCCCAATCACTCGCTGCCATGTTCCTCCCCTCCCCTCAACTCAGTTCTCTTCAGTACTGCTGGACTCGTCAGTCGCCTCGTCCGGCTCCGCTGCCGGTTCAGGCGCAACGGCCGCAGCCGGGTCGACAACCCCGACGGTAGCGGCACGCAGCACCCGATCGCCGACTTTGTAGCCCGTTCGGAGCACATTGTCGATCGTCGTGGTGTCGACCTCGTCGGACTCGCCGGCGTGGAACACCGCTTCGTGCAACGCCGGATCAAAAGGCTCGCCCTTGGCACCGAACGCTTCGAGCTTGTGCTTGGTCACGGCCTGCTGGATCGCGTCAGCGACGGCCTTGAAGCCGCCTTCGAGCTCACCGTGATCAGCCGCACGACCCAGGTCGTCGAGCACCGTCAGCAATGACATCAGGACATTGGCTTCGCCCTGTGCGCGGATCAGTTCGCGATCGCGATCGACCCGACGCTTGTAGTTGACGTACTCGGCCTGGAGACGCTGCAGGTCGAGCGTGCGCTCGGCCAGCTGCTCCTCGACAGTGGGCACCGAAGGCTCAGCCGCCTCGGGGGTTTCGACAGGCTCAACCGACGGGTCGGCCGAGCCTGTCTCCTCGACGTTGTCCGACGTCACTTTTTGTCATCCTCATCATCGACGATCTCGGCATCGACGACATCATCATCGTCATCTGCCGCATCGCCGGTCGGCGCCTCGGCACCGGCGGCCTGAGCCTCTGCCGCAGCAGCTGCATACATCGCCTCACCCATCTTGGAGCTGGACTCACCCAGCTTGGCGACCGCGGACGCGACGAGGTCATTGTCCTCGCCCTTCAGCGCTTCGTTGAGGGCATCGAGATCGGCCTGCACCTCGGTCTTGACGTCGTCACCGACCTTGTCGCCGTTCTCCGCGAGGAACTTCTCGGTGGAGTGCGCCAGCGACTCAGCCTGGTTGCGGGTCTCGACGGACTCACGACGCTTGCGGTCTTCTTCGGCGTACGCCTCGGCGTCCTTGACCATCTTGTCGATGTCGTCCTTGCTGAGCGCCGAGCCACCGGTGATCGTCATCGACTGCTCCTTGCCGGTACCGCGATCCTTGGCCGACACGTTGACGATGCCGTTGGCGTCGATGTCGAAGGTGACCTCGATCTGCGGGACGCCACGCGGCGCCGGCGGCAGGCCGGTCAGCTCGAACGTCGCCAGCAGCTGGTTGCCCGCCGCCATCTCGCGCTCACCCTGGTACACCTGGATCGCGACGGACGGCTGGTTGTCGTCGGCCGTCGTGAAGACCTCGGACCGCTTGGTCGGGATCGTCGTGTTGCGCTCGATGAGCTTGGTCATGACGCCGCCCTTGGTCTCGATGCCGAGGCTCAGCGGCGTGACGTCGAGCAGGAGCACGTCCTTGACCTCGCCCTTCAGCACGCCGGCCTGCAAGCTGGCGCCGAGTGCGACGACCTCGTCGGGGTTGACGCCCTTGTTGGGCTCCTTGCCACCCGTGAGGACCTTGACGACCTCGGTGACCGCCGGCATACGGGTCGAGCCGCCGACCATCACGACGTGATCGATATCGCTGAGCTTGATGCCAGCGTCCTTGATGACGTTGTTGAACGGCGCCTTGGTGCGCTCGAGCAGATCGTGCGTGATCTTCTCGAATTCAGCACGGGTCAGGGTCTCGTCGAGGAACACGGGGTTCTTGTCGGCGTCGACCGTGATGTACGGCAGGTTGATCGAGGTCGACTGACTCGACGACAGTTCGATCTTGGCCCGCTCGGCTGCTTCGCGGACTCGCGGCATCGCCATCTTGTCCTTGGTCAGATCAAGGCCGGTGTTGGTCTTGAACTTGGCCACGATCCAGTCGACGACCTTGTCGTCCCAGTCGTCGCCACCGAGGTGGTTGTCACCGCTGGTCGCCTTGACCTCGATGACACCGTCGCCGATTTCGAGCAGTGAGACGTCGAACGTTCCGCCGCCGAGGTCGAAGACCAGAATCGTCTGGTCATCGCCCTTGTCGAGGCCGTAGGCCAGCGCCGCCGCGGTCGGCTCGTTGATGATGCGGCTGACGTTGAGGCCCGCGATCTCGCCGGCTTCCTTCGTCGCCTGACGCTGGTGGTCGTTGAAGTACGCGGGGACCGTGATGACCGCATCGGTCACAGTCTCGCCCAGGTACGCCTCGGCGTCGCGCTTGAGCTTGGCCAGGATGAAGGCCGAGATCTGCTGGGGGTTGAACGTCTTGCCGTCGATGTCGTCGGTCTTCCAGTCAGTGCCCATGTGGCGCTTGACCGAACGGATCGTGCGATCGACGTTGGTCACGCCCTGGCGCTTGGCGACTTCGCCGGCGAGTACTTCGCCATCTTTTGAGAATGCGACGACCGACGGCGTCGTGCGAGCGCCCTCGGCGTTCGCGATGACTGTGGGCTCGCCACCTTCGAGCACGGCAACGACCGAGTTCGTGGTTCCAAGGTCAATTCCGACCGCTCTTGCCATGGTATTTCCTCCTGCTGTGGGTGGTTCGTGAAGTTCAAAACTTTGTGTCAGATGACTTGAGTCTGATGTTATCAACTTCATTCGTCGACCCAAAATTCCGGGTTCGCGCCGATTCACGATAGTTTCTCGATATGCGCACCAACACCGGCCGCCTAGCCGCCGTAACTCTCATGACCGCTCTCGCGCTTGCAGGCTGCGGGGGCAGCGACAGTGATTCAAAGCCCGATGCGGACAAGCCGAAGGCATCGGCTCCCACCGGGAAGACCATTGAAGGCGATGGCTACACATACGTCGTGCCCAAGGGCTGGGACGTGCCGGCCAAGAAAATTCCCGGAACGGAGGCGACCGACACGTTCGTCGCCGACCTGAAGGACACCGACGGATTCTCCGACAACGTCAACGTCATCAAACAAGACACCGCGCCACCCAAGCCGATCCCCGAGATCAAGGACGACCTCGGCGACCAGCTCAAACAGGCCGGCGGCCAGAACGTCGAGGTCAAGGAAATCGGCAAGATCGACGGCGAGGACTCCGTCCACGTCTCCTCGACCCAGGCCTCGAACCTCACCGAGCAGTACTTCGTCGTGCATGACGGCGCGACGTACTTCATCACGTTCTCCCACAGTGAGGATGTGCCGGAAGCAGATCGCAGCAAGCTCGCCGCCTCAGTCCTCAGCTCATGGAAATGGACCGCATGACCGGGCAGCCTGATTCCGAGGCCCTGGCTCGCACGATCCTCGGCGTCCTCTGGCAGACCACGGACAGGCAGATCTCGCGTGAGATCGCCCATCTGGCCGACATCTCGGTCGACACCTCCGACGACGGATCACATGTGGCCCCGCCGGGTCTCGTCATGCCGGAGTCCGGCTGCATCACGACTAGGGTCGTCGCGACGGCTCGTGGCCATGCCGGTGTCAACGAAGACATGCGGGTCGCGGTCTGGCCGACCGAGGGCGATTCGGACGATCCGGCGTTCGTGGTGACCCGATCCGACTCGCAGCGCACATTGCCGGTCGCGCTTGCCGACGTCTATCCGGCAGTCACACCGCATCTCCAGGCACAGGTCAACGACTTCATCGCGGCGATCATCGCCCACATGGTCGCAGAACTCGACGTCAAGATGCAGCGGACCTACATCCACGAATCGCAAGGCGAAGTCGCCGAGTACACGGAGGACTGAGGCTCGCAACGAGAAGGGACGCCATCTCGAACGAGCCAGTCGGCATACGTTCGAGATGACGTCCCTGATGGATCACACCCTCGATCAGACCGGGACGAGTTCGTCCTTGTCTTGGTCCTTGTCCTTCTCCTCGCCGAGGTGCTTGGCGAGCGACTCACCCTCGATGTCGAGATTCGGCAGCGCCTTGTCGAGCCACTTCGGCAGCCACCACATGCGGTTGCCGAGCAGCGCCATGAACGCCGGGACGATCGTCATCCGCACCAAGAACGCATCGGCGAGCACACCGATCGCGAGACCGAAGCCGATCGACTTGATGACAACCTCGTCGCCCAGAGCGAACGCCCCGAACACGCCGATCATGATCGCGGCCGCTGCCGTGACAACGCGGGCGCCGTACTGGAATCCGAGGACGACCGACTCGGTCGCCTCCTTACCGTGCACGAACTCCTCACGCATACGGGAGACCAGGAAGACCTCGTAATCCATCGCCAGACCGAACAGGATGCCGGTCAGCAGCAGCGGAAGCATGAACAACACGGGACCCGACTTGTCGATTCCGATCAGATCGGCGAACCAGCCCCATTGGAAGACCGCGACAGTCGCGCCCAGCGAGACACCGACTGAGAGCAGGAACCCGCCGACCGCCTTGAGCGGCACCAGGATCGAGCGGAACACGATCAGCAGCAGGATGAACGCGAGTCCGACGACAACCAGCAAGTACTTCGGGAAGGCGTCTGCGAGCGACTCCGAGATGTCGACGCCCACGGCAGTCTGACCCGTCACGAGCACCTGGGCACCCGTGTCGGACTCCACCCCGTCGACCGCCTGACGCAGCTCGTCGACGAGGGTCTGTGTGTCGGCGTCGGAGGGCCCGCTCTTGGGGATGACCGTGATCAGCGCGTACTGCCCCTGGTCGAGCTGGTCGTTGAACGCCTGGACGGCATCCGCCGGTGCATCTGCTGCCGGGACCGGCGAGATGACGGTGGCGACGTCGGTCTTGACCGACTCGACCCGCTTGACCGCGGCCGACACGGCTGCCTCCGGGTCGCTGGCACCCTTCGTGTCGACGACGACCATCAACGGCCCATTCGTGCCGGCACCGAAGCTGTCGGCGATCAGGTCGTAGGCGACGCGGGGTCCGCTGCCGTCGGCCGCCGTGCCGTCATCGGGCAGAGCCAACTGCATCGACGCGACCGGGATCGCCACGACACCGGCGACCACGAGACCGCCGATCAGGGTTTTGATGCGGTGCTTGGTGACCAGGTCGGCCCAGCGACGTCCGGCCGGGGCCTTGGTCGTGGGGTCTTCGGGGTCGCGCACGTTCATGAACGGCACCTTGCCCCAGCCGATCTTGTTGCCCGAGAAGCCGAACAGCGCGGGCAACAGGCTCAACGCGATCATGACGGCGACCGCAACGGTTCCGGCAGCAGCCAGACCCATCTGCGTCAGGAAGTTGATGTTGACGACCGAGAGTCCGGCCAAGGCGATGACGACGGTCAGTCCGGCGAACACCACGGCCGAGCCTGCAGTACCAACGGCTCGTCCTGCGGCTTCTTCACGTTCGCGTCCGATGTGTACTTCGTGGTTGTAGCGGGACACGATGAACAGCGCGTAGTCGATTCCGACCGCCAGGCCCAACATCAACGCCAGGGTCGGAGTCGACGAACCGAGATCGATGAAGCCGGTGAGCGTCGTGATGGTCGTGACGCCGATACCCACGCCGATGATGGCGGTCAACAGCGGCATGCCGGCCAGCAGCAAGGAACCGAAGGTGATGAGCAGAACGATGACGGCCACGCCCAGACCGATCAGCTCGGTCAGTCCCTGCGCCGGCATCTCCTGCAACGCATCGCCGCCGATCGCGACCTTGAGACCGGCAGCTTCGGCGGCTTCGGGCGCTTCTTCCAGTGCGTGCCGATCAGCGTCGGTCAGCTCGATCGACTGCTTGGCGTACGAGATCGACGCGTACGCTGTCCGGCCGTCTTCGGAAGTGGCCGAAAGGACGCGCGCCTCGGGCGGCGTCGAGACGTTCTTCGAGTCGATCGCCGCGAGGGACTCCTCGACCGCCTTGGCATTGGCCGGGCTCGACAGCGTCTCACCCTCGGGGGCCTGGAAGACGATGCGGGCGGTGGCGCCGTCCGGCGCCGCGTCGGGGGTGCGCTCCTTGATCAGGTCGAACGCTTCGGTCGATTCGATGCCGGGCAGCGTGAACGTATCGGACGTCTTGCCCGAAAGGGTCGACGATGCGACTCCCATCAGCAGGAGCAAGCCGACCCAGAAGGTCACGACGATGCGGCGGTGTCTGAACGACCAGCGTCCAAATCGGTAGAGGTGCCAAGCCATATAGGTGTTCTCCCTTGCGAGGGTCGGTAAAGGTCAGTGGATGCCGAGGGCAGGCAGAAGCACGCCCTCGAAGTAGCGGCGTAGGAAGTCCGGCGACGGCTCCTGGCCTTCGAACAGGTGATGCAAGACGACCGGGGCGACGAACACGTAGTCGACGAACTCCAGTCCCGGGCAGTCCTTGGCGATCTCGCCCCGATCGACTGCCCGGGCCATGACGGCCCGGATCATCTCGCGTCCGGGATCGATGATCTGAGTGCGAACGGCTTCGGCGAGTTCCTCGTCCTGACGGACTGCGTGCATGATCGCCGCGAGCAGGTCAGCATCGTGCTCCTGACCCTCCTTGTGCTCGATCATGCTCATGAGATCGCCTCGCAACGTGCCTGTGTCGGGCAGTTCCGGCTCGACCTCGCCAGCACAACGCAACGCCTCGACGACGAGCGCCGACTTGCTGCCCCATTGGCGGTACAGCGTCGCCTTGCTGCTCTTGGTCGTCTCGGCGATCTGGTCCATCGTCAACTTGTCGTAGCCGTGTTCGGCGACGAGCTGGAGGGTGCCTGCATAGAGCTCCGTAAGCCTCTCGGCTGTCAGTCGACTCACCACATTCTCCTCAGGGTACGAAACTGTTTCGTTTCGATATTAGACGCTGGTCGGACAGAAACGAAACCGTTTCGTACGTGATCTGAATCACCGGTGTCGGTGGGTGCGGATACCGTCAGCGATATGCAGAAGTTCGACGACGCCGAGAGGCGCCGACGCCTCGGTCTCCGACACCGGCTGGCTGGGAATCCCGATCACGATGCAGTGGCCGCTGCCGCGTCCGTCGTCGCCCTGCACGGCACCGATCCGGCCTCGACATTTCTCGCTGCCCGCGCCCGCACGAGCGACTTCACGATCAGCGCTCTGGAACATGCGCTGTATGACGACCGCAGTCTGGTGCGCGTTCTGGCAATGCGGCGCACAGTGTTCGTGGTGCCCGCCGCCGAGGCGCCCATCCTGCTCCATGGCGCATCCGACGACGTCGGTCGCATCGAGCGCAAGAAAATGCTGGCCATGCTCACGAGTTCGGGCATCGACCAGGTCGAATCCTGGCTCGACAAGGTCGAGCAGATCGCGGTCGATCGTCTCTCCGAACTGGGCGAGGCCAGCGCCGCACAGCTTGCCGCCTCAGATCCATTGCTGGCCACGCCTCTCGTGCTGTCTCCGGGCACGCGTTACGAAACGACGCAGAAGCTCGCGAGCCGGCTACTTCTCGTGTTGTCGGCGGAGGGACGGGTCGTACGGGCGCGGCCCACCGGTTCTTGGACGTCCAGCCAGATGCGCTGGTCGTCGCTCGAGCGTTGGAGTCCGGTCGCGGCTGCCCCGATGGACCCTCTCGACGCCGAAGCCGCGCTGGCCAGACGTTGGCTTGAGCGGTTCGGCCCGGCTTCGCCCGACGACCTGACGTGGTGGACCAAGTGGACCAAGACACGAACTCGCCGGGCGCTTGCGGCCTGTGGCGCTGTCGAGGTCGTTCTATCCGGCGGCCCTGGCGTGGCTCTGCCCGATGACCTGGCGCCCACCCCGGAGATTGAACCCTGGACGGCCCTGCTGCCGCCACTCGATCCGACCACGATGGGTTGGAAACAGCGCGATTGGTACCTCGGCGACCACGGGCCGGCCCTGTTCGACATCAACGGCAACGCCGGACCGACCGTCTGGTCCGACGGCCGCATCGTCGGCGGTTGGGCACACTCGCCGAGCGGGGAGGTCGTGGTCAAACTGTTCGGCGACGTCGGTGCTGAGGCTTGCGCCGGTATCGAGCAGCAGGCCGCCGAACTGTCGGAGTTTCTCGGCGACGTGAGGCTGACTGCCCGCGCCCGCGGCTACTCCCCCACAGAGCGCGAACTGCTGGATCGCTGACGATCGGCCAGATGTCTCCGCTCAGCGATACGGTCGAGCCATGACCGAAGACCAAGACGCACAGGCCGGCGCCTACGCACCTTTCGCCAGCTTTGCCGATTGGGCTCCCGCATTCGATACATCAACGATCGATCAGTTCGCCGCACTTCTGAATAGCGACAAGGCGAGTGTCGACGCAGCAGCGCTCGAAGCGGCCGTTCGTATCGCGACCCGGTATGCGGCGGTCGACACCGGGGCTATCGAAGGTCTCTACACCGTCGACCGTGGATTCACCAAGACGATCGCCACAGAGGCCGCAGCCTGGGAAGCAGCGCTCAAAGTCCACGGCGAAGATGTCGCCACATCCATCGAGGACGCTCTGAACTCCTTCGAGTTCGTCATGGACGTTGTCACAGGCAAGAGCAAGGTCAGCGAAAGCTGGATCCGGCAACTGCACGAGATCACGACCGCCTCCCAGGAGTTCTTCACGGTCTACACCGCGGTCGGGCCACAGAAACAGTCACTACCCAAGGGCGTCTATAAGACGATGCCCCATAGCCCGACCAATGCAAGTACGGGCAAGATCCACCACTACGCGCCGCCACAAGATACAGCCGCGGAGATGGCGCGGTTTGTTGACGAATTGCGTTCTGCGAAATTCGCAGCGGCGCATCCGGTGCTCCAGGCGGCGTATGCGCACTACGCATTCGTATGCATCCACCCCTTCGCCGACGGCAATGGCCGAGTATCGCGGCTGTTGGCTTCGATATATCTCTACCGTTCGCCCGGTGTTCCGCTGGTGATCTTCGCCGATCAGAAAGACTCGTACATTGACGCGCTCGAAGCGGCTGACGCCGGCAACGTCTCAGCTTTCATTGCGTTCATCGAGCAGCGGTGCATCGACACGATCGAGATCGTAAGACTCCATTTGCGCGCTGGTGAGCCCCCTTCACCCGACGAATCCCTTGCGCAACTGACCCGCGATCTCTCAGGACGCGGAGGCCTGTCGCACCCGGAGTTCGATGCAATCGCATCTCGGTTGAGGGACCTGGTTCGCGAAGAGTTCCAGCGCTCCGGGGAGAGGCTCGCGCTACCTCCCGGCAGCCACTTCACGGTGTCGGACCCCGGAAATTACGTCAAGGCACCCACCGGTTTCAGGTCGGTGTCGACTGGTCAACTTGGCGTTCGCGTGGCGTTGGACATTTCGCTCACGGTTGAAATCCAACAGATAGACCATTTCGTCGTTTGGCCCGCGCGACAAGACAGTATGGGACCAGACTTCACCGTCGCATCGCGCGATGGGACCCAGCGACTAGACATCTATCTCCGGGATGTCTATCCAGCGGAGACCGAGGTACTCCGAATCAAGATTACTGGCTGGGTCGAGCATCAGGTCAATGCACTGGTCGCAGCCTTCACTCGGAAGGTTCGTACCGAATTGGCGAAAAAGGGGTACGCGTCCCCGCCGACGTCCTGACATCACTCCGGGCCGATTTCAACGATCCGCGCTTCCAGCATGGCTCGCTCCTGCCCGTTCTGCGTCAGGGAGACCGCACGCGTGAGCTCATCGCGCGCCTCGTCCCGGCGTCCGAGCTGGGCCAGCAGATCCGCACGTACGGCCGGCATCAGGTGATATCGAGCCAGCTCCGGAACCTCAGCCAACTGGTCGACCAAGGCCAGGCCGATCGCTGGCCCCTCGGCCTTCGACAAGGCAACGGCGCGATTCAGCTCGACGATTCCCGACCCGGTGATCGCGGCCAATGACGCATACAACGAGGCGATCCGACTCCAGTCGGTCTGTTCGGCCAGCCGGGCCCGAGAATGGCAGGCCGCGATCTCGGCCTGCAACACGTACTTGCCCGGCGTTCCGCCCAAAGAGCTCGCCTTCGCCAGAGCCGCAAGGCCCCGCCGGATCAGCAGACCGTCCCAGCGCGACCGGTCCTGATCAAGCAACAGGACCGGTTCACCCGTAGCCGCAATACGAGCTGCCGCCCGTGAGTGCTGCAACTCCATCAACGCCACGAGGCCGAGTACTTCCGGATCGGCGGGAACCAGCGCAGCCAGGATCCGTCCCAATCGCACAGCTTCGGCACACAGCTCAGGGCGGAGCCAATCCTCGCCGCCTGTTGCCGAATAGCCCTCGTTGAACAGCAGGTAGATCACACTCATGACCCGAGACATCCGCTCGAGCCGCTCGTCACCCGACGGCTCGTCCATGGGGGCAGAAACACTGGCCAAGGTCTTCTTCGCCCGCGTGATGCGCGCCGCGATCGTGGACTCGGAGGTCAAGAAGGAGCGCGCGATCTCGGCTGTCGTGAGACCCGCCAGAAGCCTGAGCGCCAACGTGACCTGCGCATCCGGCCCCAGGGCCGGATGGCAACAGATGAACATCAACCGGAGCACATCGTCCTCGACGTGGTCGACGGCCGACACGATGTCGTCGGTCGCCCTGGCGCCCTGCTCGGCCAAGTCGGAGTAGGCCCGGTCCTGGCGTTCACGGCGGCGGAAGCCGTCGATGGCCCGGCGCTTGGCCACTGCCATCAGCCAAGCACCGGGATTGGCCGGCACTCCGGCATCGGGCCATTGGGACAGCGCCGCCACCAATGCCTCCTGTGCCAGATCCTCGGCGAGATCGACGTCACGGGTCATCCTGACGAGGGCCGCGATCAGCCTCGTCGACTCCAGACGCCACACCGTCTCAACCACACCGACCGTCATTGGCTCGGGGGTGTCGCGATCTCTCGGATCTCGGCGAGCAAGGACAATCCCGGCCAGTGCTCGGCATGCAGATCGACGAAGTCGCGCGACCAGACCGCCATCGCCTCAGCCGACGGGGACTCCACCAGGAAGAACCCCCCGATGACCTCTTTGGCCTCGGCGAATGGGCCGTCCGACTCGGTCACTTTTCCGTCGCCGACCCGCCAGACCGTGGCGGTCGAACTGGGCGCCAAACCGCCATCGCCGACGATCTGCCCATTGCTCGTATTGGCGCGAAACGCCTCCATCGCCTTGAACATGGCCTCGGACGGCGCTCCGGCGTCATGGCTCTCGTCAATGTGGATCAGAACGACGAAACGCATGACTCATGCCCCCATATCGTCGGGTCCGAAGACCTGTCGCACGACGCTCGTGCCCTCGAATTCGGGCCAGGTGTCGAGGTGGATCTGCATGAAGCGACGTGAGTACTCAACTGCCTCCTCCTGTGAACGCACGTCGTACATCGCGTAGCCACCGATGACCTCCTTGGCCTCGGCGAACGGCCCGTCGAGCACCGTCATGACCCCGTCGGCCACCCGGATGTGCGGACTGTGTTCGGCCGGCGCGAGGCCTCCTTGGTCGACCACGACGCCCAGTGCGACCATCTCGCCGCCGAAGGCGCCGATCGCCTCGAACAGTGCCGGCGGCGGGGGCCCGAAGGGCTGGCTGGGATCGGACTCGATGTAGGTCAGGAATCGCATGATGTCTCCTCTGTCGCGGCGGGCCTTGGTGGCCAGCCTTCACCCTCACGTCGAACGGCGTCCAGCTGATTCGACATCGTCGCAAAAGAATCTCAGAAACTTTTCGTCGAGCATTCTTGAACATGTTCAATTATCTGGCTATGGTGAGTACATAAGTTGAACACGTTCAAGAATCGGAGAAGCTCATGACCTGGACCGTCGGCGCCTACATCACCTACCTACTCATCGCGATCCCCATCACGATCTGGGTCGCCACGACCCTTTCGCGCAACGGCAAGACCTTCCTCGCCGATGTGTTCAAAGCCGAGGCCGGACTCGCCGAGGCCGTCAACACGCTGCTCGTCGTCGGCTTCTACCTGCTGAACCTCGGTTTCGTGATGCTGTTCCTCCGGGCAGGCAGCGAGGTCCGCGATCTGACGGGCCTGTTCGAACAGCTGAGTGTCAAGGTCGGCACGGTCATGCTGATACTCGGCGCCGTGCACTTCGTCAACGTCTTGGTGTTCTCATCGATGCGGCGCAAGGGTCGCCACGATGCGGTGCGATTCCAGCCGACCATGGCACCGATGCCCTACCCGACACACCCCCAGCAGTCACGATGACGACTAGATTGAACTTCGTGTCCGACACCCCAGCTCGCTCGCCGAAGGCCGAGCAGACCCGGAAATCAATCATCGACGCGGCGATGCGACAGTTCCAGACCAGGGGATATGACAAGGCAACAATGCGTGCGATCGCCGACGAAGCCGGCGTGTCGCTCGGCAACGCGTACTACTACTTCTCGTCAAAAGAACATCTGATCCAGGCCTACTACGACCAGCTCTTCGTGGATCATGCAGCAGTCGCGCAAGATGCGTTGACCGGAACTTCGACGTTCACCGAGCGATTGACCGCCGTCCTGCTCGCCTGGGTCGACGTCGCTGAGCCCTATCACGAGTTCGCAGGCAAGTTCTTCAAAAATGCGGCCGAGCCCTCCAGCCCGTTGTCACCGTTCAGCAGCGAGTCCGAGCCCACCCGTGAAGCCGCGATCGCGTTGCATCGCGAGGTCATCGACGGATCGGACCTCAAGCTTGCGAAGGGGCTGCGCGCCGAGCTGCCCGAACTGCTGTGGCTCGCCCAGATGGGGGTCGTCCTGTTCTGGGTGCACGACACCAGCGACGATCAACAGCGCACCCGCCAACTCGTACGTCAGATCGTGCCGATCCTCGATCGAGCGCTCCGGTTGACCCGCTTGCCCGGAGTGCGCGGACTCGTCGACGATCTCGTGGGGCTCATCCGCACCATCAAGCCCTGAGCGCGGCCACGACCACGCCGACTGCCACGCCGACGATCAGTATCCCGAGCAGGGCAGCGAGCATGGCCGGTCCGGCGAATCCAGGCAGAGGCCGCCCGGTCCTGATGGCGACTTCGACCTTGCGCCAGCGCAGCCACGACTGGGCCATCGCCAGTCCGGCCGCTACGAGCAGGACCAACGACAGCACCGTCTTGGCCCACTCCTCGATATCGACGGCCGGAGCGTGCACCGCGACGGCGCCGGCCAGGAGTGCCAGCGCAGTGCGAAGCCAAGCCAGGAACGTGCGCTCATTGGCGAGCGTGAACCGAGCATCCGGTTCATCGCCTTCGCCGTAGACATCCCGCGGGAAGCGGGCGTCGGTCATGCGGCCTCCGCATGACGCGCGCACATCGCGTCTCGGCCAAGACACGAGTCGCAGCGGACCATCTGCCGGACGCACGAGACGTCACCGCAGTCGGCAACCTGATTCGTCGCCGTGCCGCAGACATCGCACTCGCCGACAAGTACCGCGTGATCCGAGAAGTCCATCGTGATGCGATCATCGAAGACGTACAGCGAGCCCTCCCACAGACCATCGTCTCCGAAGGCGTCACCGTACGTCGCGATACCGCCGTCGAGCTGATAGACCTCCTGGAAGCCTCGGTTCTTCATCAGCGGCGTCAACACCTCGCAACGGATACCGCCGGTGCAGTACGTCACGACCGGTTGGTCTTTGAGATGGTCGTACACACCGCTGTCGAGTGCCGCGATGAACTCGCGCGTGGTCTCCACCGGCGGCCGGATCGCTCCCTTGAAGCGGCCGATATCCGATTCGATCTGATTGCGACCATCGAAGAAGACGACATCCTTGGCCTCCACCAATGCGTGCAACTCTTCAGGACTCAGGTGCGTGCCGCCGTTGACGACACCTTGTTCATCGATCTTGAACTCGTCGGGGGCGCCGAATGTCACGAGCTCCTCGCGGACCCGGACGCTGAGCCGGGGGAAGTCGGCCGTCGTGCCGTCGTCTCGCGCGCGCCCTTCACTCCACTTGAAATCCATGTCCTTGAACGGGGCATATGCCTTGGTGCCCCGCACATACTTCTTCAGTTGGGTGACATCGCCGCCCAATGTCGCATTGATGCCGTCCTTGGAGACGATGATGCGACCGCGGATGTCGAGCGCCTCGCACAGTGTGCGCTGCCACAGACGGATCGCGTCGGGGTCCGCCAACGGGGCGAAGCCGTAGAAGAGGAGAACTTTGGGAGTTGCCACACAGACAATCCTAGGTGTTGTCAGTTGACCGGCGGCGGCTCCCGAAGCCGCAAGCGGGCGCCCTGTCGATATCGAGGTCATCTAGGGTCGGACCATGACCGAGCTGCACGAGTTGGATGCCATCGCTCAAGCCGAATCGCTGCGGACCGGCGACGTCTCGGCGGTCGAACTGGTCCAACACCATCTGGACCGGATCGATCGGCATTCCGCCGCTCTCGGCGCCTTCATCACCGTGACGCCGGACCAGGCCCTGGCACGCGCCGCCGACGCAGATGCCGCGCTCGCCGCTGGAAACGCCGCACCCTTCACGGGGGTCCCGACCGCGATCAAAGACCTCACCCCGACTGCCGGCGTGCCGACGTCGATGGGGTCAGCGGTGATGCGCGACGTCACGCCCGCCGTCGACGCGCATGTCGTGACACTGGTGCAGCGCGCCGGTTTCATCAGCCTCGGCAAGACCAACACTCCGGAGTTCGGCCTTTCCTCGTACACCGACAACGATCTGATCGGGCCGGCCCGCACCCCCTGGGATCTGGCCCGCAACGCCGGCGGCTCCAGCGGAGGAGCTGCCGCGGCAGTGGCTGCCGGGCTCGTGCCGGTAGCGCCGGGAAGCGATGGCGGAGGTTCGATCCGCATCCCGTCGAGCGCCTGCGGGGTCTTCGGATTCAAACCCAGCCGAGGACGGGTCAGCGTCGGACCGACGGGATCGGACTGGAGCGGACTCGCTGTCGACGGGCCGATCAGTCGCAGCGTGCGGGATGCAGCGGCTCTGCTCGATATCCTCGCCCATGCCATGCCCGGCGACCTGCGACCGCTGCCGGATCCGGCCATGGCATTCAGTGACCACATCCGACGTGATCCCGGAAGGTTGCGCATCGCCCGTTGGTCGGCGACCCACCTCGACGGCATCGCACCCGGACCTGACGCGCTCACGGCATGGGAGCAAGCCAGCGCGCTACTCGAATCTCTGGGTCACGAGGTCGTCGACGTGGCCAACCCCTTCCCGTCCGAACTCGAGCCGCAGTTCAACGTCATCTGGTCCGCGGGTATCGCAGGAGCACCCATCCCTGCGGAGGCAGAACCATTGCTACGAGCCAACACCCGCTACTGGCGGGAGCGAGGCTCGAGGGCTTCGGCGATCGACTTGGCACGCGCGATGCAGTTCCTCGAAGCCAAGACCCGCGAAGTCATCACCGGACTTCAACCATTCGACGCGGTCCTGACTCCCACCTTGGCGATGCCACCGCAGACGGTCGAGTGGTTCAACGAATCAGGCGATCCCGCCGAGGACCACCACCGAGAACTGCTCTTCACTCCCTACACGGCGCTGTACAACATGAGTGGCCAGCCGGCCGCGAGCCTCCCCCTTCACTGGACTGACGGCGGTCTGCCCGTGGGCGTGATGCTCGCCACGCATCCGGGACAAGATGGCTTGCTGTTCAGCCTGTGTGCTCAGATCGAGGCCGCCACACCGTGGTCGGATCGTCGTCCGGCTGGATTCAGCTGAAGAGTTCGCAGGCTCCCGCAAAAACAATTTGTCATTTCCGCGTTCCAAATATCACTGAGGGGGGAATAGTGGACTTCGTGAACGAGCGAGAAGCCAGTGACCTCAGCGCGGCAGACGTGCTCGCCAACTTTGTCCGGATACTTCACACGCCAGCGGCGATCTTCGACCCCTCCGGGGCAGTCCGAGAGGTCAACAATGCGTGGGTCGACATAGCCGGTCCCGCCGCGCAGCACATTCGGCAGCTGGTCGCGCCGGCCGATCAACCGTTGATGGACGACTGCATCACCGGATTGTCGTCGAAGACAGCTCCCCAGCCATTCGAAGTCCACCTCGCGACCGGCCGCTGGGCCCAGATCCAGATCCAGCCATTCGAGCGGATCGAAGACGGACTCTGGCTCTGCACTGCGGCCGACATCGACGAGCTCAAGTCGAGATACGACATCCTCGCCGACCACACCCGCATGCAGCGCGACCTGTTGGACGCCTCGGGCGACTGCATCAAGTTGATCGATCTGACGGGGCGCCTGACCTATATGAACGATGTCGGGTGCAAGACGCTCCTCGTAGATCCGGCATCCGGCTTCGGGCAGGACTGGCTCCAGCTGCTGCCCGAAGAGGTACGCGCTACCGCCGCGACCGCATTCGGCGAAGCCCTCGCGGGTGACACGGCACGCTTCTCGGGACGCATCCAACAGACCGACAAGGCGTCTGAGAGCTGGGACTGTCTCCTGACCCCCATGATCGACGACGGCACGGTCACCTCGATCCTGTGCGTCGCGCGCAATGTGTCAGATCATCATGCGGCCCGCGAAGCGCTGCGTGAGAGCCAGGAACGGCTCACCCTGGCCACGCGCGTCGGCGGAATCGGGATCTGGGACTTCGATCTGCAGACCGATCGCCTGTTCTGCGACGACACCTGGCACAACATCATGGGACGCGATCCCGCACACCCCATCAGCTCGATGGACGAGTTCCGCCCGATGATCCATCCCGAGGATCTGGACAAGGCAACCGAGATCCCCCAGACCGTGGCCACGCTGATGGCCACGGAACAGGACTACACCAACACGTTCCGGATCGTCCATCCCGACGGCGAGGTCCGTTGGGTGCGTTCGGCGGCATGTCTCGTACTGGACCAAGACGGCGAGCCAGCGCGTGCGATCGGTTTCGTCATCGACATCACCGACAGCCTCCACGGCCAGATGGCACTCCAGAAGGCCAATCAGACCCTCCAGATGGAGCGCGCGATCCTCGAACAGCAATCGCTCGAGGACGCGCTGACCGGGCTGCCCAACCGTCGCGCGCTCGCGGCCGAACTCGACCGGATCGTGACCCATGCCCGCCGCACCGGCGATCCTGTCTGCGTCTCGATGATCGATCTCGACTATTTCAAGCGTTACAACGATCATTTCGGCCATCTCGAGGGCGACTCCGTCCTCGTCACCTTCGCCGGCTGCCTCAAACAGGTGGCCCGACGCTCAGACTCCGTGGCGCGCTACGGCGGTGAGGAGTTCGTCCTGATCCAGACGGGAACGACAGACCCTGAACCGGCGATTCGCCGCCTGTTCGAACTACTGGACGAGGTCGCACTACCCCACCCGAAATCGCCCTACGGCCAGGTCACGATCAGTTGTGGATGCGCGATCTTCCCCGGAGGCCAGGACATCGAGCCGGAGGACATGCTCAAGTCCGCGGATCAGGCCATGTACGAAGCGAAAGCTTCCGGGCGCAATCGCTTCATCCTGCGCTGACGGTGGCCCGTTCGGTCATGATGATGGGATCGCCGTCGGTGATCGCGATGGTGTGCTCGACATGCGCGCCGCGCGAACCGTCGGCACTGCGAATCGTCCAGCCATCCTGATCCATGACGATCTCATCGGTGGTGTGCAGGAACCACGGCTCGATCGCGATCACGAGGCCCGGTTTGAGCGGAAGTCCCCGACCGGCCTTGCCGTCGTTGGCGATATGCGGATCCCCGTGCATCGTTCGGCCGACACCGTGGCCGCCGAACTGCGTGTTGATCTTGAGCCCGTACTTGCGGCCGACAGCGCCGATAGCGGCAGAGATATCGCCGATGCGGTTTCCGGGACGGGCCACCGCGATCGCGGCGTCGAGGGCCTCCTGTGTCTGGTCGATCAGGCGCAGGTCCTCCTCGCGCGGGGTGCCGACCACGACACTGACCGCCGAATCGCAGACCCACCTATTGACCGAAGCGGCGAAGTCGAAGCTGACCAGGTCACCGTCACGCAGTTTGTACTTGTGCGGCAGACCGTGCAGGACCGCGTCGTTGACCGACGTGCACAGCACCTTGCCGAACGGCATCGCGCCGAATGACGGGTGATAGTCGATATAGCAGGACTCGGCACCTTCCTTGCGGATCATGTCGTGTGCCAAGGCATCGAGGTCGAGCAGATCGACGCCGACGTCGGCGGCTTCGGACAGCGCCGTCAGGACTGAACCGACAAAGCGGCCAGCCGGCCGCATCTCGTCGAGCTGGGTGGGTGTGAGGAGTTCGATCATCGGGTTTCCTGCCCTTCACGTGACATGGCGACCAAGCTCACGGCGACTGTCGCCACGACTGCGGCCGTGCCGACCAGCGCCATCGGTGCGCTGCCGTAGATCTCGTTGCCCTTGGCCGTCGTCACCGACGAGACAAGCGAAGCGCCGCCGAGTAGTCCCAGCAGCATCGCGCAGATCGTGTGGAGTGAGTTGCGATGCGACCAGGCCTGATAGGCCATGACCGCCACGACCGCTGCCGCCGCCACGACCGCGATCTTCACCGCAGATGCCGCTGAGCCGAAGTCGACATCAGCCAATTGGGCAAGGACGTACACCACCAAGACGACGGCTTCTGCCACCGCCATCACGATGAAACTGCGCGTGAACTTCACATTGCACCTTTCTACGGATGCAACCCTACGCGTGCGAGCCACTTCGTCACCTACTCGCCTAGTGACTCCAGGCTGGTGCGGAAGCGCTGCATGCCGGCGATCCACCGATCCTGGTCGGCGGCCTTGCGGGCGTACATCTCGCCGACCTCCGGATGGGGCAGGGCCAAGAAGGTACCGGCGTCGAGCGCCTCGAGCAGGGTGTCCGCGACGTCCAACGGTGTCAGCGTCGCACCGGCTGTCACAACTGATTTCATCGCCAACCGGCCCACCGCGTCATCACTCGTCTCGCCCTCGTGCAGCATGTCGGTACGCACCCCCATGGGGCACAGGCAGCAGACTTGAACGCCTTGGTCGCCGTAGGTCGCTGCGAGCCATTCGGCGAAGCCGACCGCAGCGTGTTTGGTCACCGAGTAGGTCGGCGAGCCCAGTTGAGTCAGCAGCCCGGCCGCCGACGCGGTGCTGACGAAGCAGCCCGCGCCCCGCTCGATCCAACCCGGGACGAGCGCCTGCGCGGCACGCACCTGCGCCATCACGTTGACCTCCCAGCCGAGGGTCCAGTCGGACTCCGGTGCTTCCAGGCCGAAGCCGCGGAAGACGCCCGCGTTGGCGACATACAGGTCGACATCGCCGGGAGCCGCCGAGATCAGGGCGTCGATGTGACCCCTGTCGGAGGCATCGCCGGCCACGAACGCGACCCGTCCGACGTGCTCCTGCGCAAGTCGCGAGGCGGTCGCCTCGAGGCGGGCCGCATCGAGATCGCCGAGCACGACCGACGCGCCGTGTTCGAGGAGACGCTGGACGATTCCTTCGCCAATGCCGCTGGCGGCACCTGTGACGACGGCAGTTTTACCCCGGACGTCCATCAGGCGTGCCGCTTGAGTTCGGCCTTGGCGAGAGCGTTCTTGTGCACTTCGTCAGGACCGTCCGCGAAGCGCAGCGTGCGCATGCCGGCGAACCACTCGGCGAGCGGGAAGTCCTGGCTCAGACCACCCGCACCGTGCACCTGGATCGCCTTGTCGAGGATCCACTCGACGGTCTGCGGAGTGGCGATCTTGATCGCCTGGATCTCGGTGTGCGCGGCCTTGTTGCCGGCGGTGTCCATCAGCCAGGCTGCTTTCAGGACCAGCAGCCGCAATTGCTCGACCTTGACGCGGGACTCGGCGATCCAGTCCCGTACGACGCCTTGTTCGGCGATCGGCTTGCCGAACGCGACCCGCTCAGAAGCTCGTTTGCTCATCATCTCGATCGCACGCTCGGCGATTCCGAGCGAACGCATGCAGTGGTGGATGCGACCCGGCCCGAGGCGTGCCTGCGCGATCGCGAAGCCCTCGCCCTCGCCGCCGATCAGATTGCTCGCGGGCACCCGCACGTCGGTGAAGCGCATCTCGGCGTGTCCGCCGTGGTCGCGGTCGTGATAGCCGAAGACGTGCATCCCGCGGATGATCTCGAGCCCAGGAGTGTCGCGTTCGACCAGGATCATCGACTGCTGGCGGTGCCGCGCTGCCTCGGGATCGGTCTTGCCCATCACGATGAAGATCTTGCAGTCGGGGTTCATCGCACCGGTGATCCACCACTTGCGGCCGTTGATGACGTACTCGTCGCCGTCACGGACGATGCTCAGCTCGACGTTGGTGGCGTCGGAGGAGGCGACCTGCGGCTCGGTCATCGCGAAGGCCGAACGGATGTCTCCTTCGAGCAGGGGCGTGAGCCAGCGGCTCTTCTGCTCGGTGGTGCCGAACATGCCCAGCACCTCCATGTTGCCGGTGTCGGGCGCAGCACAGTTGAACACCGCAGGAGCCATCTGGATGCTGCGTCCCGTGATCTCGGCGATCGGTGCATACTGCAGATTGGTCAGCCCTGCGCCGTGCTCGCTCGGGTCGAAGAAGTTCCAGAGTCCTTGCGCCTTCGCCTTCGCGCGCAGCTCCATGACGATCGGCGGAAACGTCCACTTGTCGTGGGTGACGTTGTCCTCGATCTGCTGCTTCAGCGCGGCCTCGGCCGGATAGACCTCGGCTTCCATGAACGCCGTGACGCGTGCGATCAGGTCATTGGTCTTGTCGTCGAAAGCGAAATGCATGTCAGGCCGCCGCGTAGACGTAGACGACCTCGGCGATACAGACCGGCTTGGCGGCACCCTCGAGTTCGACCACAAACGTGATCACAACCTGTGTTCCGATCGCGATGTCGTTGGTCTCCTTGAGCGTCGCACTCGCCCGCAGGCGCGAACCCACCGGGACTGGGGCGGGAAAACGGACCTTGTTGGCACCGTAGTTCATGCCGAACGCGATGTTCTCGACCGTAAAGATCTCGGCGGAGAACACCGGCAGCAGCGAAAGGGTCAGATAGCCGTGAGCGATGGGTCCGCCGAACGGACCCTTGGCAGCGCGCTCCGGGTCGACATGGATCCACTGGTGGTCACCCGTGGCGTCGGCGAACGTGTTGACCTGATCCTGCGTGACGGTCAACCACTCGCTGGCACCGAGCTCCTCCCCGGCTGCAGCCTTGAGAGCGTCGATGCTGTCGAATACACGAGTCATTCCAAATCCTCCGGCTAGGTAAGCGCTTGCTTAGTTGGCACCTTAGCCGGTGGGGAGTCCGGGGTCTAGAGCAGGATCCTGGCAACGACCGGGACGAGAGCGAGCAGTAGCGCCGCAGCGACGCAACACACGTCGAGCCGTGTCCACGGTGCCGGTTCAGCCCAGGTCCGCCGCTGAGCATCGGCAAAGCCCCGCGCATCCATCGCGATCGACGCCGTCGTCGCACCACGCATCGCGTGCACCAAGAGAGCGAACGACATGTTCGCCACGTGCTTGCCATTGCGGAACGGATTGCGGCTGGCTCCAAATCCCCTCACCCGTCTCACCCGCTCGAGCTGCTGCCACGTGAGCCCGAAGCCGGTGAACTTCTGCAGCGCGCCGGCGAATGCGGCCATCAACCGCGCAGGCAGGTGCATGCTCTGCGCCAGGTAGTCGGCCAGTCGGGTCGGGTCGACGTAACCTGCCATGACCGAGCCGGGCCAGGCCAGAACGACGATCCGAAGGCCTGCGGTTATGGCCTGCTCGATGTCTCGGCCGCCAACCCGCCAGGTCGAGTAGACGATCGTGATCGCAGCAATCGAGGTGAAAGCCAGGCAGGCCAACGGATATCGCCAACCAGGCAACAGCAGCATCGCGACGAGCAGGTAGGCGCCCAACGCGATCAGGGCGACCGGCAGACTCCGAATCCAGAACGAGCCCAGCAGCGAGAACAACCCCACCGACAACTGAGCCAACGGATTGGCGCTTACAACCAGCGACCTCACACCAGCACCCCCGAAGCCATGCGATGTTCGACGTCGAGCGGCAGCTCGTCATCGTGCGTCGAGACGCCCACCGCGGCACCGGCCGTCCCGGCCGCGACGATCCAGCCCGCAACTGCCGACCAGGTGCCCGGATCCTGACCGACCGTCGGCTCATCGAGCAAGACGACGCCGGGTCGGTGAGCAAGGGAAGCGGCCAGCGCCAGGCGCCGTTGCTCACCACCGGACAGCCGGTAGGGATGGGAGTCTGCGAAACGGTCCAGACCGAACACTTCCAAAACAGCCATGACATCGATCGGCCGCTCCAGCCGATCAGAGGTGTGCCGCACCTCGTCCGCGACCTTCGTGGTCAAGAATCCATGTTCGGGATTCTGCGGCACCCAGCCGACGACGGCTGCCAGCGCCTTCGACTTCATGCGGTTCAGATGGGGGGTGACGACCCCGGACGCAGGTTTGAGCAGGCCGCCGAGCACGGCCAGCGCGGTCGATTTCCCGGCCCCGCTGGGCCCGGTGAACCCGGTGACTTCGCCGGGATTCAGCCGGACAGTCAAACCGCTCAGCGCGCGCGTGCGTTGGTTGCCTCGCAGCGTTCGCATGACCAAGTCGACCGTCACGTCCTGTGCCTTCACTGTCAGCACGTCATGGCTCGGACCGGCCAGATCGGACGGCACACCCAACGGCGTCGGCGTCGGTCGCCCCGGGAACCACACACCTGACGGTGCATCGCCGGCCAGGAACTCAGCAACGGTCCCATCGCTTACGATCACTCCCCCGGCACCCAGGACGACAACCCGGTCGACATGCGGCAGCCACGGTTCAATGCGGTGTTCGACGACGATCAACGTGCGATCGCCGACCGCCGTCAGCACCGCCGAGCGCACGCTCGCGGCCGTCGCCGGATCAAGCATCGACGTCGGTTCATCAAGCAGGAGGACATCGGGCCTCATCGCGAGTACCCCCGCGAGCGCCAGACGTTGCTGCTCGCCACCAGACAGGGCAGCGGTGAAGTGCTCATGCCCGTACGTCAGGCCCACAGCGACAAGAGCCTCGTCCACCAGCGGCCAGATCTGCTCACGAGGAAGGGCCGCATTCTCCAAGCCGAAAGCCACGTCGCGTCCCATACGTTCGGCCACGATCGCATCGGCGGGATTCTGCAGCAGCAGACCCAATTGTCCCTCGACCTCGGCTGTGCCGGTGAGGTCACCGGCGATAGTCGACCCGAGCGCTCCGGCCAGGCCATGCAGGAGCGTCGACTTGCCCGCACCGCTTGGACCAACCAGAAGAACCCGTTCGCCGGGCTCGATCAGCAGATCGAGCCCTCGGTGGCCTGTTCGCGTCCCGCCCCGAAGGAATCCAGGACGCCTGCTCGGGCCATTGCCCTGACGAGGAAAAAGCCTCCCGCTCCCGCGACGACCGCGCCCGACAACATGAAGAATCCGAGGTGAGCGAGCTTGGCGCCGATCGAGTAGTCCGGGATGTAGGCGCTCCACTCGTACAACGACCCGAAGGCACCTGCCAGCATTCCGGCCAGCACTGCCGCGACAACTCCCCATCGCTTGTAGAAGAAGACGAGGAAGATCAACTCCGCGCCGATTCCTTGCCAGAAGCCGGAGGCGTACACCCCCCAGCCCCATTGCGTCCCGCCCAGAATGAACGTCGACACGGCCGCGGCGACGAACTCGGTGGCAAATGCGGCACCGGGCTTGCGGATGATCAGCCCGCCGACGACGCCCGCCGTGAGCCAGACACCGCCGAGCAGTGCTGAGGTCGGCGGATAGGAGAAGACCGCCAGACCGCTCAGCGGTTCGTACAGCTTGCCCCACCCCCAGAAGATGACGCCGAATGCGACACCGAGGGTGGTGATCGTGACCAGATCGATCGTGCGATAACGCACCAAGGACCTGGATGTGGACGTAGTTGCAGAACTCATCGTGACTCCCTTCGCCGGTACTAACCGGAGCAGGTTCAAGGGTCTGCGGCGGATCCGCACTCTCAGCGCCCTCTGCGTTAGGCGCTCCCCTGTCTTGTGAGATCAGCGTACCTCGCGACCGACTTATCGCCCTGCCGGGACGAAGGAATCGGGTTTTGTCCGCGATTCACGGGCCAAAACCCGATTCTCTGGTCAAACCCAGCGAGCTCAGGTTCAGCGGCCGGTCAGGACGTTGCCGATCCTGGCCAGTCGACTCGGCTGGGCCAGCCCGTTGTTCTCGCGGCGGTCCGCTTCGCGGTACAGCCCGTACATCGCCTTGACCCCGAGCCACCGCAGCGGCTCAGGCTCCCAGCGCCGGACTGTCCGGTTGACCCAGGGCAGCGCCGTGAGCTCGGTGTCGCGCCCCAGGGTCAGATCGGCCAGCGTCCGTCCGGCCAGGTTCGTCGTGGTCAGGCCGCTGCCGACATAGCCGCCCGCCCAGCCGAGACCCGTCCGTTCGTCGAAGGTGACGCTCGCACACCAGTCGCGCGGCACGCCCAACACACCGCACCAGGCCTGGGCGATACCAGCTCGGCGGGCCGCCGGGAACATGTCGTGCAGGATCGTGGTCAGCGACTCGACCGTCCAATCCTGCGTCTGCCCATCGATATCGGTGCGGGAACCGTATCGATACGGGATTCCTCGCCCGCCCAACGCGATCCGCCCGTCCGCGGTGCGCTGCGCGTAGCAATAGGCATTGGCACTGTCACCCAGAAGTTCCGCCCCGGTCCAGCCGATCTCGTCCCACACCGAATCGGGCAGCGGATCCGTCACGATCATGGCGGAGTTCATCGGCAGCCAGGTGCGCCGCTGACCGCGGATACTTGCGGTGTATCCCTCCAGACAGCGCAGAATACGCGGGGCTCGCACCCGGCCCCGGTCTGTCGTCACGACGCCCGACTCGATGCGACTCGCCCTGGTCTGCTCGAAGATACGCACGCCGCGTCGCTCCACGGCCTCGGCAATACCCGCGACGAGCTTGGCCGGATGGACGCGAGCGCAGTGCGGGCTGAACGTCGCGCCGATCGCGCCGGCAACGTGGATCCTGTCTTCAAGCTCGCCTGCGGAAAGCTCTCGGTGATGCTCGGCACCGATGCCCCACGCCTCGTCGTCGGCCAGTCCCTCATGCAGCCGGACGAGTTGCGCCTTCGACCGGGCGACGTACAGAACACCGTTCTTGACGATGTCGGCGTCGATGCCCTCGACCTGGCAGACCTCGATGACTTCGTCGACGGCACGCTCCATCGCGCCGACCAGTGCCGTGACTCCGTCGCGCCCATGCGTTGCGCCATAGCGCCTCTTACTGCCCGACAGCTCGGCCGACAGCCAGCCGCCGTTGCGACCCGATGCCCCGAAGCCGGCGAACTCGGCCTCCAGAACGACGATGTCGAGATCCGGTTCGGCGGCCGCGAGGGCGTACGCCGTCCAAAGACCGCTGAGTCCACCACCGACGATGCACACATCGCAGGTGAGATCGCCGTCGAGCGAGGGACGCGGCGCGGGGATGCCGACTTGATTCCACCAGAACGAGACGCCGCCGTTGATCACGATTTCATCCTGCCACCACAGGCGTCCAGGCCTGGTTGGACGCGGCGAGACGGGGAGCGCCCCGTGGGCACTCCCCGCCTCAGTTCCCTATCGGGCCCTACTTGACCTTCACGACCCTGGTTGTGGTCGCACTTCCGACGTACTTGGCATCGCCGGAGAACACCGTCTTGATCCGCAGAGTCGCCTTCTTCTTGGGCGCCTTCACGGTGGTGGCGATAGTTCCCTTCCTACTCGCGGTGAGCGAGACGGTCTTCTTCAGGATGTAACCGCCCTTGCCGGTCTTGACGTAGATCTTGACCGATCCGGTCGGGAACGTCCCGGCCGTGGCGCCCTTGATCGTCGTCTTGACGGTCAGCGTCTTACCCTTCTTGATCGACGACTTCGAGGAGACCGATGCCGTCGTGGCTTTCTTGAGGATCTTCAGTCCCGTCGAGGCCACACCGCTCGGATCGACCTTGTCGGTGCCGTTGAAGACCGCATCGACGCCGTACGTTCCGGGCACCAGCCCGGCGGGCACGGTGAACGCCACCGAGTCAGAACCTCCCAGTGGAAGATCGATCGTCCTTCCGCCGAACTTGACGGTGACGGTTCCGCCATCGCCATTGGCGACGGCGACCGATCCCTTGACTGCGGTGCCGTAGACCGTGGAGTCGGTGGCCAGCAGCATCGCGATTCCGGACTTGCCCTTCGCCAGCGTCAGGCCGATGACGTTGGACTCCGACGCCTGGGCCGTGGCCGTCTTGGCGAAGGTGGCGGTGATCGCGTGGTCTCCGGCCTTGAAACCGTCGACCGTCACGGTCGCAGCACCGCCTGCGACGGTGCCGGTGCCGAGCGACGTGGTGCCGTCGAAGAACTCGACGGTTCCAGCCGTGTCAGCACCTGTCACCTGAGCGGTGAGCGTGACTGACTCGTTGATCTCCGGGATCGCCGGCGACATCGACAGCGTCGTCGCTGTGGACTGGAGCACCTCGATCGAGCCGGTGGACGTGAAGCGCGTTCCCGCGCCGACCGCCGATACCTCGTTGACGCCGAGCACCGCGTCGGCGGGAACCGAAGCCGTCACCGCGACCTTGCCAGCGCCGTCGGCGATCCCCGTCGCCAGTGCCGTACCCGCCAGCGTGAACGCCACGGACTCGCCGACCCGGTAGCCCGTCGCCGTCAGCCCGACAGCATCGCCGGGCGCCACGATCTCCTCGTCGATCGTCACCTCCCCGGTCGTCTTCGACGCCGCGAGCTCAGCACACGCGTCGCCCTGGATACCGGGTGCCGGAAGGGCTGTGGCCGAGCCGGTCACTCCGTCATCCTCGACGACGACGAGGCTGCCCAAGGCCTTCTTACCCTGTACCGCACCGTTCACGTTGATGATCGAGCTGGTGATCGACGTGCTCGCGGTGGAGCTGGTCAGCGTGTCGCCGTTGACCTGCGCCGTGACGACCTTGCAGGTCTCACCCGGTGCGAACGACACCTTCTCCATCGTGATCCCGCCCCGGCTCGTGGTCGAGCCCAGCACCGAGACGTACCCCGTGACGGGCTTGCTCGACGGCGCATCGAGGTACACCGCGATGTCGGCCGACCCAGGCGCATTGCCCTCGGCGACCTTGGGGACAGACAAGTCGACGGTGCGCTCGTTCTTGACGACCGGGGTTCCGACGCTCGAGTTCTCGAACGCCAGGTCCGACAGGAAGACCGAACCGGTCGCGGTCGCGTCTGCACCGGTCGCCGCGCCGAGCCGCACTTCGCGGATGTCCGACAGATTGAGGCCTGCGTCCGCCAACGTCGACGTCGGGAGGTTGACCTGCTGCAGCACGATCTTCTTCAGCAACGCCGACGTCGAGCCCGGGAAACGGCTGACCGCCAGCGGGTTCAGCGCCGAGACCGGCACCGAGTAGCTCACGCCATTGCCATCGACAACCGTGATCTTGACATCCGTGCCGGTCACGACCGTCTCTTCGGCCGCCATCTTGACCGAAAGGCGGTCGTACCCGCTTGCCTTGCGGGCAGCTGCCGGAACCGTGACCCGCACCTCGCTGGGCGTCTGGGTCGTGTTGCCGGTCGACAGCGCGCTCCACGACAGCTTCGTCATGGGTGTCGCCGGAACGTTGCCGCCATTGGTCGCGGGAGTCCAGTGCGGTGTCGCGCTGGTTCCCAGGGCCGTCGAACACGTCGGCAACTGCGTCGGGAGCGTCCGTCCCCAGGCGCTGGCGCACAGCGTCGCCGTCGCGGCGCCCTGCGTGCGGATCAGCGAGCTGGTCGACTCGAACGTCGCAATCGTCGCGCGCTCTGTTGCCGGAGCCGTCGACACGCTGCGAACATCCTCGCCGTTCAGGACGGCCGGAACCGATCCCGAACCGTCGAACATGGGCAGGAACTGCTTCTCGGCACCCATCGTCAGACGGAACCAGCCGGCCATGTAGGCCGTGCCCATGTCGTACTGCTCCTGTGCCGTCATACGGATATTGGTGGCGGCCTGCGGTCCACACACGGCGTCCGCCGAGTTCGCGCCCCAGTCATCGCTCACCGAGTACGGGTAGACGCCGGGCGTCCACACCGTGTTGTAGAAGTTGTGGTTGGCACCCATGGCCCACACGGCGCTGCGCAACGAGTTGTCGTCGAAGGCGTAGCGCGTGTCGTCGAGCATGTGCTGGCCCTGCTGGTTGGAGACGTCGCCGTCGCAGTAGGGCAGGACGACGTTCATCGCGACATTCGGCACCGTCATGCGGTTGAAGTCGACCGGCGCGAGAGGCAGGATCGTCTTGATTCCCCACGGCTTGTCGAGCGCCTGATTGAGGGTCGCCGCTGAGGTGACGCCCTCACCGCCGCGCGAGTGCCCCATCATGCCGACGTTCGTCAGGTCGAAGCGGCCGACGAAATCCGCAGCGCTCAGCCCTTCGGTGCCGACAGTCAGTCCGGGCAACGGGCCCTGGTCAGCGAGCGCATCGGCCAGTGTGACGTCCTGACCCTTCTGCGCGTCGCGATAGCTGACCGGCTCGCCCTTGCTTGCCTGGTCGAGCATCGTGAGGGTGTCGAGCAGCAGCTGTCCGCGGGCCTGGGCGCCGCGGTCGAGTGCGAGCTCATTGTCATTGGAGTTCACCGCGTTGGCAGCGATCGACACAACGGCGTAGCCGTGGCTCGCCAGCGCGCGGGCGGTGCCGTCGTAGCCGGCGAAACTCGGAATGTTGACCTGATTGGGACCACACGGCCAGCGCAGCGGATTGGAGACTCCGCCGCTGCCGGGAGGTGACGTGCAGGAGGTGTGACGGCCGTGCAGCAGGATCACCGTCGGGCGGGCCCCTCCGGTCTTGGGCAGGTAGACCTTGCCCTGCAGCTCGCCGCGGACGCCACCGATCCCCGCGAGCGGGATCGCCTGGGCGCCGAAGTTGTAGACCGCCTCGGTGAATGCGTACGAGCCTGTCGAGGCGGGGTTCTCGTCGAGGGGTTCGGGATCGGCGTCTGCTGCCGGGACCGCCGCGGCCTTTTGGACGGTGCCACCGCTCGGCTTACTGAACCAACCAGCTTCGGCGTTGTCGGCTTCGGCAACGTCTGGGTCGGTCGTGAAAACCGACAGACTCTTGCCGTCCGCAGCTTCGGTCGCAAGGCCGATCGAGACTCCGTCAACCTCGATCGTCGGCGCATCCGAAACGATCGGGAGCTTTTTGTCGAGCTCGACTGTGACGAGGTAGCCGCCGGGGGCTTGGGTCACTTCCCAGCCGGATCCTGAGGCGAGGTCGCCATCGGCGGCCACAGCGATTGACGGTAGACAGGCCAGGGGAATGGATACGAGTGCGGCGGCCAGTCCGGTCCGCCACCCGTGTCGTTGTTCTGAGATCACACAGACTCCTTCGATGAGGTCATCAGAGTCCGACACACTGGTTTCGAATCGTTTCAAAAGCAGTTTCGCCGCGGTTTCATGACGGCCCGTCAGGTTAAATCTCAGCACCGCACTCGCGCCTTTTCATGTGCTATCCGCGCGCGGGCCCGCTCGTCATCACCAGCCGTAGGACAGAATGTGGCCATGTCCGTGCGCACTCCTGATCCCAATCCCGGCTGGCTTCCCGACTTCGCACTCGACGAGACGCGAGCGCGCGTCCCGATCCTGTACGTCGAGGCGGTCCCGGTCCGGATTAACCCACTGGGCCAGGTCGACCTGATCGGCGTCCTGCTGCGCGGATCGGCAACAACCGGCGTCATCAGCCGCACCCTGGTGTCCGGTCGCGTCCTGCACGGCGAGTCTGTGCGCGAAGCGCTGCTTCGCAATCTCGAGAAGGATCTCGGACCGACCGCATTCCCTCAGCTCCCGGCGTCGACCGTACCGTTCTCGGTCGCGGAGTACTTCCCGCTGCCGGGTGTGACGGCATTGCACGATCCGCGTCAGCATGCGGTGTCGTTGGCCTACGTCGTTCCGGTCACCGGGGAGTGCGATCCTCGCCAAGACGCGCTCGAACTGACCTGGCTCACGCCGACCGAGGCGGCCGATCCCGAGGTACTCAACGACATGGAGGGCGGCCGTGGCTCCCTCCTGAAGGAAGCCCTCGCCCACATGGGCGTCCTGACCCAGTAAGCCCCTCCCACCCCCCGGGCGGTGCGTTGGCGTCCACCCGAAACCTGGGGCGGTGCGCTGGCGTCCACTTCGTGCGTCGACGTGGACGCCAACGCACCGGCCCCCGGGCGATGTGGATGGAGTAGTCTGAATCCTGAGACGATTCGTATCAGGATGTGGACAAAATGGCCGCAAGGAGTTCGACCCCGAACCGCTGGCTCATGCTCGCGGTGTCGATGATCGGCCAGTCCGCCAGCAGCATGTACGTCAATGCGACGCCGTTCCTGATCCCCTACTTGCACCTCAAACAGGGACTCAGTCTGGTCGAAGCCGGACTCGTCGCATCCTCGGCCACGGTCGGCATGATGCTGACCCTGTTCGCGTGGGGCGCTGTCGTCGACCGCATCGGCGAACGCACCTCGATGTCTGTCGGACTGGCGATCCTGACGGCAGGCGCCACCGCCGCCGCGTTCAGCACCTCTTTCGTCTGGCTGGCGATCTTCATGTTCATCGGCGGCATGGGCGGCGCCAGCACCAACTCGGCCAGTGGCCGGGTCGTGATCGGCTGGTTCCCGCCCGATCGGCGCGGCACCGCGATGGGCATCCGCCAGACCGCTCAGCCAGTAGGCGTCGGCATCGCGGCGCTCGTGATCCCCAATCTGGTCGATGCCTTCGACCTGCGGACCACGATGCTGACGATCGCGGTGATCTGCGGTCTGACCGCCGTCTTGACCGCGACGCTCATCGTCGACCCGCCGCGACCCACCAGGGCCGAGGCCGCCGACCTCGGACATCTCGACAATCCCTACACCCGCGACGACCGGCTCTGGCGCATCCATGCGGCGTCGATCCTGCTCGTCGTCCCGCAGTTCACGGTCTGGACATTCACCCTCGTGTGGCTCATCGACGAGAAGGGCTGGTCAACCCTGGCCGCGAGCCTGCTCGTCGCGGCGACCCAGGTGCTCGGCGCCGCCGGACGCATCGCCGCCGGCACCTGGTCCGACCGGGCCGGCAGTCGCCTGAGGCCCATGCGCACCGTCGCGGTCGTCGCTGCCGTCACCCTGGTCGCGCTCGGTGTCTTCGAGAGCACGCCGGTGGCCATCGGGATCGTCGTTCTGGCATCGATCATCACCGTCGCGGACAACGGGCTGGCCTTCACGTCGGTCGCCGAGATCAGCGGCCCTTACTGGTCGGGCCGCGCATTGGGCGCCCAGAACACCGGCCAGTTCCTTGCTGCGGCAGCGGCACCTCCGGTCATCGGCGCGCTCATCACCGGCGCCGGATACGGCTGGGCGTTCGGTCTCGTCGCTGTCTTCCCCCTCCTGGCGATCCCGTTGGTTCCGGTCAAGGGCGAGACCGTCAGCACCTAGGGTCGAGCCCATGGACGACTTCTACCCTGCGGAATCGGGCGTAGGCACATTTGAGCCCAACACCAACCAACAGGCATTCGCGGCGTACGAAGACGCCTGGGCCCAACGCCAGGCGACCGGCCGCACGTCCCCAGATCTGCTGGTCGCCGCGCTCAAGGCCCGCAACGTCATCGAGAGCGCATACGGCCCGGAAACCCGGCTGCACCGCGTCCTGTTCGGATCCTGGGAGAAGGGGCGTCGTCCCAGCCACATGCACGGGGTGATCCTGAAGTACCGCTTCGGGAGACTCCGGGACGGTCTGAGAGACGATTCACCCGAACAGTTCGAGCTGCCCGCAGGCCTTCGCCCAGCCAGCAAATGGGGCCTGTGGGATGAGGAGAAACTTCCCTTCAGACCCACGGGACTCTTCACAGCACGCGTAGGCGCCTGGCACGAAGCAGCCGAAGACGACGATGACGACGATCCGGAGCGAACCATCCCTGTGTGGCTCGACACCGGCGCCCGCCCGGAAAACACCCCCGTCATGGTCGGCCGGGAGCTCGCCGGGCACACCGACCTCCCAGAATGGGTGCACCAGCAAGTCTTCGGCGCAACGAAACGCGGTCGCCGCATCGTCGTCACCGGCGAACTCTGGGTCAAGCGGCGCAAGGACGGTTCGTACCGAACCAAGAAGATCCACGCAGACCTGCCCAAGCGCAAGAACTGAGCACACTGTCAGTATGTGAGCTGCACTTCACCGACCCGGCTTTGGCAAGCCTTACTCGATGCACCCGACAACCACCGGATAATGTCAGGCCTAACTGTCAGGGTCGTATCACAGGAAATGGGGCCTCCATGCAGGTCGTCGCGATCGTCGTATCGCTTGTCGTCACAGCTGTTGCTCTGCCGCTGATCACCAAGGCAGTCCTCAACATGCTGCAGGTCATCCGTTCGGGTCAGCCCGTCATCGGACGTACCGACAATCCCGCCAAGCGCACCGCGAACATGCTGATCGAAACGTTCGGTCACACCCGGATGCTCCAATGGACCTGGGTCGGCATCCTGCACTGGTTCGCATTTGCCGCCTTCATCGTGCTCAGCACTGCCGTCGCTCAGGCATTCTTCCAGCTGTTCGACGCCGATTTCACCTGGCCGATCATCGGCAAGTTCTTCCTCTACGAGTGGCTCGGCGATGTCATCGGGTTGCTCGGCGCACTCGCGATCCTGCCGCTGATCGTCTACCGACAGGTCAAGCACCCCCGCCGCCTCGAGCGCAAGAGCCGCTTCTTCGGTTCACGCATGGGCCAGGCGTACTTCGTCGAGGCCATGGTGTTCCTGGAGAGCATCGCGATCTTGTTCATCCGCGGCGCCGAGTACAACCTGGCGAAGGCGCACGGCGGCGAGCATGCCGAGCACGCGACCGCATTCCATTTCCCGATCTCGCAGTACTTCGGCAATCTGTTCCCCACCGGGCCGGACTCGATCGACACGCTCGAGAACATCATCTACATCATCGCGATGATCAAGGTCGTCTCCGCGATGATCTGGCTCATCGTGATCGCCCTCAACCTCACGATGGGTGTTGCCTGGCACCGTTTTCTGGCCTGGCCGAATATCTGGTTCAAGCGCAACAGCAGCGGCAAGACGGCCCTCGGCGGCCTGCAGCCGATCTACGTCAAGGGCAAGCCGCTCGACCTTGAGGACATGGACGACCTCGACGAAGAGGACTTCGCCAAGCTCGGCGTCGGCAAGGTCGAAGACTTCACCTGGAAGGGCATCCTCGACTTCTCGACCTGCACCGAGTGTGGACGCTGCCAGAGTCAGTGCCCCGCATGGGCGACCGACAAGCCGCTGTCACCCAAGCTCCTGGTCATGGGCCTGCGTGAGCACGCCTACGCCAAGGCCCCGCTTCTTGCCCTGTCCGAAGAGGAGCAGGAGAAGCTGACCGACGAGCAGAAGCAAGAGCTCGAGCGTCCGCTGATCGGCGACGATTCGATGTACGGCGTCATCGACCCCGACGTGCTGTGGTCGTGCACCAACTGCGGCGCCTGCGTCCAGCAGTGTCCCGTCGATATCGAGCACGTCGACCACATCGACGACATGCGCCGCTTCCAGGTGCTCGTCGAGTCGAACTTCCCGGCTGAACTGAACAACATCTTCAAGGGCCTCGAGCGCAAGGGCAATCCCTGGGGCATGGCTCCCAAGGACCGGATGGACTGGACCAAGGGCCTCGACTTCGAGGTCAAGCAGGTCGGCAAAGACATCGAAGACCTCGACGAGGTCGATTGGCTGTTCTGGGTCGGTTGCGCCGGAGCGTACGAAGATCGCGCCAAGAAGACGACCCAGGCCGTCGCCGAGCTGCTCGACATGGCCGGCGTCTCATTTGCCGTCCTCGGTGACGGCGAGACCTGCACGGGCGATCCGGCCCGCCGTGCCGGCAACGAGATCGTCTTCGCGCAACTCGCGATGCAGAACGCGGAAGTCTTCAAGGAGACCAAGGTCAAGAAGGTCGTCTCGACCTGCGCACACTGCTTCAACTCGCTCAAGAACGAGTACGCAGAGTTCGGCGTCGAGCTCGAGGTCGTGCACCACACGCAGCTTCTCAACCGTCTCGTGCGCGAGGGCAAGCTGACGCCGGTCGCACCTGATCCGGCCGCCGAGAAAAAGAAGATCACGTACCACGATCCCTGCTTCCTGGGCCGTCACAACCAGGTCTACGAAGCGCCCCGCGAACTGCTCAGCATCATCCCGGGCGCCGACTTCACCGAGATGCCCCGCAACCAGGAGAAGTCCTTCTGCTGTGGCGCCGGCGGCGCCCGCATGTGGATGGAAGAGACCATCGGTTCGCGTATCAACGTCAACCGCACCGAAGAGGCCATCGCCACCGGCGCCGACCAGATCGCGGTCGGTTGCCCGTTCTGCCGGGTCATGCTGTCGGATGGTCTGACGCTCAAGCAGTCCGAGGGTCAGGCCCGTGAAGAGGTCGAAGTCATCGACATCGCGCAGATGCTGCTCGCTGGCGTCAAGCGGGCCCCGGCGCCTGCTGTGGTCGAGGCCGAGCCGGACGCCGCAGACGAAGTCAACCCGGCGTCGATCAGCGACACCGCTGCGGTCGGTGCAGCAGCTACTGCAAGCGATCCGACGGTGGAAGAACCTGAGCCTTCGGCCGACGATCAGACCGTGGCCGCCGAGCACAATGTGCCGGTCGACGAGGCAGGCACGGCCGACGACGCTCCCGAACCGGCACCAGCGGTTCCCGCCAGCGAGAAGGAAGACGCGGCTTGGGCCAATGTCGGAGCGGTCAACACCGATCTGACGCCGGCCGAGACCCCCGAGCCGGAACCGGAGCCCGAGCCGGAACCGGAGCCCACGCCGGTCGACGACGTCGAGACCGACACTGCCGAGACACCTGCCGAGGTCATCGCGGTCGAGGACGCCGAGTCGACCGCCGATCCCGTCAGCGACGACGTCGTCGAACTGAGCGATGCCAACGCCAGCGGTGAGGAGTTGAGCGCCGCCGCGACCGCTGCAGTGCCAGATGTCGATCACCACAACCAAAGCACGGACGAGGAAGCCGTCGAGGAGTGGGTCGAAGAAGGCGGCACCCAGAAGTCGACCGACGACGAAACCAAGCCGTAGTCAGTAGATCCAGACGAAAGGGCAGGCCTTCGGGTCTGCCCTTTTCGTGTTTTCTGCGATACAGGCCAGCAGATGAGACTACATTGACTCTGCTCGGGGGAGATTGTTTTTCTGTCGTCCCCCCGAAAGCAGATCACCGTGTCCAGATTCCCAGGTAACCCGACATGGGCGCGCGTCAGCGTCGTCGCCCTAGCTGTCCCGGCCCTCCTCACCTTCGTCCCCGGACCCGCGCAAGCAACCAGCGTCGGCGAAGTTCCCGGCGCAGTGCGCGCCATCGGCTGGGGAGACACCCAGGTACCTCAAGACAAGACCTTCACCCAGGTCTCGGAGGGATACTGGGCGGGTATCGGTCTGACCGCAGAGGGCAAAATCGAATCTTGGGGCAATCCGTTTCAAGGGTCACTGAACATTCCCGTCAGTCTCAACTCCAAGGTCGTCACGAAGATCTCCCAGGGTTACAACCACGGCCTGGCCCAAACTGACGACGGCGAGCTCACGACCTGGGGCTTCTACCTCGACGGCGAGCAAGCAGCAGCCGAAATCCCCCAAGAAGTCGCTGACGCCGACATCGTCGACTTTGCCGCCGGTTTCAACAGCGACGTGGCTCTGACATCGAACGGCGAAGTGCTGGCGTGGGGCGACAACTCCTACGGCGGGCTGAACATACCGGCCAGCCTCGACGACAAGACAGTGACTCAGATCTCCAACGGCGCCTTCGGCCCGGCGGCGTTGACCTCTGACGGCAAGATCACGACCTGGGGTTATCTGATGGCAACCCCGAGCGCCTACGACGACGAGACGTTCGTCGCCGTCGAGGTCGGCGGACCGTCGGTGCTGGCCCTCAACGACGAGGGCAAGCTCTTGACCTGGGGAAACAACGGCATCGGCACTCAGCCGATCCCGTCGTCCCTCGACGGCAAGACCGTCACGGCCTTCTCGACCCAGGGTGACTGGGCCATGGCCCTGACTCAAGAGGGTCAGATCGTGACGTGGGGAGAGGCCGATCGCGGCCAGACGACTGTGCCCCCAGCATTGACCGGCAAGAAGATCGTCGATCTTCAGGCCACCCGCTACGGCGCACTGGCCACCTACGGTGCGCTGACCTCGGAATCCGAGCCGTGGATCAACGGATCCCCGTCCTTCGGCGACTCAATCACCGTCGAGCCCGGAACCTACTCGGCCACACCGGATTCCTACACCTACCAGTGGAACGCGAATGGCACTCCGATCGATGGGGCAACCGGGACGACGTACGCCCCATCCGCCGCGACTGTCGGCAAGACCCTGACGGTGACCGAGACCGCACACAAAGACGGTTGGGTCAGCATCTCCCAGACGTCCGAGCCGACAGACGCCGTCGAACCGGCCTACTTCGGCATGAGCCCGTCCACGAAGTTCAGCGGTGCCGCTCGAGTCGGCAAGGCTGTGTCGGTGCGGGTCACCGGATCCGAGCCGACCGCCGACAGCTACACCTACCAGTGGACCCGCAACGGCGCGAACATCAGCGGAGCGCGCGGCACGTCGTACAAACCGACGAGTGCCGACCTCGGTCGCACGCTGGGCCTCAAAGTCACAGCGATCAAGGCTGGCTACGAGCCGATCGACAGCACACCCGTGGTGGGACGCGTCGAGGTCGGCGCGGCGAAGCTCAAAGTCTCGGTCTCATCCAAGGTCAAGCGAGGCAAGAAGCTGACGGTCAAGGTCTCCGGACTCGCTCCGCGCGAGCGCTACACGATCAAGATGTTCGGCTTCACCTTCGCCAGCGGAAAGGCCGATTCGAAGGGCAAGATCAACCGGAAACTCAAGATCTCGTCGAGCGCTGTGCCCAGCAAGCAGACCGTCAAGGTCATCGGATCATTTACCGATCGCGTGGGATCTGACAAGACCAAGATCACCAAGAAGTAGCGGAAGGCAAACGGGCGGGCCTTCGGGTCCGCCCGTTCGTCGGACGCAGCACTCACCAAGGGACTTGGTCACGCACCGCGCGCTGAGACGCTGAAGGCGTAACCAAGAACCTAGGCCTCATGGGAAACCGACGACGCCTGCGGGAATGCGAAAAGCCCGGTCGGGAGGGAGCCACGGACCGGACTTTTTGCTTCTCCGAGGACAAGCGTCGCAACCGGGCGGGAGGGAGTGTGCCCGGTTCGAAAGGGATAACGACGGGGCTTTGAGAAGGTAACGCGCAATACTGAAAAAGTGTCGAATCTTCGTTGCCCCTGCCTGAGCGGTCTGACGTACGACGCGTGCTGCGGGCGGCTGCACTCCGGTGCAGCCGTCGCGCAGACGGCCGAGCAGCTCATGCGTTCGCGCTATAGCGCGTTCGCGGTGGGCGATCCGGCATATCTGCTCGCGACCTGGCATCCACGCACCCGCCCCACCGAGCTGGAGCTCGACGACGGCATGCGGTGGTACCGCCTCGACATCATCTCCACACGCGAGGGCGGCCCCTTCGAATCGGCGGGCATCGTGCAGTTCGAGGCGTTCTACCGGTCGCCGTCGGGCCCCGGAAGCCAACGCGAGACCAGCCGGTTCGTCCGCGAAGCGGGCACGTGGCTCTACCTCGACGGCACGACCTGATCGGGTGACGATGTCGGTATGACCATTCCACGACTGCCCCGACGATGGCGCAAAGCCATCCTGGTCCTGCACATCATGGTCGGTGTCGGGTGGATCGGCGTCGACCTGGCCCTGCTGCCGCTCGTCATCACAGGTCTCACGACAGATGACGGCGAAGCCGCGGCTGCCAGCTACCGGGCGATCGCGGTCCTCGTGCCCTGGACCGTTCCGGCGCTGTCCCTGCTGATCCTGACGACCGGCATCGTCCTCGGCCTGGGGACGAAGTGGGGCTGTTGCGCTACTGGTGGGTCACGACAAAACTCGTCATCTCGATCATCCTGACCGCACTCGTGTTCGTCGCGCTCCTGCCTGCCGTCTCATCGCTCGAGGTCACCAGCGCGACAACCGGCGATCAGGTCCGCGCAGCACTGGACGATCCGGCGATGTTCCTGTTTCCCCCTGTCGTCTCGGGTCTGTTGTTGGTCCTGGCGACGATCCTGTCGGTGACCAAACCATGGGGTCAGCGCCGCAAGGGCAAGGCCGGCGACATCTCCGCAACGAGCGGAACACCCGGACGATAGGCGAGGTGGACGTACGACGGCGCGTCCAGTACGGCGTAGTCCGCCGCGGCACCGACTCGAAGGTGCCCGATATCGTCCCTGCGCAGCGATCGCGCTCCGCCCACAGTCGCCGCCCACAGCGCCTCTCGCGGTGTCATCCCCATGTCGCGCACCGCGACGGCGATGCAGAACGGCATCGAAGAGGTGAACGAGCTGCCGGGGTTGCAGTCCGAGGCGATCGAGACCGTGACACCCGCATCGAGCAACCGGCGTGCATCGGGGTACGGCTGCCGGGTCGAGAACTCGACGCCCGGCAGCAGGCCCGCAACCGTCACGGAGCCGGCGAGTGCATCGACATCGGCATCCGACAGGTATGTGCAGTGATCGGCGGCTGCGGCCCCGAGTTCGACAGCCAATTGGACGCCGGGGCCGTAGCCCAGCTGATTGGCATGGATCCGCGGCATGAGGCCTGCAGCCATACCGGCAGTCAGAACTGTCCGCGCCTCATCGGCTCCGAATGCTCCGTCCTCGCAGAAGACATCGACCCATCGCGCATACGGGGCGCAGCGTTCCAGCATCTTCCCGGTGACCAGAGACACGTACGCAGCGATATCGGACTCGGCCGGCACGACATGTGCGCCGAGGAACGTCGTCTCGTCGGTGAAATCCCGGGCGATCGCGAGCGATCTGGCCTCATCGACGACGGTGAGCCCGTATCCGCTCTTGATCTCGACAGTTGTCGTGCCCTGGACCCGCATCTCGGTGACATGGCGCAGCACCTGCGCGGAGAGCTGTTCATCAGTCGCCGCCCGGGTCGCCGCGACGGTCGTCCGGATACCGCCCGCGGCGTAGGACTCGCCACTCATCCGCGCCTCGAACTCCAGCGATCTGTCACCCGCGAACACCACATGGGTATGGGAATCGACGAATCCCGGGATGACGGCCAGACCTGCCACATCACGGACGGCATCGGCCGAGGGGGCGTCCATGCGGTCGCCCACCCAGGCGATCCGGCCCGATTCCACGACGAACGCCGCATCACGGCGGACGGGTAGGTCGTCCTCCCACGTGACCAGCTCGCCGATATTGGTAACCAACAGCGACGTCATGTGCGGCTCCAGCAGACGTCGATGACTTCTCGCAGCCGGTGGGCCACCTCTTGGCGGTCGAAATCTCCGGCGACATCTTGGGCAGCCGCCGACCACAGCAGTTCGACAGACCCTGCCGTGCGGACGCTCTCGACGATCTCGATCGGCTCCGGCGACGCGAAACCCAGCGACTCGTGGCCCGTCCGCGAAGCCGCGTCCCACAGCTGTTCGGCCGACCACGCCCCGCGCCGTCCCGACCTCAGACGTTCGTGCATCTCGACGGCGCGGGCCTCGGTGAACATATCGATCACGGCATTGCTGTCGGAGCCCAATGTCAGCCGGGCACCGGCCTCCCGCAACTCCGCAGACGGGCCGATCCCGTCGGCGAGCTCGGCCTCGGTCGTCGGACAAAAGCAGACGTACGAACCAGCATCGCCCAGCATCGCAATATCGGCAGCGGTGAGATGTGTGGCGTGAACCGCCGTGGTCCGCGACGTCCAGACCCCCGCCTCCGCCAGCACGGCCACGGGGGTGAGGCCGGTCGCGGTCAGGCAGTCCTGGTTCTCCGCAACCTGCTCCGACACGTGGACGTGCAACGGAGCGTCTGGCAACGCCGTCGCCACGGTCCGCAGCTGATCTCGCGGCACGGCCCGGACCGAGTGGATCGCGGCGCCGATCACAACGTCGTCTGCACTTCGGTGCCGATCTGCCAACGCCGCCACACGCAAGGCCCAGGCGTCGGCATCGGAGTCCGCGAACCTGATCTGCACGGGATCCAGGTCACGCCCGAACCCGCCAACGAGGTAACACGTGTCGAGCAGTGCGATCCGCATACCGGCCTCTCGCGCCGCGGCGATCAACACCTCGCCCATGATGTTGGGATCGCTGTAGGGGACCCCGCCGGGCTGATGATGCAGGTAGTGGAACTCCCCAACCGTGCGGATGCCGGCCAGATGCATCTCGGCATATGTCGCGGAGGCGAGGTCGAACAGCAGATCAGGGTCCAGGATTTCAGCGAGCGCATACATCTGGTCGCGCCAGGCCCAAAATGTCTCGGCGCCCGCGACACGTCCTCGCAACGCCCGGTGGAAAACGTGACTGTGGCAGTTGGCGAAGGCCGAAACCATCGTCACGCGAGCTCCCGGACCACCGCGACAAGCGCCTCGACCCCGGCCGCGCAATCAGCGGTGCTGGCCCATTCCTTCGGCGAATGCGAGATGCCCGTCGGATTGCGGACGAACAGCATCGCGGTCGGGACGAACGCACTGAACACACCGGCGTCGTGGCCTGCGGCGGTCGGCAGCACCGGCGCATCCAGTACGGCAGCGATCTGATCGCGCAGATCAGGAGTGAAATCCACGGCGGGACTGCGCGATTCGCACGTGAGTTCGACCGTCGTGCCGTCGGACTCGGCGGCTGCTTCGGCCCGGGCGACGAGGCACTCGACGAGTCGTTCCAGCGTGCCCTCATCAGCCGCACGGGCATCAAGCCAGGCTCTGACCCTCGATGGGATCGCATTCGTGCCACCCGGCTCGACCTCGAGGCGCCCGAACGTCGCCCGGGCACCCGCATCGGTGGCCAGTTGACGGGCAGCCAGAACTGTCGCCGCATAGGCCAGCATGGGATCGCGTCTGTCCTGCATCATCGTCGCACCAGCATGGTTGGCCTCACCGCAGAAGTCGAGACGCCAACGGCCGTGCGGCCAGATCATGCTGGCGACACCCACCGCATCCTCCGAGTGCACAAGTGACCGACCCTGTTCGATATGCAGTTCGACGAACGTGCCGATCTTGGCGAGCCAATCCGACTTCCCGACGGCACGTGGATCCCGTCCACGCGATGTCATGACCTCTGCCATGGTGTGGCCGTCTCGGTCCTTTTGCGCCAGTGCGCGATCCGCGTCGAGAATTCCTGCGGCGAGTTGCGAGCCGGCGCAGGCGATACCGAACCGAGAACCCTCCTCGTCCGCGAAGTTGGCCACGATGACGGGCCGAGACGGCGTGAAGCCATCGGCGCGAAGCTGATCCACCGCCGCGAACGAACCGAGGACGCCCAGGGGCCCGTCGAATGCGCCGCCGTCCGGCACCGAATCGAGGTGCGAACCGAGCAGCAGGGCATCGTCACCGCTGCCCCACCAGGCCAATTGATTGCCATTGCCGTCTTCCATGACGTCCATTCCGCGCTCGTTCGCCTCGCCGACGAACCACTCGCGCAATTCCAGGTCGGCGTCATTCCAGGCGTAGCGACGGTATCCGCCAGAATGCGGATCGCGGCCAAGACCCATGATCGGCTCAAACATCGGCGACCACGCTCCCGTGTTCCTGCATCGGAATCCGCAGGCCGCGTTGCTCGGCGACTTCGACGGCACGGGCATATCCGGCATCGACGTGTCTCATGACCCCGGTGCCCGGATCGTTCAGGAGGACCCGTTCGATCTTCTGCGCGGCAAGGTCCGATCCGTCGGCGACGATGACCTGCCCTGCATGGATCGAGCGTCCCATGCCGACGCCTCCGCCGTGGTGCAGTGACACCCAGGTGGCGCCCGACGCGGTGTTGAGCAGCGCGTTGAGCAACGGCCAGTCAGCAATCGCGTCGGAGCCGTCTGCCATCGCCTCGGTCTCCCGGTACGGAGACGCGACCGACCCCGAGTCGAGATGGTCACGGCCGATGACGACCGGCGCGCTGAGTTCGCCGGAGGCGACCATTTGGTTGAACTTCAGTCCGGCCAGGTGACGTTCCTGGTAGCCGAGCCAGCAGATCCTGGCCGGTAGACCCTCGAAATGGACCTTCTCCTGCGCTTGCGTGATCCAGCGGGCGAGGTGCTCATCGGCGGGGAAGAGTTCGAGGATCGCCCGGTCAGTCGCCGCGATGTCGGCCGGGTCCCCCGACAAGGCGACCCATCGAAACGGCCCCTTGCCTTCGCAGAACAGCGGGCGAATGTACGCCGGGACGAATCCGGGAAATGCGAACGCCCGGTCGAAGCCGCCCAGCCGGGCCTCCTGGCGGATCGAGTTGCCGTAGTCGAACACTTCGGCCCCGGCGTCCATGAAGCCGACCATGGCTCTCACCTGCTTGGTCATCGACGCCCTGGCTTTGTCGGTGAAGCCCTCCGGATCACGCACCGCCTCGCTCTGCCAGTCGGCGACCTCGATCCCTTCGGGCAGGTAGCTCAGGGGATCGTGGGCGCTGGTCTGGTCGGTGACGATATCGATCGCCGCCCTCCGTGCGAGCAGCTCGGTGAACACCGTCGCAGCGTTGCCGACGAGTCCCACGGAGAGGGCTCGGCGCTCCTGTTTGGCCACGAGCGCCCGCTCGAGCGCCTCATCGAGGTCGGTGACGTACTCGTCGAGGTAGCCGTGCTTGACCCGTCGGGCCAGCCTGGTCTCATCGACGTCGACGACCAATGCGACGCCCTCGTTCATCGTGACCGCGAGCGGTTGCGCACCGCCCATGCCACCCGCCCCTCCCGTCAGTGTCAGAGTTCCGGCGAGCGTCCCACCGAATCTCTTGCGGGCCACCGCGCCGAACGTCTCGTACGTCCCTTGCAGAATTCCTTGTGTGCCGATGTAGATCCACGAACCGGCGGTCATCTGGCCGTACATCGTCAGGCCTGCTGCCTCCAGCTTGCGAAACTCCGGCCATGTCGCCCAGTCGCCGACCAGATTGGAGTTGGCGATCAGCACCCGCGGCGCCCACTCGTGCGTCCGGAACACGCCTACCGGCTTGCCCGACTGGACCAGTAACGTCTCGTCGTCCTCGAGCGATTCGAGCGTCCGGACGATCGCGTCGTACGCCTCCCAATTGCGTGCGGCCTTGCCGGTGCCGCCGTAGACGACGAGGTCTTCTGGACGCTCGGCCACCTCCGGATCGAGATTGTTCATCAGCATGCGCATCGGCGCCTCGGTCTGCCACGACTTCGCGGTCAATGAACTCCCGCGCGCGGCCCTGATGGTGCGTTCAGTCATGAATGTCTCCTCCCAGGAGTGCACCGGAACGGACGAGCTCGGTGGCCGCCTCGATATCCGGCGCGAGGTAGCGGTCAGGGCCGGGCCCTGAGACGTGCTGACGCAGTACAGAGATCGCAGCGCCCGTCGCGGCGGCCGGTTGCAGGGGCGCCCTCAGGTCGATTCCCCTCGCAGCCGTGAGGATCTCGATCGCCAGAACACGCGTCAGCAGATCGACCGATGTCCGCAGTTTGCGGGCCGCCGACCAACCCATCGACACGTGGTCCTCCTGCATCGCGCTCGACGGGATCGAGTCGACGCTCGCGGGAGACGCCAGCCGTTTGAGTTCTGCGACCATCGCGGCCTGCGTGTACTGCGCGATCATGTGGCCCGAGTCGACGCCCGGATCGTCAGCCAGGAACGGCGGCAGCCCTTGGCTGCGCGATGCATCGAGGAACCGGTCGGTCCGACGTTCGCTCATACTCGCGACGTCGGCGACCGGGATCGCGAGGAAGTCCAGCACATATGCCAGAGGAGCGCCGTGGAAGTTGCCGTGCGACTCGATCCGGCCGTCGGCCAGAACCGACGGATTGTCGATAGCGGCGGCCAGCTCCCGGGCGGCGACCGCTGCAGCGTGATCGAGGGTGTCACGGGCGGCACCATGGACCTGGGGCGCGCAACGCAAGGAATAGGCGTCCTGCACCCGGCCGTCGCCGAAACGGTGACTCGCCACGATCGGCGATCCGGCCAGCAATGCGGCCATATGGGCCGCCGACGTCGCCTGCCCCGGATGAGGACGCAAAGCCTGCAGATCGGCTGCAAGCACCCGATCGGTCGCGAGCAGGCCTTCGATGCTCATGGCCGCGGCGAGGTCTGCCGTGTCGAGCAGCCGGCGTAGGTCGTGCAGCGCCAGCACCAGCATGCCGAGCATCCCGTCGGTGCCGTTGATCAGCGCCAGCCCCTCCTTCTCGGCGAGTTCGATCGGCCTGAGACCGTGAGCTGCCAGTGCCTCGGCGGCCGGACGAATGACACCGTGATCGTCGACCTGCCCCTCCCCCATCGCCGCAAGTGCGCAGTGGGCCAGCGGCGCGAGATCTCCTGAACAGCCGAGACTTCCGTACTCATGGACTATCGGCGTCAGGCCTGCGTTGAGCATCGCCGCATATGCCTCGGCGGTCTCCAACCGGACGCCCGAATGGCCACTCGCGAGGGTCGACAGACGAAGTAACATCAGCGCCCGGACCACTTCGTCCTCGACCCGGGGCCCAGTTCCGGCAGCATGGGACCGGATCAGGCTCTTTTGCAGCTGGGCCCGTAAACCCGGCGCGATGTGCCGTGTTGCAAGCGCACCGAAGCCGGTGGAGATGCCGTAGACGGCAGTAGCGGACGCGGCGAGATCGTCGACGTACTTCCGTGACCGCACGATCGCCTCGCGCGCCTCGCTGCCCAGCTCGACCCGGGCACCGCGCCGCGCCACCCGCACGACGTCCTCGGGGCTGATCGCGCCCGTACCCACTTCGATTGCCATGCCTCCATTGGACGCCGGCTCAGCTGCCACGCGCTATGGTCCAACCAGCGTTCTTGTCTCGGATACGAGACAATGGAGCATGGTCCGACCCGTTCCCGCCGCCACCGCGACTCTGCGCATCCTGCGCTACCTGTCAGGGCGGCCGGTCCCGGAACCGGCCGCTCGGATCGCCGAAGAACTCGATCTGCCACGCTCATCGACGTACCACCTGCTGACCGCGATGGCCGCCGAAGACTTCATCGTGCACTATCCCGACGACCGCACCTGGGGCATCGGGATTGCGGCATGGGAAGTCGGCCACGGCTTCGCGCGGCAAGAGCCGCTCGCCCGGCTGGCCCGTATTCCGTTGGCGCGCCTCGTCGATCAGGTCAGCCAGTCGGCGCATCTGGTCGTGCTCCAGGGCACCGAGGTGCTGTACGTCATCGAGGAACGTGCGCCGAAACGTCCACCCCTCGTCACGGCTGTCGGCGTACGGCTGCCCGCGCACCTGACGGCGTCCGGTCGCGCGATCCTGGCCTCGTTGCCTGCCTCACAGGTCACTGCCCTCTACCCCAACCGCGATGCCTTCTCGACCCGCACCGGCGCCGGGCCGCGGACTCCGACCGAGCTGCGCCGGTTGCTGACCACGACCCGCCAGCGTGGATATGCGATCGAGGACGGCGAGGTCACCGCCGGGTTCGCATCCGTCGCAGCGCCGATCGAAGCCGGAACGATCCACGCGTCGGTCGCGATCACCTGGGAACTGCACGATCCCTCGGACATGTCGATCGACGACCTCAGCGACGCCGCGCGCACCACCGCCCAGGAGATCACCAGGCGCCTTCGTCACTGAGTCACCAAGGCCGCACCGTGACTCCGAGCGGACCTTTGTCGTTGGGCAACCTAGACGTTCGTCCCACATGTCTCGAGGAGCACCATGCGCCGTTTCCGCCATGCCGTGATCGCCGCTTCGGCCACCGTCCTCGCCGCCAGCACATTGGCAGCGACCGCCCAGACCGCTGAGGCGACCACCAAGGTGAGGGTCACGGCGCTCAACTTCAAGGTCAAGATCGGGCCCACCTCGGCCCAGACCTGCAATATCGTGGGCGATCTGTACGTCCCCTCGACCGCGAGCTCGAAGAAGCCGGCGCCGGCGATCCTGACGACCAACGGCTTCGGCGGATCCAAGGCCGATCAGGCCGGTATCGGCACGGCATTCGCCAAGCGCGGCTACGTCGTACTGTCCTACTCGGGTCTCGGCTTCGGCGGCTCGGGATGCAAGATCACCCTCGACGATCCCGACTTCGACGGAAAGGCCGCCAGCCAGCTCGTGAGTTACCTCGGCGGGCGTTCCGGAATCGCCTTCAAAGACGCCAAGCACACGATCGCCGCACCGGCGCTCAAGGTTGTGAAACGGGACAAGCGCGATCACGCGGGCAGAAAGGCCGCCAATGACCCCCGCGTCGGCATGGTCGGCGGATCCTACGGCGGTCAGGTGCAGTACGCCGCCGCGGCGATCGACAAGCGGATCGACACCATCGTGCCGATCATCACCTGGAACGACCTGTCGTACTCGCTCTCGCCCAACAACACGTCGCAGACGTCGGGCGTCAGCACCGCGACACCGGGTGCCGCCAAGCTCATCTGGGCGCTCGGCTTCTCCGGTATCGGCATCATGAACGGCCTACAGAATCTGCCGGCCGATCCCGGTCGCATCGTCGGCTGTCCCAATTTCGCGACGTTCGTGTGCCCCGCGCTGGTGACCGCCGCGGTCACCGGCACCGTCGACGCCACGGCGACGAGGAATCTGCGACATGCCTCGGTCGCCAGCTACGTCAAGAGGATCACCGTCCCGACGCTCGTGGTCCAAGGTCAGACTGACACCTTGTTCAACCTCAATGAGGGCATCGCGACCTACTCGGCACTGCGCAAGCAGAAGACCACGACCAAGATGATCTGGATCAACGGCGGACACTCCGGTGCCAACGCTCCTGGCGAACTCGACTTCAAGACAGTCAACCCGTCCAATCAGCATGTCGCCAAGCGGGTCGCGGCCTGGTTCGACCGATATCTCAAGGGCAAGAAGGTCGACACCGGACCCGGCTTCTCGTACTTCCGCAATTGGGTCAAGTACACCGGCATCGCGACACCTGCGTATGCCAGTTCCGCGTCGTATCCCGTCGGTACCGCGACCAAGTACTACCTGTCGGGGACGTCGCTGCATACCAGCGCGACCGGCATCACGGCCGGTGTCCAGAGCTTCTTGACCCCGTTGGCCGGGCTGCCGACGTCGATCGATCCCTTGGACGTCGTCGGTAGCGCGCTACCGCTGCCCGAGTTCGACCTTCCTGGGACGGCCTCGAGTTGGACCGGTGCTCCTTTGACCCGCAATCTCGACGTCGTGGGATCGCCGACCCTCCGACTCAAAGTCGACTCGCCCACTGCGGCATTGACGCAGACCGCCGGTCCTACCGGCCAACTCGTGCTGTTCGTCAAACTGCTCGACGTCGATGCGACCGGCAAGGCCAGGTTCATCCGCAATCTGGTCGCGCCGGTGCGAGTCGCCGATGTCAACAAGCCCTTCACGGCGACGCTGCCTGCCATCGTGCACCGCTTCGCAAAGGGCCACTCGGTCCGTCTGGTCGTGGCCGGCGGATCCACCAATTACCGAGGTGGCCTGGTGGCCAACCCGGTATCGGTGACGACGGGAACCGCCGGTCAGGTCCTGACTCTCCCCACGGTCAAGTAAGGACCCGAGGACGGTCAGGCGTCGCGCTTGTTGAGCAACCACCAGGCCAGGAGGCACAGGACGCCGACCTCGGCGACCATGACCCCGTAGCCCGTCCACGCGCCCAGCGCATCGGGGTTGAACGAGACCGGGGAGACCAGCGACGACGCCGCATTGCCCGGCATGAGCTTGGTCAACCATTCACCCAAGGAACCCGGGACGAGCATCACCATCTGCCCGATGACAAAGACCGTAGCCAGGACGATCGAGATCGCCGCGGCAGTGTGCCGCACCAAGAATCCCACTGCCATCGCGAGCAGGCCGAGCGTCGCGACGAACAGTCCGCTGCCGTACATCGATCGGGCGACATCACCCTCGAGCGCCAGGCCGATACCCTCACGGTCGAGGAAGTAGTTTCCCCCGAAGTACCCCGCCAAAGCCGTCAGCGTGCCGATGACGAACAGCACACCGCAGACGACGATCGCCTTGGTGAGGAACACCATCCCCCTACGAGGAACCGCCGCGAACGAGGTGCGGATCATCCCGGTGCCGTACTCCGATGTCACCGCCAGAGCGCCGACGATCACCGCGCACACTTGGGCGATCATCATGCCCCAGGTGATGAACGAGCCGGGCGATTCTCCTCCGGCCGAAGGTGACTCATTGGCCAACCAGTCGGCGTTGCCCCAGCAGATCACGGTCGTCAGACCCGCACCGAGGACGATGAGAGCGCCCATCGTCCACCAAGTCGAGCGGACCGACCAGAGTTTGACCCACTCGGCCCGCAGGGCGTGGGTGAATCCGACCTGTTCGAGCTCGACCGCCCGTGGCGTTTCCACTGTTTGGGTACTCATCGCGATGCCGCCTTGATCTCATCAGCGGCCTTTGCGTGGTACTCCACGCTGTCGGCCGTCAGTGCCATGAACGCGTCCTCCAGAGAAGAACGCACGAGGGTCAGCTCGTGGAGCAGGAGGCCGTGCGAGCCGACCAGTTCGCCGACCGCCGCAGCATCGAGTCCCTGGATACGCAGCTCGTCCTGGGTGCGGGTCACATCGAGCCCGCGGCCTACCAGCAATGCCTCGACATCGGTGGCCTGCGGCGCCTTGACCCGTACGTACGACGCCGCGTGGTCGACCATGAACTGCTGCATCGAGCAGTCCGCGAGGATCTGCCCGCGACCGATCACGATCAGATGATCGGCCATCAGCGCCATCTCCGACATCAGATGGCTCGAGATGAAGACCGTGCGGCCTTCATCGGCGAGCTGACGTGCCAGCTGGCGGACCCATCGGATGCCTTCGGGATCGAGACCGTTGACGGGCTCGTCGAGGATCACGACCGGTGGATCGCCGATCAGTGCGGCCGCGATCCCGAGCCGCTGCCCCATGCCGAGCGAGAACCGTCCGGCACGCTGACCCGCGACGCTGTCGAGACCCACGAGGTCCAGCACCTCGCCGACCCGTGTGGTCGGGATGCCGTTGCTTGCCGCCATCCAGCGCAGGTGGTCCCTCGCCGAACGTCCGGGATGGATCGCCTTGGCCTCCAGGAGCGCGCCGACTTCCCGCAGGGGTGCCGGTGAGTTGGTGTACCGGTGTCCGTTGACGGACACCGAACCCTTGGTCGGGGCATCGAGCCCCAGCGTCATCCGCATCGTCGTCGACTTGCCGGCACCATTGGGCCCCAGGAAGCCGGTCACCCGTCCGGGCTCGACCGTGAAGTCGATGCCATCCACTGCGGTTCTGTCGCCATACGTCTTGGTCAGTCCCTGAGCGCGGATCATGCCGTCCGCCGCCCGCCGTGTGTTGTGGTCATGGCTCCACTCTCGATGTCAGCAGGTGTTTCGGGCATCGGGGAACCACCCCTGATCGCCCCTGAGTCGACCCTGACCTGTGAGCGCCGATGGATGAGCGACGGTCATGAGTAACGTGGAGTCATGAGTGGCGAGAACCCCGGAAGCGCGAAGTGGCGACACGCCGCACGTCGCGACCTGCTGACGTTCGCGCGACGTTCCAAGCGCCCCGAGGGCGGGTTCATCTGGCTCGACGATCACGGTGAACCCGATCCCGACAAACGACTCGAGCTGTGGATCAACGCGCGGATGACGTATGTTTTCGCGCTCTCCCACTTGGCCGGTGAATCGGATGATCTCCAGTTGGCCGAGCACGGCGTCGCAGCGTTGGCGACATTGTTCCACGACGATGTCCACGGGGGCTGGTACGACGAGGTCGACTTCGACGGTGCGCCGGTCGACCGCGCAAAACGCTGCTACGGCCACTCATTCGTGCTGCTGGCCGCGGCGACCGCCAAGGCTGCCGGTGCCGAGGGGGCCGCCGCATTGCTCGACCAGGCGGGCCGCATCCACACCCAGCATTTCTGGGACCGGTCGAATGGTCGGTGCCTCGAGGAGACCAGCGAGGACTGGGCCCTGATCGACCCGTACCGCGGCGCCAACAGCAATATGCACGCTGTGGAGGCCTATCTCGTCGCGGCGGATGTCACCGGTGACGCGGTCTGGCGCCAGCGCGCACTGTCGATCTGCGAGCGCATCATCGGCATCCACGCGCGGGCGCATGACTGGCGCATCCCCGAGCACTACGACCACGACTGGACGCCGGTGCCGACGTACAACGAGGAGCGACCTGCCGATCCCTTCCGTCCGTTCGGTGCGACGCCCGGACACGCCTTCGAGTGGTCGCGCCTGATCCTCCAGCTCGCGTCAGGACTCGACGCGCCCCGCCCGTGGATGCTGGAAGCCGCCGAGTCGCTGTTCGCCCGGGCGGTCGAGGACACGACGAACGATGACACTCCGGGGCTCGCGTACACAACCAGTTGGACAGGTGAGCCGATTGTGCGCGAGCGGTTCCACTGGGTTCTGGCCGAGGCCGTGTTGGCGGCAGAAGCCTTGCACACGTACACCCGGTCGGCGCGCTATTCGGGTTTCGCGAGTCGCTGGTGGTCCGACATCGACCAGCATTTCGTCGATGATGAGACCGGATCGTGGCACCATGAGCTCTCGCCGGCGATGGCCCCGTCGACCCGTACCTGGCGCGGCAAGCCCGATGCGTATCACGCCTACAACGCGTTGACCCTGCCCGATCTGCCCCTCGCACCCAGTGCCGCCCTCACGATCGGATCAACGACATGACTGTGCTCGTCATCGGTGAGGCGCTCGTCGACATCGTCGATTCAGCCGCCCATCCCGGCGGGTCGCCTTTCAACGTCGCGGTCGGTCTGGCCCGCCTCGACGTGCCGACAGTGCTCGCGGCGCAGATCGGCCCCGACGCCCACGGCGACCTGCTGCGCGAACATCTCCATTACTCCGACGTCCGCCTCGACGAGCTGATGCCCGCGCCTCCACGAACGTCGACAGCAGCCGCGACGATCGGGGCCGACGGCGCTGCATCGTACGACTTCGACCTGACCTGGAATCCGACCGAATTGCCTGATCCCGCCCGCTTCGACGCAGTTCATGTCGGATCGCTCGGCACCCTGGTGCAACCCGGCGCCTCCTTGGTCGCCGGGCTCGTGCTCAGCGCCGACGCACTCGGCATCCCGGTGTCGTACGACCCCAATGTCAGACTCGCTGTGGAACCCGATCCGGCCCGGTGGCTGGCGGTCTTCGAAATGATCTGGCCCTACACCTCGATCCTCAAACTGAGTGACGAGGATGCCGCGACGCTGTTCCCCGGGGAGGATCCCGCCGATCTGGCACGCCGACTGGCCGCCGACCACGGGATCGTCGCGGTGACTCTGGGGAGCGAGGGTGCGGTCATCGCCGGCGGCGGTGGATTCGCAATCATCCCGCCGGCCGAAACCCGAGTCATCGACACGATCGGCGCAGGCGACTCGTTCATGGCTGCGATGCTCGCCTGGTCGGCGACCTACGACTGGCCCGGGGCCGGTGAGCTGGACACGACCGAGCTGACGGACCTGGCGATGTATGCCGCGAGCGCCGCCGCGATCACGTGTTCGCGTCCGGGGGCCGACCCGCCTCGCACCAGAGACATGACGCCTTAGGCTCCGTTTGCAACGGCCTTCAGCCCAGGGGGCCGCGCGCCTCGGATCGCGACGCATTCGGCAGCAGCCTCGGCCCCAGTCTGCAAGGACTGTTCCGGATCCTTGTCGGTGACCCAACGGCTGAGAAATCCTGCGGCGAAGGCATCCCCGGCGCCGACCGTGTCGACCACATCGGCCTCCAGCGCCGCAACCTCGGTACCCGCGAACCTCGCGCCCCGCGCTCCCAGGGTCAACACGACACCGTCGCCGGTCAGCTGCAGGAAGCCCTGCTCGTCCTCATTGGGAAGAACCAGGTCAGCCTCGGCCAACCAACCGAGGACGACCTCACGGCCGGCAACCTCCAAGAATCCCAATGAGCTGGGATCGATGCTGACCCCTGTGCCTCGACGACGGGCCTCGGCGATCAAGCCGGTGACGACAGGGCGTACACCGTCATCGAAGAACGAGTAACCCGTCAAGTGGAGCCAGGTCACGTCATCCCAGACATCTTCCGGAATGTGCTGGGCGGTCAGCGTCGTGTTGGCAGCCCGGTCGACGTACATCGTGCGATCGGCGTCGTCGTCCAGAGTCAGCACGATCGTGGCGGTCGGCAGGTCGGGGTCGCCCGTGATGCGGGCGTCCACACCGTAGGCCTGCAGCGCCCCGGTGTGACGGTCGACGGCGTCGGCGCCACAACGTCCGACAAACCGGACCGGGGCCCCCAGATGCCCGAGCCACGCTGCGACATTCGCTGCCGAACCACCGGCCGTCATCCGGATCTCGGAGACCGTGTCGCTCGCGGCGTTGACGGTGCCGAGTGGACGGACGCCGATGTCGTCGACCAGATCGCCGACGACGAGGATCACCACGCCGTCCTCATCGGGACGACCAGGACAGCGCGATCTCACCGGCGACGCGGATATTGTTCTCGGCGATCTTGAGGTTGACCGCGAGACTGTCGCCGTCGGTCAGACCCACGATGGTCTGCAGCAGGAACGGCGTGACGTCCTTACCGGAAAGGCCCTTCTCGTCGGCCATGAGCAGGGCGTCGGTGAGCGCACGGTCGTGCACCGCCGGATCGAGCTGGTCCTCGACGGGTAGCGGGTTCGCGACCAGGATCGCGGCTTCCTGACCCAGCGCATCGCGCGAGATCATGACGTCGGCAACCGATTTCGCGTCCGGGACGGACCAGTCGAGCTGGTAGCCCGAATCGGTCAGCCAGAAACTCGGGAACTTGTCGGTGCCGTAGCCGAGTACGACGACACTGAGCGACTCGAGGCGCTCCAACGTGGCGGGGATGTCGAGGATCGACTTCACACCGGCCGACACCACCGTGATCGGCACTTTCGACAGGATCGTGAGGTCGGCCGATTCGTCAAAGGTCTCGTTCGCCCCACGGTGCACGCCGCCGAGCCCGCCCGTCGCGAAGACACGGATCCCGGCCAGATCGGCGATGTACGACGTCGCGGCGACCGTCGTCGCACCGCTGCCGCCACGCGCCAGTGCGATCGGCAGGTCGCGGACGCTCAGCTTGGGGATGTCCTCATTCGCCACCCGAATGAGCTCTTCGTCGGTGAGGCCGGCCTTGAGTTGCCCGTCGAGCACCGCGATCGTGGCGGGAACGACGCCCATATCGGTCAGCAGCGCTTCAAACCGACGGGCGGCCTGCAGATTGTCGGGACGAGGCAGACCATGCGAGATGATCGTCGACTCCAGGGCGACCACGGGCCACCCTTCGTCGAGAGCGGACTGAACGGCGGGCGAAATGCTCAGAGGAATCGTCACACCCGAAGCGTACCGATCGTCGAGTGGTGCGAACCTCGAACCGAGTGGCGCACACTGGACAGACTCGCCGTCTCAGAACGTCCGACGCGCACCACTCGCGGATCTCCGCCGGGGCGCGCTAGATGTCCGTGCGGTGGAAGTTCGCGTGCGAGCGGGACGCCGTGGGTCCGCGCTGCCCCTGGTACCGGGAACCGTACTTCGCCGAACCGTAGGGATTCTCCGCCGGTGATGTCAGCCGGAAGTAGCAGACCTGGCCGATCTTCATGCCGGGGTACAGCTTGATCGGCAGGGTCGCGACGTTCGCGAGTTCGAGCGTCACATGCCCGGAGAAACCGGGATCGATGAACCCAGCCGTCGAATGCGTCATCAGGCCGAGTCGTCCCAGCGACGACTTGCCCTCCAGGCGAGCTGCGATGTCGTCAGGCAGCGTCACCAGCTCATAGGTGGACCCCAGCACGAACTCACCCGGATGCAGGATGAACGCATCATCGCCGTCGACCTCGATCTCCCGGGTCAGATCCGACTGATCCGCCGCAGGGTCGATGTGGGGGTACTTGTGGTTGTCGAACACCCGGAAGAACTTGTCGAGCCGCACGTCGATACTCGACGGCTGGATCATGCCGGGGTCGAACGGATCGAGGGCGATGCGGCCAGCGTCGATCTCGGCGAGGATATCGCGATCAGAGAGAAGCACGGTTCAAAATAACGCATCTCTGCCTGACTATCTCCCACCAGGGATGATCGGTGCATGACCGAGTTCACTGCACGGGCCGACGACCTGACCGGCACCGAAGTCATCGCCCTCCTCGAACAGCACCTTGCCGAGATGGCCTCTCACACGCCCGCCGAGAGCGTGCACGCCCTGCCGATCAGCAAGCTCACCGGACCCGGCGTCAGTTTCTGGAGTATCTGGTCGGGCGATCGCCTTGCCGGCTGCGGCGCCCTCAAGGAACTCGATCCGGGCCACGCCGAGATCAAATCGATGCGAGCTGCCGATGACTTCCGCGGCAAGGGTCTCGGCGGAGTCATCCTGACATGCCTGCTGACGGAGGCTCGGTCGCGCGGCTACGTCAGAGTCAGTCTCGAGACGGGATCGAACCCGCCGTTCGAGGCCGCCCGGAGGCTGTACGCGCGACATGGATTCGTCGAGTGTGAGCCCTTCGCCGACTACGTGCTCGACCCGTGGAGCGTCTACATGACCCTGCACCTGGGCTGAGGCCCTACGAGCGGCGTCGTCAGCAGGATCCTCAGGGCAACGTCATCGGGAGGTTCATGCCGTCGACCGCCGCTGAGCACGCACAGTCGCGATCGGTGCCGAGCCCGGCGACGACGCCGGCGAGCACGCTCTTGAGTGTGCCGGTGTGCGATGCGAACACCTCGAACACTGCATCCATGCTGACCGCGGACGCTTCATCGACGCCGGCGTCGTGATCTGTCACCAAGGCGACCGTGGCGTAGCAAAGCGCCAGTTCGCGCGCGAGGACCGCCTCGGGATGGCCGGTCATGTTGACGACGGCCCAGCCCTGGTCGGCGTACCACTTTGACTCGGCGCGGGTGGAGAACCGTGGACCCTCGATCACGACCATCGCGCCGCCGTCGACCGGCTCGTGGTCGCCGAGGCCCACGAGCAGCCGGTCGCGCAGGCGCGAGCAGTACGGATCGGCGAACGAGATGTGGCACGCCCCCGAGTCGAAGTAGGTCTGGTGGCGCCCCGTCGTACGGTCGACCAACTGGTCTGGAACCACGAAGGTGCCCGGACCGTACTCACGCTGCAGACCGCCCACCGCGCATGGAGCCAGGACCTGCCGCACGCCGAGACTGCGAAGCGCCCACATGTTCGCGCGGTACGGGACCTTGTGTGCGGGGAAGTCGTGGTGGGGTCCGTGGCGGGGCAGGAAGGCGACCGATCGCCCTTCGACCGTCCCGACTGCGATAGGAGCAGATGGCTTGCCGAACGGCGTCTCGACCTCGATCTCCTGAGGGTCTTCGAGAAAGGTATAGAAGCCGGAGCCGCCGATCACGGCGACGTCGGGACGGGCGCTCTCAGTCATGGGACGAGCATGGCACCTTCGACCTCGGCTACACGATGCGGACACGATCGGCTCTGCCCCAAGCGACACTGCTCCCAGCGGATCTGCCCACAGCAGCATTCGTTGTGCGCACCTCACGACGTCCGCAGGCTGGAGACATGACAGAGAATCCATCAACACCTGCCTTCACCCCGCAGATGCGGCAACAGCTGATGCACCGTCGCGTCGTGGTGCTGGACGGCCCACTCGACGACGACAACGGCACCGTGATCGCGAGCCAGCTACTGACCTTGGCCGCTGAAGATCCGCTCACCGACGCCGCCTTGTGGATCCACTCCCCGGGCGGTTCCGTCCCGTCGATGTTGGCGATCCGCGATGTCATGCGGCTCATTCCGTGCGACGTGTCGACTCTCGCACTCGGCCTGGCCTGCAGCGCGGGGCAGTTCCTGCTCTCCTCAGGGGCTAGGGGCAAGCGGTGGGCGATGCCGCACTCACGCATCCTGATGCATCAGGGTTCCGCCGGCATCGGTGGCTCTGCGGTCGACGTCGAGCTGCAGGCCGACGACCTGCGGCACACCCGGGACACCGTCCTGGGTCTGATAGCCGAAGACACCGGGCAGCCCGTGGAGCGGATCTTCGAGGACTCCCTGCGAGATCGGTGGTACACCGCGGAGGAGGCCATCGCGTACGGGTTCGTCGACGGCATCGTCGACTCGTTCGGGCAAGTCATGCCGCCACTGCGGCAGGTCATCGGGATGGGGGCACGAGCATGAGCACGTACACGATCCCCAACGTCATCTCACGGGACTCACGGGGTGAGCGGGTCACGGACGTCTACTCGCATCTGTTGGCCGAACGCATCATCTATCTCGGCACGGGCATCGACGCAGGCGTCGCGAATGCGTTGATCGCGCAGTTCCTGCATCTTGAGGCCGACGGTCCAGGGCGCGAGATCAACCTCTACATCAACTGCGAGGGCGGTGACGAGACGGCCATGCTGGCGGTCTACGACACGATGCAGTTCATCCAGGCCCCGGTCGCCACGACGTGCGTCGGCCAGGCGATCGCCGCTGGCGCGGTCCTGCTCGCTGCGGGTGAGCCGGGACGCCGATCCGTGCTGCCCCACAGCCGGGTCGTATTGCACCAGCCTGCCGTGCAGGGACGCGGCACGATCCCCGACCTGATCCTCCAGGCCGACGAGGTCGTGCGTATCCGGGCCGACATCGAGTCGATCCTGTCTGTCCACACCGGTCAGAGCGTCGCCACATTGCGGGACGACACCGACAGAGACCGTGTCTTCGCCGCGCAGGCCGCCATCGACTACGGCATCGCGGACGAGATCTTGCACCGTCGTCTCACAACGGAGGCCGCGTAGCTCAGCTCGCGAGCGACAAGGCAGTGTGCCGGGGCAGCGACGAGGAGGCGCGTGGTCCGCGAAGCTCACCCGTCACCTGGCTCGTGAGATCGATCAGGGTCACACCCAAGGCTCCGGCCACTGCCGCGAGCACCTCGCTGGACGGATCCTTGAGGCCGCGCTCGATCTCCGACAAGTACTGCGGCGAGATACCGGCACGGTCTGAGGTCTCGGTCAGCGTCTCGCCACGACGAAGGCGCAGCGCCCGAAGCCGCGGGCCGAGGACTTCACGCCAGAGCGGCTCGGGCTCGACGGTGCGGTCGAACGGGACGGAGTGCAGTCGGAAGGTCTCGGCCATGCTCCAGAGTACGCAGAACCCTCGGGAATCAGGCCACGCTTCCGCTGTGAGCAGAAGTGCGCGGCACCCGAAACCTGCGTCCTTCCGGCGTCGTAGGGTTTCTACTTAAAATTTTCGTTTTGCCGCGCGCCGGCCAGGCGTCCCCTAATCTGACGTCGAGGGCCATCCCAGATACATCAGCGACGGCAGGGAGGATTCGCGAGCATTCGCGCGAGTCAACTGTCGCCAGTGAATCTGTCGTCTGTATGGAGCACCGATGCCATCGCCCTGGCCGACCGTTCACCGAGCCCAGCTCGGCGATGCGGTCTCCTCGTTCGAATTCCGAAGGGGAGCAATTCTCGTCGGTGAGACGGGCGTCGGAAAGAGCCAGCTCGCGCGCGACGTGCGTAGCGCCCTCGACCGCGCGCACTCCGACCGCTACCTCTGGTTGTTCGTCACAGGATCGCTGGCCGAATCGGGCATCCCGCTCAGCGCTCTGGACGGACTGCTCACCGACGTCGCCGTCTCCTCACAACAGACCGCCCGGCACATCGCGGGCTTGGTGCATGAGCAGCTGCGGCTCCAGGCGGGTGACCGACAGATCGCCGTCCTCGTCGACGACATCCATCTCTTGGACACCGTCAGCGCCGATGTGCTGGCCTACCTGTGCCGGCTCACCAACATCGTCCTGCTCGGCACGGTCCGATCAGGACGCACGCCGGCCGATTCGATCGTGAGCCTGTGGCGCGAGGACGTGCTGAGTCGCGTCGACGTCCTGCCGTTCACTGCTGGTGAGGTCCGCGAGGTCGTGTGGGCCGCCCTCGAAGGTCCGGTCGACAGCGACCTGGTCCGTGAACTGTTCCAGTCGAGCGACGGCAATCCGATGTACGTACGTGAACTCGTACGCGCCGGCCTCGCCGAGGGCACTATCGTGCGGCGCCACGGCACGTGGATACGCGAGGGTCGCTCCATACCCGCCAAGCGACTCGCCGACCTCATCCGAGCCGAACTCGTCCAACTCCCCGCACCGGAACGAGAAGCCGTCGAGCTGATCGCGCTGTCCGAACCTGTCGCTGTGCCGCTGACTCAGGGTTTGATCGACGATGCGGTGCTCGACCGACTCGTCAGCGACGGGGTGGTCCGGGTCGAGGACGGTCCCGCCAATAGCCAGTTCTCGACGCAGGCCCTTCGACTCTCACATCCCATCTACGCCGAGTGTGTGCGCAATGTGATCACGCCCCGGCGCCGACGCGCCCTCTACGAGGCGCTGTACTGCAGGACTCCACGCGTCTGGGCCCCGCACCATACGCTGAGCGGATTTCTGCGGTGGACCGCGTGGACACTGGAGTGCGGACTCGATATCGCCGCAACCGACCTCGTCCGAGCAGCCCGCGCGGCAACGTCCCTTGGACGGTTCGAACTCGCGATCGACGCAGCCGGCGCGGCCTTCGATCGCAGCGAGGACACCCAGACGGCCGTCGAGGCATTGGCCATCCGCGCACGCGAACTGCACTACCGGGACCGAGCGCCCGACGCTCTTCGCGATGTCGACGCAGCACTGCGCCTGCTGCGGTCAACCAGTTCGTCACTCGACGAATCGATGGCAGACCTTATTTTGAGCATCCACGAACTGCGGGCCGACATTCAGCAATACGGGCTGGACGACCCTACCGGCGCGCTCGCGACGATAGACCGGGTCTACCTGCCTCTCGTCGTACACGGCGACCGCAGCGCGCACGCCCAGCGCTATCGCATTTCACGTATCGCCCACCGTGGCTGGGCCGGTGATCTCGCCGCCCCGCTCACGATCGCCGACGAACTCGGGGACGATCAGCAGGCCGTCGCGCCGGTGATGCTCGCGCTGACCTGGGCCGGACGCTCGACCGAGACCATGGCGATCGCATCTCACTACACGGCCGCCGACACACCGTTGTCACCGTACGGCGATGAGATCGGGCTCATGGCGTTCTTCTCCCACCTCATGAGCGGTCGTCTGGTGCAAGCGCGCGATCTGGCCCCGGATCCCCGATCATTCGACGAGACGACACGCCTGGACCCTGCTGTGACCTACGCGGGCGCCGCGCGCCTCCTCGCCGCAGAGGGACGCTGGCGCGAGGCGGACGAGCTCTTCTTGATCGCGCGTCAACTGTTCGAGGTCCGCGACCCTCATGGGCTCAAAGCCTGGTCGATGGCCGGCGAGGCCTTCTGCGCGACCCAGATCGGGGCCGACGATCGGGCCCGCGAGCTGATCTTGCGCATCAACCGCACACCGTGGAGAGCCAGTCGCGGATTCGAAGCCGATATCCGAGCCCAGACCATCAGTGCGCTCCTGACCTTGCGGGACCCCAGGGCCGCAGACAAGGCCGCCGCGCTGGAGATGTGGGCGCGCGAACACCACTTTCATCTCGTGGAGTTGTGGGCACTGGACCTGGTCGCATTGGCCGATCCGCAGTCGGTCCGCGCCGGCCGCGCAGCCGAAAGACTGACCGCGTTGTCGACCCTCATCGATGCACCGATCGCGGCACCGATGATCAGCCACGTCCGCGCCATCATCGATGCCGACGCCGACCTGGAAGTCGCGGCGGCCGCCCAGCTGAGCCAACACGGCCACTGGGTTCCCCGCCGCTCTGCATCGCTCCAGTTGTTGTCACGGCGCGAATCAGAGATCGCATCGCTCGTTGCCGCTGGGTTGAGCAGTCCGGCGATCGCTGAACGCCTGCACCTGTCCGCTCGCACCGTGGAGGCCCACGTGTCACGGGTCTTCCTCAAGCTCGGGGTCAATCGCCGCAGCCAGCTTGCCGACGCATTGCGTCTGCACTCGGTGTGACCCGCTAGAGGGAGGTCACCCCAGATCCAGCGAGTCGAACTCGCCGGATCTGGGGTGCGCAGTGGAACTTCAGTACCTGTCGTTCAGTACTTGCGCGCTGTCACCGACCAACTGGCCTGGCGCAAAGCACCGTTGCCGCGGTAGTTGGCCGTGACGAACACGTGCCGGTCGGGCAGGCCCGCGAGCACGTACTCGGCGACCTTGCCATTGCTGGGCAGGGTCAGCAGCTTGACTGGCTTGCCGTCGACATAGAGCTGGACCTTGCCGAGCGCCGCGCCGCCCTTCTTCTGACGCACCTTGACCCGCACCCTCGCGGTCGTTTCACTTGTGCGCTTGACGGTCATCCGCACCCGGGCATTCGGCTTGCCCTTGAGCACCCGCTGGAGCACACCGGCTCCCGTGGTCGCGTCGTAGGACGACACCGAAGAGGGCGTGAACTTCCCGGTGAAGCGATGCGTTCCCGACTTCACACGGCGCACCACGACCGAGCCCCAGTTGACTCCGTTGACCGGCACTGGCCGGCCGACCTTGTCGCCATTGTCGTAGTACTGGACGGTTCCTGCGATCTTGCCCTTGCTGCCCGGAAGCGATTCCAGACGTGCGTGCAACAAGACGTCCTCACCTTGGAATGCTGGCATCTTGTCGGTGATCAGCTGGAACTTCAAAGTGTTCGCCTTGACCGTCACCTCGACGTTCGCCGACACCCCCTCCAGCGAGTTGTCATCGCCGAAGTACTTGGCGCTGAACTGGTGCACACCCTTGGCGACCTTGTCTGACGTGACGGTTGCCTTGCCGTCCTGATCCACCAAGACCATCGAGCCGACCGGTGATCCGTGATCGTAGAACCGAACCTGTCCGGTGGGTTCGCCATCGGGATCAGCCGACGTCACAGTGGCTGTCAGCGTCAACGGCTGACCGAACTGCAGCGCAGACGCGCTCGACGTCAGGTTCACGGTCACGCTCTGCTTCTTGACCACCTGTTGGAGTACTGGACTGTCGGCCGACTTGTACTTGGTGTCGCCCAAGTACTTCGCGGCGACGTCGACCGTTCCGACCGGAAGATCGTCGGTTGTCACAGTCGCCTTGCCGGCACCGTCGATCGCGATCGGGGCATTGAACGGCGTCCCATTGACGTACAGCTGCACTTCGCCGGTCGGCTCGTACGGCTGTGTCGGGAGGAGACCATCGACGTCGATGCTGAAGATCACGTCATTGCCGACGTACGACGGATTGACGTCGCTGCTGAGCGAGACCTTGGCGTCACCGAAGTTGACGACGTGGTCGACCCAGTTGCTGATTGCGTCCTTGTAGTTCGCGTCGCCTTCGTAGACGGCTCTGATGTGGTGATGCCCGTTGGGATTGGTGACCGGGAGCTCCAAGTAGAACAGCGCGCGACCTGTGTTCGGGTTGATGGCCTGCGGTGCGCCGAGCATCTGGTCGTCCACGTAGAGCTGGACGTTGCCGGTGGGCTTGGTCGAACTGCCGGTCAGCGAAGCGACGTCGACGACGAACTTGGACTTCTCGCCCGCGATGACCGAATCGTGCTCGTCATCCAGCGTCACCGACACATCGCCGATGTTGACAACGAAGCCCACCAGACTGGTCGAGTCGTCCGAGACCTCGAACTCGGAGTCACCCAGATATTCGGCGGTGATGTCGGCGACACCGACCTTGAGCTTGGTCGTGGTCAGGACGGCCTTGCCATCGCCGTCCAGCGTCACCGTGCCGCCGGGGATCGCCACGCCACCCTGATAGAACTTCACCTGGCCCGTGGGAGTGCCCTTGGCCGGTGCGACGGCGGTCACCGCTACACCGAAGTCGACCGAATCGCCGAGATTCGGCGGGTCGATAGGTCCGGCGATCAGTGTCTTGGAGTCACCCTTGACGACCGCGAAATCCCGATCAGCATTCGACGGGAGCGAGTCACTGACACCGTTGGGCGTATAGCTCGCATGCAAGGTGTAGTCGCCGACGAGCAATCCGTCACGGTAGATCGTGGTCGTCCCGTTGACGAGGTTCTTGGTGCCGATCGCATGGATCGTGCCGTCCTCCAGGTTCTCCGCGGTCAGCTCAATTGCTCCGGTCGGAACCTGTCCCGTACCCGATGCGAACACCGAGACCTTGTAACCCTTCGATTGACCGGTGACCACGGTGTTCGGGTCATCAATCGTCGTCGTGGTGGTGAACTGCGAGTCGTACGAAATAACGACCGAGCCGTCACCCTCGACGTTGTTGGTCCAGGCGCCGTCGAGCTCGGCCACCAGGTCGTTGACGTAGCTGCGTCCGCCACCGCCGCCGGCACCGCCGGAGCCCAGCCAGGTGGCACCCTGGCTGCCGCCCTGGTAGCCACCGCCGCCACCGCCCGCGCCGCCGCCAGATGTGAAGAATGCCGCGCTGTCGCCTACTCCGCCCGCCTGGGTCGGAGCGTCGCCGGCGTGACCACCCTCGGACTGCGGATCGTCACCGCTCTGTCCGTCCTGGTCAGCACCGCCGCCGTTGCCGCCGGTCGTGTGCGATCCGCCGGTACCACCGCCACCGGCACCGCCACCTGCAACGATCGCCCGGTCGAGTCCGCCACCGAGGAACACCTCGGTCGCGCCTCCACCGCCGCCGCCTGCGCCGCCACCGGGGAAGGCGCCTTCGCCGCCCGCGCCGCCCTTGGCCGCTCCGGCCGAGTTACCGCCGGCCCCTTCGCCGTTGCTGTTGTCGGTGTGGGCGTCACCACCACGCTTGCCGAGATATACCGTGACGAGCTGACCTGGGGTCACCGGCACGATAGCGGTGCCACTTGCACCGCGGCCACCGGAACCGCCCTCGATTCCGCCGGCACCGCCAGCGGCACCCTTGACGGTGACCTTGAGCGAGTGGACGTCAGCGGGAACGACCCATTGCTGGTTGAGGCCGCCTGACGTATTGAACGTCTTTGACCCCTGCGCGGCATGTGCCGCCTGGGGTGCGATGGCAATCAGTCCGGCGGCCAGCATGGCGGTCGCTGCGGCTGATGCAGTGGTTCGGGAAACCCGACTGCGTTGGCGCACGAGAATTCTCCTTGGGAGTGTGGCACCCGGGTGGGTGCCTAGAGACTGACCAACGGTGTCAGTTCGTGACCCCCGCCACATCGGTAAGTTCTACGTAAAAGCCCTCGCACCCTAGGGAACCGTTGGCTAGGCTGTGGGCGATTCGCCGATGTAGCTCAGTGGTAGAGCGCTTGCTTCCCAAGCAAGATATGCGGGTTCGATTCCCGTCATCGGCTCCGAGCGCAGCGAGGAGACGCTGGGGAGCGAGTGGGCCCCACGCGCGGCGCCGGCTCTGACAGGCGCTCTGGACGCGTCCCACAGGTATCGCCCTCGATGGAGCGGGCAACGTCTATGTTGGCGACTTCACCAACGTCCGGGTCCACAAATCTAATCCGTCCGGTACTCGTACCGCTTCCCTTAGCCAACTACGGCAAGTGGGTTGTCCGAAAATTCAACCCTCCGGTGCTGAACTGCTATCCGCGTTGCCCATAGTGCAGCGGGCAAACTCTCTCGACTAGTCGCCCCGTAGACCCAATCACCCCAAGACTCCTGGGCCGCAGGGACAAGGGGGGTACGTAGACGGGCTCCCTGCCGACACAGATTGGGTTGACATCACGTCGGCCACTGGCGTCGTCGAACTCGGCTCGATACAAACGTTGGTCTAGTCGCTGGCCGTCGTTCACGACGTAATCAAAACTCACCGCGCTTATGCCCCTAAACTTCACCGAGCAGTCGCCCGGGGGTCCACCAAGTCGTCACCCAACTCCGCTTCGAGGAGTCCAACCCCATGCGGGGCCCGTGACGATCGCCCATGGCGGCCCTCACAAACCCGCAGCGATGCCCGCGCCTTCACTCTCCAGACGCGGACACCGACGGGAACCTTCTGCCAGCTAAGGAAGCCCCCCCAAGCGCGGGTCGCTAGCAGCTTCGCCCACCCAGGTGTTGGTAGTGACCTCAGTTAACGATCCTTCGTTGTACCCGCGCCCAAGGACTTCTTGATAGGCCTCGTTGGCATCTTCCCAACAATCGAAGACTTCAATCGAATCTTCTTCTGCAGTCAGTATGTACACCGCGCGCCGTTCACCGGGCAGTATGGACTTTGCAACGACCGTCATGCTGCCTTCAGAGGTGGGCTGAGCACAAGGGGTGTATTGGTATGCACCCCATTCATTGCTGCGATCTGGCATTGCTCGAACACACTGCTCAAGCAACGCTTCTGCCTCGACTCGTGAGCCAGACACTGCCGCGATTGTTAGTCCTCCACCATCTTGACCTGCGCCGATGAAGACGATCCAGGCTTGATGGTCTTTCTCCCGGCGTTTTCGAATCACTAGCCGCCGCACTTCAGCTTGGCGTGTGCTGGATAGACCCTCGCGTAGTAGGTCTTATCGCCATACCTCACCTCTCCCAAAGTAGTGCTACCCCACCAGCTCTCTTCCTTGCTCTTACATTTAAAGGAGACATTCTTTTGATAGTAGCTCTTCTGTCCCCTGTTGCCACCAGGCTTGGAACCCCTCAACTTCCACCAAATAAAGGACTTGTAGCGCATGTCGGTCTTGTGTGCGATTGCCGTCACGGCCGTCGAGCACTTGGTGTGCGGCTTCGTGCCGACGTTCCCGTCCGTGCGAATCCGAATAGGTGAGGGATAAAGGACGCAGGGACCATACTTCACACTTGTTCTAAGGAGACCCGCTTCGAGAGCATCGAGGGTTTGGAGGGCCTCGGTGGGGCTATCTGCTTCGATATAGGGATTGCCCTCGTCGTCGGTGCCCGGAGCAAACTCCGACTCCGAGAGATCAGGGCCTGGCGACTCGGGTTCATCAGGCGAGAACGGGAATCCGAACCAACCCTGCACCGCGAGAACGACGTGCACCGTGCCGGCGGAGTTGTTTCGTAACGTCACTTCGCCGCCAGACGACAGTTCCACCACAGAGGTGGACTGAGATGGCTCGCCAGAATATGTGCCCTGAAAGCCAATGTTGGACGTGATGACGTCCTCGAGATCGCTGTTGTAAAGCGTGACGGAGCCAGTAGCGGTCCAACCGGTGGCCAGAATCGTGGTCACGATCGCGCCGACAGATTCATCGCCGGGGATTCCCGCCTTGCCTGCAACCTCAATGACGCGTTCCTCGCCCGCCTTCAACGTTCCTGCTGGCACCGTGCGTGTGTCGTAGTAGTGGGTTTGAGGCAGTGGCGTAAACCCTGCCCCCTCTTCTTCGGCTGAAGTGAAGTAACCCTGGATGTCTATGATCACGTCAGCCGCGCCTGCACTCAACAGAATGCCCACCTTGCCGGCACTGGTGCCACCGCTGCCGAGTTTGAACGTCATGCCAGTGTCCTCGTAATGGCCGCTCTCGTAATACGTGCCGGTCGGAATCGCATTCAGGTTCGTACCTGCCGGGCCGACTTGAATCCATCCGTCTGTTGTCGAGTTGACTACCCGAACATTCGCGAACACTGCTGTCGCGTTCTCAGGGATTCCCGCCTGACCGGCGATTGACGCCGTGTAGGTAGTGCCTGCATTCAACTTCGCCTGAGGCAAGCCAAAGCCTGCATGAGTGCCCACAAGCCTGGCCGGCTCTATGGGAACAAATCCACCAGCTTGACCTGAAACCGACGAGTCTGTGAAATAGCCCTGCACATCGACCGTCAAAGCTACTGGTTGTGCATTTACTGCCACCGTGACTTGCCCGGTGGTGCTGGGTTTCACGACTGCCGTATTCGAATTGACCGATGAATCGCCACCAACAGTTAACATTGAAACAGTCGTATCAGCCGGGTTCGTTCTCAAATACACGTTGGTAACGCCTGTGCCGCTGGATGCCGAAACATCCAGTACGACCGCTGACACGCCCGTAGATGGAATACCAGCCATCCCGGTTACCTGGAACGTCTTGGGAGACGTTGGCGTCGGCCGCTTGTTCACATCTCCATCCCACGCATACACACGTGCTGGCGTCACCGGGACAAACACGCCCCCCGCCGGGCCATTTGGTTCGTCAGCTGCCGCGTTTGCGATTGTGACAGCTGAGAGTCCTGCTACCAGGCAGATTAAGCCCACCAGGCTACTTATCGTGCGACGAAACCGCATACAGAAAAGTCCTTTTCGTTCGTAGTCTTTTGACCGAACAAGAAGTCTCGCAGGGTCTCGGAGCTGTGTACCGAGAAGTTGAGTACAAGCTCTCACAAAGCCAGTGACCTAGCCCACTCAGACGAGTCACCCGACCTCAGCAGCCCCATGACTCCCTTCCCCGGTAAGTATCCCGATTTGACCCGAGACTCCTCGCCAATTCGGCCGTCCGTCCACAAACAGCACTTCGACGTGCGCCGGGAGCGGGCTATGCTCGGCCGTCGAGGTAGTGGAACACAGCCCAGCCCACGCCGAGACCGACCAGGAGAGCGGCGGGAACGCTGGCCCACCTGCTGCCTAAGCGCGAACGTCGCGTAGGTGAGAATCGCGAGACAGCCCCGGCCACGCGATCAAGCGGCGCGAAACGGGGATCCACTACCCGGCGGCTCAAAGCCTTCAAAGGCATCCGTGCACCCTAGACCCGCGAAGCACCGAGTCATGGGAAACTCTTGATGCCTCTCACCCCGCCGGATGCAACTCCACAACAGCCCGCGCCTCGTCGCGCAACGCTTGCACGACAAGACGAACCGACGGCCGTTCGAGTCGATCTGGTCGCAGTAGCGCGGCGATCTCCCGCGTTGCCCGGATGCCGACCAGCGGCCGGGTCACCAGGCCGTTGCCGTGCTCGCGGGTCGTGAATCGCGGCAGGATCGCAATTCCGTGACCGCCGGCGACGAGTGCCTCGACGATGCCGTTGTCGGAGATACGTTGGGCGATCCGTACGGGCTCACCCGTCGCCGCGACAACCTGGCTCAGCACCCGGTCGAACGGATAGTCGTGGGGTACGCCGATCCAGGTCTCGCCCACGACGTCCTTGGGCGACAGACTCGCCTTGCTGGCCAACCGGTGTCCCTCCGGCAGCGCCACGTCGAGCGGTTCACTCATGAGCGGCACGACCTGCAGCCCTCTGTCGTGCCACGACGCGGCGGTCGTCGGCGAGTCGGCTATGACGACGTCGTAGTCGGGAGTCAGGTCGGCGAAGTCGACCGTCACACCGTCCTCGTCGGAACAGACCAGCTCGACCTCCGGCACATCGGCCATCCGGGTCAGCATGCCCGGCAGCAGCATCTCGCCGCCGGTCGGGAAGGTCGCAACGCGCACGACTCCGGCGGGCTGCGCCATGAACTCGCGCCACTTCCCCTCCGCGCGCTCGATCGCGACGGCGATCTCGGTCGCCGTCTGGGCCAACGCACGGCCGGCAACTGTCAGCGCGACACCGCGTCCGGCCGGCTCCACGAGGACATATCCGGCCTCGCGTTCGAGCACTTTGAGCTGCTGCGAGACCGCCGACGGTGTGACCTTCATTGCATCGGCGACCGCACCCACGGTGCCTCGTTCGGCCAATTCCCGCAGGAGAGCGAGCCTATTCACATCCATGTAGAAACACTACATGTTAGGTGTAGAAATGTTCGCTTGTCCTTGATGGTTGAATCCTCGACCATTGAAGTACGAACCGAATCGCGGTTCACCGGAGCCTTGAAGGAGGCCACCATGTTGTTCCTCAGCATCAGCTTTACCGCAATCGCCGTGATCGGTGTGGCCAAGACCCTTAAGGCCGTCACGACCGATGGCTACGGCCGCGTTCCGACCCGTACGTACTGAACCGGCGGTCAGGCGACCTTCGACCGGTAGCCCGGCGCCAACTCGTCGACCAAGGCGTCGGTCTCGCCGCTGGTTCCGCCGAACGAACCGTGCTCGGCGATCGCTGCATACATCTCGCCGGCGACCGACTCAACGTCAGCACGTTCGCCGAAGTGAGCCGCGAGCCGCAACCGTGAACGCCACAGTTCCTCGCTGGCCGGCAGCATCGCGAGCCCTTGCACCAATGCTCCTCGAGCTGCGGCCTCATCGTTGCGGGCAGCGGCGGCCTCCGCAACAGCTTGCACCGTCAGATTGACCGCGATCGCGATATCGCCTTCGACCGTCATCGACTCGAGCCAGCCGAATCGGCCCTCGGGAACGTCGGCGAACGCCGGACCTGAGACGAGGTCAAGTGCTGCGCGCAAGTGGGTCTCGCGCCGCGCGCCGTCCTCACTGGCCCGGTTGAGCGCCGCGCGGAACGTCACCCAATCAAGATCGACCGCTCCCGGAGCGAGCCGCCAGATACCGGCATCCTGCTCAACGACGGGATGCCCATCAGCGGTGGTGCCGAACCACGAACTCAGCTGGCCCAGTGCACTGCTGCGCAGGGTCTCATCGACTCCGCGGGGCCAAATGGCCGCGCTGATCCGGTTGGCATGCACACCTGACGGGTGCAGCGCCAAGAAACAGGCGATCTCGGTCAGCAGCCCGCGTCGGTCTGGCTCGACCTCGCCGGGTGCGTCGACCGTGACAGGTCCCAAGATGTTGACCCGCGCGACGGTGTCATGGGCCGTCGCGACCCGGTGCTCGGACTCCAAAACGTCGACCAACTGATCCATGCTGACCCGGCGTGACGCCGCGGCTGGTTCGTGCAGCGCGGTCAGGCTGCGGGCGGCCTCGACCGTCAGCACCTGCGCAGTGACATCGACACCCTGCAAGGGCGAGGAGACCCGACCGTCGGGTCGCGCCGTCAGACGCACACCTTCGGCACCGGCAGCACCCACGATCACGACGCCCAAGGCAACCGCAGGATCGGCAGCGAGGGCCGACAAACGCGCCAATTCGGCCTTGTCGGGCACTCCGGAGCACACCACCAGGTGATACGACCAGTCGATCGCCTCGGGACTCGCCGCACGTGCTTCGCGCACGGATCCCACGCCCGCCTCGCGGCAGGCCGAGCGGTGGTAGCGCGCGATGTTGTCGAGCGACTCCAACACGCGTCCGAGATCGTCCGCGTGACGGATCGCACCGTCACCGATCACGGACAGGTCATCGGCGAAACCGACCAGTGTGACGACCCGGTCATCGGCCCAAGGATGCGTCGCGGTGTCGACAGCGATGCTGAGCGCGAGTCCGCGCGAAACGTCGCTGTCACCGTCCAGCGCGATGACGCCTGACACCGATTCGGGATCCAGCAACATCACCGTGCCGTCGTCACGCCGACCGATGCTGACGAGTCCAGGCAGCGACGAGAGGCCGGTCCCGGAGACCTGCGTCTCACGGTCGAGCGTCCACACCGTCGCGTGCGCCTGCCACCCTGCGGGCGGACGGACTGTCGGCTCCTCGTCGAAAGCCAATGCGACTCCACCCTCGCCGAGGGAGACTCGCGCCGGAACAGGCGCTCCGACGGCCGAATTGAGCGATCGGACCGCCCGGTCGAGCCAGCTCGCGGTCGAGACGTCGGCCTCCTCGCGCAGTCGGGTGCCGGGCGACGGCGGTTGCGGATCGGGATCGTGTGGATCGGTGCCGGTGGCCTCGCGAGTCGACCACCAAGCAGTTGAAGGCGCAGACGCGCGTCGGCGGCGCAGACCGAGAAAAACTCCGGCCAGGGCAAGCCCTGCGGCGACTCCGAAGAACGGCGCCCACCGGTCGTCGATCGAGATGCCACTGCCTGCCTCGGCGGTGTCGGCCGAAGCAGGTGCAACGTCTGTTGCCGTCGACTCGGCTTCGGCCCCACCGCCCGAACCTCCGCCTCTGACCGGCACCTGGCGCAGTTCGGCGTGATCGACGACCTTGAGGCCGGAACCGGTCGCATCATTGGGCAACTTGAGCACCCATCCGGGATGGATCAGGTCGGCCTTCTCCAAGATCCGACCATCAGGCTGGGTCACCCCTTTGTTGAGATCCCACACCTCTTTGTAACGCCGGCCGTCACCGAGGTAACGCTCGGAAATGTCCCACAGGGTGTCGTAGTGACGCCCATTCGGCGGCTTGACGTCGTAATAGGTCGTGACACCCTCCGCGACGTCTGTCTTGGTCGCAGACTCCAGGTCCTTCACCGTAGGCAAGGTGCCGTCCGGCAGCTCATCCGGGAGGGAGACCTCGGTAGTCGTCGCGACGGGCGCCTGACTCGTGCTGGTCTGGGTCGGGGCCTGTTCAGAAGCCGTCACGGCAGTCGCCGACGACATACCCGCCCCCGTCACCGCCGCGAGAAGCACGATCGACGCCACAAGGCGACGCGCCAATCCCTGGGTTCCGATACCCCCGCCGGGGATATGCGGCGCGAGTCCACTCTGGCGCCGTTCGGCGACGAACTCGACGACCAGGCACACCATGAAGTGCGCCCATGCGAGCCACACCACAAACGCCAGAACCGCCAGAACCGTCTCACCGGTCGCGGGAGCACTGAGCCACTCGGCGGACGGCGCCTCGTCCGGCCAGGGCGGGCCGAAGGCGGCCAGCAGCGCGACCGGAACTCCGACCGCGATCGCCAGGGTGCCGATCAGCGCCGCCAGACCGGTCAAGATCGACGTGGCACGGCTCTGCTCCTGTGGGCTCACAGGTAGGCGGTTGGGACCAGATCGTTCGACAGTGGGCGACATCGCCAGCTCCTCGAATCGGTGTCAGTAGATGACGGCGGGTGGTTGGTTGGGGGCCTGGACCTCCTGAACCGGCAGGACCTGCCGTATCCGCATCGTGAATCCATCGCCCAGCTCCTGCATCGCACCGTCGGACTCCCCGTACGTGATCTCCCACGTCACTCGCACATCTGCGTAGAACGCATCTTTGATGTTCTCCGGGATCTCCTTGGTGGCGAACTTCCGGGCCGAAGCGGACGACCGCGGGAACACGATCGAGCAGGCCGCTGCGGGCTGGTTCTTGGGCGAAGCTCCCTCGATGTACGGCGTCGAAGGATCGCAGGTGACGGCTTTGACACCGGCCTGATTGGGGTCGATCACGATCTTGGCCACGCGTGCCCGCACCGTGACGCCCTGCTCGGTGAGTTGACGCGTCGGTCCGACGATCTGCTTGGTCACCGGATCGAGCCAGTTGAACGTGAAGTAGGTAGGGATACCGACCAGCGGCGTCGCATTGGGGCGGGTGCGCATGAATGGCACCGGCAGTCTGACGTCACTGTCGGCGATCGCGTCCCATAGGAACTTGGAGATCGGATTGTTGCGGTCGGCGATATCAGTGCCGTTCTCGACGAAGACCAACGAGATGTCGACAGTTCGATTGGGTCCGCCGGTGTACGTGTCGAAGTCGATGTTGTTGATGCACGACATCAACATGTAGCGACCGCGATCCGGGTTCGCATTGAACGGCGCCGGGATGGACGGCGGGATCTCGTCATAGCGGCAGCGCTGGAGCTTCTGGTCACCGAAGCGCTCACGCAGCGTTTTGCTGGTGCCTCCGCCCACAGAGACGCAGTACATGCCCATTCCCGAACCATTCGCGTAGACCGAGCACGATTTCGCCGGCGATTGGTAGGTCTCCTGCGTGGTCCCGCTGCTCAGAGTGCCGCCGTCATCCGATCCGCCGCCGTCATCGCTCGGCGGCGGGCAGTTGGGGGCGCCCGGCGTGCACGCCAGAGCCGGCACGGACGTCGTCAAGGTGAGACCCGCGACGGCGAGGCAGACTGCCACCGCGAGTGTCGAGAACTTGCGAGCCAATGTGGTCATGTCGGGGCTCCGCCCTTGCATTTGCCATCGAACTCGAACTTGGTGATGACCCACGAGTCGCCACGAGCCTTCAGCTTCGCGGTCTGTTTCAGCCAGAACTTCTCAGGCTCGCCGACAACTTCGCCTGCCTTGGTGTACAAGCTCGTGGACGGTCCCCAAAAACACGTCACCAAAGTGCTGGAATCTCCGCTGGTGCGGACCCGCTCGACCTTGATCTTGGCGACCGGCCTGACCACGAGCCCTTGTTTCCACGAGCCCTTGAGACTCGGCAGATACTGCCGAAGAACATTCTTGGTCATCCCCCGCCGCATCGCCGGGAGGACCTGTCCTTGGTTGACTGAGGCCTGAACTGCCTCAGTCGTCTGCTTCCAGGACAGGACGACCGGATTTCCGGCATAGTCGGTCCAGTTCTGGATCTCGACCGTGACGCCGTCAGCGCCCTGCGGCTGGGCGACAACCGTCGGCGTCGCGCTCGCTGTGACTTTCGGTGTCGCCTTCGGGGTCGGCTTGGGCTCGGGGTCATCACTGCCGCAGGCCGCCATAGTGCCTGCAAGGGCCGCGACAATGACGCCGGCCACCAACGTTTGGCGATTCACGAAAAGATTCCCCCCGGAGATCCTGTAGTACAACCTGGTCAGCATAGCGATTTTGACACGCATGGCACAGCCAGTCACCCTCACGGACGCCTGCGGAGGCGCGAGGACGTCAGCGCCGGTCGGTGGGATCCTTGCATTCCTCCAGCTCTTCCTCGTCATCCGTGGGCGTGGGCTTGTCACCCTTGTCACCGTCGGGCTTGTCGGGCTTGTCGGTCTTCTTGGGGGCGCACGGCGTCACCTCGACCTCCGGAGGGGTCGGCGGGGCCGTCGCGGTCGGGGTGCCGCCGCCGGGCGGGGCCACCGAGGGCGGGCCGACTGTGGGAACCTTGCTGCCGTCCGGCTTGGTGATACCGCTGACCGGGCGGGCCAGCGCCTCGCCACTGGCGTTCAGAACGTGCCGGTTCACGATGCCCAACAGGATCGAATTGATGCGCACCGTGGTCGACACCGAGACGGCCAAGAAATTGCCCCCCGATTCGTCGACGGTTTCGAGTCGTGCGCTGCACTTGACCAACTGCGGATCCAGCGCCATCGCGGTGCGGCAGTACTCCGACGCGGCGGCGAGGGCCTTGTCCGGCATCAGGTCTAGACGTGGATCGCTGACGTCGATGGCCTGCGCCCCGGCCCGCGTCGCCTCCTGCGCATACGCGACCGCCCGGCCCTTGGCATTGAGCTGACGGCCACCGTCGACGACCAGTGCCGCGAGCAACAAGATCGCCAGCGACACGATGATCACGAACGGGGTGATCGAACCCTGCTCGTCGCGTGCCTTCATCGATAGCCCCGGTAGCGGTCGAGCGGGCTCGTGAACGTCCGCGAGATCTCGACCGACTTCAGCGGCAGGGCAGCCAGGTCACCGAGGTCGAGTGTGCAGCGGACCGTCACGGTGACGGTTTCGATCTTGAGCGGGTCGTCCGGATCAGGCAGGCCGAATGCGCCATCCGACAAGACCGGCTCGGCAACGACGCTGTCGCGGCAGGAGGCCGGCGCATCGTCGAGCGATTCCTGGACGACCTGGGTGACGATGTCGGGAACCTGCGCGCGGGTGTTCTGCGCCGTCGCCGCCCGCGCACCGTCACGCGCGGCCTGGTCGACGAGGTTCTCAGTCTGGGCGAAGCGCCCGAACGCGATGATCAGCATCATCAAGGCAAGCAGGAACGGCGCCACGATGACGAGCTCCAAGCTCGCGGTGCCCCGTTCGGACCGGACGACCCTCATTCGCGTAGGTCCCCTCGGAACTGTTCGAGCGTCGCCTCGGACGTCTGCTGGATCTCGACCTCGCCGCCCAAGGGCAGCACGACCTCGCCCGCGACGAACATCGTGACCCGCCCCGTCTTGGTGTCGATCGTGCCGACCGCCGTGACGTTCTCGAGCCGACCTATCTTGGTCGCGTACCCCTCGGTGACGTCTTCGGCCGCCGAGATAAAAGCATTCGGATCGGAGTTGTTACCGGCCAGCCGCAAGTACGAGACACCTTCACGCGCCGCCGACTGCGCGGTGTTGCGGGCGTGGAAGTAGAGGCCTGCCTGGATAATCGTGAAGATCAGCAGCAGGAAGACCGGCGCGATGATCGAGAATTCGAGCGCGCTGGTGCCGCGCTCACGCTGTCGGTCGAGCTCAGGTGTTGGAGCCTTGTTCGATCTTGTTGGCGTTGTCTTCGACCACGCCTTGGATGACCCGGGCAACGACCAGCGCCAGTACGACGACGACCGCTGAGATGATGGCCCACTCGATCGCCGACGCTCCGCGCTCGTTGAAGCCCTCGCGACGTGCTCGGTCAGCGCGCGCGTGGACGTGCGCGATGATCGCGCGGGCGTAGAACAATTCAGCTGACACTGAGAAATCCCCCGATACATAGACCGCCGCCTAGCCAAGTTGGCTGACGGCTGGATAGGCCAAGAATACCAAGAAAGCGATGCACATGAGCAGCTGAGCCATCAACATCGACTGCGAGTTCTCGCCCGCGGCGCCTTCGATGTCGACCATCTCTTTGCGGCGCATGCTCTCGGCACGCGCCATGAGCGAGAGCCGGATCCTGGCGCCTTCGTCTCCGGCCAGCGCGAGGGCCGAGGCGAGGTCCCGCAATTCGTCGACCCCGAGCTCATTGCCGAGCCGCGCGATCCCTTCCCACGGGGTCCAGCCCATGATGCGGGCATTCGACAGAGCCTGCCGCATGCGCACCATGGCCCAGTGGTCCCCGAACGACGACGCTGCCATCAACGCCTCGGGCAGTCCCCGCCCACCCGCGAGGTTCATCGCGACGAGATCGAGGAATGCCCCCGTGACGTGCCGGAAGTCGCGGCGTCGTTTCTCCGCCTCGCTGCGCAACGCCAGGTCCGGCAGGAAGAAACCGAACAGGCCCGCAGCGAGCGCCAGGATCAACGGCATGCCGAGGCCGCCGCCGAAGCCCAGCAACGACAGGACGACCGGGAACCAGATGAACGCGCCGAGACCCAGCAACGCCTTGGTGCCGAGGTGCGTCGACATGGAACGGTTCATGACCGCCAGGTCCTCGCGGGTGCGGGTCAATTGCCAACCGCGCACCGCGACTTCTGCCTCGATCCGCTCGCCGACGGTCGCGCGCACCCGCTCCAATCGGCCGTCCGCCTCGGCACCGGCAGCACTCGCGGTCAGCGACCGGCGCGGACGACGTTGCTGGTCGAGCCGGCCCAGCGTCGCGGCGACACCCGGAACCCGCGGTCGCAACGCCAGGACAATCAGGAGAACACCCGCGCCCACACTGGCTCCGGCCAACAGCTCGGGGATCATCGCTGTGTCCTCGTCATGGCCGGGGTGATCAAGAAACGCTCGGGCTCCACGACGCCCGACAGCCGCCGCAGCCACAACACGCTCAATCCGAAAACGGCCAGCACGACCGCCAGGACGGCCTGGCCAGCCAGGGTGCCGTACGGCTCGACGTACTCGCGGTTGAACACAACAAGCAGCGTCGCGACGCCGCCGATGACGCCGACCACGACCTGCACGCTGCGCCGGGTGCTGCGCCGTGAGGCCTCGACCCGGCGGCGCACGTCGAGTTCGTCGCGGGCCGACGTCGCCAACGCCGTCAGGACGTCTCGCAGGCCCGGACCGCGCAGCCGCGCATTCAGGATCAGCGCGGCGACAACGAGATCGGCCGACGGGTCGTCAAGGTCCTCGGAGAACTTCATCAAGGCGTCGGGCAGGGGCTCACGCACCCGCAACCGATCGACCAGCAGGTTGAGCGAGGGTCTGATCGACGGGGCGGCGTTGACCGCCGTCGCGGGGATGGCCTGCTCGAGACCCACGGCTCCGGCGATCGTGTCACGCAGCGCCTCGATCCACCCGGCAAGACCTTCGACTCGCGCGATCGCGGCGCGTTCGTGACGCGCGCCGCCGAAAGCCCGGTCCCAGAAAGCGATGACGGCGCCGACGACCAACGCGAGCACGATCCAGCGCGTCACGGCCAGTACCACGACCCCGACCAGCACGCCGATCAACAATTGCTGACCGCGCCGTTTCGACGTCCGCCCCTGCAGCGACCGTCGTCGAGGCGTCACTCCTGGGCTCGTGTCGGGCTCCTGCTTGCTCAGCGCGTACCAGAGCACCAGACAGCCGAGGCCGACTACGGCACCGGCCGTCGTGGCCAGCGGGAGTCGCAGCGCTTCGAGATCCATGGCCTACGCCCAGCGTCCGTGAACCATGGGACGGTAGCCGTGATCCTCCAGATCGCCGACGCAGCCGATCGGCGAGTGGGCGGCAGCCCGGCCGTCCGGATCGGGCGCGAAGACCTCGTTCGACAGCACTTGCCCGTCGTGCCCGACGACCTCGCGGATGCTCTCGACGACGCGGGTCTGGGTGCCGCCGGTGGCGTGATCGTTGCGCTTGCGGACGAACACCACGAAGTCCAGCGCACCGGCGATCAGCATCGTGGTCGCCTCGAGCGGCAACCGCTCCTTGCTCTGGATCGCATAGGTCCCGATGCGGTTGAACACCTCGAGCGAGGAATTGGCGTGGATCGTCGACAACGAGCCGTCATTGCCCTGGCTCATCGCGTTGAGCATCGTGACGATCTCGTCGCCGAGCACCTCGCCGACGATGACCCGTGAGGGGTTCATACGCAGCGAACGGCGCACGAGCTCGGCCATCGAGACATGGCCGAGGCCTTCGGAGTTGCCGAGCCGCTCCTCGAACGACACCACATTGGGGTGCAGGTCCTCGTACTCGCCGAGGCCGACCTCGAGTGCGCGTTCGACTGTGATGATGCGTTCGGATGCGGGGATGACGTTGGCCAGGGCCCGCAGCATCGTGGTCTTGCCGGCGTTGGTCGCCCCCGCGATCATGATGTTCTTGCGCGCCTTGACGGCGGCCTTGAGGAACTCGCCGACGTCGGCCGACATCGTGCCGTTCTCGATCAGCTCGTCGAGGAAGACCCGACCGAGCCGGGCTTTGCGGACCGAGATCGACGGCCTGGCGCACACATTCATGACCGCCGACAGGCGTGATCCGTCGGGCAGTCGCAGGTCGAGCTGGGGATTGGCCGAGTCGAACGGACGACTCGACAGTCCGGTGTGCGCGGCGAGCACCTGGATCAGCTCGATGAGCTCTTCATCCGTCTCGGCGACCGGCGCATGCCGCTCTTCACGGCCGTCGCCGTACTGCACGAAGACGTTGTCGCAGCCATTGATGTCGATGTTCTCGACCTCGGGATCGGCCAGCAGCGGTTCGAGCCGGCCCACGCCGAACAGCGCCGAGTGGATCGCCGAAGCGACCCGCGCCTCGACGTCAGAGGGGATGGGCGAACGTCCTTCGGCGACCTCGTACCGGGCATGGTCTTCCAGCACCTGCACGATAAGAGACCGCGCGAACTCGCGTTCGTCGTCGGCGTTCATGGGCGTAATGCCGCTGATCTGGTCGCGGCGACGCTGCTCATTGAGCCGGTCGGCGACCTGTCCGCGCAGGACCCTCACGAGATCGTGATCGATCATGCTGACGCCTCCGGGTCGGTGGTTTCGAGACGCCCTCGTGCCTCGGGCTCCTCAACCAACGCGGTTTCGAGACGCCCTCGTGCCTCGGGCTCCTCAACCAACGCGGTTTCGAGGAACGCGCCGGCCATCCGCGCGGCGAGCTCATCGACTATCGGCTGGGCCGAACGCACCAGGGCGGTACGTGCCGGACTCCCCGAAACCTGTCCCAGGAAGAACGCGGCACCCTTCACGTCATGGGCCAGGTGGTGCACGTCGGCGACGGGCGTCTGCGACTGCGCGATGACGTCGCGGATCTCGGCAACCGCCCGGGCCCGTTTGGTCGGCGCGATCACCACGACATGAATCGGTGCACCCGCCTCACCGCCCAGCGAGTCGCTGACCTTGCGCACCCGATCGCGCAGGTGCACGACATTGCTCGGAACCGTGTCGACGACCATGACGACCGCATTCGCCGATGTCAACAGTGCATTCTGCGGAGTCTCGGCTCCGATCCGGCCGAGGTCTGCGACCGCGTCGACCCCGGGCAGTTCGGCGAAAAGCGAACCCAGTTGGTCCCAGCGTCCGAGGCCCGTCGCCTGCTCAGGTGTCGTCATGCCGGTCAGGACGTCGAGACCGCCGACGATCTGCTCGGCGTGCTGGCCCACCAGGTCGGGGTAGAGCGATTTACGCCCCGCCGCGACGAGTTTGAGCAGACCCGATTGGGAGTCGAGCGGTTCACCGTCGGCCCCGGGCATGCGCAGCGCGACGTCACCCCCTGACGGATCGCACTCGATCAGGATGCTGGGCCGCGGCCACAGCGCCGCAAACAACATCGCGGACGTCGTGGCTCCCGGCGAGCCCTTCGCCGAGGCAATTGCAAGCAGGCCCATGAGTCAGCTCCCGCAGGTCTTCTGGACGCTGGCTGCCCCTTCGCCGATCAGCGCGGGCGTCACCGACGAATCCTCGATCCCCTGCGAGACGACCGAGAGGCACGACAGGTCGATCGACACGACGATCGACACTTCGTCGCTGCCGGACCCGCCGATGGATCCGCTCTTCTGCTCCCCGACCGAAACCAGTTCGGCGTAGACCATCTGGCGAGGACCGCCGTCGGATGAGCCGACGTTGAGCGCCAATCGGTCGCCGGACCTCAGGCCACGGATGAACGGCGACGCGTCGACCGCGACGGTCAGGCGCGTCTGCCCCTTCGCTACGCCCGATTCGTCGGAGATCATGGTCCGCATCACGATCGTGCCCTCGACGAGGCGCGCGGCCGCGGTCTTGCCGACGATGCTGTCGGCATCTTCGAACGGCACTCCTCCGCTGAACCCTTCGGGCAGGCTCACCCGGGTCAGATCATCTGAGGAGATCGTCGCACCCTGGGCGATCTCCGAGCCGACCTGCACGAAGGAGGACCGGTTGCCCGACTGGATCGCGAGCCATGCCGACGCCAATGCGCCGCCGACGATCAGCAGAACTGCCAAGCCGATGAGCGCCGGACGGGATTCACGCGTCGACGGCAGTCGCGAGACCGAAGCCGGAGTCGCAGTGGATCGAGCCATGTAGGACAACCTCTCGGGATGTTTTCAGGGGTCACCCGGATGAGGATCCGTCCCCCGACAGTGGATCAGTGACACACGGTACACGCGGAGCGGGAGTTCGCTCTTGTGCGCACGTGCCGGCTCACGGCGGACTGCCGGTCGTGCCGGGCTTCGCGGGAGCAGAAGTCGCGGGCCGGTCGCGCTGGCGCTGCTCGTCCTTCTCGTTCTGCGATGTCTTCTTGAACGCCTCGGTCACCGCCAGTCCGGCGAGGATCACCGCGACCACGATGATGCCGACCACGACGGCCGGCCAGATACGCGGATGATCGCGCCACGTGCGGCGGCTGCCGTGCAACAGCGCCGAACGCAGCTGACGTCGGCGCATCGCGTCGGCTTCGAGCACGTAACGCTCGGCATTCGGCGTGTTTCGCATGGCCGACCGAGGCCCGCCGGAGACCGGTCGACCCGATGTCGGTCCGCCCGCCTCACTCATCGACGAGCGCTCCGCAAGGCGATGGCACCGGCGATCTTCAAGAACGACTCACGCGTCGCAGGCGCGACATGTGCCGGATCGTAGGAATTGCCGGCCTGCAGATGCGGATCCGGAGGAACCACGACAGTCGAGGTCGACAGACCCTGAGACCCCGCGGTCGCCCGAACCGCTTCGCGATATGACTGCTCGTACGGGCACACCACGACGTGGACCGCGCACGCCGCAGCGACTGGGTTGACCGATTTGACCCGTTCGAGTGCGCTGCGCAACGCGGCGACGCCGAGCGCGCCCGGACCGGTCACGATGACGGCCTGGTCGGCCCGGGCCAGCGCCGCATGGCCGCCCTCTCCGGCATCGTCGCCGACATCGAGCAGGTTGAACGTGTGATCGGCACGCAGCCGGTCGAGGGTTCCCGCGATGTCTGCGCGGGTCAGGCCTCGGTCCCAGCCTGCGCCGTCGACCAGACCCAGTCCGCTGGGTGCACGCGGCGGTGTCGTGACCTCCACCTCGGCCATGAGCGAAGCGATGCTGCGCGGGTCATCAGCACCGAAGACATCGCCCAGCGAGGCGGTGCCCTGTTGGACGTCGACGACAACCGAATGGTCCTCGCGCAACGCCATGAACGCGGTGCCAGCACCGACGGCGACAGTCGTACAGCCGACCCCGCCCTTGCCGGCAACGAATGCGACGATGCGGCGGTCGGTCTGGCGTTGACGCACCGCGTCGATGATCTGCCGTTCGGTCTGCACCGTCACGGCAGCATCCGGGGTGACCAGACCACGGCCGACCGTCCGCAACAGCCGTCCAGGTTGACGTGACGGCGCCTGTGGCACCGATGTCCCGACCAACTGGCGTTCGAGCTCGGACGGCTCGGGCGCTGAGACATCGGTCTCCGGCTGCTGGTCGTGTTCGACCGTGGAGTCGTCGAGTTCGGGCCTCAGGAAGACAACCGGCGCTCGCCCTTCCAGGTCTTCGGCATCCGTTGCGGGACGTCGCGGCGCCTGCGGCTCGCCGAGCCCCAGACTTCGCGGATCGATGCCCATCCGGGCGAGATCTGCCGCGGCGCCCTGGGCCTGATTGCGATCGCGGATCGCCGGATCGACTCCGTCCTCGTCCCGCGTTTCGTCATCTGCCATCAGAAGATCCCCCCGATCCGCTCATAGACGCCGACCGCTCCGAACAGCACGACCAGCAGGTCGACCACGACGAGGAATTCGACGATGTTCAAGACTCGCTTGACCCGTGCACGGGTGATGTCCGACATCGGCGCGGAGGCCACGCCGAGTGCCGCAAGCATCGCAACGGCGACGCCGACAGCGAGCCAGGGTGCGATATCGGGCTGATCGATCGCGAAGTGACCCGCCACGAACACGATCACGAGAAGGCCCGCAGTACGAAGCGGAAGCATATGAGGTGTGCGCGAGAACAATCGCGAACGCAGCGTGGCGGCGGCCGCCAGGCTTAACGCCAACGTGCGGTCCCACGGCTCATCGGACAGGTCGAGAGCGATGCCTCCCCACACGATGACCAGCGCGATGCCGATCAGCGAGCCGACCAAGACGGCATTGCTCGCCCGGTAGCGGGCCTGCAAGGCGGCGAGATCGAGCCGCCCGACGTGCCGGACCCGGTAGTCGGCGCTTGCGACACCGCCCACCGACAGCGAGATCAGCGGGATCGAACCGACCGCCAGCAAGGCGAGTACCGGCAGGATCCGGGTCGCCTGCTCGACCGGAGCCGCGGTCCAATCCACGACCGCGTGGCTCAGACCCACCACGAGAATGACTGCCGCCGCCGCGAGATGTCCGGTCGCCGCGGGTGTCAGCAGCCGCGCCACTCCTGCCGCGACTGCGACAGCGATCACCGCGAACGCCAGGATCTCCCAGCCCGCAACATCGGCCTCGACCCCGATCGAGCCGCCGAGGATCGCGGCCCAGACCAGCGCGGCGACAGCGGCGATCTGGCTGTCCAGGCTCCTGGCGAGAGTCGCCGCCCACCAGGTCGCGAACAGCAGGACCGCGAGAGTAACCGCCGCCGGAGCCGGATCGGCCACACCTGCCAACGACGAGTCGGCGTCGCTCCGGCCTGCCAGCCAGGCGGCGACGCCCAGGATCGTCAGCAGCGCCGAGCCGAGAAGCACCGAGAACGATCGGGTCGTCAGTGTCGACCACACCCCACCCGAGGCGTCGACGCTGTCCTCGACCGTGTCGCGGACGTCCTCGACCGTCGCCGGCCGGACGTCCTCGGTCTGCGCACGCAACTCGAGCACATCGCCATCGAGGATCCCGGCATCGCCCAGCGTCTGCGACAGGGCGAGTGAGGCTCCACCGACATGGCCCAAGGTCCAGGCCGTCGGCGCCCCCACCGTGGCATCGGGGGCTGCGTACCGCATGACCTGCGGCAGCACATCTGCCAACGGCAGACCGCTCGGCAGGGCCAGGTCGATCGTGCGATCGGACGTCACAACCGTGACTCGGCTGTACGCAGTCTGCACCGGCTTCACCCCCGTGTGGCCTCATATCGTGGCCGTGCGGCCACAGGTCGCGGGCGCCGTACCGGTTGCGAGCATATCGTTGGTTCCGCAACCTCACACGACACGAGGGACTTCGGGGGAAAATGAGCACCACATTGGTGAAGCGTCCTGCGCGCATCACACCGCCCAGCGCGCAAACGAGCCCGCTGGCGATCGAGGCTCCACCCATGCGCGGTCAAGCTGCTCCCGCGATGGCCGGCGCGAGCATGATGATGATGCCGATCATGAGCGGCACGGGTTCGGTGGCGGTCGCCATCACGCAACAGGGCCGCCCCATCGTGGCGGTCGCGGCGATGTTGGCCCTGGTCGGCTCGATCGCGATCGGTGCCGTGATGATGATCAGCCAGCGCAGCGGCACGAAACGCCAAGTTCGCGAAGGACGCGAGCGCTACCTCGACTACATCGAAGAGCTACGTCATACGGTCCGTGACCAGATCGCCGAGCAGCGGGCCGAGCAGTCGTGGCGACATCCCCGGACCGACGAGTTGCTCGACATCGGCCGCGATCACGCGCGCAGGTGGGAGCGTCGGCCCTCACATTCGGACTTCCTGTCGGTACGGCTCGGTACCGGCGAGGTGCCATTGGCCTCCGGTCTGACCCTCGACGCCGACACCGGGCCGCTGAACGACTTCGATCCGGTGTGCCTGCAAGCCGCCCAGGAGCTGATCGAACGGTACGCCTTGTTGCGCGACCAGCCGATCGTGCTCGACCTGGCCGGGATCGGACAGACCAGTGTCATCGGTCGCGCTCCGTTGCGCCGCGCGCTCGCCGGCAATATCGCGCTGCAGCTCGCCGTACTGCACAGCCCGAACGACCTCGAGATCTCCGTCGTCCGCTCCGACGAGACCGCCGCGGAGTGGGACTGGGTCAAATGGCTCCCCCACGTCCAGTCCGTCAGCACGCTCGACGGGGATCTGCCGTCACGGCGGGTCGAGACCAGCGTCCAGGCGATGGCCGAGCTGCTCGCACCCGAACTGGAAGCACGGCTCGACAAGCTCCAGCGGGCCCGCGGGAACACCGCCAATATCGGCGCCCACCTCGTGGTCATCGTCGATGGCGAAGGGCTACAGTCCGACCACCACCTGTCGTCCCCCGATCCCCAGGTGCCGCTTGCCGCGCTGGGCGTCCACGTCATCTCGCTGCTCGACTCGCCACGCAACGAGCCCGAATCCGTGCAGGAGCGGATCCAGATCGGCGACGACGGATCGGTGCAGTCGGCCTCACGGACCGCATCGTTCACGTTGGACATCCCCCCGGCCGGTCTGACCTCGACGATCGGCCGCGTGTTGTCATCCCTGCGTCTCACCGTCGAGGACGTCGGCGACGACGACCTGACCGACACGGTCGGCCTTCCGGAGATCCTCGGCGTCAGCGATCCGGCCAAGCTCGACCTGTCACGTACGTGGCGGCCACGGGCGCTGCGCGACCTGCTGCGGGTGCCGATCGGCGTCGGGGCCACCGGCAACACCGTGCAGCTCGACCTCAAGGAATCGGCGCATGGCGGCATGGGGCCGCACGGGCTGGTCGTCGGAGCCACCGGCTCGGGCAAGTCTGAGATGCTCCGCACACTCGTCAGCTCGCTGGTCATCGGCCACGGCCCCGACCGGCTCGCGCTGATGCTCGTCGACTTCAAGGGCGGTGCGACATTCGCCGCGATGGAGAACATCCCACACATCGCCGGCATGATCACCAATCTGCAGGACGACCTGACCCTCGTCGACCGGATGCGCGATGCGCTCTACGGAGAGATGCAACGCCGCCAGGAGATCCTCAAGGAGGCCGGCAACCTGCCCAACGTCACGGCCTACCAGGACCGCATCGACGCAGGCGAGCCACTCGAACCGCTGCCCCACCTTTTGGTCATCGTCGACGAGTTCTCCGAGCTGCTGACCGCCAAGCCCGACTTCGCCGAGCTCTTCGTCGCCATCGGCCGCATCGGCCGATCCATCGGCGTGCACTTGCTTCTGGCCACCCAGAAGCTGGAGATGGGCAAGATCCGCGGGCTCGAGTCGCACCTGTCGTACCGGATCGGTCTGCGCACCTTTTCCGAGGGCGAGAGCCGCGACGCCATCGGCGTACCCGATGCCTATCACCTGCCTCCCGAGCCCGGCTCGGGCTACCTCAAGGTCGACACCACGGTTTTCGACCGGTTCAAGGCCGCGCTGGTCTCCTCGCCGTACGTCCCTCCGAGCGAAGGCCCCAAGACGACTGTCCCGGTAGTCCCCTACGTCGCGGTCAACGGCCTCGGCGCATGGCTCGCGATACAGGCCACCGCCGCGAAACAGGGCGAGACCGTCGAAGACACGGCCCACAGCTCACCGTCCAGCACGACGGTTCTCGACGTGCTCTGCGACCAGATGGCGAAATCGGGCTATCAGAAGGTCCGACCCGTGTGGCTCGAACCGCTGCCCGAACGGCTCCCGCTCGGCGGCCTGCTCGTGGACGACACCCCGGCACCCGGCTCCTTGTCGGCGACCCTGGGTTTGGTCGACGATCCCACGCACCAGGCACAGTTCCCGCTGGAGTGGGACTTCACGGGCGCACGTGCCAACATGCTCGTCGTCGGCTCTCCCTCGTCCGGCAAGAGCGTCCTGCTGGTCTCGATGATCACCTCCTTGGCGTGGGCCCATGCTCCGGGCGACGTCGTGTTCTATTGCATCGACTACGGCGGTGGGACGCTGCGCGGGGTCGAAGGCCTGGCGCACGTGGCATCCGTCGCCGGACGACTCGATGCCGAGCGGCGCTCCCGCACGGTCAACGACGTCCGCAGCCTCATCGACGAGCGTGAGCAGATGTTCCGCAACCACGACATCGACTCCATGAGCGGCTGGCGGCGCGCCCGGGCCGACGGGCGGCTGCCGGCAGATGTACCCGGCGACATCTTCCTGGTCATCGACGGATGGGGAATCCTCCGCGACGAGGACGACGCCATGGACTGGGCTGTCGCCGACATCGCCGCGCGGGGACCTGCGTACGGAGTCCACGTCGTCCTCACCGTGACCCAGTCCATGCAGGTCCGCATCCGGATGCAGCCCGCGTTCGGCGGACGCATCGAGATGCGACTCACCGACGTATTCGACAGCGAATTCGGCCGTGAGCTGATGAAACAGATCCCCGTGGACGCGCCCGGCCGCGGTCTATCCGACGTCGGCGGTACCGCGCACCAGTTCCAGACTGCGCTGCCCACGGCCGATCCCGATGGGGATCTGACCGACCTGCAGACAATGCTCGGGGAATGGGTGACGCAGATCAACGAGCGGTGGCCCGACCGTCAGGTCTCCCGTGTGCAGACTCTCCCCGAGACGGTCTGGATCGACGAGCTCGATCAGACCGACCTCAGCCCGTGGGAGGTGCCGGTCGGATTCTCAGAGCTCAACCTCGGAACCGCGAGCGTGGAATTCGCCGACACAGCCCCTCACCTCCTGGTCTACGGCGACAATCAGACCGGCAAGAGCACGTTGTTGCGCACCCTGGTGCAGGGGATCGTGGCCGGGCGATCGGCCGACGAGGTCGGCATCGTCTTCATCGATCACCGCCGCTCACTCATGGGCAGCATCCCGGACGAGTACCAAGTCGCGTATGGCATGTCGTCCGACCAGAGCAGCAGCATCGCAGCCTCGATCGCGCAATCCTTGCGCGAGCGGCTGCCCGGACCTGATGTGACACCGGAACAACTGCGCAACCGCAGCTGGTGGTCCGGCCTCGAGCTCTTCGTCGTGGTCGACGACTACGACCTCGTGTCCACGTCGAGCGGCAACCCGCTCCAACCCTTCATCGACCTCGTCGCCCAGGCATCCGATCTCGGGTTCCACCTGATCATCGGTCGACGCATCGGTGGTCTGGCCAGAGCCATGCACGAGCCGCTACTTCAACGCCTGGCCGACATCTCCACCCCCGGCATCATCTTCTCCGGCGATCCGATGGAGGGGCGGCTCATCAACGGCGTCGCCGCCCGTCGGCTGCCGGAGGGCCGTGCGCTCTTCGTCAGTCGCGACGGCCGGTCTTCGCAAGTGCAGGTTGCGCGACCGCGCGACGACGGCTGATACGACGAACTGCCACGACCGGACGGTCGTGGCAGTTCGAGACTTGGCGCGAAATCAGCTGGGTGCGAGACCCCGGCGTACGACGTTCATCGTCGCCTGGGTGTCACCGCCCACGTTCTGCAGGCTTGTGCCATGTGTGCGTAGATCCTGAATGTGCTGGTCGATCAGCTCATTGGCCTTGGCCTTGACGGCCGCGACCTCATCGCTACCCACGCCGCCGTCAAAGTTGGAGATGGCGGTGTCGATGTGAGCGGCCAGCTCGGCGCGGTAGGAGTCGGTGTTGCCACCATGACTCTTCAGCGCACCGGCACCCTCTTCAAGGACACCAAGGTCGAAAGTCGTCCGTCCTCCGGTCATCGTCACGCACCCCCGCCGAAGTTGATGGAACGTACTGCCGAGCCGGTCGACTCCGCGGAACCGAAGGACGCCTGCTGTGTGCCGGAGCTGGTCTCGTCATGGTCGAGAACCTGCTTGTTGGCGCGTACCGACGACACTGCGTGCTCGACAATGCGCTTGGCGATCTCACCGTGGTTGACGGCGTGCTGGCCCGAGATGTTCTGATGCTTACCGCCGGCCTGACCCGAGAAGCCCCGCGTCATGCCTTCCATCTGAGCAGCATGGTTCTTGGCGCCGGATATCTGCTCTTCGGCATTGCCCTCGTACTTGCCGCCAGCGCGCGCCAGAGCGCCGCTGTCGTTGAGATTGAGCTTTCCCATTGGTGTCGTCCTCCCCGATATGAGTCACGTCTAGGATTTTCCCCCACCGTAATTGGTCTCGCCCGCCCTGTCACTCCCAGGGCCGTCGACCCCGACGGCATGCCGTTGTCGACGCCCGAACCGGCATTGCCAGGATGTGTCAGGATGTTGGCATGAGAATCCATCGGGGGATGGCCGCTGTGGCCACGCTGACCCTGGCACTCATGACCACCGCGTGCACCAGTGATGACAAGCCCGACCCGAAACCCACCACGACCGCGCCGTCCAGCGCTTCGCCGACGCCCGCCCAGGCTTCGGTGGACCCGGCAGCCGAGTCCGTCCCGCTCGCCGGCAACGCCGACGTCCCGATCGAGTGGGCATTGGACGACGTCAACGGCAGCGATCCCGTAGTCGATGTCGCCCGCCGAACCATCGGCTTGCTCATGCTGGTCTCGTCTTCTCCGGAGTGGTCGGACGAGGCCAAGCTCGGGCCGGCCATCGACGCGCTGTCCACCGACGACTCGAAGGTAGGCGAGCAGCTGCGCGGCCAGCGGGTCACCAAGACCCCGCCCGACGCGGGGGATTCGGTCAGGATCCTCGTCCAGCCTCCGGTCGGAGACGGCGACCGGGCGACGGCGTGGCTGTGCATCGGTTACGACCCCACCAGCTCCGGGGTCAAGAGGGGCGTGCTCGCGAGCGTCAGCCTCGTGGTGAGCGACGGCCTCTGGAAGGCGACCGAATACAGCCTCGACCCCGAGGTCACATCAGACGTCGAGCCGTACTTCCAGCGCTGCCGCTCGCCGTTCTGAGCGGCCCCTGAACCTGCGCGATCAGACCGGGACGCGGCCGTTGATGGGCCGCACCGCCGGGGGAACCTGTGTGTTGGCGCCCTCTGCGTCGTTCTGCTCCAGGGACGTCGCGGCGTTGACGGTGTTGGAACCGAGGTTTTCGACGTCAGTGCCCATCTTGGTGAACTTCGGCACCCAGGTCGATGCGAACGTCTCGATCGCTGTGCCCAGTCCCGACGGATCGTCCTTGAGCGCCGACTTGGCATTGTCGAGGGCGGACTTGGACTCGCTGCCGATCGTCCCCCAGCCGTCGGCTGTTGCAGCCGTCCTGGTTCCAGCGTCGCGCACCGTGCCGGTGTCGGCGGAAACTCGTGTGTCACCCATCAGGATCCTCCGGGGTTCAGTGGGACTTGAGGTTGGTCTTGGTGCTGTCGAACGCCTGCGAGTACGCATCGCGGGCGTCCTGCCCGAACTGCGTGAAGTACCTCGCCATCGCAGGGTTGTCGCGCACGCCGTCGTTGAAGATCGCCTGGTCCTGCGCCGTCCAGTCACCGAGCGGCTTGGGACTGCCGTCAGCCGACCGCGGTATGTCATTGCCGAACTGAGCCATGTCTTTGTCGCTCAGCGTGGCGTACAGCGTCATCTCGGCTGTCGACTGAACGTGGTTCTCCGAACCCGAATGCAGACTGCCGATGAGCTGGTTCGCGACGTCGGTCGTGTCGATGTGCTCCGACTCCTTGAGGGCGTCGAGGTAGGCGTCGACCCCCATGCCGGCGATGTCTCCACCGACCGGAAGCTTGTCGAACGGCAGCTGGTCGGCGAAGAAGCCGATGATCTTGTACTTGGAGTCGACACCGTCGTTGTGCTCCTTGTCCGACTCCTGGTGGTTCTGGAACGTCTGCTCGCTCGAACCGTAGTCGAGCGCGCCGAGGACGTGCCCGAGTGGCGTGTTGACGTTGGAGTCGATCGCCGCGATTCGGTCGTCGAGCGTCCCGTCGAGGCCCGCGTAGTGCTGGTAGGCGGCCTGCATATAGAGGCCCTCGGCGGCCGTGAGGTGGGTCGACGCATCGCCGTCCTTGCCGATCTGGGAGAGGAACATCTCGAGGGCGATGTCATCCTTCGAGCTGAAACCAGGGTCGTACTGGACGCCGTTCATGACCGGGTCGATGTCGCCGTCGGCGCCGGCGCCGCCGTCACCGATGAACGCTGAATTGACGGCTCCGATGTGCTGGGTCGCCATATCGGCGAAGTCATCGCGCAGATCGCCGAACTTGTCGCTGTCGCCCTTGGAGACCTCATAGACGATGTCGCCGAACAAGGTCGCCGACGCCTGGTCACCGCCACCGGTCGCAGCGGAGAGGGCCTTGCCGAGCGGATCCATCGCGTGGGTGTTGTTCTGTTCCTCCCACAGGTCCTTGTCGTAGTAGCCGTCTTCCTTGGCGCCATCGCCCATGTACGGCTGGTCGTTCGGCAGACCCCAATGGCGCTCGTTGAGGAGGTAACGGACCTTCTCGTTGTAGCCGTCAGTCTGATCGTGACCCTCTGAGCCGTCGTACGTGTAGTTGCGCGAGTCGGTGAAGAAGTCGTGCGAAGCCTGCGGATTGTTGCCGAGGGCCGTCATCAGGCCCTGCATCGGGTCGAAGCCTGCCGAGTGAGTCGAGCCCGTGCCGTCGGTCCAGTCGAGTCGGATGCCGTGGTCGCCGCGCAGGTTGGCGACGGTGTCCATCCACGGGCCACCGCCGTTCTCGCCGTCGCCCTTGTCGAAGTAGTACATCCCGTTGCCGACATCGGTCAGGAAGTCACTGCTGAACTCACCATTCTTGAGCAGCGGAGCCAGCACCTGGTAGCCGTAGAGCTCCGCGCCGTACTCGTAGTCGTCCTCGCCGGGCCACTTGATCGTGGACTTCTCCCGGCCAAGCTCGTTGAGCCGCTCGGTGAAGTCGGGGTCGAGCCGGTAGTCGTCGCGGGTCCCGGGCTCGTAGCCGTCCTGCCCACCCGTCGCCGTGCCCAAGGTGATGCCCAGGTTCTTCTGGAAGTCGGCGATGAGGTCGCCCAGCTCGTTGTCCTGCGGACCGCCGTCCTCGTTGCCGTAGGGATCGGGCTTGTCGTCGCTCTGCGACTGGGCCACGATCTGATTGAGCCGAAGCATCCCGTCGGGCCCGATCTTGTTCAGCAGCATCGCCGCGAACATCTGGTCCGTGCCGTACTTCTCGAGCAGGTCGACGAGCGGACCCAGCTCGGTCTTCAGGTCGGTGTACTTGCCGTCGTTGATCTGTTTGATCAGGGCATCGGCCTCGGTCACAGCCTGCTTGACGTTGTCCTCGTGCCACATCTGGCCGAACACCGTGAAGACCGGCGCGTTGGGGATCGCTCCGGCCTCTTTGGCCAATGCGATGTTCTCGTCCGTCGGACCGTCCTTGAACATCGCCGCTGCTTCGCTGAAGCCGTCGACGATGTCGGTCTCGTACGCCTCGCGGTAGGCCTGCTTGGCATTCGCCTCGTTCGTCTGCGTCGGCTGCCCACCGTCGGTGGCGTCAGGCACTTCGGCGTCTGCGGAGAAACCGGCGATCTTGGAGTTGAATTCGGTGATCTTCTTGACTGCGTAGTGAATCGGCACCGCCGACCAGGCCAGCTGCTTATTGCCCTCCTGCGCGGAGTCTCGAACGGGCTTGGGAGCCGCGCGCAGCTCGGGCGCACAGATGCCTTCCCAGGAGTCGACCGCAGGGTTGTAGGCCTTGTCGGTGATTTCCTTCTGATCGAGACACTTCGCAGCCTTCTGCTCCAGCGTCGTGGCAGAGGCTGTCATGGTGCCAGTCTCACCAGGATGCTTCTCGAACGGTAGCAACGCCATTGGCTCCCCCAAGCTCGGTAGCGGCGCAGCCAATCCATCGACTGCCACCCGGTCGAGGATAACCAGAACTCATGCGGACCTGCCACTCTCACGGCGGAGCGCGCGGCAGACCGGGTCAAAAGATGCAGCCGGGCGGGCTCGTGGCGGCGGATAGGGTCGACCGCGTGAATATCATCGGCTTCGACCTCGACATGACCCTGATCGACTCCCGGCCCGGCATCAAGGCGGTTTACGAACAGGTCATGATCGAGAGCGGTGCGCCGATCGACACCGATCTCGTGGTGTCGCGACTCGGACCGCCGGTCGAGTGGGAGCTCGAGCACTGGCTCCCCATCGAGGACGTCGCACACTGGGCCGATCGCTACCGCGAGCTCTACCCGGAGATCGCCCTGCCGCTGGTCGAGACCCTCCCCGGTGCCCGAGAAGCTGTCGAGGCCGCCAACCGGGCAGGACGGTCGATCCTGCTGACCGCCAAGCACGCGCCGAACGCCCGCCTTCACGTCGAGCGGCTCGGGCTACCGGTCGGCGAGGTGTTCGGCGACGCTTGGCGCGAGGCCAAGGGCGTCGTCCTGCGAGAGCAAGGCGCAACGACTTACGTCGGCGATCACGTGCACGACATGGACGCCGCCCGGCTCGCCGGGATCCCGGGTGTCGGTGTCACGACCGGGCCGAGCAGTGCCGACGAGCTTCGCGAAGCAGGCGCCGTGGCCGTGCTCACGACACTCGAGGACTTTCCCGCCTGGATCGGGGGTGTGTGACCACTCCGACAGGCCGATATCGGGGATTGACTTGTCTTAGCGTCAGCAGAGGCGGATACTTAAGTTACTTACGAGTAGCAAGCTGCTGACCGCAGCTGCCATCCCCCAAAGGACCTCTGGCATGAGCCACTACAAGAGCAACCTCCGCGACGTGGAGTTCAACCTGTTCGAACTCTTCGGCCGCCAGGACATCCTCGGCACCGGCCCTTTTGACGAGGTCGACACCGACACCGCGAAGAGCATCCTCGTCGAAATCGACCGCATCTCGCGCGAAGACCTCGCCGCGTCCTTCGAGGACGCCGACCGCAATCCGCCGGTCTACGATCCGGCCGCCAAGACCGTCACGATGCCCGATGCGTTCAAGAAGTCGTACGACACCTGGATGGCGGCCGAATGGTGGCGTCTGCAGGTTCCCGAGGAGCTCGGCGGCCAGCGCGCTCCGGCCTCGCTCGTGTGGTCGTCGTCCGAGTTCGTCCTCGGCGCCAACCCCGCAGTGTGGATGTTCGCCTGCGGCCCGGCATTCGCGCGCATCGTTTTCGAGAACGGCACCGAACGCGACAAGTTGATCGCCGGGCACATGGTCGACAGGCAGTGGGGCGCCACGATGGTGCTGACCGAGCCCGACGCCGGCTCTGACGTCGGCGCCGGCCGCACCAAGGCCTTCCCCAACGAAGACGGCTCGTGGAATATCGAGGGCGTCAAGCGATTCATCACCTCGGCCGAGCACGATATGGCCGAGAACATCATGCACCTGGTCCTGGCCCGTCCGCAGGGCGTCGAGGGCGTCGGCGGCCCCGGCACCAAGGGCCTGAGCCTGTTCCTGGTGCCGAAGTTCCACTTCGACCACGAGACCGGTGAACTGACCGGCGAGCGCAATGGCGCCTACGTGACCAACGTCGAGAAGAAGATGGGCATCAAGGTGTCCACGACGTGTGAGGTCACCTTCGGCGACGGCGCGCCGGCCCAGGGTTGGCTGCTCGGCGAGGTCCACGACGGCATCAACCAGATGTTCCGCGTCATCGAGAACGCCCGCATGATGGTCGGCGCCAAGGCCATCGCGACGCTGTCGACCGGCTACCTCAATGCACTCGACTACGCCAAGGAGCGCTTCCAGGGCGCCGACCTGACGCAGTCGTCCAACAAGGCAGCGCCCCGAGTCACGATCACCCATCACCCTGACGTCCGTCGCTCGCTGATGACTCAGAAGTCATTCGCCGAGGGCCTGCGCTCGCTCATGATCTACGCGGCGACCTGGCAGGACAACATCCAGATCAAGGAAGCCGCCGGCCAAGACGCCGCGATCGACGAAGCCATCAACGATCTACTGTTGCCGCTGGTGAAGGGCTACGGCTCTGAGCGTTCGTGGACGCTGCTCGGCACCGAGTCGCTGCAGACTTTCGGCGGATCGGGCTTCTTGCAGGACTACCCGCTCGAGCAGTACGTCCGCGACGCCAAGATCGACACGCTGTACGAAGGCACCACGGCGATCCAGGGCCAGGACCTGTTCTTCCGCAAGATCGTCAAGGACAAGGGCCAGGCACTCGGCTATCTGTCGAACGAGATCGACACCTTCGCCAAGAGCGAGGCCGGCAACGGACGACTCAAGATCGAGCGCGAGCTGCTCGCCAAGGGCCTCGAAGACGCCCAAGCGATCATCGGCGCGGCGTTCACCGATCTGATGGCGGCCAATCCGGCCGACGCCAACGGCGACATCAAGAACATCTACAAGGTTGGTCTCAACACAACCCGCCTCGTATATGTCCTGGGTGACCTGGTCGTGTCGTGGCTGCTGCTGCGCGGCGCCGAGGTGGCCCTCGCCAAGCTTGGCACCGAGGTCTCGGCGGCCGATAAGGCCTTCTACGAGGGCAAGGTCGCCGCGGCGTCCTTCTTCGCTCGCAATGTGCTGCCGGGCCTGGCCGCCGAGCGCGCGATCGCCGAGAACATCGACGGCTCGCTCATGGAACTCGACGAAGCAGCGTTCTGAGCCGATCCGCTTACCAAAGCCCCCGCATCCCGTCTTCGGGCTGCGGGGGCTTTGCTGTGAGGATCTACCAGTTGATCAGGGCGTCGGTCAGCGTGTAGGGAGCGAAATCCGAGGACAGCACCGTGAAGATCACCAGCGCGCCGCCGGCCAGCGCGATGTCCTTGTTGAAGGCGACCATCTCCATCTGCTTGGCCTGTGGATCGCTCTCCTTCCAGAAGGCGTGCATCATGACCGCAGTGATGACTAGGAGGATCGCGAGACCCAGGGACCCGATATCACCCCAGATGCCCAGGAGCACCGAGACGCCTCCGGCGATGAGTGCGATACCGCTGACCTGGACCATCACCTTGGCACTGCCCACTCCGCGCGATTGGGCGTATCCGGCCATGGCTTCCGTGGCCATCAGATGGCCGACGCCAGAGCCGATCATGAGGTAGACGAACAGGATTCGACCGATCAGGAAAACCTCATCCATGACGATGACCTCCAATAGATGATTGTTCAATCATGTTCGCGCGCCCCTACCGGTACGTCAAGGCAGTGCTGCCGTGACCGCCTGTGCGAAAGTTGACCGGTGAGACTGACCAATCCGCTCTGGTACCTCGCTGCCTTCCTGATCGCGCTGGGCAGCGCCATGGCCGGCACGGCTGTTGCCGCGACGGCGTTCGACCCCGTGCGCAACGCGACAGTGACCGCGACGAGCGAACGCGTCGACGCGGCCGGCAAGTCTCTCGCGGTCTTCACCAACGACGAAGAACACGGTGACATCGCCTGTCGCGCCCGCGATCGCGACAAGAACCGGATCGAGATCCCGCAGAAGCTCATCGGTGTGACAACCAAGAATCAAGGCGAGACCTGGTACCTCATCGCGATGCTCAAAGACGGGCAGGATGACCTGAAGGTCTCCTGCTCGCCGACAAGCAAGCGGCCAGACACGGCCGGCTATGCCTACGCGACCGTGACCGGCTACTCCTCGGCCGCCAACAACGGCCGTGGGATCGCGATACTCGGAGCAAGCGCAGGTGTGCTGCTCGGCGGCTATGTCTACTGGTGCCGGCGCCGCGGCAAGCGGGAAGCCGCGGTCGACGCCTGACTCAGCGCAGGGCGCCGGCTTGACCCAATAGCCGGTGCCAGCCGTCTCGGAGATCCTGCCATTCCTCCCAGCAGTACTCGGCCCGCGCCTTGGTCAGACCCTTCCTGGAGAGGAGGTGGGCCGAGTCACGTTTCTTGGTGCCGTAGACGTAACACTGGTAGTTGATGGCCCGCTGGGCGTCGCTCGCGTGCTCATCGGACGACTCGTGCTCGAAGGCCGCCGCGCTGAGTTCGTAGCCGTACGCCGCCGACTCGAGATCGTCTAGACCCGTCGGCCCGCGACGCACCGACATATAGGACGAGAACTGATCGGCGACGTCCTCCTCACGCCCGGTGAACGCGATCGCGTAGACGTGCAGCAGGGCGTGCGCCGCCTCGTGGTTGACGAGGTCGACGAGGATTCCACGTTCGACCAGTGCGCGCTCACCAGGGGAATCGTCCTGCAGCAACTCTCGGACCTGCACGACATCCTCGAGACAGACCTGTATCTCGCGCTTCGACGGCTCGTAGGACGATCCCTCATCACATGTCCGCACCACGACCGCAACGTCCGTGGGCAGCTGCACGCGCTCGTTGAGTCGTTCGACGGCACGCCTGATGTCGCCGGTCGCCTCCACTTCGCGACTGACCTTGAGCATCGACTTGGCGCGAGGTGGCTCGATCGTGAAGACGAACTGTCCGTGATTGTCCTCCGACGGCTCGCCGAGCTCGGTCAAAGCACCCAGACCACATCCCGAAAGACCCAGCGCGAGCGCGAGCGCGGGCAGGGATCGGGTCAACCGCTTGGCGAGCATGAACGAGAGGCTATCGGCGCGGCGAGCCGTTACCATGTGGGACTCCCACAGACACCGCCGTGTAGCCGCCGGACTTGGGGTGTCAGGCGGCCGGCCGGTGGCCGGTTTGTCGTCGCCTGCGGCGGCGTAGCAGTTTGCCCTGGTTATTGGTGAACACGAACCCATCAACCGCGTTACCGGTGATGTTCAAGAACCCCCGATGCAACAGATGATGACACCGGGTACACAACCCGATCAGCAGATCCAGATCAGTCGAACCGCCCCGGGACCAGAACACGGTGTGATGCGTGGCCGCGCTCCGCGCGAGGTGCGCGCTCGTTCCTCGCACACACCTGCAGCTTCGCTGCAGCCACTTGTCTCGCTTCGCTCGACCTATGGTCACCACGATGGGTCAATTCAGACCTGCCGGTCGCCGTCCTTCATCACAAACGCCGTCAGATCAGACACACACAACAAATACATCAGCAGATTTGGGCCAATAGCCCCATGCCCAGCCAACTTCGCTGGCTCTGTCGGAGGCATCCGATCCGGCGCCACCCACGGATTCTCCTATCAGCAGGCAAACCCCCACCCAGAATCCGCGACAACACATCATCCAAACCCTGMACSCGYCGYTSCGAMCCCGWRCGTGTGTCGTCCTTATCCCTTGGCGCGGACACCGAATCAAGGACCTTCTTGAGCTTCGCGCCCGTCACAGTGTTCAAAAACCCACTGACATGCCARCCRTCTGGGACAGCGGAAACTTGGAAGTCTTCCTTGTCCATCCCGTTATTCCACGCCTCATCCAAATCCTCGGGATAAAGCCGGTCACGCAAATGCTTCACGACCTCAAACARYTCACCCGGAGCATTCTCAACAGCGACTTGGACCAACACGTCCTCGAACTCACGCATCGGCTCCAACCCAATGTGCTTGAGCCCATACGCGAACACCTGCACATGCGCCGCACTGATCCGACCAGCCAACGCCGCCTCAGCCACCAACGGAAGATCACGCAGCACCACCGAATTCTTCACAAGAATCGACGCCTGCCGCGCATTCATCCGCAACTGATTACGCACCCACGCATTCAACGTCGACGCACCATCAACCTCATAGCTTTTGGTGGACTCAATCTCCGCCAAACACGCGGACTGAGCAGCATCCAACGAATCTTGAGCGGCCTTGATCGCCAACGACCGATCCCGTGGATCACCCCCAACGCTCAACGCCTGCGCAGCAGTGCGCATCGCGTCGATCGTGGGTGCCGGATTCATACTTCAAACCTAGGCACCGCCTCCGACACCCCATTTCGTGCTGGACTGCTTTATCCACAGCCCACTAGCAGACCGCGATACACCGCCAAGCAGACTCGTACACCTGCAAACAACCCGACTGGGAGGCCCCGCCATGGGCGCCATGGATGAACTGATCGACAAAGCTGTTGTGACGCAGCTGTCCGACTTGTTGTCACACGCCGGGCTCAAGTCGACAACTCTTCTGGCCTCGGCGAACGCCGTGGACGGCAACAAGCTGCGCCAGCGCGTCGACATCACCCGCGAAGCCTTGCTCGTAGACCTCCCACAGACATACACCGACACCGCGAAGCTGATCCGCAACGCCTACGACGATCCGAGCTTCGGCGGCTGGATGCTTTGGCCGGTCTCCGAGGCACTGGTCGATCGGGCCATCTCGGGTGGACGTGACGACGACTTCGACGACGCAATGACCGTGCTGTCGCTGCTCACCACACGCTTCACCGGTGAGTTTGCGATCCGCGCGATGCTTGAGGCCCGACTCGAACGCGCCCTCAGCGTCGCCGAGACATGGACACAGCACCCCGACGAGCACGTACGTCGGCTGGCCAGCGAGGGCACCCGATCCCACCTGCCCTGGGCGAAGGGCGTCCCCACACTGGTCAAGCGACCAGGGCTCACCCGTTCAATCGTCGACTCGCTGTATCGCGACGAGTCCGAGTACGTCCGGCGGTCCGTCGCCAATCACGTCAACGACCTGAGCCGTGACGACCCGGATATCGCCGCCCAGATCGCTACCGACTGGCTCACCGCATCCGACGACAACACGCCCCGGGTGGCCCGCCACGCGATGCGGAGCCTGGTGAAGAAGGGGCACCCGCAGGCTCTAGAAGTGATGGGTTTCAGCGGGGCAGAGTTCGCCGTCGACGGCCCCACCATCGACGAGACAACTGTCGATCTCGGCTCTGCCGTCCACTTCACGGCGAAGGTGACCAACACCGGCGCGCGACCAGCACGCGCGGCCGTCGACTACGTGCTGCATTTTCAAAAAGCTCGCGGCGAGGCGCGGCCCAAGGTCTTCAAGATCGGGATCAAGTCACTCGCACCGGGTGAAACTGTGGACCTTGCGGTGTCCTACTCGTTCCACGCCCGCACTACCCGGGCATTCCACCTCGGCGAGCACGCCATCGAACTGCAGATCAACGGGATGCGATTCGGCCGGGCAGCGTTCCAGCTGGTCGCGAATGATTGACGAGGTCACACATCCGGATCTATATTCAACAGATGTTGAATACTTCGATCGACATACGCGACCTGGTCGTGATTCGTGGAGGCCGCCGAGTAATCCCTGGTCTGAGCCTCACGATCCAGGCCGGCACCATCACAGGCCTGCTCGGCCCCAGCGGCTGCGGTAAATCCACGCTGATCCGAGCCGTCGTCGGCACCCAGATCGTGGCTGAGGGATCGGTCGAGGTGCTGGGCGAACCGGCAGGCTCCCCCGCCAACCACGAACGCGTCGGCTACGTGACCCAGGCCAGTTCTGTCTACCCCGATCTGACCGTCCGGCAGAATCTCGCCTACTTCGCCGCACTAGCGGGCGCCCGCGCGGCCAGCGTCGAAAACGCCCTCGACAGTGTGAGTCTCCGCCGCCACGGCGACGACCTCACCGGCAACCTGTCAGGGGGCCAGCGCACTCGAGTCTCACTCGCGGCCGCTCTGATCAGCGAGCCCGATGTCTATCTTCTGGACGAACCGACTGTCGGCCTCGATCCAGTCCTGCGCCGAGACCTGTGGCAGCTCTTCGACAGCCTCGCAGCGGCAGGACGCACCCTGGTCGTCTCAAGCCACGTGATGGACGAAGCCGGCCGCTGTGATCGGGTGCTGCTTCTCCGAGAAGGCGCACTGATCGCCGACGCCTCCCCCGACGGTTTGCGCGATGACGCAGGCACGGGCGACCTCGAGCAGGCCTTCCTCGTGCTGGCGGAAAGGAGTTCGACGTGAATCGCACGCTCGCCACTTCCTATCGAGTGCTTCAACAGCTGAAGCACGACCGTCGCAGCGTCGCACTCGTCATCCTGATGCCGTCGATGCTTCTCGTGGTGTTCCGCTACGTCTTCGACGGACAGCCCGGGGTCTTCGACAAGGTCGGACCGCAGATGCTCGGCCTGTTCCCGTTCATCGTCATGTTCCTGGTGACGTCGGTGACGATGGTGCGAGAGCGAACGTCCGGGACACTCGAGCGCCTGCTGACCACCCCGCTGCGGCGTGGCGAACTCATCGCGGGATACGCGCTCGCGTTCGGGGCCGCGGCCCTGGTCCAGGCCGTTGTCGGCGCCGCCGTGGCGATCTGGCTGCTCGGCCTCGATGCCGGATCCCTGTGGGCGATCATCCTGCTGGCCATCGCCGACGGAGTTCTCGGCACCGCCTTGGGCCTGTTGATGTCGGCCTTCGCACGGACCGAATTCCAGGCCGTTCAGTTCATGCCGCTTGTCGTGGTGCCGCAGATCCTGCTGTGCGGCCTGCTCGCGCCGCGTGACACGATGCCGGACGTGCTCCGCTGGATATCCGACGTCCTCCCACTCAGCTACGCAGCCGACGCCTTCAACACGCTGGCTCGGTCAGACGGATTCGCCTCCTCCGTCGCAACCGACTTCGCCGTGGTCGTCGGATCGTGCGCGATAGCCCTGGGTCTGGCCGCCCTGACGCTCCGCCGCCGCACCGCATGACCGTCCCACCGCGAACACGGGGACGACCCCGGTCCGACGACACGAGCGATCGGCGATCCGCGATCCAGGACGTCGCCCGCCGACACTTCGCGGCCAAGGGCTACCGAGGCACGTCATTGCGGGCCATCGCCGCAGAAGCGGGCGTCGACGTCAGCCTGATCAGTCACTATTTCGGCGGCAAGTCCTCCCTCCTGGTGGCGACGATGGAGCTGCCGGTGGATCCCGTCGAGAAGATCGCTTCTGTCGTCGCCCACGGACCAGACCTCCTGGCCGAACGCCTGCTCACGACGTTCCTGGACGCCTGGGACCCTCATCGCGATGTCTTCAGTACCTTGCTGCGCACGACGCTTGAATCAACCGACGCTCAAGCGCCGATGTTGCAGCTCGCGCGTGACGTACTGCTGTCGGCTTTGAATGACGTGCTGATCGGCGCCGACCGCGAGCTACGGGCTTCGCTGATCGCCAGCCAGCTCATCGGCATGGCCACCGCGCGATACGTCACCCGCATCGGCCCGGTGGCCGACGCGCCCGCAGCCGAGGTCGTCCGGTTGCTGGCTCCCGCGATGCAACAGATCATCGACGCCTGACACCGGCGCGGTCCGGGGCAATAACTACTGTTCGGGACGTTTATCGCCGGTCGAGAACCAGAATGTGAACATCCGGCTTGCCGACAGCATCTTGATGTCGAAGTTGATCAGCATGACCATCATGCCGACGCCCAACAGCAGGTAGCTGATTCCCAGCAGGGAGTAGCCGGTCAGCAGGTCAGCGACACCCCACAACGTCGGGCACAGTGCACCGAAGAATGCGGTTATCCGCAGCCAGACCCAACGTCTTGATGGACCTCCGAGGCTTTCAGGCCTGGCCACCAGGATCGCCAGCAGCCAGAACGTCAGCGCCAGGCTCGCATCACCTGCCGCCGCGACAGTGTGACCGTCCATGACCTTCTCGGCAGATTCCAACGCCCAGCCAGCACCGAACAACAGCAAGGCGCCCGCACCAGCCCTCTTCGACCAGCCCAGCCAGGCATAGCCCGCGAGAACGAACGAGACCCCTTTGATGAGGCGCGCCAGCGCAAGCAACTCATCACCGTCCGAGAAGGCTCGCGCCTGAACTGTGAGGTCACACAGGCCCATCGCGATCAGGCCCAGACCGATGAGCGAGAAGTATCCCTTGACGAATGCGCCGGCATACATGAGCCACGCGATCGCCAGGAACAGCACAGGCAGCGCGACCAGTAGGAAAGGCGTCTCCTGTGGGGCGTCACTGATGCACCGCGCGAGGTCGATCAGATATCCCGCACCGATGAGAAGGGCCGCCAGTCCCACGGCTACCTCACCGAACCGGCGAGTCTCCTCAAGCGAATTGACCACCAGCACCGCCACCGAAGCCCACAACAACACCAGACACAGGTGCGAGACGCCCGCCCCCTGTTCGCTCACCCCGATCCGCACACCGATCAGCAGATAGGCGATGAACATCGCGAACGAGAGGTACTTGCCGAACCTCGACCGGCCGTGCCTGTCGCGCGACAAGAAGCCACCGGGCCAGGTCAACAGCACGCTCATGACCACTGAGGACACCGCCACGAACGTGATCCATCGGTACTCGGGCCGCAACGACTCGGTCAAGATGTTGACCGGCACCGGCACGACAATAAGCATGAAAATTGTCAGGACGTACCGATCGATCTTGTTCACGAAGTTGGTCCTGTCACACGACTCGATCTGGCGGGCAAGACCCATTGTGGCGGTCACCGACGCTTCTCCACCGACGTTTGGCACCACTTGCCGTAGAGCGAGACACGCTCGGGCATCAGATCAACCTGCCAGGGCCGCCTCCGCATCGGGGCACGCCGTGGCCAGACGTCCCACAGGATCGGCCAGCAGCGGTTCGAACGCCAACTCGGCCGCGCCGTGCAGGACCGAGTCGCCGCCCAGTCCTGGCAGGGTCACCCGGACGAGATCGCGCGGCGCCGCCAAAGCGTACGACGCGAGTTCCTTGTCGATGTCGTCATGCACCAGGGGAAACAGCGACCTCAGATATCCGCCGAGCACGATGACCCGCGGATTCAGCATGTTGACCATGCCCGCGAGCCCACGTCCCAAGTGCCGTCCGACGATCCGCAGATCGTCAGGGGCGTCCCGCAGCGCTTCGAGGTACTCCCCCAGCGCGCCGACGCGTTCAGGCGGACAACCGATCGCCAGCGCGATCGACTCGGCACCGATCTCGGTCTCCCAACAACCCCGCGCCCCGCAGTGGCACGGCTTGCCCTCGGGGATGAACGGCATGTGACCGATCTCGCCGGCGTAGCCACCGGCGCCTTCGAGTTTGTGCCCGCTGACGATGACTCCGGCGCCCACGCCGACCTCACCCGACAGGTACACCAGATCCTCGACCCCCACACCGGCCCCACGCAGGTGTTCTGACAGCGCGCCGAGATCGGCGTCATTGCCCAATACCGGCATGCCGAGATCGCCGAGACGGTCGGCGAGGATCTGCGCGAACGGCACATCGTGCCAGCCCAGGTTGGGCGCAAGTCGCACATGCCCGTCGGACGCCCGGACGATACCCGGGACGCCGACGCCTACGCCGACCAGCGCCGCACCGGGCTCGACGTCCTTGACCACGATTCGCATGAGATCGACGACCGAAGCCGCGATCGCCTCAGGAGCGCGTCCGGCCGGCACCGGGCCGGTCGCCCGGGACTGCACGACACCGCCCAGCCCGATCCGCGCGACGGTCAGACCGTCGACCCGCACATCAGCGGCCAGGACATAGGCCCCTGTGCGCACCATGACGTCGACGGACGGACGTCCCGCGCTCACCCGGGCACCGGAGGGCTTGGCCTGTTCGGCCAGTCCGAGCGTTTCCAGCTCGGTCACCAGCCCAGCGATCGTGCTGCGGTTGAGTCCCATCACCGCAGTGAGTTCGGCCCGCGAGATACGACCCGCACGATGCACATGGCCCAGGACGGTGCCGAGATTGTGCCGACGAACATCCTCCTGGTTGGTCCCCACCCCGACCCGTCTGGCAGTGGCCATCTCTACAGGCCCGACGTGGAGCGACGCCTGCGCGAGATCGCATCGACGCTGGCGGCGAGCAGCAGCACACCACCGGTCACGACGAAGTTGATCCACGATGCCTGCGCAAGAAGGCCGAGACCGTTGGCGATCGTGGCGATCACGAGGCCACCGACAACCGCGTCGCTGGCCTTGCCCTTGCCACCGAAGAGGCTCGTGCCGCCGATGACCGCCGCGCCGACGGCGTACAGCAGCACGTTTCCGCCACCTGAGTCAGTCGACACCTTGCCGAGACGCGACGCCACGACGATGCCGCTGAGGGCCGCCATGCTCGAGCACATCATGAAGACCGAGACGCGAATGCGGTCGACGTTGATGCCGGCACGACGAGCTGCCTCCGCATTGCCGCCGACGGCGTACACGTGACGCCCCCACGTGGTGCGTCCGAGGGCGAAAGTCCAGATGATCAGCAGCACGATGACCATCGGGATGACGTAGGGGATCCCCTTGATCGGGAAGTTCACGTTGACGCTGCGGTTCTGGTTCAGGATGTACGTCACGATCAGCAGCACGACGCCGATCGCGATGATCTGCGCCACGACCACCGCGAAGGGCTGGTGCTGCAGACCCTGTGAGACCTTGCGGCGATGACGCAGCAGGCTGAGCGCCGCGTAGCCGACGATGATGACTACGGCCGAGACCCAGCCGGCCAACACGCTCATATTGCTGTTGGCGATGCCGCTGATGACTTCCTGGCTGATACGGACCGAGCCGCCCTCACCGATGAGCTTGAGAGTCACGCCCTGCAGGCCTAAGAAGAATGCCAGCGTCACGACAAACGACGGGATGCCGATTTTCGCCACCAGGATGCCGATGACGACTCCGATGACGGCGCCCGTCACGAGAGCGGCCAGCACCGCTACGCCCCACGGCTGGTCGTGCTTGACGACCAGCAAGCCCATGACGCAGGCCGACACACCCCCGGCGACACCTGCCGAAAGGTCGATGTCACCCAACAGCAGGACCGGTACGAGCCCCATCGCGAGGATGATGATCGAGCCTGCCTGGGTAGCCAGGTTGGCCATGTTGAGATTTGACAGGAATCGGTCGTTCGCGATGCCGAAGACGATGAACAGCACGACCAGCCCCAGGATCGACGGCAGGGCGCCCATGTCGCCACCGCGCACACGCTGGACGTACGCCTTGACGGAGTCGCCCAAGGTGGTGGACTGCGTGAGGTCGGACGCAAAGCCAGCCTGCTCCGCGTCACTGATGATGTCAGTCATGGATATCTCCCGGATCAGGCCGTGGCGGTCGGCGCCGAGGCACCGAGGTCGGATGAGGAACCGGTCGTGATGAGCTCCACGACCTGGCGTGACGTGACGTCCTTGGTCGCGACATCGGCCGCGACCCGGCCAAGGTACAGCGCCGTGATGCGGTCGGCGACCTCGAACACGTCCGTGAGGTTGTGCGAAATCAGCAAGACGCCTACGCCGGAGTCGGCAAGACGGCGCACAAGGTCGAGCACCTGACGCGTCTGCGCGACACCGAGGGCGGCCGTCGGCTCGTCGAGCAGGACGACCTTGGAGTTCCACAGCACTGACTTGGCGATGGCCACGGTCTGGCGCTGACCGCCCGACAGGCTCGAGACGCTCTGCCGCACCGATTTCACGGTGCGGACCGAGAGCGAGGCGAGTGCCTCCCTGGCTTTCGACTCCATCGTGGTCTCGTCGAGGATGATGCCGTGGGTCTTCTCGCGGCCGAGGAACATGTTCTCGACGATGTCGAGGTTCTCGCACAGCGCTAGATCCTGGTAGACAACCTCGATGCCGAGCGCACCGGCGTCCTTCGGACCGTGAATCGCAACCGGCTGTCCCTCGAAGAGGTATTCGCCGGAGTCGGCCGGGTAGATGCCGGCGACAGTCTTGACGAGCGTCGACTTGCCGGCGCCGTTGTCGCCCACGAGGGCGGTTACCTGGCCGGGATAGATGGCGAGGTCGACGTCATGCAGGACGTGGACGACGCCGAAGCTTTTGTTGACTCCCCGAAGCTGCAGGAGTGGTGTCGTGTCGCTCATGGTGAGCCTTCCGAAGTGCTGGTTCCGAGATGGTGAGGTGCTACGGGCAGCGATGGGTGTGGCTCTCCGAGATCATCCCGGAGAGCCACACCCGGAGGATCAGCCCACGCCGTTTTCGGTGCAAAGGTCGGCAAACTTCGCCGTGCAGATGTCGGAGGCCTTCAGGTCTCCGGCGTCGACGACTGCCTGGACGTTGCTCTTGTCGATCGAGACCGGGTCGAGAAGGATCGACGGGACCTCACGGTTGCCCGTGTCGTCCTTGACCGTACCGGTCGTGGCCGGCTTCTCGCCCTTGACCATAGCGATCGCAGCCTCGGCGAGTGCCTTCGCCTGGCCCGTGGCCGACTTCTGGATCGTCATGCACTGGTCACCCGTGAGGATGTTCTGCAGGCCCTCGATCGACGCGTCCTGGCCTGTGACGGGAACCTTGCCGTTCTGGCCGTTCTTCTTCAGGATCGAGATGACACCGCCCGCGAGACCGTCATTGGCCGCGTAGACACCGTCAACCTTGCCGTCGACCCTGGTGTACAGCTGCTCGAAGATCGTGACGGCCTTGTCATTGTCCCAGTCGGGAACGGCCTGCTCAGCGACATTCTTGTACGTCGGGATCTTGTCGAGGACGCTGTGCGCACCCTGCGAGAAGAGCGTCGCGTTGTTGTCGGTCGGCGAGCCGTTGAGGAAGATCAAGTTGGCGTCCTTGTCGCCGACGCACTTGGCCAGGCCCTCACCTTGAAGCGCACCGACCTTGCTGTTGTCGTACGAGATGTAGACGTCGGCCGAACCACCCAGAGTCAGGCGGTCGTAGTCGATCGTCTTGACGCCTTGCTTGGCCGCCTTGGCCTCGATGGCCGCACCTGAGTCCGAGTCGAGGTTGACGATCGCGAGGACCGTAACGCCGCTGGTGATCATGCTGTCGGCGATGGTCGCCATCTTGTCGGCGTCACCCTCGGCGTTCTGGACGTCGTACTTGACGCCGGCCGCCTTGAAGGCTGCCTCGAGCGCCGGCTTGTCGGCGCTCTCCCACCGCACCGACGACTTCGTGTCAGGAAGAATGACGCCGATCTTGCCGTCCGTCTTGTTGCCGCTGTCACCCTTGTCACCGTCGTCACCAGCACTGTCGCTGCCGCCGCACGCACTGAGTGCAAATGTGGCACTCATGACCGTGGCGAGTATGAGTTTGTGTGTCCGCTTCACACAGACCGCCTCCAATTTCTCCAGTAAGTGCGCCACACGATGGACATCTGATTGACACCGGCACGCAATTGTTGTTTGAGACAACGTATAGCGTGATCCGGGTCACGTCCAGCGTTTGAGGCAACAAATTCGGTTGCGATTACGGCACGAAACTTTCCGGCTGCGGGTCAGAACGCCGAAAGGGCCGCCCTGCCGAAGCAGGACGACCCTTTCGGGAGTGGGCAGACTCAGTCGAGCAGGCTGCGCAGCACGTACGGCATGATGCCGCCGTTGCGGTAGTAGTTGGCCTCACCCGGAGTGTCGATGCGGACGACCGCATCGAACTCGGTAACGGTGCCGTCAGCCGCGGTGGCCTTGACGTGGACCGTTTTGGGCGTACGACCCTCGTTGAGTTCGGTGATGCCCGAGAAGTCGAACGTCTCCTCACCCGTCAGCCCGAGCGACTCGACGTTCTCGCCCGCCGGATACTGCAGCGGGAGAACGCCCATGCCGATCAGGTTCGAGCGGTGGATGCGCTCGTACGACTCGGCGATGACAACCTTGACACCCAGCAGCGCGGTGCCCTTGGCCGCCCAGTCACGCGACGAGCCCGAGCCGTACTCCTTGCCCGTCAGGACGACGAGCGGGACGCCTGCTTCGATGTACTTCTCGGATGCCTCGAAGATCGTCGTGACCGGAGTCTCGGGATCCAGCAGGTCGCGGGTGAAACCACCCTCGGTGCCCGGAGCCATCTGGTTGCGCAGACGGATGTTGGCGAACGTTCCACGAATCATGATCTCGTGGTTGCCACGACGCGAACCGTAGGAGTTGAAGTCGCGGGCCTCGATGCCGTGCTCCGACAGGTATTTGCCGGCCGGGCTGTCCTTCTTGATCGCACCGGCGGGGCTGATGTGGTCCGTAGTCACTGAATCCCCCAGCTTGAGGAGCACGCGGGCTCCCGTGACCTCGGTGACCGGCGAGGGCTCGCGCTGCATGCCGTCGAAGTACGGCGCCTTGCGGACGTAGGTCGAGCTCTCGTCCCACTCGAACACGTCGCCGTCGGGCGTCGGCAGGTTCTGCCAGCGCTCGTCACCGGCGAAGACGTCGGCGTACTCACGGCTGAACGTGTCGGCGTCGATCGAGGTCGCGATGACGTCCTCGATCTCCTGCGGCGTCGGCCAGATGTCCTTCATGAAGACGTCGTTGCCGTCGGCGTCCTGACCCAGCGGGTCCGTGTACAGGTCGACGTCCATCGAGCCGGCCAGCGCGTACGCGATGACCAGCGGCGGCGACGCCAGGTAGTTCATCTTGATGTCGGGGTTGATGCGTCCCTCGAAGTTACGGTTGCCCGACAGCACTGCCGTGACAGCGAGGTCGCCGTCGTTGACAGCCTTGCTGACCTCGGGGATCAACGGACCGGAGTTGCCGATGCACGTCGTGCAGCCGTAGCCGACCAGGTTGAAGCCGAGCTTGTCGAGGTAGACGTTCAGGCCCGACTTCTCGTAGTAGTCGGTGACGACCTTCGAGCCCGGAGCCAGCGTCGTCTTGACCCACGGCTTGCGCTGCAGGCCCTTCTCGACAGCCTTCTTGGCCAGCAGACCGGCGCCGATCATGACCGACGGGTTCGACGTGTTGGTGCACGACGTGATCGCGGCAATCGTGACAGCACCGTGGTCGATCTCGTACGACGTGCCGTCGTCGAGCGTGACGGTCTGCTTGTTGCTCGCATCGGACGATCCGGCGTAGTCGGCCAGGGCGGTCTTGAACGACGAGACCGAGTCGACCAGCGAGACGCGGTCCTGAGGACGCTTCGGTCCGGCGATCGAGGGGACGACGTCGCCGAGATCGAGCTCGAGGTACTCGGAGAAGCGCGGCTCGTTGTCGGCGTCGTGCCACAGGCCCTGGGCCTTGGCGTAGGCCTCGACGAGAGCGATCTCTTCTTCGGTACGACCCGTCAGACGCAGGTACTTGGTCGTCTCGTCGTCGATCGGGAAGACCGCGATGGTCGAGCCGTACTCGGGGCTCATGTTGCCGATCGTGGCGCGGTTGGCCAGCGGGACGGCCGAGACGCCCGAGCCGTAGAACTCGACGAACTTGCCGACGACGCCGTGCTGGCGCAGCTTCTCGGTGATGACGAGCACGAGGTCGGTCGCCGTAGCGCCCTGGGGCAGCTCACCGGACAGCTTGAAGCCGACGACGCGCGGGATCAGCATGCTGATCGGCTGGCCGAGCATCGCAGCCTCGGCCTCGATGCCACCGACGCCCCAGCCGACGACGCCCAGGCCGTTGACCATCGTGGTGTGCGAGTCGGTGCCGACACAGGAGTCGGGGTAGACCGTGCCGTTCTTGTCGAAGACGACGCGGGCGAGCTTCTCGATGTTGACCTGGTGCACGATGCCGGTTCCGGGCGGGACGACCTTGAAGTCGTCGAACGCGCCTTGTCCCCAGCGCAGGAACTGGTAGCGCTCGCGGTTGCGCTCGTACTCGATCTCGACGTTGCGCTCGAACGCCTCGGGGGTGCCGAAGACGTCGGCGATGACCGAGTGGTCGATGACCATCTCGGCGGGCGCGAGCGGGTTGATCTTGGTCGCGTCGCCACCGAGGTCGGCCATGGCCTCTCGCATCGTGGCGAGGTCGACGACGCACGGGACGCCGGTGAAGTCCTGCATGATCACGCGGGCAGGCGTGAACTGGATCTCCTTGCTGGGCTCGGCTTGAGCGTCCCAGCCGGCCAGGGCCTCGATGTCGGCCTTGGTGATGTCAGCACCGTCTTCGGTGCGCAGAAGCGACTCGAGGAGCACCTTGAGGCTGAACGGAAGCGACGCGACGTCTAGTCCTTCGCCCGTCACCGCTCCGAGTCGGTAGTAGTCGTAGGACGCGTCCCCGACTGAGAGGGAATCCTTGGAATTGAAGCTGTCGACGGCCATCGTCATTCTCCTTCGCGCGGTCGTGTCCATCCTGCCTACCGCCGATGGGCGATAGTCGGTCAGGCTCACCTAACCGCGGGTCGTGGTGGCTCAGTGCGGAATATGTCTTGATATCAAGATACATGATGCCGAAGTACTGTGCACCTCCGCCATGCAGCCTGTGTCGACCGACGCCGGAAGCTGCCCCGATCAGCGCATCGAACGGACGTACGCCACGACCTTGCGTCCGTCGCGGACCCGGTCCTCCCAAGTGATCCCGATGCCGAGCAGGATCGCGCTGCCAACCGCGATCACGACCACTCGCGGCGCCGCATTGGCGTACGGCCCGATGTTGAACAGCACCAACAACGCCAGGATCACGGCCCCGGACACGAACGCGGCCTGCCACCGCAGTCGGACGCCCACCGCCAGGACGACGAACGCACCCACGCCCAGCAACAGCGACCGCAGTTCGGTCGGCTCGGCCAATGCCTGCGGGACGCTCGGCAGCAAGGCGATCGCGAGGCCAGGCCCCAGGAGCACCCACGACGACGTCTGCGGCATGCGACCCACCCAGTACAGCCCCGCTCCGAGAGCCAACGCTCCCAACGGCAAGGTGTAGGCCTCCACGAACGAGAAGCCGCTGTCGACGATCAGCAGGATGTACGCCACCACGAGTGCCGAGAGTCCGGGCCAGACGTACCAGCGACGATCCCGCGCGCCGAAGCTCACCGCGATCAGAGCGACACCCGCCAACGTCCACCGCACTGCGAGCTCCCCGCTCGATCCAGACGTCACCAAGGCGATACACACCGCCACCCCGGCCGTCACTTCGACGGCCTCACGGACGATATGACCGGACAACAGCAGACCTGCCGCCGCGAGCAGGACCAGTGCCGTGATCAGCACCGCCAGGACCGTCGCGGCATCACGGGCACCGACCAGCTCCACGGCCGCCATGACAGCGATCGTCACGAGCACCACGGCGCCCACGGCACAGGTCTGACGTAGCCACGCAACGCCGTCGACGTACGCATAGCCTGCGAGGATCAGTGCGCCGACAAGCCAAGTCACGGCCGAGACACCGGCCGAAGCCGCAGCCAGAGCGGACGCCATGACGATCACGAGCAGCACGACCGGTCCGATACTCGTCTCGATCTTCCGCACGTGCAGTACAAGGCCCGCTACCGCCAGGGCCAACAGCACCGAGGACGCGCCCCACACCGGTGCCTTCGAAGCGATCACGATGTCGGCCGCGCCAAGTGCCACGGCAGCCGACAGCAACAGCGGCGTGTGGGATCGCGCCGGCAGCAACTCGGGCCAGCGACTCACGAACCAGGCCGTGACCACGAGCGCGACGGCGACGATGAGCACCGCCCAGACGGCACGATCGACCACGTCCGGTGCATCGAGTCGGCTGTGCCACGACGACGACCACGGATTGTCGAGCACCCGTCCCGCAGTCTCCAGCACGTCGGAGAACAGCTCCAGCGCGACGACGACCAGACCCACGATGGCCGGTAGGGCGCCGACCCGCACGCCTCGCATCCAGTCGCTGCGTCCGTTGCTTCCAAGTGCCGCGAGGACAGCGGCGAGGACAGCGACGCTGCTCCACGCTCCCCCCGTCGTCCCACCCGCCGTGACCGGCGCGATGGCCAACAGCGAGGCCCCGGCAATGCCGAGGGCCGTCAGCGGGATCCTGACGACCGGAACGAGCCAGGCAACTACGACCGATGCGATCGACATCAGCACCATCGCGATGCCGTGACCGTCCCCGACCAGTTGTGACAACTCGGGATTGGCCACGACCTCGACGACGGCCGATGCATAGGCGGCCACGAAGAATCCCGCGAACACGATGCGGGCGACCAGTGTCATCGGAGCCAGTGCGGCCGGCCGGGTCGCAAGCGCCATGAGCCCTGACACGACCAGAGCGATGAAGGCACGCCACGCAAAGTCGACGTCTCCGGGAATCGCGCCCGCACCGACACCGCCCATCGCGATCCCGACTCCCCCGGCGACCGCCGGTGCCACCAGGACCGCCTTGAGGTGCGGTCTGCCCCACATGGCGATCGCGACGCTCACCGCGAGGAGGATCAGTCCCCAGACGAGGTACGCGCCCGGATAGTCCAGCGAGCGCAGCCCGATCAGGTCTTCGTGGTGAGCCGCGAAGAAGTCCAGCGTCAGCAAGGCCAGGAACACCGACCACACGGCTTCCGCGGACGCCCGCAGCGGCCGGCGGGTGACCCAGACGCCGAGTGCTCCGATCGTCACGGTGACGCCGAGAAGGATCAGGGTTCGACCGGTCAGACCGAGGTCATCCCACGAGCGGGTCACGAAGATCAGTCCTGCCACGACAAGACCGAACGCGCCGAGCACGAGCAGGATCGTGCCGACCGACCAGGACCGGTCCTTCGGAGCCTTGGCGGTGGGCTGCGCGGGCGGCGGGATCGGGAACGCCGGCATGGGCGGGGTGAACGACTCGGCCACCGGTTGAGGCGGCGTCGGGGTAGGGCCGGCCGCGGGGGCGGCTGGCGCCGGAGCTGGAGCGGCTTGGGCCGGAGCTGGGGCTGTGGCCCGAGCTGGGGCGACCCGGTGACGCACAGCCCTCGCGAGGAGCGCATCGGCCTGCAGCAGGGTCTGCCAGAGCTGCCGGACCTCGTCCGACGTCAGATCGAGACCGCAGTGCGGGCAGAGATTCTGTCCGGCGATCACACCTCGGCAGTCAGGACAGGCATGAGGATCGGCGAAACGCATGTCGACACTCTCTCATCTCCGGTTGGCGCGGGACCTATCGTCATAGGCATGTCCGTGTCTTCCCCGCCGCCGCTTCTGCGTGTCCGAGACCTACAGCGTCACTTCGGTGATCTCCAGGTGCTGACCGGATTGGACCTCGATCTCGAAAGCGGGCAGGCGCTGGCCCTCATCGGTCCGAACGGCTCCGGCAAGTCGACCGCCCTACGCTGCATCTGCGGAGCGGACCGGCCGACGAGCGGAACAGTCGAACTCAACGGTGCCCCACTCGACGAACGCAGCGCGGCGACGCGGCGAGATCTTGCCGTCGTGATGGACGACCTGTCGTTCTTCCCCGACCTCAGCGTGGCCGAACACCTCGAACTGTTCGCCCGCGCACACCGCGTCGAGGGCGCCGGATCCGTGGTCGACGCCGTGCTCGCCGATGTCGGACTCCGAGGCCAGGCCGCCCAGCTTCCCGGCACCCTGTCGTCGGGGCAGCGGCGCCGGCTGGCCCTGGCGAGCGCATTCGTTCGTCCGCGCCGACTCCTGGTCCTCGACGAGCCCGAACAGCGGCTCGACGCGGCGGGCATCGAATGGCTCGCCGAGCGACTCATCGCCGAGAAGGCCGACGGCCTGGGGATCTTGTTGGTGAGCCATGACGAAGACCTGGTCGATGCCGTCGCCGACTTGATCCTCGACCTCGGATGACAGCGACGTCCCCCGGTAGGGCCGAAGGTCGGGCGCTGCGGCGGCAGATGCGCTCGTGGCGGCGCGAGCGGGCCGACACGACCCTGTACGAGCAGTTGTCCGAGGCGTACGTGTGGGTGTTCTCCGCAGTCGTGATCAGTGCGATGTCGATCAGCGCGCTGATCCAGACCCGGGTCAACGTCGCCGCTGAATGTACGACGGCAGCGTGCGGCGACGCCCGCACCTCCCTGCTGTGGCCGTCCACCCTGGGAGCACTCGCACTGGTGGCGGCGGTCGCCGGCGTGCTGGGTCCGGTGATGGTCACCCCTGCCGCCGGCAGCTGGCTGCTCAGCGCGCCTATCGACCGGCGTCCTGTTCTCCGGGGCCGTCTGTTACTGGCATCGGCGGCATCTGCCTTGTCGTGCGGCGCAGCGGTCGCGGTCTCAGGACTGCTGGCCGGCCTGCCGCCGGTTGCGCTCACGTACTGGGCCTGCGGTGCCGCCTTGGCCGCCGCGGGCATGACGGCGCTCGCAGCACATTGGCAGCAGCGGCCCCAGCACCGTGCCCGCGACGCGGCCCTCGTCCTTGCCGCGATCGCTTGGGTGTGGGCGCTGCTCATCACGATGAGCCGAGCACCCCGGACCGGAACCGCCTGGATCGACGGCCCCTGGGGCGTGACTTTCGTAGGCATCTCGGCGGTGGCGGCCGTTGCCCTGTCACTCTGGGCACTGCGTCAGGTCACGGCCCTGCGCCGAGCAGACCTGACCGCGTCGGGCTCCGTGCTGTCGAGCATGTCGGGCGCCCTCGCGGGGCTCGACTTCACCTTGGCCTACGACGTTCTCGTCGCCCGCAAATGGCGGACCGTCGCTACCGTCCGGCCCGTGCGACGAGGACCTGGCGGCGCGTGGGCGATTCTGTGGCGTGACGTCGTACGTCTACGCCGGTCCCCTGGCCCGGTCACGGCGTTCGCCGCGATGCTGATCGTGCCGTACGTTCTGGTCGCCCTCGGTCTCGACCTCGCGATCATCCCGATCAGCGCGCTGACGGCACTCTTCGGCGGGCTGTGGCTGTTCCCGGCACTGCGCACCGTCGCCACCAGCCCAGGCCTCGTGCGCTGCTTCCCGATCCCGGTCGCGCTCGTGCGCGCCGCGACCCTGGCAGTTCCGGGGGGTGTCGTCATCCTGTGGTCGCTCGCAGCAGCACCTGCGATGAGTCACGGCTCCGACGGCACTGCCGGCGAAGCCTTCGTCGTCGCGCTGGCTGTCGGAGCCGCCGCAGTGGCCGCGATCGCCCGACTGCTGCTGGCGGGGCCCCCGAACTATTCGATGCCGTTGGTAACCTCCCCGGCCGGTGCGATTCCGCCCGGGCTGATCGTCAGCTCGGCCCGGGGCTTCGACGTCCTCGCGCTCTTGACAATCCCGCTGCTTGTCGCGCCCGATGCGAATGGCGCGATGGTGTCGCTGGCCCTCTGCGCAGCCGTCATGAGCGCGCTACTCGGACGGCGTTGACCCCCGTTCACGCTGGGGAGGCACTTACGGCCCCTCGGCGAGGTAGTTCCCGCCTCACAGCGGGGACGACAAGCGCCTCCTCGGCGGGCGACAACCAGCCTCGTCAGCGTGGGGGTGGGCTGGGCTCCAGGATCGCGACACACTCGACATGGTGGGTCATCGGGAACAGTGCGAACGCGCGCAGGCTCGTCAGCTGATAGCCCTTGCTCGCGAACGAGGCCAGGTCTCGGGCCAAGGCTGCCGGATCGCACGCGACGTAGACGATTCGGCGGGGACCCAGCGCGGCGATATCGGCGACGGCCTTCTTGGCGCCAACACGTGGTGGGTCAAGCACGACGATGTCAGCGGACTCGCCGAGGGTTCCGTGCCGCAGCGCGCGTTCGACCGTCTCGCCGACCAGGCGGACCTGTGCCAGATCGTGCAGATTGCGCCGAGCATCGCGCGAACCTCCCGGATCCGACTCGACGCTCAGCACCGAGCCGGTTTCACCGACGGCTGCTGCCAGGAAGGCCGTGAACAAGCCCACTCCGGCATACAGGTCGAGCACGGTGTCTCCGGCCTCGACCTGCGCTCCCTCGAGCACCGCATCGACCAAGGTGGCGGCGGCCTCGGGATGGACCTGCCAGAAACCCGAACCGGAGACGCGGAAGTCGGTGCTGTGCACCCGTTCGGTCAGGGCTCCACGTCCGCCGCGGGTCGTGCCGTCGCTCGCGACGATCCCGTCGACCTCGGCCTCGACCTCGTCGGTGATGCTGGCGTCGGTGACCAGCAGCCTCTCGCCGGTGGACGACACGATGGCCTCGACCGCATCGGCGTCCCAGGTGCGACCCAACACGGTCGGCAATCCCGGATGCGCGATGACGCACTCGGCCACCGGGATGATCTCGTGCGAACGGTGCTTCCGCAGTCCCGGGCGTCCTTGTCGATCGACCGCGAACTGCACCCGCGTCCGCCAACCCAGAGCGTCGGGCGAAGCTGCCTCCACGACGCCGTCCCAGGTCAGGCCGGCAAGTCTGCGCAGTTGTTCGCGGACCACATCGCCCAACAGCTCACGTTGCACCGCCGGATCGACGTGCTGGAAGTCGCAGCCCCCGCACGAACCGGCATAGGCGCACGGCGCGGCGACCCGTCCCGGGGCGGCTTCGAGCACCTCGATCGCGTCAGCGCGCAGGAACGTCTTGGTCCGTTCGGTGATCGTGATCCGAACGCGCTCCCCTGGCAGCGTGTGCCGCACGAATACGACCTGCCCGTCGAGCCGCGCCACACAGTGACCGCCATGGGCGACCGGGCCGACGTCGACAATTGCCTCAGTGCTCACTCGCGCTCTTCCACTCCACGGCGGACATCGCCGGCTGCAGGCCGTTCCTTGGCCATCTTCTTCTTCGCCAGACCCGCCGAACTCAGCTGGTAGGGCACGCTCGTCACCATGACGCCGGGCATGAACAACAGTCGGCCCTTGAGCCGCAACGCGGTCTGATTGTGCAGTACCTGCTCCCACCAACGGCCCACGACGTACTCGGGGATGTAGACCGTGATGACGTCGCGCGGACTGGACTTGCGCAGTTCCTTGACGTACCGGATGACGGGCCGGACCAGTTCACGGTACGGGGAGTCGATGACCTTCAGCGGCACTGGGATGGCCAGTTCCTCCCACTGCTTGATCAACTTGGCCGTCTGGTCGGAGTCGAAATCGACGGTCAGCGCCTCGAGCGAGTTGGGCCGTGACACCCGCGCGTACGCCAGAGCCCGCATCGTCGGTTTGTGCAGGCGACTCACCAGGACGATCGCATGGACGCGCGAGGGCAAGATGACGTCGGAGTCATCGATCGCCAGCTCATCGGAGACCCGGTCGTAGTGACGCCCGATACCGCGCATCAACAAGAAGACGCCGATCATCGCCACGATCGCGATCCACGCACCGGCCAGGAACTTGGTCAACAGCACGATGACGAGCACCGTCGCGGTCATCGCCAAGCCGATCGTGTTGACCGCCCGCGAGCGCATCATCCGTTTGCGTTCGGCCGGATCGGTCTCCGAGCGCAGATGTCTGTTCCAGTGCCGGATCATGCCGAGCTGGCTCAGATTGAACGAGACGAAAACGCCCACGATGTACAGCTGGATGAGCTTGGTGACCTCGGCGTCGAAGGCCTGGATCAGGACGATCGCGGCAAGCGCCAAGACGATGATGCCGTTGCTGAACGTCAGCCGGTCGCCGCGGGTGTCGAGCTGGCGGGGCAGAAATCCGTCGCGGGCCAGGATCGAGCCGAGGACCGGGAATCCGTTGAACGCGGTATTGGCGGCCAGGACCAAGATGATGCCGGTGCATGCGATCGTGAAGTAGAACAGCGGAGTGAAGTCTGAATACAGCGTCTTGGCCAGCTGACCGATCACGGTGTCCTGCTCATAGGACGATCCGACCGGGACACCCTTCTCGAGGAGCTGATGTGCCGGGTCCTCCACGTACCGCAGCTTCATCAGGTCGGCCAGCACGATGATGCTCATGAGCATCGCGATCGCGAGCGTCCCCAGCAACAGCAGCGTCGTCGCGGCATTCTTGCTCTTGGGTTTCTTGAACGCCGGAACGCCGTTGCTGATCGCCTCGACGCCCGTCAGCGCCGCGCAACCCGATGAGAATGCCCGTGCCAGCAAGAACACCATCGCGACGCCGGTCAGGCCCTGTTCGAACTGCCCCTCGGGCGCGATATCGAAGCTGGCACTCGGAGCGTCCGGCAGATCGCCGAACAGATAGCGCGAATAGCCCCACAGGCCCATCATCAGGATCGCGATCATGAACAGGTAGGTCGGCACGGCGAAAGCGCGCCCCGACTCCTTGGTGCCACGCAGGTTCATCGCCATCAGCAGGAGCACCAGCACGGATGCGGCCGTCGCCTCGTGCCCGTTGAGCCAGGGCAACGCGGACGTCGCATTCTGCACGCCCGAGGAGATCGACACCGCGACGGTGAGGACATAGTCGACAAGCAGCGCACTGCCGACCGTTAGACCGGCCGTCGGGCCGAGATTGACCGTGGCGACTTCATAGTCGCCTCCACCGCTGGGGTAGGCATGGACGTTCTGGCGATATGACGCCACGACAGTCAGCAGGACCAGTGTCACGGCGATGCCGATCTTCCAATTGAACGCATAGGCCGACAGACCGCCCAGCGACAAGGTCAGGAAGATCTCGTCGGGCGCATATGCGACAGACGACAGCGCATCACTGGCAAAGACCGGCAGGGCGATGCGCTTGGGCAGCAACGTCTCGCCCAATTGGGTGCTGCGGAGCTTGCGCCCGACTACTGCGCGCTTGAGGACCTCGGTAACTCCCACGAGAGATGATGCTAGACCTCACAAGCCTCATGCGCGCACGTGTGGCCCAGCCGGTGTAGCGTCGCCTGCGTGCACATCGTGATCATGGGCTGCGGCCGCGTCGGCTCGACGCTGACGCGAAGCCTCGAGCAACGCGGCCACTCCACCGCCGTCATCGACACCAATCCCGACGCGTTTCGCCGCTTGGGGACGCGATTCACCGGAATCACGGTGACCGGCATGGGCTTCGACCGCGAGGTCTTGAAGAAGGCCGGCATCGAACGGGCCGACGCCTTCGCCGCAGTCTCCAGCGGTGACAACTCCAATATCATCTCCGCGCGTGTCGCGCGTGAGCAGTTCCAGGTCGAGAACGTCGTCGCGCGTATCTACGACCCGGGACGTGCCGAGGTCTACGAGCGACTCGGCGTACCCACCGTGGCGACGGTCCCCTGGGCCGCCGACCAGGTCCTGCGGCGGCTCCTCCCAGCAGGCACCGAGCCTGCCTGGCGCGACCAGTCCGGCGACGTCCGGCTCGACCTGGTGTATGCGCCTTTCTCCTGGATCGGGCACCGGATCGCCGATCTCGAGGAGGCTGCCAGTGTCCGTGTCGCCTATCTGTCCCGCCTGGGTGCGGGCCTCATCGCACGCCCCGACACCGTGATCCAAGAAGGCGACTATCTCAGCGTCTTCATGCTCGAGGCATCCGCCGAGAGCACCCATGCAGCGCTCGAAGCAGGGCCGGAGGCCGACTGATGCGCGTCGTGATCGCCGGAGCCGGAGCCGTCGGCCGCTCCGTGGCTCAAGAACTCATCGACAACGGCCACACGATCTTGCTGATCGACAAGTCGCCGGCCTCGATCCGCTCCGAGATGGTGCCCAAGGCCCAATGGCTCCTTGCCGACGCTTGCGAGCTGTCGTCTCTGGAGGAGGCACAGCTCGAATCATGCGATGTCGTCATCTCCGCGACGGGTGACGACAAGGCCAATCTCGTCATCTCGCTGCTCGCCAAGACCGAGTTCGCGGTGCCGCGCACCGTGGGCCGGGTCAACCATCCCAGCAATGAGTGGCTGTTCAGCGAGTCCTGGGGTGTCGACGTCTCGGTCTCGACCCCGCGGTTGATGTCGGCGCTGGTCGAGGAGGCCGTCACGGTCGGAGACCTCGTGCGGCTGTTCACGTTCCGCCAGAGCAATACCAACCTGGTCGAGCTGACGATGCCCGCCGATTCGCCGTTCGTCGGCAAGCGGGTCAGCGAAGTGCCGTGGCCGACCGATGTCGTGCTGGTCGCGATCCTGCGCGACAACAGCATCCAGACGCCCGACGCCGACCGCTCCCTGGAGTCAGGCGACGAACTCCTGTTCGTGACCCCCTGTGAGGCCGAAGACAACCTGGGCGAACTCCTCTCCCCCAAGGGCTAAGGGGTACGCGCGCAGGGCGACCCCGGCTGAGGAGGCTGCTATGGCCCGCCGAGGAGCCATCAGATCGCTAGGCCGGGACGAGAACTCGCTCGTCGGCGGGCGATAACCGCCTCGTCAGCGGGCCTGTCTATGACGGGCCCTCGATGGGGGTCCGGTTTCGGCTCAGCAGCCAGGCCATGGCCGCAAAGGACGCGAGTTGCAGCGGCCAGCCCAGAGCGATCTTCGAGGCCCCGAGTAGACCGATCTCGTGGTTGAGCCACAACGGGAGCTGCACCGCGACGCGGATGACGCACGGGATCGCCAGGATCCAGGTCAGCTGCGAGCACAGCTTGACCATGGCCTTGTCGCTGTGCCAAGCCGTCGCGTCGCCGGTGACAGAACCCACCATGAACCCGACGATGGGCCAACCGATCACGATCGTGAAGATGATGACGACGGCGTAGCCGCTGTTGTAGATGATCCCGGGCGTGAAGACCGCCCGTGCGATGTCCTCGTCCGAGCCGCCGGACTGTGAGGCGCGGTAGGCGAACAAGGCACCGATGCCGATGCCGACAAGGGCGTTGAACACGAACTGGGTCGTCGAACGCTGCAAAATCCGCAGCAGCAGAAGGCCGGCGGTGACACCGATGCTGACGTACAGCGAGAGCCGGATCTGGTCGGTCGTCAGGAAAAGCACCGTGAACAGCGCTGTGGGAACCGCGCTCTCGACGATGCCCCGACGGCCGCCGAGTGCCCTGGCCAGCTGGGCGCGAACGACCTGTTCGACGGTGACCTGACTACTGGTCACGCGTCGAGCTCATACCGCGGGTTGTACAGGACACGCTCCATACCCCGCATGCCGATGCGCCCGTGCGCGGTCAGTTGACGTCCGACCGCGACGCCGGCGATCCTGCGGCGACCCAGCCAGATCAGCGTGACGGTGTCGGAACCGTCGTAGAGTTCTGCCTCCAGCGCCGTCACACCGTCGACGGGCCGCAGCGTGACCGACCGCAGGACCCCGTGCACCGCCACGACCGAACGGTCGGGCAATGAGGCGATGAGCTTGCAACCTGCCTTGGTCGCATCGCTTTTGAGTTCGCCGGCCTCTTGCTGCTCTGACGACAGCCGTTCGAGCGTGCGGCTGAAGAGTCCCATACCCCGATTCTACTCTCCGTCGAGGACGACGGTGTCGGTCGTCGGCGGCGTCAGAAGCAGTGCTTCACGCAGCAGCCGGGGCTCGCTGCCCCGGACGACGATGACATCGCGCAGCGCGTCCATGAGGATGCCCTCGTCGGAGACATTGAGGCCCGCATCGCCCAGGAACGTCGCGCGCAACAACCACCGGGGACCCTCTATCCCGACGATCCGGCTGGGCTGGAAACCTTCCTCGCCCTCGACCTCGACGGGCACACGGACGTGGAGTTCGGGGCCGAACAAGCCGTCCACCTGCTCACACTGACCATTGAGCCGCTCAACCTCCAAGATCAGGTCATCACGGACCTCGTCCCAGAGCCCACCGGACTTGTTGGCCGCGAATGCCCGCAGTTCGAGAGCCGCATTGTCGGTGATCAGTACAACCGAACCGATGTTGTCGTTCTCGTCGACCGGCATTTCGAGATTGAGACCGACGCGAACCTTCACGAGTAGCGCACCGAGGTCGACATAGGCGGGGTCGTCCCCCGGCGAACGCTCAGATGAGTCCCAAGGACCGAGGTGACGGAACCCCTCGACCGGCTTGCTCTCCTCGACCTGTTCCTCGACAGGCTGATTCTTATTGCGTCGGCGTGCCATTAGCTGTTCTCCTCGTGGATGTCAGCGGTCGCATGACCACCTGTAGAACCGTATCCCCCCGCGCCTCGCGCGGAACCATCAAGCGCCACAACTTCTGTGAAGATGGCACGCTCGACCCGTTGGATCACGAGCTGCGCGATGCGATCCCCGCGACTCAATGTGATCGTCTCGCGCGGGTCGTGGTTGATCAGCAGGACCTTGATCTCGCCGCGATAGCCCGCATCGATCGTTCCGGGGGTGTTGACGATCGACAGGCCGAGACGCAGCGCAAGCCCCGACCGCGGGTGCACGAAGGCCGCCAGCCCATCGGGCAGCGCGATCGCGATACCGGTCGGCACCAGGACCCGTTGGCCGGGTGCCAGCTCGACGTCGATCGTCGTCACCAGATCCGCGCCGGCGTCACCGGGATGCGCGTACTCCGGCAGGGGGACGCTCGGATCAAGCCGTGTCACAGTCACCTCGAACATGGCTGCGACCCTACCTGCGTCGGGTCCGCAACCGTCATGAGGCAAAGTTGAACTGTGACGAACTACCGCGAACGTCTGACCGCTCCCGTGTCCTGGTGGCTGGCCGCCATCGGATTTGCCCTCGTGTGGGGCTGGGTGTTCTGGGTCGTGACGACGTGGCCCATCACGATCACCGTCACGGCGCTGTTGGCCGCTGCGGGCTGCTATCTGGTCTGGCGCTACGGATCTGTCCTGATCACGGTCGACGCCAACGGACTCCGCGTCGGCCAGGCCCACCTGGAACCTGAATTCATCGGCCAGGCCACGGCGCTCAACCGGGCGGCCTACCGGGCCCGTCTCGGTACCGAGGCCGATGCCCGCGCCTACCTCATGACTCGGCCCTATCTCGACCATGGAATCGCCGTTGTCGTCGACGATCCGACCGATCCGGCACCATACTGGCTGATCTCAAGCCGACATCCCGAGGCCTTGGCCACGGCGCTGGCACCCACACGATCGAACGGAGACGCTCCCAGTGGCAAAGAAGCGTAAGAAGAAGCCGTCCTCGCTCGAGGCCCAGGCAGCTGCGACGCCCACGACGAAGGCACCCGGCAAGGGCACCTGGAAGTTGATGGACAAGGGCGCGACCATCGCGGCGGGGCTCGTAGCCCAGCGCGCGACGATGCTCACCTGGCGCGCGGTCACCGGCAAGAAGCCCCCGACCACGGGACGTCATCCCGAGGTCAGCACCCGTGAGGCCGTGGCGTGGGCCGTGGTCGGCGGGGCCATGGTCGAACTCGTGAAGGTCGCGACGCGACGTGGCGCGGCGACCTACTGGGTCAAGTCGACCGGCCAGTTGCCCCCGGGTATGAAGCCGCTGGTCAAGACTGATGTGACGGCGACGACCCGCGACGCAAAGGAGCCGGCCCCGAAGGAACCGGCTCCAGCATCGTCACCCCGAAAAGTCAGTCGGCGCAATCGCGACAGATGAACGCGCCATTCTTCTCCGACGCGAGTTGGCTGCGGTGGTGAACCAGGAAGCATGACGAGCAGGTGAACTCGTCGAGCTGCTTGGGAACCACCTGGACGGCCAGCTCTTCGTGCGAGAGGTCGGCTCCGGGCAGCTCGAATGACTCCGCCGCCTCGGTCTCGTCCTCATCGACCTTGCCGGAATTCTTCTCGTGCCGACGCGCCTTGAGCTCCTCGATACTGTCCTCGGACTGCTCTTCTTCAGTCTTGCGCGGTGCGTCGTAGTCGGTAGCCATCAACTCTCCTATTGTGCGGAACAACCGGCGTGATTGTGCCACATGTCGATGTGGTCGTCACACTCAGAACCCACAAGTGCGAACCAGGGCAAAATATTCCTCTGCCATGGCTGGGTGTGCTGCCATCACCATACGTTCATTCGGCTCGCTGTCGAATCCGGTCACGATCAGCCCCGATTCGGTCGCAACCAGTCCCGCTGCGGCCTGATCCCACAGATGCAGTCCCTGCTCGAAATACATGTCGTACTGGCCCTCGGCGAGAGCACACAGGTTGAGCGCCGCCGACCCGGTGCGACGGATGTCGGCGATCTGCGGCAGGAACCTGGCCATCGCGGCCGCCTGCTTGGCCCGGATCTCCTGGACGTAGTGGAATCCCGATGCCACGACCGCGCGCGACAGCGGTGCACCGACCGGTGCGGTCAGCATGATCCGCGCGTCCCCGTCGTACCGCCATGAGCCGGCACCGAGCTCGGCGCCCCATTCATCGCCGTTCGCGATGTTGACGACATATCCCGCCACGATGACGCCGTTTCGACGCGCCGCGATCGCGACGGCATAGGCCGCGATGCCGTGGATGAAGTTGACCGTGCCGTCGATCGGATCGACGATCCAGTCGACACCTGACCTGCCGATGATGTCGTCGCCTTCCTCCCCGACGAATCCGTCGTCGGGTCTGGCGGCGAAGATCCGGTCGCGGATCAGCCGTTCGCAGGCCTGGTCGATCTCCGTGACGACGTCCGTCGGGCTGCTCTTGGTCGTGGCGACGTCGACGCGACCGTCAGGACGGCTACGGCGTACGAACTCGGCGGCCTCCAGGCCCACGGTCCGGGCGAGCTCCAGAAGGCTCGCCAGAGCGCTCACAGGCGCGTTCACGCGATCGTGGGCAGAGCTGAACGGGGGTTCACGCAGCAGTCGACGGCGCACACGTCATGCGAGGCTCCCAAAGGCCCGAGGCTCGAGCGGGTGATCGTCTCTCCCCGTTCGACTGCGGCCCTCTCGATGAGCAAGTCACGAACCATCGCGACGAAGTCCGGGTGGGCTCCGGGCGTGTCGACCCGTCGATAGCGCAGGCCCAGATCATCGGCGGTCGCCTTGCCCTCGGTGTCGAGATCGTAGATGACCTCCATGTGATCGGAGATGAATCCGATCGGCACCACGATGACCGATTCGACGCCATCGGCGTGCAGCGCCCGCAGCTGGTCGTTGATATCGGGCTCGAGCCACGGTGTGTGCGGTGAGCCCGAACGCGAGCAGTAGGCCAAGGACCAGCTGTCAGCGCCGGCGCCCGCGGCGACGAGCTCGGCAACGCTCTCGTGCTGTCGCACATACGCCTGACGGCCAGGGCCTCCGCTCGCCTCGTTCATCGTCGTCGGGATCGAATGCGTCACGAACACGACATGCGTGCCAGCCGGCGCGGACTCGACCTCCTCCCGAGTGGCCTCGTTGAACGGCCCGATGAAACCCGGATGATTGAAGTAGTGCCGCAAGCGGCTGAGCTCGATGTCGAGGCCCGTCGTCGCGTCATACAGATTCTCGCGGTACTGACGGCAACCCGAATACGACGAATAGGCACTTGTGACGAAACAGGCCGCTCGTTCGATCCCGTCCGCTGCCATCTGCCGGGCCGTATCGCGCAGATACGGATCCCAATTGCGGTTGCCCCAGTAGATCGGCAGGTCGAGACCGTGATCGGCGAAGTCCTTGCGCAATGCGTCGAGCAGCTCACGATTGAGGTCGTTGATCGGGGACTTGCCGCCGAACAGGAAGTAGTGCTGGCCGACCTCTTCAAGACGTTCGCGCGGGATACCGCGCCCGGCCGTCACATTCTCGAGGAAGGGCACGACATCGCCGGGCCGTTCCGGACCGCCGAACGAGACAAGCAGGAGCGCGTCGAAGGGGCGAACGTTCATGGCCCTATTCTCGCACCGGGACCGAATGGTCACCCGTTGGGAAGGTAAGGATGCTGACCAAGTACCGGGACGCGCTGTCGCACCAGGGCGCGGCGCTGTTCTCGTTCACCGCATGGTGGGCCCGGTTGCCAATGTCGATGGCCGGACTCGGCATCGTCCTGCTGATCCACGAGCGCACAGGTTCGTACGGCGAGGCCGGCGTCATGTCGGCGGCCTACGTGCTCTCGGCGGCAGCATTCGGCCCCTGGCAGGGACGGTTCGTCGACCGGCTGGGACAGAGCACGGTCCTGTACACGGTCGGCGCGTGCTATCTGCTGGGCATGACCGCGTTCATCCTCGTGCTCGACGCCGGCTGGGATGCTCCGTGGCCGCACTTGTGCCTGATCCTCACCGGATTGACGACCCCTCAGGTCGGCAGCATGGTCCGCGCCCGCTGGTCACATCTGCTGACCGACCGTGAACAGCTCAACACCGCATTCTCGATCGAGGCGGTCCTCGACGAGGTCGCGTTCATCGTCGGCCCCGTGCTCGTGACATTTCTCACCCTGCATGTCAGCGATATCTCCGGGCTCCTGTTCGCTGCGACCGCCGCATTCCTCGGCAGCTGGGCCTTCGCCGCGCAGCGCGGCACCGCACCGCCGGTCAGCGATGTGCATCGCACGGAGCCCACGCCGATCGGGTGGGTCCTGCTCGGCCCGCTGGTCGCGGTGTCATGTTGCCTCGGCATCATCTTCGGATCGGCCGAGGTCGTCATCGCGGGCTTCACCGACGAACACGGCAATCGCGGTGCTGCCGGTCTCGTCCTGGCCGCCTGGGCAGCCGGCAGTCTCGTCGCAGGAGTCGCGGTCGGCGCGCTGCCCCAGGCCGTGAATCCGCTGCGCCGCCTGCGGGTCTCGATCCTGCTGCTCGGCCTGCTGTTCCTTCCGTTCATGCTGTTGTCGAGCATTCCCCTGCTCGCTGTCGGCATGTTCTTCGGTGGATTCATGATCTCCCCGAGCCTCATCTCGATGGTCCAACTGATCGAGCGCCAAGTGCCGTCCTCGCGACTCACCGAGGGGCTCACCTGGAGCATGACCGGGATGTCGGTCGGCATCGCACCGGGCGCTGCCGTCGTCGGTGTCGTGATCGACGGGCACGGCGCATCGACAGGCTTCTTAGTGCCTCTCTCGGCCGGGCTCATCAGTGCCGCGATCGCGTGGAGCGTCCGCTCGACGGACTGAGTTCAACGGAGTGTGAACAACCGGGACCAAAGTCACTAGGATTGGCCCACGATGACCGAACTGCCTCTTGCCGACCGCAGCGTCGAGCTCGTCCGAGCCTGGATTGATCCCCACAGCCCAGACGGTCAACGCTCACGTGGACGCCGACCCGATCCCGCGGCCCAGCGCCTCGCGACGCTGCTCCGGGACCCCCGCGGACTGGAGTTCACGATCGGCTTCCTCGACCGGGTCGTTCGTCCTGCCGACCACCGCGTCGCGACGCGTCATCTCCGTGCCCTCAGCCGAGATCTTCCGCCGTCTCTGCCGTTCGGCCAGCGCCTACTGCTCAAACTGGGCTCGATGGCAGCGGTCCTGTTCCCCGGCATCGTCGTCAGGATCGGTCGGCGCACCGTGCGTCGTCTGCTCGGGCACCTCATGGTCGACGCACAACCGTCGCAACTGGGCCGCGCGATCAAGAAGTCGCGCTCGGCCGGCGATCGGCTCAATCTCCATCTGCTCGGTGAGACCGTCCTGGGCGAGGTCGAGGCCGCTCGACGACGCGACAGCGCGCTCGAACTGCTCGAACGCGACGACGTCGACCACATCTCGATCAAGGTCTCGTCGGTCGCGAGCCAGTTGTCGATGTGGTCATTCGATGAGTCCGTCGACCGGGTCGTCAAACAGCTCACGCCATTGTTCGACCGGGCCGCTGGCGGCCAATCGAAATTCATCGATCTCGACATGGAGGAGTACCAAGACCTCCACCTGACGATCGCGGTCTTCACCCGGCTCCTCGATTCATTCCCCGATCTCCAGGCGGGAGTCGTCCTGCAGGCCTATCTGCCCGATTCGCTGGCCGCCATGAAGTCGCTGCAAGAGTGGGCGGCGCGGCGCCGTACCGCCGGCGGGGCCGCCATCAAGGTCCGAGTCGTCAAAGGCAGCCACCTCGCGATGGAGCACGTCGACGCGCAGATCCATGGCTGGCCTCTGGCCACCTGGTCGACCAAGCAGGAGACCGACACGCAATACAAGCGAATCCTGCAGTGGGCACTTCGCCCCGAACGGGTCGATGCCATACACATCGGCGTCGCCAGCCAGAACCTGTTCGACATCGCCTACGCGTGGCTGCTCGCCGGCGATCGCGGCGTCCGCGACGGGGTCGGCTTCGAGATGGCGCTCGGCATGGCCTCTGGTCCGGCCGACGGAGTGCGGGCCGACGTCGGCCCGTTGCTGCTCCATGCACCGGTCGTGCACCCCACCGAGTTCGACGCCGCGATCCCCTATCTCGTGCGACTGCTCCAGGAGAATTCCGGCACCGACAACTTCATGTCGGCGGCATTCGAACTGGCACCCGAACCGGCACTGTTCGAGCGCGAGGCCCAGCGCTTCGTCGCTTCGGTCAAGGAAACCGAAGCGGCAGCACCGGCCACCCACCGGGTGCAGAACCGTCTGACCGAGCTCTCGATGCGTCCCGGCGACACTTTTGTCAACACCCCCGACACCGATCCGTCGATCGAGGCCAATCGCGAATGGGCTCGGCTCGCTGTGGCGCGCTCGTCGTACACCCAGCTCGGCAGTCAAACGGTCCAGATCGGCAAGGTTCCCGGTCCGGCCAGCCTCGAGACGATCATCCACGATGCCCGTGATGCCGCAGTCGCATGGGAAGCCCGCGGGCCGGAGGTGCGCAGCTGGATCCTGCACCAGGCAGCCAATGCGCTCGGCGCACGACGCGGCGATCTGGTGTCGGTCATGGCGGCCGAGGCAGGCAAGACCGTCCCCGAGGCCGACACCGAGATCAGCGAAGCCGTCGATTTCGCCCACTACTACGCCGATTCGGCACGCCGGCTCGAAGTCGTGGACGGTGCCCGATTCGTGCCCGATTCGCTGGTCGTCGTGGTGCCGCCATGGAACTCTCCGGTTGCGACCCCGGCCGGTTCGGTGCTCGCAGCCCTCGCCGTCGGAAGCGCCGTGATCGTCAAGGCCGCACCCCGAACCCGTCGTTGCGCGGCTGTCATGGTCGAGGCTCTGTGGCAGGCAGGTGTCCCCCGCGAAGTGCTGCGCTTCGTCACGATCGACGAAGGTCCATTGGACAAGGCGCTGATCTCGCACTCCGGTGTCGACCGGGTCATCCTCACCGGCGATTGGAAGACCGCACGGCTGTTCCGCTCGTGGCGGGCCGATCTGCCGCTGATGGCCGAGACCAGCGGCAAGAACGCAATCGTCGTCACTCCCAACGCCGACATCGACCTCGCGGTCGCCGATCTGGTCGAGAGCACCTTCTCGCATGCCGGTCAGAAGCGTTCGGCCGCGAGTCTGGCCATTCTGGTGGGCTCCATGGCCGGTTCGGCCCGCTTCGAACGTCAGCTCATCGACGCGGTCTCATCGCTCAAGATCGGGATGCCCGATGATCTCGAGGTCGCAGTGGGCCCGCTCATCGAGGCACCTTCGGATGAGCTGACCGAAGGCCTCACAACACTCGGGCCGGGTGAGCGCTGGCTCCTTGAACCGCGCCAGCTCAGCACGGACGGACGTCTCTGGTCACCCGGCATCCGAACCGGTGTCAGGCCCGGCAGCGCATTTCACACCACCGAATACCTCGGTCCGGTGCTCGGCATCATGCACGCCTCGTCGCTCGAGCAGGCGATCAGATGGCAGAACGCCACGGGCTTCGGCCTGACTGCCGGTATCCACTCCCTCGACGCCGCCGAGGTATCGACCTGGATCGACGCCGTCGAAGCGGGCAATCTGTACGTCAACCGTGGCATCACCGGCGCGATCGTGCAGCGGCAGCCCTTCGGCGGCTGGAAGCGTTCATCGGTCGGCGCGACCGCCAAAACCGGTGGTCCCAACTATCTGACCTGCCTCGGCTCCTGGCAGCCTCGCCCGCTGCGGGCCGTATCGACGCAGATCAGGTTCGCGCCCGCTGTGGCCGCAGTCCTCGCCGCCGTCGAGTCTCACGTCACGGCGGCCGAGTTCGCGGACCTCCGGGCCGCGGCGGCGTCCGACGACATCGCGTGGACCCGCGAGTACGGTGTGGCCAAAGATGTCTCAGCGCTCGGGGTCGAACGAAATCTGCTGCGCTATGTCCCGACGCCCGTCACGGTGCGATTCGACGGCTACCTGCCCGAACTCGTGCGCGTCCTGCTGGCTGCGGCGCGGACCGGAGCGCCGGTCTCGGTCAGTTCCCGCACACCGCTGCCGGATGGCCTTGCCCCTGAGGTCTGGGTCGAGGCCGACGACGGCTGGACCGCGCGCGTCGTGCGCGAACGTCCTTCGCGGGTACGTCTGGTCGGCACCGATGCCAAGGGGCTCGCGACCGTCCTCGACGGCGATCCGGATGTGACGGTCTACGCGGATCCCGTGACCCAGTCCGGCCGGATCGAAGCACTGCCCTTCCTGCTCGAGCAGTCGATTTCGATCACTCATCATCGTTTCGGATATTCCCACTCCGATCCCGACTTCGCGGGGCTCCTCCCCCGCTGACGGTTTACCAAGCCGTCAGCCGAGGTGCGTGCCAGGCGGCAGGGGCGCCGTCCAGCCACGCCGTAGCGCCAGCACCCGCCACACCAGGCAGATCGCGGCGCCCAATCCGTACCACCACTGCGACCAGTCCTGATGCGCGACGACCGCGGCCACGAGCGCACCCGCGAAGGCCGGTGTGGCATACAACTCACCCCGGAAGACCGCTGGGACACGGCCCGATGCCACGTCACGCAACATGCCGCCGCCGATCCCGGTCAGCATGCCCAGCGCCGACGAGGCCAGCACGTTGAGACCGGCCGCCTCGGCCGCGACCGCGCCTGTCACACAGAACAGCGACAGCCCGAGCGCGTCCAGCAGCATGATCTCCCGCTCCAGACGACCGAACGTCGGATGAAACAAAAACACCACCAGCGCAGTCGCGAACGGCACCACGAGATATCGCCAGTCGTCGAGCGCCTTGGGCGGCACCGCGCCGATCAGGACATCGCGCATGACTCCGCCGCCGAGACCCGTCATGAGCGCGAGCACCGCCACGCCGAAAACGTCCAGCTCCTTGCGGACCGCGACCAGGGCTCCCGTGGATGCGAATACGGCGATCCCGGCGAGATCGAAGATCAACAACAAGGTGTCGGACACGGCCATGACGCTATCGCGTCTCGGCGCGTCGCAGCATTTCCGTGGCTCGCCCGCCTACGATGAAAACTACACTTCGTGTGAACGCCCACCCGAAGACGTCAATATCGAAGGCGATGACATGCGTGACCTGAGGATCGAGGGTTGGAGCGACGACAAGCGCTTCCTCGTCGCACGTGATGTCACAACAGGCGACAAGTTCCGCCTCCCAGCTGATCAACGTCTCACTTCCCTGATCGGCTCACAGTCCCCGCACAATGGGCAGTCCCGTCCCGGAAGCAGCTCCGGCCAGTTGGAGATCCGCATGGAAAGTTCACTCAGCCCGCGCGACATCCAGACCCGAATCCGCCGGGGGGAATCTCCCCAATCGGTGGCCGACTCCGCAGGCGTCACGGTCGAGAGCATCAGCGGCTTCGCCGGACCGGTGCTCGCCGAGCGCGAATTCATGTGCGAGCAGGCCCGCAAGACCACGATCCGCCGCAAGCACATCGGTGGCGCCGGTGTGCTGCTCGGTACCTTGGTCGACGACAACATCGTGACGGCCGGCGGTGTGCCCGAAGCCGCGCTGTGGGATGCCTGGCGACGCGAAGACGGCCGTTGGACCGTTGTCGTCACTCCTGCGGATCGTACGCAGCCTGCGACCTTCCTGTTCGACGTCAAGAGCCGCTACGTCATGCCGGCCGATGAGTACGCCCACGATCTGGTCGGCGATGTCGCCCTGCCGGATTCGGCCGACATGGCAATCGCCGACGCGGTGCGTTCACCCGGACGTCCGGCTGAGCCACTGCCCCTGGAGCCCGAAGAGCCCGTTGCGCAGGAAGACGAGCCGGCTCTCCCGGAGGCTCCTGCCGTCCAGGAGCCGCTCACCGGCGTCTCCTCGCTCAAGGAGGCTCGCGATCGGCGGGCCCTGGAGCAGTTGGCAATCAGCGAGACCGAGGCCGAGTCTCAGGCGCCCGAGGTCGAGACCGTCGCCGACGATTTCGAGGATTCCCTCGAAACCAATGTCGCGGTTCCCGACACTATGGGCCCGCGCAAGAAGCGTCACGAACGTCGTCGCGTCCCCAGCTGGGACGAGATCATGTTCGGCGACAAGTCCGACTGAACCGGCTCTCAGTCGAACGGCAGGACGTCGGGCGACATCGCAGCAGCCTTCGCGGTAGCCGTCGTCATCCGGCGACGATGGTGCCGCCTGCACAGCACCTCGTACCCCACCTGGCGTACGGGACGGTCGATGTCGTCGACATCGCCCACGACGATGACTTCGCCTTCCGTGACCATGACGCCATCCTCGGTACGCGCATTGTGGGTGGCCCGCTCGCCGCACCAGCACAGGGCTTCGACCTGGAGCGTGTGCACCCGGTCGGCCAACTCGATCAACCGTAATGATCCCGAGAACAGTTTGGTCCGAAAATCGGTCAGGATGCCGAATGCGAAGATGTCGATCGCGAGCTCGTCGGTGATCTTGGCGAGATGGTCAATCTGTTCGACGGTGTAGAACTGCGCCTCGTCGCACACGAAGTAGTCGATGCGACCACCCTGGGTCAGCTCGTCGACCGTGAACTGCCAGAAGTCGAAGGAGTCGTCGACCTCGATCGCGGCGACGGCCAATCCCAAGCGGCTCGACAACGTCGCGGTGCCGGCGCGATCGTGTGACGTGAACACTCGCCCGACTCGTCCGCGAGCCCGGTGGTTGTGATCCATCTGGAGCGCCAAGGTGCTCTTGCCGCAGTCCATCGTGCCACTGTAGAAGTTGAGGTCCGCCACCTGGATATTCTCTCATTGCTGGCTCTCAGCCAAGACATCGTGATCGTGTCTCGGACACTGAAACAATCCAATCACCGATGGTTGCACCGCGCAGACACTAGTGTGGCTACTGCACGGCGTACGGACATCGAGCGCCACGAAGCAGGAGAAATGCGATGCCCCGCACCATGCCGATGCTGATCGCCGGCGCCTTGTCCTTGACCGTCCTGTCCGCTGTGCCAGCGGAGGCCGCCAGCAACAAAGTCACGATCAAACCGATCGCGTCCAAGACGGTTCCGTACAAGAAGTCCACGACAATCAAGCCGCGCGTCACCACCAGCGGCAAGGTCAAGGTCAGTAGCAAGACCCTGACGGTGAAAAAGGGCCGTAAGACGCTCGCGAAGAAAAAGAAGAGCGTCAAGCTCAAAGCCGGCAAATACCAGGTCACCCAAACCGTGAAGTATCGCACCTACAAGATGGCACCGACGAATGTGCTTGCCATCTCAAGAGGTGATGAGCTCCCCAGCTGGGAGAACGATGGCGGCATCTGGTGGACCAGGTGCACCGTCACCGGGGTGTGGGGTGTCGAGGACTACACGCTGACCTGCGCTCTGGTTGGGGCCACCGTCAGCGAAGTCGAACTCCACAGCGGCGACTTCTTCACCTACGAGGAAAACCTGCAAATCGGCGACGACATCCGCCCGTACAGCACCTACAGCCCCGTGGACATCTACCAACGTAGAAGCGCGCCTCTCTACGGCAAGACTCATACCAAGACCAAGACCCAGTCCCTCACCATCAAGCAGGGCAAGAAGCCGCGGGGATGCGCCACCAAATCGGCCTATAACCGGGTCAAATATGGCGATTCGAAATCGACCGTCACCTCCAAGATGGGTACGTCGGGCAAGGTCTTCTACGATGCCGGCGGATACCAGGGCCGGGAGTACAAGACCTGCGACAGGTCCCAGTACATGTCAGTCTCCTTCAAGGATGGCTATGTCTACGACAAGCTGTTCGCCGACTTCGGCTGACCTGCCGCAGTCGGCACCGTGACCGGGGACGGCTTCGGCTGACTCGCAGCTGGATCGGGGTGCTAGTACCCGCCGAAGCTGTCGATGCGGATGTCGTCATGGTCGACACCTATTGCGTCGAGCAGTTCCTCGGTGGACTCGACCATGCCTTCCGGGCCGGCAACGAAGTAGTGGTGGGCCTCGACGCTGATCAGGCCGCTCAGCAACCGTTCGCGCTCCTTGCGCTTGAGTCCCTTGGTGACCAGGTAGTCGAATCGGGCGTCGACGAGCTCCGTCCGCCAGGCGTCGAACTCGTCCTTGAACAAGAATGCATCGGTCTGGTTGAGGTAAACCATCTCCACCGAACCCCTGCTGCGCTTGTCGACCATCTCCTTGATCATGCTGCGAAACGGCGCGACGCCCACTCCGCCCGCGATGAGGACGCTGTCGCGGTGCTCGTTGAGGTGGAACTCGTAGTCGTTGCCATATGCCGTGATCGTGGCCGAGTCACCCGGCCTGGACGCCGCGAGAGTCTTCTTGACCTCGCTGAGGCCCTCCTTGAAGGTGATCATCAAGTCGGGCTCGGTCGGGGACGACGACAGCGAGTAGGTCTTGCCGCCGCGAAGATCAGATCCGAAGTGCAGGTCGACCCAGTCGCCGGGCTCGTAGTCGAACCCGCGCGGTCGTTGGTAGACGACGCTGAGGTGCTGGCGCGTCTCGGGTCGTACCTCTTTGACCGTCAGCTCGATGTCGACGTATTGGTGTGCCACCCGGCAAGCCTGGCAGAGCCGAGACACCCGCATTGCTCTGGGTCACGAGTGCCCGACCCGCCTCTACGTCGAGACGAGTACCGGAATCTTCAGCTCGGCATCGGTGATCGAACCGTGGAATCCGGTCATCTTGAGTTCGATCGCGAACTCACGGGACGAGAACACCCCGAACTCGCCCAGCGATGCCACCACGACGTCGCCGATACGACCACGGACGCCTGGAGAAATCGGACCGAACCAGTCCTCGATACCGTCCTGCGTGCGCACGACGGCCCGCTCCCCCAACATCTCCTGCCAGCGAGCCGCGACGTCAGTCTCTGCACCCGGCCGGGTGTACAGGTGCCGGAATCTGGCCTCGCCGGCCAACAGGGTCACATCGTCGAGCAGACGCGGTTCCAGGTCGACGTCGAACCTGTCCTCGAGCGGCAGGTCGAGCATTCCGTGGTCGGCCGTGACGATCAGCAGCGTGTCACGCGGCAACTCGTCGCGAAGCTCCATGAGTTCGGTGTCGATGGTCGTGAGCATCGTGCGCCACTCGTCTGAGCGGCAGCCCTTGCTGTGCCCCGTGTGGTCGAGGCGCGACTCGTATGCGTATGTGACGGACCGCGGGCTCGACTCGATGACGTCGAGCACGACATCGAGTCGCTCGTAGACCGAATTGATGCCGTGGAACGGAACACCGCGTTGGCTGCAGACCGTCAGACCGGTGCCCTCGAAGCGGGCATCGTTGACCGAGGACGCCGAGATTCCGGCGTCGTACATCCGCTGCAGCACCGTGGGATACGGCTGCCAGACAGCAGGATCCAAGGGCTGGTCCCATTTCAGGGAGTTGAGCCGTTGGCCGGTCTCGGGGACTCGACTCGTGTAACCGACCATCCCGTGTTCACCGGCGCGCACGCCTGTGCCGAGCGACGTCAGACTCGTGACCGTCGTCGACGGTACTCCGCAGACCACATCCTCGACATTGGCCAGCGACGACAGGAACGGAGCCGCATCGGCGTGCTCACGCAGCAGGTCCAGGCCCATCCCGTCGACCAGGAACACGACACATCGCGGAGCTTCGGGCAGACCCAGACTGTTGGTCAGCCCGTCGACGCCCAAAGCAGCCCCGACGGACGGCATGATCTGGTCGATCGTGGCGCGTCCACCGATGCCGGGAACGTCGGCCCTCATGAAGTCCGGCCGGTCGTGGCGGCCGACAAGGTACGTGCGAATCCAAGCAGTCGCTCCACCGCCGCACCGCCATCGCCGGCGGCAGCCAATCGCAGCGAGAAATCATCGCCGGTGAGGCTGCCGGAATATCCATGATCGGCTTCGCACTCGGGATCGCCGCATCGGGCCGGTTCCAGCTCCACCCGCGACACCGCCCCCCAGCCGATTGTGAGCAGCGCCTCTTCGAGCTGTTTGCTCTTCGACGTCACCATGCGGGTGACGATGACCGAACGAACCTGGCTCAACGCGACGGCCTCAGAGCTTGTCGACGTGTACGGCGTGGGCAGCAGATCGTCGCCGGGATGCTCATCGGTGTGCAACAAGATGAGCCTGCTCGTCGTGAGTGCGAGCACGGTCATGTGACGGCGAATCTCGTCGCGGTCGAAGGTGGGCTCGTGATGCAGGACGTAGCCATGCACGATCTCGCCGGCCAGGGCGTCCCTGAGACCCTCGGCGACGATCTCCGGGTAGTAGCCGCTACGTGAAACCTCATCGAAGAGGGCCGCGGTCTGGTCGGTGGTCATCACGCGAGCGTATCGCCCATGGGTGCGGGTTGACTGAGCCGCCGTACGTACCACTCGCCGCGTCGATCCGTCGAAGGAAGAACCTTGGCCCGGGCGCTCAACGCGGTGAACCCGTTGGCGTGGACGGCAACCGGCTCCAAATCGAGCTCGGCTATCTCCGGCAGGTCATCCTTCATCGCGGCGAGTCGCACGATGACGTCTTGCAGCGCATCGACGTCGACCGGCTCTGAACCGCGGTAGCCGTAGAGCAGTGGCGCCGAACGCAGATTGGCGATCATGGTCTCGGCGTCGACATCTGTCAGTGGCGGGATCCCGTAGGAGCGATCTCCCATCAGCTCACTCGGTGCCCCGGCCAATCCGAATGACACCAAAGGACCGAACAACGGATCCTCAGTGACGCTGAACGAGACCGGAACCCCTTCAGGCGCGACTCGCTGGACGAAGAACTTGGTGTCCTTGCGCATGCCGGTCCAGCTGGTCAGCTGGTCCCATGCTTCGCCCATTTCGTCGGCGTTGGCGATGCCCCGCCAGATGTGGGCGATGTCGGGACGGCTGCGCAGATGCTCGCTTCCTGCTTTGAGGACGACGTCCCAGCCAAGCTTCTCGCCGGCGTCGATGGCCTCCTGCCGGGTGTGCACATTGATCCAGGTCCACAGATCGATGCCGTAGCAGGCGAGCAGGGCATGTACCTGATCGGTCGACAAGATGGCACCGCGCGGCGCCATCGCGAGCACGTCCCGCACCAGCGCGCGCGCGTCACCCGTGCGATGTTCGTCCGAGGCACGGAATTCGCCGTGCTCGCGGGCAGCCCACTCCGAGTAGTTGACGACTCTGGCCAGGGCACGGACGGCTGACTCGGGCGCGGCGTACGACGGCACCGAACCGCGACCTGCCGAGCCTCCGAGGAGATCGGGAACCCGCAACAGCACCGGGACGCCCTCACTGCCGAGGAATGTCGAGACGATCGGCTTGTCGGACTGCTCGCCGACGGCCGCGAGCACATCGGCGACGTCCTCGCCGGTCGTGTTGAGCGGCGGGATGTAGACCGCGACGAGAGCATCGATGTCGGGGCTCGCAATCGCCGTCTCGATGGCTATCTCGAAGTCGTCGGCCGTCGCATCGGCGCCCAGCGAGACCGGTTCGGTGACGCGCAGGCCTGCTGCAGCAGCCGCGTCGGCGACGATCAGCGCCACGGCGTCGGAGTTGCCGACGATCGAGATGCGGTTGCCGCGCGGAAGCGGCTGGTGGGCCAGGAGCTGAGCGACGTCGAACATCTCGTCGAGGGTGTCGACCTGGATGACCCCGGCCTGCCGGAACATTGCGTCGACCGCGGACTGCGGCGCCGAGGTGCGGGCAACCGTGTGCCCCACCGGAACACCCTGGGTCGACCGCCCCGACTTGACCGCGACGATGGGCTTGGTGCGCGAGACCCTGCGGGCGATGCGCGAGAACTTGCGGGGGTTACCGATCGACTCCAAGTACAACAAGATGACTTCGGTCGAGTCGTCCTCCTGCCAGTACTGCAACAGGTCATTGCCCGACACGTCGGCGCGGTTGCCGGCCGACACGAACGTCGACAGACCCAGACCTCGCCGTGACACGGATTCGAGGATCGCGGTGCCGAGCGCTCCGGACTGGCAAAAGAATCCGACTCGTCCCTGTGGTGGCATCGACGGCGACAGTGAGGCGTTGAGCTGCAATTCGGGCGCGGTGTTGATGATGCCGAGGCAGTTGGGCCCGATGAGTCGTAGCCCGTACGACCTGCTGAGTCCGAGCAGCTCCCGCTGCCGACGGCGGCCCTCGGGACCTTCCTCGGCGAATCCGGCCGAGATCACGACCAGGCCGTGAACTCCCTTGGCGGCGCAGTCGAGTACGACCTCGCGGACCGAATCAGCCGGAACTGCGACTATCGCGACGTCAACATCGCCGGGAATGTCCTGGACGGTCTTGTACGCGGGCAGACCCGAGACCGCCTCGGCCTGCGAATTAACGGCGTACACGCTTCCGCCGAAGTCGCCGAGCACCAGGTTGCGGACCATGGCCTGACCGATGGATCCCTGGCGACGGCTGGCGCCGATGACAGCGATACTGCGCGCCCGGAAGATACGTTCGATCGAGGCTGCCTCGGCCCGCTGCTCGCGGGCCCGCATCACGCCGATCGACAGATCCGTCGCGTCGATCTGACAGATCAGGCGCTGCACGCCGTCCTCGATCATGCCCTGGACCTGATAGCCCATCTCACGGAAGATCTGCTGCATCCGCGAGTTGGACGGCAGCACATCGGCCACGAACGTCTTGATGCCGCGTTCCCGGCCTGCCTGAGCCAGATGTTCGAGCAGGAGCTGGCCGACACCACGGCCCTGATGGGCGTCCTCGACCAGGAAGGCGACCTCGGCTTCGTCCTCGGAGACCGCGTCATAGCGGCCGATGCCGATGATCGTCGAATGCACTGTCACGACGAACGCGACCCGCCGGTCGTAGTCGACTGTCGTGAAGCGCTTGACGTCCTTGTCGGACAGCTTGGGATAGGGCGCGAAGAACCGGAAGTACTTGGACTCCTCCGACACGCGCGAGTAGAACTCGACCAGGCGGTCGGCGTCCGCTTCGAGGATCGGTCGCAACTGCGCGACACGACCATCCTTGAGCAGGACGTCGGCTTCCCAGTGCTCGACGGGATGCACCTCAATGGTCACGGTACAAACCTATCGGGTCGGGTCCCGGCGTGGCGGTGACACCCACCAATGGTCAGGGGGTGAAAATAGACAGCGACGCAATCTCTTGAGAGGCAGGCATGGCCCGGAGCAGCAAGCAGGCACCCATCGAAGAGTTCGAGGAGCACATCCTCGACACCGATGTCGGCGACGAGATGCGGTCGAGCTTCCTCGAATACGCGTATTCGGTCATCTACTCACGTGCGCTGCCCGACGCCCGCGACGGACTCAAACCCGTTCAGCGACGTCTGCTCTACACGATGGACGACATGGGGCTGCGCAGCGATCGCGGTCACGTCAAGAGCGCCCGTCCGGTCGGCGAGGTCATGGGCCGGTTGCACCCGCACGGCGACAGTGCGATCTACGACGCGCTCGTCCGCCTGGTGCAGCCCTGGTCGTTGCGGCTGCCGTTGGCCGACGGCCACGGGAACTTCGGCTCGCAGGACGATCCTCCGGCCGCGATGCGTTACACCGAGATCCGCATGGACGCCGCCGCCGAGGCGATGACGGCGTCGATCAACGAGGACACCGTCGATTTTCGACCCAACTACGACGGGCGGGAGACCGAGCCGGTCGTCCTCCCGGCGGCACTGCCGAACCTGTTGGTCAACGGTGCCAGTGGTATCGCCGTGGGTATGGCGACCAATATCGCCCCGCACAATCTGATCGAAGTCGTCCAAGCTCTGCGGCACCTGATCAAGTCGCCGAAGGCCGACCTGGACGATCTGATGCGGTTCATACCCGGCCCCGATCTGCCCACCGGAGGCAAGATCGTCGGCCTGGAGGGCGTCCGCGACGCCTACGCGACGGGCAATGGCTCGTTCCGCATGCGGGCCACGACCCGGATCGAGAACGTGACACCCCGGCGCAAGGGCATCATCGTCACCGAGCTGCCCTACAACGTCGGACCCGAGAAGGTCATCGAGGCGATCAAGAAGCTCGTCCAGGCCAAGAAGCTGCAGGGCATCTCCGATATCAAGAACCTCACGGACCGGCACAAAGGCCTGAACCTGGTCATCGAGATCAAGAACGGCTTCATCCCGGAGACGATTCTCGAGCAGCTGTTCAAGAGCACTCCGATGGAGAGTTCATTCGGCATCAACGCCGTGGCGCTGGTCGACGGTCAGCCCCGAACGCTGGGTCTCAAGGAGATGCTCGAGGTCTATCTCGCGCACCGTATCGACGTCGTCCGTCGTCGGACGACCTTCCGGCGCGGCAAGGCCGCAGATCGCCTGCACGTTCTGGAAGGACTCATGCTGGCTCTCGTCGACATCGACGAGGTCATCCAGCTGATCCGCGCGAGCGATAACCGCAAGGCCGCCAAGGAACGTCTCATCGCGGTGTTCGACCTGTCCGATATCCAGGCGACCTACATCCTCGATCTGACGTTGGGACGTCTGACCAAGTACGACCGTATCGAGGTCGAGAACGAGATCTCCGAGCTGCGCCGGCTCATCGAATCCCTCGACGCGATCCTGAACGACGACACCCTGCTGCGCAAGACCGTCGGCGACGAACTCAACGACATGGCGCAGAAGTTCGGCAATCCACGCCGAACCGTATTGCTGGAATCCTCCGGGCAGACCAAGACCGCCGCTGCAGCGCCGCTCGAGGTCGCGGACGATCCCTGCTGGGTCCTGCTCTCGGCGACAGGTCTGCTGGCACGCACGTCGGACATCTCCCCCTTCGGCGAGGTCGACCGCCGGGTCAAGCACGACACGATCGTGTCGGTCGTCCGCACCACGGCCAGAGCCGAGATCGGCGTCATCACCGCGGCCGGCACGGTGCGACGCATCAGCGTCCTCGAGCTTCCCACGTTGCCGCCAGGAGCTCACTCCCCCAATCTGCAGGGCGGACTCCCGCTGAGCGAGGTGGCCGACTTCGGTTCGCCCGCCTTGGCGTTGATGACGTTCGACGAGGATGGGCCAGGTATTGCGCTCGGCACTCGACAAGGCACCGTCAAGCGGGTCAAGCCCGATCATCTGAGCCGTGACGAGTGGGAACTCATCTCATTGGCCGATGGCGATGCCGTCGTTGGGGCTGCCGCGCTCATGACGGGCGACGAGCAACTCGCCTTCGTGACGTCCGATGCCCAACTGCTGTACTTCTCGGCGTCTCTCGTCCGTCCGCAGGGTCGCAGCGGTGGCGGTGTGGCCGGAGTCAAGCTCGCCGCAGGTAGCAGCGTCGTGTCATTCGGAGTCGTCAGCGATGTCGAGGCCGCCAACGTCGTCACGATCGCGGGCTCGGGTGATGCGCTGCCCGGCACCCAGAACGGTGCCGTCAAAGTCAGCCCACTGTCGATCTACCCGACCAAGGGCCGGGCAACCGGCGGTGTGCGGTGCCAGCGCCTGCTCAAGGGCGAGGACGGTCTCCTGCTGGCATGGGTCGGCGACGGAACCCCCATGGCGTGCGCGACCAGCGGATCGGCCGTCGACCTGCCCGAGCCGACCGATCGACGTGATGGCTCCGGTGTCCCGGTCGCTCAGCCCATCGTCGCGGTGGCCGGTCCTCCCGCGCGCCAGGGGAGTATCGCGGTCGACCAGCCCCCGCTCGTGCAAGACTGAGCCCGTGCGTATCCGTCACCTGCTCCCAGTCCTGCTCGCCAGCGGCGTATTCCTCGCCGGATGCACCGGTTCTTCTGACTCATCAGACGATTCGGGTGCCAAGGACGGCGGCTCCTCGGAGTTGGCCGACCGTTTGGCGGCCGCGAAGAAGACCCTGGACTCGGCCGAGACGATCGACATCTCATTGGCGACCAAGACCCTGCCCGACGGCATCACGGGTCTACTGTCGGCCGCGGGCCAGGGCAATCACTCGCCGGCGTTCAAGGGCAAGGTCACGGTCATCACGGGAGGCTCCAGCCTCGCTGCGCAGGTCGTCGCACTGGACGGCAAGGTCTACGCCAAGACCGACTTCGCTCCGACGTTCCTGACGATCGACCCGGCTTCGCTCAAGGCGCCGGATCCGGCCTCGCTGCTCTCTGCCGATGACGGCATCTCCCAGATCCTGGTCAAGACCGAATCCATCGCCGAAGGCGGACAGTCGCGAGACGGCAAAGACGTGCTGACCACGATCAAGGGCACGCTGCCAGGCAGTGTCGTGGCCACGATCATCCCCTCGGCGGCTACCGGACAGACGTTCAAGGTCACGTACCGCCTCGATGACGATGATCAGCTGCGCGACGCCACGTTGACCGGGAAGTTCTACCCCGAAGGCGGCGACGTCACCTACACCGTCGGGCTCAAGACGTCCGACGCGCCCGTGACCATCAAGGCACCCTGACCACAGTCGATTCGATCACCGGCATGAGCGGCACGACGATCCGACCCGCCTCCAAGGTCCTCTTGGCGTTCGCTGCGATCGCCATCGCCTTCGCGGCGGCTGACACATATGTCGTCGTGCTGGCCCTGCCGGACATGATGAGCACGGTCGGGCTCAACGTCGACGAGCTGCAGCGCGGCGCTCCTATCGTCAGCGGCTTTCTGCTGGGATATGTCGGGGTCTTGCCTCTCATCGGCCGGATCTCCGATCTGCGCGGACGCGTGCCGGTCCTGCTCGGCGCCCTTGTCGTATTCGCTGTCGGATCCCTGGTGACAGCTGCGGCCTACAACCTCGAGACGATCGTGGCAGGCCGTCTGATACAGGGCATCGGCGGCGGTGGGCTGATTCCCCCGACCCTGGCGCTGGTCGCCGATCTCTGGCCGCCGAACAAACGCGGTCTCCCGCTCGGAATCGTGGGAGCGGTCCAAGAACTCGGCAGCGTCCTCGGCCCCCTCTACGGCGCGGCCGTCCTGGCGTTCGGCGACTGGCGCACGATCTTCTGGCTCAATTGCGCAATAGGTCTCGTGCTTGTCGCCGCGATGCTGGCTTTGCGCGACGCAGATCGCCTCTCACGCCCTGACAGACACACCGACCGCACCCGATTCGACTACCTCGGAACTGTTTTGGCCCTCGTGACGCTGGCCGGGGCCACGCTGGTCATGTTGGCACCGACCCGATTCGTTCAGGACGTCGAGATCGGCAGAGCCTATCTGCCGGTCACAGGAGAATCGCGTTGGCTGACGCCTCTCGCCCTGGCGACATTCGCCGTCCTGGCGCTGTTTCTGCTCCGACAGATATTGGCCCGCCGTCCCCTGATCAATTGGCACAGCTGGCCCGCCCTGGCCCGTGAGACCGATGTCTGGGGTGCGCTGCTGCTGACGTTGGGACTCGGCGCGGTCATCGTCACGTTCGCCTCGGCCGAACCCGAAAGCGGAGCGATCTCGCCGTATGCACCCTGGCTCCTGCCGGTCGCCGTGCTTGCCTTCGGCGGTTTCGTCGTGCGGCAGCGGCGAGCTCGACAGCCTCTGATCCCCCGTGGCGCCCTCAGCTCGCGTCCGGCGTGGGGCGCGCTGATCGTGTCGTTCTTCATCGGCGCCTCGCTGATCGCGGCGCTGGTCGATATTCCGTTCTTCGCCCGCCTGACGGTCTACCGTGACTCACAGCTCGATGCCGCGCTGGTCCTGGTCAGATTCCTGATCGCCCTGCCGATCGGCGCATTGCTGGGCGGCTGGCTGTTGCGCAGGCTGCCCGCCCACGTCCTGACCTCAGTCGCGATGCTCATGAGCGCCATCGCGTTCTGGCACATGGCGACCTGGGACAAGACCTCGCTCGACAACAGCGCCGAGACCTGGTCGCTGATCCTGGGCGGGCTCGGCTTCGGTATCGCGATCGCCCCGGTCAACGCCGCACTACTGGCACACACCGCCGACGCCGTGCACGGCGTCGCCTCGGCGTTGCTCGTCGTGGCACGTATGGTCGGCATGCTGCTGGGCATCTCCGCACTGACCACGATCGGCTTGCGGGCGTTCTACGACGCAGCCAGCAAGATTCCGCCCGCGGCCGAGCTGTGCGACGGCAAGGCGACGCTCTGCAAGGCCTATAAAGATGCCCAGATCGGCGCCGGAGTCACCCAACTGCACGCCGTGTTCATCGGGGCGGCCGTCTGCGCCCTGATCGCCGCCGTACTCGCGTTCTGGTTGTTGCGAAATCCTGATCGAGAAGATCGGGAACCCGCCAGCTGACTCACGCGAGCGCTGGATACTCTGATCGTCATGAGTGACTTCGATGATCTGCTCGTAGCAAACCAGTCATACGCCGACGACTTCTCCTTGTCGGGATTCGACGGCATAGCGCACGCTGGCGTCGCCATGGTGACGTGCATGGATTCGCGTATCGATCCGTTGCGCATGATCGGCCTTCAGCCGGGCGATGCCAAGATCTTGCGCAATCCCGGTGGCCGGGTCACCGACCAGGCCCTCGTGGCTTTGGTCCTCGGCGTGACGCTGCTCAAGGTCGACCGGATCCTGGTCGTCGAGCACACCCGCTGCGCCATGGCGACGTCGACCGAGGACGAGCTCAAGGCGCGTATCGCCGAGAGCGCCGGCACCGACGCGTCCTGGATGACGTTGGGGGCGATCGTCGATCAGCGTCTCACGGTCCAGGCCGACGTCCACCGGGTCAAGACCCACCCCCTGATCAGTTCGGACATCGCGGTCGGCGGATTCCTGTACGACGTCGACTCCGGACTCCTCGAACAAGTCATCTAACCGTCGTCGGTTTCCCATGAGGCCTAGGCCTCTTGCCACACACCAAGCGTCACAGCGCTAGGTGCGTGAGCGTTTCCCTGGGCCTCATGGGAAACCGCACCAGCTGGCGGGGTCAGGCGTCGATCATGTCGGCGTCGATCTCGTAGGCGCCCTGCACGATGAACTCCTTGCGCGGCGGCACCTCATTGCCCATCAGTAGCTCGAAGACGTCGGCCGCGGCCTCGCCGTCGTCCACGGTCAGACGGCGCAAGGTGCGGTGACGCGGCTCCATCGTGGTCTCAGCCAACTGCGAGGCATCCATCTCGCCCAGGCCCTTGTAGCGTTGGACCGGGTCCTTCCACGCGACGCCCTTGCGCTTGAGCTCGGCGAGCTTGCGTTGCAGTTCACCGTCGGAATAGGTGTAGACGTACTTCTCCTGCCCCTTCTTCGGGGTGGTCAGTTCGATCCGGTGCAAAGGCGGGACGGCCGTGTAGACCCGTCCGGCGTCGACCAGGGGCCGCATGTACCGAAAGAACAACGTCGCCAGCAGGCAACGGATGTGTGCTCCGTCGGAATCGGCGTCAGCCATGAAGATGATGCGGCCATAGCGAGCCGCGTCGACGTCGAAGGTTCGCCCCGAACCGGCTCCGACGACCTGGATGATCGATGAGCACTCGACGTTCTTCAGCATGTCGCCGATGCTGGCCTTCTGGACGTTGAGGATCTTGCCGCGGATCGGCAGCAAGGCCTGGAACTCGGAGTCGCGCGCCGACTTGGCCGTGCCGAGAGCCGAGTCGCCCTCGACGATGAACAGTTCAGAGCGCTCGACGTCGTTGGTGCGGCAGTCGGCGAGCTTGGCAGGCAGTGCACTGGACTCCAGCGCGTTCTTACGGCGCTGGGTGTCGCGCTGCTGGCGGGCCATCAGACGGGTCTTCGACGCCCCGACGACCTTCTCCATGAGCAGGCGCGCCTTGGCCTTGTGAGCCGTCTTGTTGGACGTCAGGAAGGCCTTCAGCTCGCGGGCCACGACTTGGTTGACGATCTTGGTCACCGCCGGGGTCCCGAGAACCTCCTTGGTCTGCCCTTCGAACTGGGGTTCGGCCAGACGAACTGTGACGACCGCCGTCATGCCTTCGAGCACATCGTCCTTAATGATGTCGGCATCGCCGGCCTTCAACAGCCGAGTCGTCTTGAGGACTTCGTTGAACGTCTTGGTGACGGCCCGCTCGAAGCCGTTGACATGAGTTCCGCCCTTGGGGGTCGCGATGATGTTGACGAATGACTTGACCTGCGCGTCATAGTCGACACCCCAGCGCACCGCGACATCGACGCCGAGGGTGCGCTCGATGTCTTGGGGGGTCATATGGCCTTTGGCGTCGAGCAACGGCACGGTCTCGGTGAAGACGTCCTCGCCCTGAAGACGGAGGACTTCGGTCACCGGATCGTCGGTCGCAAGGAACTCGCAGAATTCGGCGATACCACCGTCGTGCCGGAACTTCTCCTCATTGGGCACCTCGCCCCGTTCGTCACGGATCACCAGTTCGAGCCCGGGAACGAGGAACGACGTCTGTCTGGCACGTGCGACCAGTTCTTCGTAGGAGAATTTGGCGCCCTTGATGAAGATCTGCGGATCGGCCCAGTACCGCACCCGGGTGCCGGTGCGCGCCTTCGCGACCTTGCCGATCTTGCGCAGCTCATTGGTCGGGGTGAAATCGGTGTCGGGACCCTCCCCCGCGAACACTCCTGGGACCCCTCGTCTGAACGACATCGCCCAGGTCGCCCCGCCTTTGTCGACCTCAACGTCAAGTCGCGACGACAATGCGTTGACGACCGAAGCGCCGACTCCGTGCAGACCGCCGGTGGCCACATAAGAACCGCCGCCGAACTTTCCGCCCGCATGCAGTTTGGTGTAGACGACCTCGACGCCGGTCAGGCCGGTCTTCTTCTCGATGTCGACCGGCACCCCGCGCCCTTGGTCGTGCACTTCGACCGATCCGTCTGCATGCAGAGCGACGAGAATATGCGAACCATGGCCACCGAGCGCCTCGTCGACCGAGTTGTCGATGATCTCCCACAGACAGTGCATCAGGCCGCGGGTATCCGTCGAGCCGACATACATGCCGGGACGTTTGCGCACTGCCTCCAATCCTTCTAGGACCAGGAGGTTTCTCGCGTCATACGTGCTGTCGATGATGGCTTCCTTCGCAAATCGGTTGAGCACCTCCAACAGTAGCCAGCACAACCCCCGCAACGTTGCCTGACACGCGCCAGTCGCCACGCCGCGCCGCGCGCCTCCGTTCGTTTGGACCCGGAGGGGAGTATCTATGTGGAGAGTCACCATTCGGTCAGTGCGCGGGCACGGAATAGCCGGTCATGATTGGATGTTGACCAGTACATCCAACCGGCTCAGAGAGAAGGTCACCGTGACAACACTGACAGCCCCCATGCTGAGCTCCCTCGACCGATGCGACCGATGCGGCGCTCAGGCCTACGTCCGTGCGACTCTCGGCGGTGGCGGAGAACTCATGTTCTGCGCCCACCACGCTCGTCAGCATGAAGACAAGCTCCGCGAACTGTCCGCACTCATCCATGATGAGTCCGAGCGGCTCAGCCCGACTTCCTCGGCGATGGTCGACGACGGAGTCTGATCCCCCGAACCCCACTACCTGAATCCACCGACAACGCGAAGGGGCCGGCCAGATGATCTGGCCGGGTAGTTGTGGATCTCCCGCGAGTTCAAAATCGCCTTCCAATGCTGGAGATAGTCCTCATATACGGCCGGATCGGTCGTCTCGGTGGTGATCTCGTCGCTGGCGACCAGGTTCGATCCGGTGAGGGCCGCCGAGCCAGCCTGGACGATCTTGGTACGGATGCCCGTGTACGGCCAATTGCCAGACGTCGTGCCGTCGACCGCCACCTCCTCGGGGTTCAACCGGTTCCGAGTCAGCTTCGCCTCAACCATGATCGTCTTGTCATGGGGCTTGGCCCAGGCAACCTCGATGCGGCGACTAGCGGTCTTGAAGACGTCGAGGATCGGTCGGCAAACCCGGATATACAGCTGGCAGTGCGCGACACGGTTGACCTTGAGATCATCCTCGAAAGCCACAACCGAAACCTTGCAGCCCGCGTCGGCCAGTTCGACCAGCTTGTGTGCAACGGCGATGCGGCGGTACTTGAAACGGTTCTCCTGCAAGCGGATCCGGCACTGGTCATCAGGCACGATCCGCTTCAGCAGGTTGAGCACCGGATCCTTGCCGTTGGACGGCGTGGCCCTGATCGGCGTCGCGTAGATCGTCACATTGGCGAGGTTCGAATAGAACATCCCGTAGTCGGCTGAGGCCCGGGTATAACCCTCGCGTCGCGCCGTGCTGAACCCGTAACGTCCCTTGTGCTTCTTAACGTATTTCAGGTAGTCATTGCCGATATTGCGCTCGGCGTACATGTCGTCCCACAGCCTGCGGGTCTGGTACCACAACTTCTTATCGTTGTAGACGGTCAGACCGTTGTTGTAGGTGCGCTCACCGCTGGGTCCACCGAGGTTGGCCGAACCGGTCCAGATGACGCCCTTGGCGGGCTTGTTGTCACGGGTGAAGGTGCTGCTGACCAAAAGCAGCTTGGAGTGCATGATCGCGCCGTTGAGACTCGACAAGCAGGCAAGGCTCTTGCCCTTGGAGCAGATCTTGAAGTTCGCATTGCGCAGCGACCTCGACTTGAGCGCGCGCTGAAGAGCACGTGACTCCTTGGACTGTGAGGCCTTGCCATGGATGACACGCACCGTGACACCCTGCTTGGCGGCCCTGATCAGCTCCCGGCCAACCCGATAGGAGTTTTCCATTCGGGAGACCGACAAGAAGACGGTGTTGGACTTACGCACGCTCGACGGACGGATCTTGCCCGACCTCGGATCGCGGTACGACCCGCGGATAATACGTTCCAGGTCGTTCAGCTGGGTGAAGTCACTGTTCCCCCTGCTGGAGATCGCTTTGTAAGGTCGAGCGAAGTTCGTCTCCAAGGTGACGGGATAGCCTGCCCAGGGCTCGGCCGCAACCTGTGTCGTCGCCTTGGGCTGAGTCTCGTCGGCCGGTGGTGTCGTCGCTGCTGGAGCGGGCTCCGCGGTGTCGATCTCCGCGCTGGAGGCCACCGACGCCAGACCGGTCAGCAGACTTGCTGCAAGGACACCCGCCCCGAAAATGCGCACCGCACGCTGTGTTCTTCCGGCTTTTTGCACAGGTCTTCTCTCCGAGATGCTCGACGATGTCGTGACAGTCTAACTCACAAGCTCCTATGTGCCCGGGACAGACAAGATGGCGCGCGTTATCCCTCGATGACCGACAACAGACCCGACCGATGCTCTTCGATGGGAAATTCGAATCCAGACCGGTACGCATCCACCGAGAACCCTACTTCGGGCTGCTCGATCAGCGGCGGAGCCCAGAAGTAGTGCAGCTCATTGCCATTGACCGAGGCGATCAGGTACTCGTTCGCCGCAACATAGCTCTGGCTGCTCAACACCAGGATCTTCGCGGTGGAGTTGAACATCGCGTTGAACAAGGCGCTCCCGGCGAATCCGGCGATGACCTTCGCACGAGCAAAGATGTGCACCTGCTCAGCGAAGCCGAGCTCTTCAGGCAGCAGAATCGTGAAGCCCTGTGACTCAAAGAAGTTCTCCACCTCCGCGGTATTGCTGCAGGTCCGTTGCGTCTGCCGCCGACGTGAGAGAAATATCTTCTCTGGCCTTCCGTGAGCTGAGGGATCTGGCCCTACTCCCGACGCGATCTCGTCCCAGGTCTGCCTGATGCCGAGGTCGATGTAGTTCGGATTGGCAAGCTGCGGCATGGCCGCGATGAGCCTGTCGACCCGAACCGATTCCCCGGACGGCACGAACAAGATGTCTTCGACTCGGATCCCGAGGGCACGCAGCACATCCGACTTCCAGGCGGGAAGCCGCGGCTTTCCCTCCTGGTGAGTCATGATCGGACGGATCCCCGGGGAGGACCGCACCGCATGTCGCCAGCCCCAGTAACGCGAAATCGTCTCAGTCATCAGGTGGCCGAAGTGTGCTGGGAAGGCCGAGTCCAAACTGTAGAACGTTCCCGACTCGGTCCTGCTCTCGCCCCGTCGAGTCTCCTCGGCGAGCCGCCCGAAGAACTCGGAGGCCGGATGGACCCTACGGTGGAACAGATTCTTCCGCTGCCAGTGCCGATAGCTGTCAGGAAGAATGAGATTGTCCCGGGTGATGATTTCGCGCATGTGGCACGTGACATCGCGATATTCACGTACCGAGAGATCAGGTACGTCGATCGCGCGCGGCCATTCGGTCTTCGACGGTTCACCGTGCATGATGACCTCGGCCCGCGAGTTGTACTGATATGCGTCCCGGCGAGCGAGTACCTGACCCCACTCGTCCCCGTAGCGGGCGGCCAATGTCTCCTCGACGTCGGAGTGTCGAAGGATGCCGTGATGCTCTCCCCGCTTGACGACCGTCGAGGTCCTACCAGCGCTGCTCCGCCGGTCAACCGACTCGATCAGTTCCGTGCGCCGACGGCTAGCAGCAACCGATCCACTCTCGGCCGATCGGAGCACGGATTCCAATGCATCGGACCAAGGGGTTCCCGCATCGACCGCGACATAGCGGCCGCCATCGGCCAAAGACCAAAAGACAGCCCTGAAGAGCTTGAGCCGGTCGACCTGCGCGCACATCTCGAGGATCAGGTCTGGTGAGGGCTGGTGCCGCATGGCAGCTGCCGCCCCCGCGATATTGCCGTGCACCGGCACCAGCGTGAACGGCCCAGCGCCGGACGGAATCTGGCTGTCATCGTCGACCAACACAACGATCAAGAGATCGTTCAGTGACCTTCCCAGGTCGTTGGCAATTCGTTCAAGAAGACGCGAGAGCTTTCGCTCCCGCAACGGACGTGGGATGCGGGCCCTTCTGACGCTCCGTATCCGTGGCACGCACGAAAGCCTACAGGCTTGTCCGCGCTCTCCGCAGACAAATAAGACAGCCGCTCACGATCCTAGGCCGAAGAGGCGTGGGATCGTGAGCGGCCTTCTCGGGTCAGTCCAGGTAGTCGCGCAAGACCTGTGAACGCGACGGATGACGCAACTTACTCATGGTCTTGGACTCGATCTGGCGGATACGCTCACGCGTGACGCCGTAGACCTTGCCGATCTCGTCGAGCGTCTTGGGCTGACCGTCGGTCAGACCGAAGCGCATCGAGACGACGCCCGACTCACGCTCGGACAGCGTGTCGAGGACGGCGTGCAGCTGCTCCTGCAACAGCGTGAACGACACCGCATCAGCCGGGACGATGGCCTCGGAGTCCTCGATCAGGTCGCCGAACTCGGAGTCGCCGTCCTCACCGAGAGGAGTGTGCAGGCTGATCGGCTCGCGCCCGTACTTCTGGACCTCGACAACCTTCTCAGGTGTCATGTCGAGCTCGAGTGCGAGTTCTTCAGGAGTGGGTTCGCGGCCCAGATCCTGCAGCATCTGCCGCTGGACACGGGCGAGCTTGTTGATGACCTCGACCATGTGGACGGGGATACGGATCGTGCGAGCCTGATCTGCCATCGCACGGGTGATCGCCTGACGAATCCACCAGGTCGCATACGTCGAGAACTTGAAGCCCTTGGTGTAGTCGAACTTCTCGACTGCACGGATCAGGCCCAGGTTGCCCTCCTGGATGAGATCCAGGAACAGCATGCCGCGTCCGGTGTAGCGCTTGGCCAACGAGACGACGAGGCGCAAGTTGGCCTCGAGCAGGTGGTTCTTGGCCCGGCGGCCGTCGACGACGATCCACTCGAGCTCCTCACGGGACTTCTCAGAAAGACGGCCGCCCTTGGCCAGCTTTTCCTCCGAGAACAGTCCCGCCTCGATGCGCTTGGCCAGCTCGACCTCCTGGCCGGCAGTCAGCAGGGAGACCTTGCCGATCTGCTTGAGGTAGTCCTTGACCGGATCGGCCGTGGCGCCGGCGACCATGACCTGCTGGACCGGCTCATCGGACTCGTCGGCAGCCGAAAGCGTGTAGGACGACTTCTCGTCCTCCTTGAGCGAAGGATCGTTTTTCAGATCCTTCTCGAACTCCTCATCGGGGATGTCCGGCAGAATCTTCTTGCCCTGAGCATCGACGAGGACTGCACCGTCGGCTGGAGGAATCTCCAGCGCGTCGGCCAGGTCGACGCTCGCGGGTACGCTGCCCTCCTCCGAAGGATCTGACACCTTCTTGGTGGCGGGCTTCTTCGCGACAGTCTTCTTCGCGGCGGTCTTCTTGGCGGGGCTCGTTGAAGTCTTCGTCACAGTCGTTTCTGTTTTCGCAGTGGTGGTGGTCTTCTTGGCGACGGTCTTCTTGACCGGTGCAGTCGTCTCGGGGTCTTGTGTGACGGCCCGGAGGCGTGATCCAGAAGTGGGATTCACCGGCACGTCAACCTCGCAAACGGTAGATGGGCGCAACAATGAGGCCTGTGGTCAACCTCTCGCTCCAGTGTGTCATGAGCATCCAAGTGTTTCCATCTCAGGGTGCTCTCAGGCTCGCGTCGGCCACAGGTGAACCGGAGCTCCGTCATGCATATGCGACTCATATGTCTGCGTCGTGGCGCGCATCGCGGCGAGACGGTCAGTCGTGCCGAGACTGTGATGCTCGAACTCCTGGATCAGCCAGGTGGCCCCATTGCGTCCGGTGATGCACCGCTGCTCGATGACGTCGAGAAGACGTTCGCGAACGCTCGCGTCGACGCCCATCTGTTCGAGACCGGCGTGCGCCAGCGGAAGGAGTTGGCGCAAAGCGAGTTCTCGCACTGCAACCGTCCCCACGCCGGGCCAGTAGATCTCGGCGTCGATACCTTCGCGGGCCGCCTGATGGAAATTGTCTTCGGCTGCCCTGAATGACAGTTGCGACCAGACCGGACGCTCGCTCGATCGCAGCACTGTGACCAAACCGTAGAACAGCGCCGCATTCGCCATCGTGTCGAGCACTGTCGGGCCCGCTGGCAGCAGACGGTTCTCGATCCTCAGGTGCGGGCGACCATCTGCAACGTCGTAGATAGGCCGGTTCCAGCGATACACCGTGCCATTGTGCAGTCGCAGCTCCCCGAGGTTCGGCACCCGACCTGCCTCGAGCTCGGTGACGGGGTCCTCCTCATCGACGATAGGCAACAGCGCAGGGAAATAGCGCACATTCTCCTCGAACAGATCGAACACCGAGGTGATCCAACGTTCACCGAAGAACACGCGAGGCCGGACGCCCTGTGCCTTGAGTTCCTCGCTGCGGGTGTCAGTGGCCTGCTCGAACAGAGCGATTCGCGTCTCGTGCCACAGGTGCCGACCCAGAAGGAATGGCGAGTTCGCGCCGATCGCGACTTGGACTGCTGCGATCGCCTGAGCGGCGTTCCAGGTCGCAGCGAAATCTTCGGGCTGGACCTGCAGATGCAGCTGGGTGCTGGTGCAGGCAGCCTCGGGAATGATCGTGTCAGCGGTGGTCTCCAGGCGATCGACGCCGTCGATGACGATCTCGATGTCTTCACCCCGTGCGGCCAGAATCTGTTCTGACAACAAGTGATAGCGCGGATTGGCTGAGATCGCGCTACGGCTGAAATGTCCGTCCTGCAAAGTTGGCAGAATCCCGATCATGAGCAGATGGGCATCCACCCCCGAAGCCTTGTCCTGGGCTGCGTTGAGATCATCGCGCAAAGCCTCCTGCAGCCGGTCCAGTCCCATGCCGTCGACCCGCTGCGGCGGAACGTTGATCTCGATGTTGAAGAGGCCGAGCTCTGTCTGGAAGTCGGGATCGGCTATCGCCGCAAGCGCCTCGGCATTGCGGAGCGCCGGATCACCCTGGGTGTCGACGAGGTTGAATTCGATCTCGATCCCGACCTGTGTGTGGTCGAACGAGAAGTCCCGCTCCCCCAACATCTGGGCGAAGACGTCGAGGCAACGACGCACTTTGGCCCTGTACCTGGTGCGATCCTCACGGCTGAACTCACGCGCATCGACGTCCTGACCCATGGGCCCACACTAGATGCGTTGGCGAGCCACGTCGCGTCAGAGAACAACTGTGACTTCGGATCCCATCTGCGTCGCCTCGTCCATGCGGGCTGCGCCCCACGCGGTCGGTGGGATGCCATCGTCCAAGATTCTGAGAAACAGACACGCCATCGAATAGCATGGGTCGGCGTCGAGGGCGCGCTCGACGGCGATGATCGCCTGCGCGCCGTCACCAGCCAACCACGCTGCGAATGCGGTCAGACTCAGGACCGCCGGTTCGAAGGGCGGAACCACGCTCTGGGACACGGTGGTCAGAACCGTCAACATCTCACGCGCTGAATCATGCGTTATGCGGCCCCACACCTCGTCACGCACCGAGACGCAGGAGACCCAGATGGCGACTCGCAGAAGGTCGGCGTCGGACATCGCCTCTCCGGCCAGGCCACGCTCGAGGATGGGACCCACGACCGACATCCCGACAGACGAGAGTTCACCGGGTGTCGATCGCGCCACCTGCGGTACGACCTCGGCCAGGACAGCCGTCGCGCCGGCCTCGAGCCAGCGTCGGCGTTCTCCCGACACAGCCTGGAATCGGGCGACCAGCTCTTCGCGGTCACGCAGTATCTCCTGGCCGGCAGCCACGGCCTGGACTATCGACAGATGATGGAGTGATAGTTCATAGGCCGTGCCGTCCGGCGGCGCGGCCAGTTCATCGGTCCAGTAGCGCTCGTCGTCCGCCCTCGCACGGACGATGAGCTCGATGTCACCGCAATCGTCCAGCTCGCGATGGATCGCGTCCAGGAGTGCGAGGGCGGTGTCTTGGTGCTGGGTGACCGCGATCAGAATCGCCCCCTCCGCGTGATTGTTACGCAGGTGGCCCACGACCATTCGTGCTGCCGCCGCTGAAGACGCCACACCCGGCAGGTCCATACGCATTCGGAAGCCGAATCGCCGCCTGGGCCCGTGCGTCGCGATCGCGACAAGGGACTCCCGAGGACGGAAACCGAACAGCGTCGGCAGCGCATTGATCAAGTCGGGAACATCGTGGGCCGTGAATCGCGTGGGTGAATTGGTCATACAGCCAGCCTCACCTTCATACCCGGGGGTGAGCACCCGGACATGGCCCGTCTGTGGACGACCAGATCAAGGCGCGCGCATGTGGACAACACAGATGTCGGAGGCACCGGTCACAATGTCCTCATGGCGTCCGCTGCGGTGAGCACCCCGACCTCACGGCGGACCATCATGCATCTCGACCTCGATGCCTTCTTCGCGTCGGTCGAACAGCGCGACAAACCCTCCCTGCGCGGACGCCCGGTCATTGTTGGCGGGATCGGCCAGCGCGGAGTGGTCGCGACGGCGTCCTACGAGGCGCGCGTGCACGGCGTGCGATCAGCCATGCGCACCGCCGAGGCCCGGGCCCGCTGCCCCCACGCAGCGTTCCTCGGCGGACGATTCGACGCGTACCGCGAAGCCAGCCGCCTCGTCATGGATCGGCTCCGGCAGGAGTCCGAACTCATCGAACCCCTCTCGCTCGATGAGGCATTCGTCGATCTGTCGGCCGGAAGCGAGTTCGATCCGAACCGTACCGCCGAGATCGTCGCTGCGATCCGGGCCGACATCACCCAGATCACCGGCGGCCTCACGGCTTCGGTCGGTGTCGCGTCCTCCAAACTGATGGCCAAGATCGCCAGCGAGATCAACAAGCCCGACGGCGTCTTCATCGTCGCCCCCGGCGCTGAGTCCGCGATCCTCGGGCCGATGCAGGTCACCGCGATACCGGGTGTCGGTCCGGCAACGGCAGAACGCCTGCGCCGGGTCGGCATCGTGATGGTCGACGACCTTCGCGTGCCCAGCGAGGATGAACTGGTCCGGCTGCTCGGCCAATCGTCAGGTCGGTCGTTGCACCGCCTGGCCAGAGCCATCGACGATCGTCCTGTCGTGGCGCATCGTGAGACCAAATCGGTGAGCGTCGAGGACACCTTCGACCAAGACATCTCCGATCGGCTGCAGCTCGAGACCATCATCGACCGAATGGCGCGCAGCGTGTCGGCACGACTGCGCAAGAACGGCCTGTCAGGACGCACCATCACACTCAAGATGCGTCATCACGACTTCGAGACACATACCCGATCCTCCACATTGCCCCATCCGACGGACAATGCCCGCATCCTCGCGACGACCGCTCGCGGTCTCCTCGCCGGCGAGGACATCAGCAATGGACTACGCCTCCTCGGTGTCGGGGTCAGCGGCCTGGCCGACTGGGTGCAGGACGACCTGTTCGCCGACGAAGAGATCGACGAGCCGGTCGATCAACACGACGAGCCCGAAACTCCCGAGGAGCGCCCCCTGCGCTGGCATCCGGGCATGGACGTGCACCACGAAGCCCACGGCGACGGCTGGGTCTGGGGAGCCGGGCTCGGCCGAGTGACAGTCCGTTTCGAAACCCGGTGGACGCCGCCGGGACCTGTTCACACCTTTGCGGCCGATGACCCTGCACTCGGTGCGGGGCACACCGGTACGTTTCAGACATGACTGTCCCTGCTTCCATCGTTCCCCCGCCGGTTGCCGAGCGCCGCCCCATCACGCGCAGTCACCACGGCGACGACTTCGTCGACGCCTACGAGTGGATGCGTGACAAGGAAGATCCCGCCACGCTGGCCTATCTCGAAGCAGAGAACGCACACACCGACGCGGCAACGGCGCATCTCGAGCCGCTGCGTCAGCAGATATTCGACGAGATCAAGTCCCGCACCCTCGAGACCGACATGTCGGTACCCACGCGGCACGGCGCATGGTGGTACTACGCCCGCACTGTCGAGGGACAGCAATACGCGATCCGTTGCCGCTGCGCGGTCAACGACGTCGACGACTGGACGCCGCCTGACCTCGACGCCGAAACCGCCATCCCGGGCGAGCAGATCCTGCTCGACTCCAATGTGGAGGCCGAAGGTCACGAGTTCTTCTCGCTCGGCGCCTTCAGTATCAGCGATGACGAGAACTTCCTTGCCTGGTCGATCGACGTGCAAGGCGATGAGCGCTACACGATCCGCATCAAAGATCTGCGCACCGGTGAAGTGCTTCCCGACGAGATCGCCGGCGCCAGCGCCGGGGCCACCTGGTCAGCGGGCGGCAGTCACCTGTTCTACACGACTGTCGACGACGCTTGGCGCCCCCATCGTGTGTGGCGCCACACCGTCGGCACGACCGGCGACGACGTCCTCGTCTTCGAGGAGTCCGACGAGCGGTACTTCATCGGGGTGGGCCGGACCCATTCCGAGCGTTATCTCGTGATCGGAATCGGCTCGAAGATCACCAGCGAGTATCGCGTGCTTGAAGCCGATCAGCCCGAGGGCGAATTCCGCGTAGTACTCCCCCGCCGCGAAGGTGTCGAGTATTCGCTGGAACATGCGGTCGTCAACGGAGAAGACCGCTTCGTCATCCTGCACAACGAGAATGCGCTCAACTTCGAACTCGTCACAGTGCCCGTCGACGATCCCGAAGACCGCACGGTCATCCTGACCGGCAGTGATACGACCCGCCTAGAAGATGTCGATGTCTTTGCACGATATCTGGTGATCTCATTGCGTCGCGACGCGCTGGCCCGGGTAGCAATCATGCCGATCGGGCCCGATGGCATCGGCGAGTTGACCGAGATCGACTTCGGCGAGGAGCTGTTCACCAGCGGCGTCGGTTCGAATGCCGAATGGGACCCACCGCTGATCCGAGTCGGTGTCGGTTCATTCGTCACGCCGTCCTCGGTGTTCGACTACGACCCGGAGAACCGCACACTGATCCTGCGCAAGCAGGCACCTGTTCTCGGCGGTTACGATGCCGATCAGTACGAGCAGCACCGCACCTGGGCGATCGCCGACGACGGAACCCGTGTTCCGATATCGATCGTTTGCCGCAAAGACACTCCGCGCGATGGCTCAGCGCCCGCGCTGCTCTACGGCTACGGCTCCTACGAAGCCAGCATGGACCCAAGTTTCTCGGTCATGCGTCTGTCGCTGCTCGACCGCGGCTTCGTCTTCGCGATCGCGCACGTGCGAGGCGGCGGAGAGCTTGGTCGGCACTGGTACGACGACGGCAAACAGCTCAACAAGCGCAACACGTTCACCGACTTCATCGCCAGTGCACGGCATCTGGTCGATGAAGGCTGGACCTCGGCCGACCGGCTCATCGCGGAGGGCGGCAGTGCTGGCGGGCTATTGATGGGCGCAGTCGCCAATCTCGCGCCAGACGCATTCGCCGGCATCGTGGCCGCGGTTCCGTTCGTCGACGCCCTCACGACGATCCTCGACCCGTCATTGCCACTGACGGTCATCGAATGGGATGAGTGGGGCAACCCCCTCGACGATCCCGACGTCTACGCGTACATGAAGTCCTACTCCCCCTACGAGAACGTCGGTGAGCACGACTATCCGGCGATTCTCGCGGTGACCAGCCTGCACGACACGCGGGTCATGTACGTCGAACCGGCCAAGTGGGTAGCGCAACTGCGTGCCAGCGCCACCGGCGGTGCGCCGATCCTGTTGAAGACCGAAATGCACGCCGGCCACGGCGGCGTCAGCGGCCGCTACGCCTCCTGGAAGGAACGAGCCTGGGAACTCGCCTGGATCATCGAAACTGCCACCCAGGCATAACGGCTCGCTGGGTCAGCTCTGCGGCGTCTCACCGAGTTCGGTGAGGCGTTGTTCGGCGTCGGTGGTTTTGTTGCCGTCGACTGCAACGGTGCGATGGAACCACTCGATCGCATCGTCCTTGCGGCCAGCGCTGAGCAGCGTGTCAGCATAGGCATAGCGCAGCCGCGGGACCCACTCCCCACGACCCTTGGTGTGCAGGGGCTCGGTTTCGAGGAGACGCAGTGCTGCGTCGTGTTGTCCGAGGTCGCGTCGGGCACCGGCCACCACGATGGTGAGTTCGATGTTGCCGGCTTCGTCGAGGTGGGAGCGGGTTTCGGGGGTGTCGTACTCAAGTGCTTTGGTGGGGCGTTTGAGGGCGCGTTCGCAGTCGGCCATCATGGGTGCGTAGGCGGTGTTGCCGTTCATGCGGCGGGCGGTGCGGAATTCTGAGAGCGCCTCGGCCCATTTACCGGCGGCGTAGGCAGTTTCACCGCAGGCTTCGCGGACGAGTCCCGTACGCGTGGCGCGCGCGCGAGCTGCCAGGGCATG